>PDSJ01000021.1 GCA_002748425.1 candidate division KSB3 bacterium | reverse complement strand
CCAATGGAAAATCGTGCAGTACAATCTCACGTTCCCAGTCCCGAATTCCATTGCTCTGGATGTTATTCAGATGATTAAAGAAGCCCCAAGTGAATAAATTATCACCGCAGGCTGTTTCGTCTGCTATATAGGACGTCGGGCCACATTCTTCAGCCATTCCCGGGAAACGGCAGGCATGCCGCAGGAATGGCTGTTTTGTTAGTGCGCCATGTTCACAGGCACATTGCACATTTTACGAAAACACTAAGTCGCAGGCATCGTTTGGCATTCAACTGGCGTCTTTTGTGTTGAAAAGATCGTTTGATGATAACAATGCGAGATAGTCAGGCTATATGTTTCCTGTGGATGCCGCGTTGTCAAGCTTTTTTCTTTTTTCCTTGACGTCGTTTCCATCGCCTGCCAACGGTTTTTTGTCTAAGTTGTCCTTACTATTACGTCAACAGTATGAGACGAAATCAGTATGAGTGAATACGCTTATGAATACGGCAGTGACGTCCTGAACGAGGATGACGTTGATGCCAGAAAGCCTGCAGCATACCACGTAGTCCTGTATAACGATGAGTACACCACAATGGACTTTGTTGTGTTTATTTTGGAGCGCATTTTTCATCATAACAGAGCTGCAGCAGAAAAGATCATGCTCGACGTTCATCAAAAAGGCAAAGGAGTGGCAGGAACCTATACGCGGGACATTGCAGAGACCAAAGTGATGCAGACCCGCACCCTTGCCCGGGAACACAATTATCCTCTCAAATGTGTCGCAGAGCCGGCGTGACAGTACCATAAGTGACTGACGTTGAACTCGCTGTATGCTGTATAAGGTTTCACGGTGATTCAACGGTGCTTTATGTGCAGGACGTTCAAAATATGAGTCATCATGACGTGCAGACGGTTGTCGATGGAGCCGTACGTGAAGCGATTTTACGCCGGCATGAATATATTACGGTCGAGCACCTCTTATACGGGATTGTGCAGCATGAGGACGGCAAGACGATTATCTGGGGATGCGGCGGCGATGTCAACAGCTTGCTGCAAGAGCTTCTGGACTTTTTTCACGAGCAGATCCCCGAATTGCCGGTCCCGCAAAAACCACTGGATGATGACAGTCCTGAGCCGGAGCTGCTGTCGGTCCAAACGCTTGGATTTCGTCGGGTACTGGAACGGGCCGTGAATCAAGTCAGTTCTTCTGGAAAAGCCGAATTGGAAATCGGTGATTTACTTGCAGGGATTTTTCTGGAACAGGATTCTCATGCCGTCTATCTGCTTAAAAAACAAGGGATTACGCGGGTCGACGTGCTGAGTTGGCTTTCTCACGGCAGGATTGATTCAGATGATGAATGGGTGAAGGCATCAGGCGAGAATTCTGGGGAACTCGGCGAAGATGATGAATCCGATCAACGTCGAGCAACAAGGTCGGCTGCTTTTCAGATTGAATCCTTTGCTGTGGACTTGACCCAGTTGGCCAAGCAGGACAGACTCGATCCCCTGATCGGACGGGACCGGGAACTGCGGCGGATTATCCAGGTGCTTTGCCGCCGTTTGAAGCATAATCCGCTTCTCATCGGCGAGCCGGGAGTCGGCAAAACTGCAATTGTGGAAGGTCTGGCTCAGAAAATTGTACGCAACGAGGTCCCGAAGATCCTCCGGGATGCAAAAATATTTGCGATGGACATTGGCTCGCTGCTGGCAGGCACAAAGTTCCGGGGTCAGTTTGAGCAGCGATTGAAGGGCATTCTCACGCTGATTAAGCAGTATAACGACAACGCGCCCTCTGGTCTGGGAGCACTACTCTTTGTGGATGAAATCCATATGATCGTCGGGGCTGGGTCCACGAGCGGTAATTCGGTAGATGCGTCAGGTTTTTTGAAACGTGCGCTGCATACTGACAATCTGCGTTGTATCGGAACCACCACTCATGAAGAATACCGGCGGCATTTTGAACATGATAAGGCTCTGGTGCGCCGTTTTCAGAAACTCGATATTGCGGAAGCTTCGGTGGATGATTCGATTGCGATTCTGAAGGGCCTGCGTCCCCGTTTCGAAGACTATCACGGCGTCCGCTATACCGATCAGGCGCTGGAAGGCGCGGCCCGTTTGTCTTTTCAACATATCGCCGAACGTTTTCTGCCGGACAAGGCCATCGATGTCATTGATGAAGCCGGCGCTTTGAATCAGATCCAAGACCAGGCATCACAAAAGCGGACACTCGACCTTGACGATATTGAAGACGTGCTGACGGAGATTGCCAACATTCCGGATCTGAAAGCCGGTGAAAGCGAGCGCGAACAACTGGCGGAACTTAGAAAACGCATGACTCGTAAGGTGTTTGGACAGGATGAGGCGATCGAGGCAGTCGTGTCGTCGATCAAGCTGGCGCGCGCCGGTTTGAATCTGCCTGACAAACCGGTCGGAGCGTTCCTTTTTGCCGGCCCTACGGGTGTTGGCAAGACCGAGATTGCCAAACAATTGGCTCTGTGCCTGGGACTGCCTTTTAAACGCTTCGATATGAGCGAATACATGGAGAAACACGCGGTATCCCGTCTAATCGGTGCCCCTCCGGGCTATGTCGGATATGATCAGGGCGGATTGCTGACCGAAACTATTCGTAAAAACCCGCACTGTGTGCTGTTGCTGGATGAAATCGAAAAAGCGCATATCGATCTTTTCGACATTTTGCTGCAAGTGATGGATCATGCTGTATTGACCGATAACAGCGGTCGGGAAGCAGATTTCCGTCATGTGGTGCTGCTGATGACGTCCAACGCTGGAGCGCGCGAGATGGACAGGCGCGCGATCGGTTTCGACCGACAGATCGATGATTCTGCCGGAAGGCATGCTGTCGAACACCTTTTCAGCCCGGAGTTCCGGAATCGTCTGACGAAAATTGTATATTTTCACGGGCTCTCACAGGAAATCATGGAAAACATTGTCGAGAAATTTATCGATGAATTACGCGGACAGCTTGCTTCACAGCAGATTCAGATCACTCTCGAGCCGGACGCCCGTTCCTGGCTCGCTGAACATGGCTACGACGAACGTTACGGTGCGCGTCCGCTGGCACGCCTGATTCAGGAAACGATCCGCCAGCCCTTGGCAGAGGAGATTCTTTTCGGCAAACTCGAACACGGTGGCAAGGCTCTTATCAGTCAAGACGGCGACGACCTGAAAATCACTGCGGAGGGCTCATAATCTGAATTCGGCAGATGTGTTCTTTTTTTTCACAAATTTGAATATCGAGCGAGGAAAAGAGCTTTTTTCCCAAGAGGAAGTTTCAGTGTAAAGTGTTTTGGTAAGGGGATTCTCGACTGGAGCACTGAACGCTTCAGGCTCTTGTTCAGGATCAACAATTCGTCTTTTGGAATCGCCAGTTCACTGAGCAAATCGTTGAGAAAAATCTGTCGTTCTATAGTGACGCTTTCATATTGAAGTCCCGGCAGCGCCTTGATCGAGCCGAAGTAGCGTTGATAATCCAGCATAAGTCCGGCTGCTGCCAGGAACTGTGCATAATAGTTTCTGGAATAGAAGCCGAAGCTCTTGCCGTGATACTTTCTGACGATGACGCCAAGGTCCTTGGTGTCAAGAAGTCTTATCGCTTTCAGTATCCCGTAAGGTCCATGATTGTAGGCTGTGACGGCCAGAGGCCACGAACCGAGCAGCTCGTAATTTGCCTTCAGAAGACGTGCCGCTGAATCTGCCGCTTTGAAGGCATCATAGCGTTCGTCGATTCTGGAATTGACCTGAAGATCGTAGATCCTGGCGGTGGCCGGCATAAATTGCCAAATTCCGGCTGCTCCTGCTGAGGAATATGCGTCAGGATTGAAAAACGATTCAACGAATGGAATCCGGGTCAACTCAACCGGGAGCGAGTAACTCTGAAAGATCTCCTCAAAATGCTTCTGATACAGGCCGGACAGAGCAATCGCCCTGATAAAATTGTCGCGCTGGCCGATCTGAACTCTCATGCGGCGAGATGATGCAGCCTTTCTGAACTTATGGTCTTCCGTAATACCTGCAAACAAACGAAACACCTTTTTTTCTTCAGCAGAGAGTTCCCGACTTGACTTTGTCCTCTCCCATTGATGGAGCTGCCACAGAATATTTTTGTATTTCCTTACGGTGCGCCGGATCCCTGGTTGTCGATCGCGATCCACCACCTCATAAAGTACTTGAGGATAGATCGTGTCGTGTAGCAGAGCCTGACGGCTGGTATAGCGGCTGAAGACCATGCGCCAAAAGACAATATGCGCTTCCAGTCCTGCAGGAGCAGGAAAGCGACGCTCAAAATCCGTAAGAATTTTCGGTCGAAACAGTTCAGGGGGCAGTGTGGCTTCATTGAGTGATTTTTGAGAAAATAAGGGCGAGAAGGTGGTTCCTGCAAGTACCGTCAGCAGAAAGATTCCCAGAAGCACAGGTTCCACAATATAGTAAATCCACAGCTCTTTAAGAAGCCATGGACACGAGTACTTCAGCAGAGAAGCCAGGCAGGATATGCAAAAATGTTTCACAGGCGTTCGCACACGAAGCAATGATGTGCATACGAAAAAGATGTTTTGGATCTTCAGTGTCTGCATGGAGACTGCGCCCCGAAGCTGTCTGTCTAAAATATAGACTTGATAAAGGAGGAGTTTTCAATCTGACGCCAGATCTCGAAGAAGGCTTAATCTGCCGCTGAAGATTGTATCGGCTTTGTACAAGACTAATTTTCTTGACGCCCTGAGAGGGGCGGGTACACTTTGTACCAAACACAGATCTTTCAGGATCTCAACATACGCGCAGGTATTTCCATCAAATGGAGGCAGCACGGCATGGCAGGACGACAGTCAAAGAGACAAAATAATTTTAATCAAATGAAAGACTGGCTTTTTAAACACCTAGACATTTCTCCCAAAAACGGCCAACGAAAGAAGCGCAAAATCCCGAGGCGGACCCATTTTACAATTTGGTATGTTATTCTTGTCTTCCTCGCGCTGTCTTTTCTCCAGCAATTGTTTCTGGCCGGAACGGTTCGGGACATTTCTTATGGTGATTTCAAGCGGAAATTGTCCGAAGATGGGGTTAAATATGTCAATATCAGCCCGCAGCTCATTCAGGGTGTTCTCAAGGACGGCAGTCCCTTCAGCGCCATACGGGTTGAAGATCCGGACCTGGTCTCGCAATTGGATCTCAAGGGCATCGATTATTCCGGCAAGTATGAAAATCGTCTGATCGGAGCGCTGCTCTCGTGGGTTGTGCCGTTGATATTTTTCTTTTTTATCTGGCAATGGATGATCAAGCGTATGGGGCCTGGCGGGGCAATGATGTCTTTTGGAAAGAGTAAAGCGCGAGTCATGGCGGAAGATGAAACCAGGGTCACGTTCGATGATGTTGCCGGTATTGATGAAGCAAAGGAGGAGTTGCAGGAAGTCGTGGAGTTCCTGAAGTCCTCGGAAAAATTTCAGCGTTTGGGAGGAAAGATTCCCAAGGGGGTTCTGCTGGTCGGTGCGCCAGGCACTGGGAAAACTCTGCTGGCCCGTGCAGTGGCTGGTGAAGCAAAAGTCCCGTTTTTCAGTATGAGCGGATCTGACTTTGTCGAAATGTTCGTCGGAGTCGGCGCCTCGCGCGTGCGGGATCTTTTCAAGCAGGCCACAGAGCATGCGCCCTGTATTGTGTTTATCGATGAACTGGATGCTCTTGGGAAGGCCAGGGGGATCAATCCGATGGGCGGACACGACGAACGGGAACAGACCTTGAACCAGCTTCTGGTCGAAATGGACGGTTTTGCGCCCAATACCGGTGTGATTATCATGGCAGCGACGAACCGTCCCGAAATTCTGGATCCGGCTCTGTTGCGTCCAGGACGTTTTGATCGGCAGGTTGCCGTTGATCGGCCCGATGTCAAAGGACGTAAAGCGATTCTTCTTGTCCATACCCGTGAGGTCAAACTTTCGGACGATGTTGATTTGGATACATTAGCTGCCCGCACGCCGGGATTTGTCGGCGCTGATCTGGCGAACCTGATCAACGAAGCCGCCCTTTTGGCAGCCCGTTATAATAAGGACAGCGTTGGTATGAGTGAGCTGGACGAATCGATCGATCGAATTGTCGGCGGATTGCAGAAGAAAAACCGTGTTATCAGCGCTAGAGAAAAATCCATTGTCGCCTACCATGAGGCTGGTCATGCAATTGTCGCCGAAAGTGTTCCCACCGGAGACCCGGTGCATAAAGTTTCGATCATTCCGCGTGGAATTGCGGCGCTGGGCTATACACAGCAGCTTCCGACAGACGATCGCTATTTGATGACCCGCGCTGAACTGGAAGATAAGCTCTGCGTCTTGTTCGGAGGCCGGGTGGCTGAAGAAATTCTTTTTCAGGACGTTTCGACCGGCGCACAAAACGATTTGCAGCGGGCTACCGATATTGCCATCAGCATGGTCACAGAGTACGGGATGAGTGAAAAGCTGGGGTTGCGCACTTTTGAAAAGGAACGCCGTTCCGCCTTTATGGATGCGCCGATGCCCTCGAGCGCACGCGATTATAGTGAGGAAAAAGCCAGAGAGATCGATGAAGAAGTGGCCCGGATCCTCGATAGTGCCCATAAGCGGGTTCGGAAAATTCTGCAGGAGAACCACTGGCTTTTGGAAGAATTGTCTCAGCTGCTGATGGAAAAAGAGGTGGTCGAAGGCAGCGAGCTGCGCAAAATTATGGGAAAGGACAAGGACGAGGAACAGCTGGAATGAATTTGAACTCACGCACAGAACTCGTCATGCCGGCGGGAACACTTGACAAACTGAAATTTGCCTGCGCCTACGGTGCAAACGCTGTGTATGCGGGAATGCCGAAATTTTCGCTGCGGGCCAGAACCAACAGCTTTCGCGAAGAACAACTGGCAGAAGGAATCGACTATGCTCACGAACGCGGCGTGAAGGTCTATCTGACCTTGAATATCTTTGCGCATAATAATCGTGTTGAGCCGTCGCTGCAAGCCTTAGGTTCATTGATGCGCCTGGAACCGGATGCAGTGATCATGTCGGATCCTGGTCTGATCATGTTTGCCCGCCAGGAGTTTCCGGATCTGGAAATTCACCTGTCGACCCAATCGAATACCATGAACTGGGCAGCAGTACAATTTTGGAAAAATCAGGGTATCCAGCGAGTCATTCTGCCGCGAGAACTTTCGATCAGGGAGATTCGCGGCATTCACGAACAGGTTCCTGATATCGATCTTGAAGTGTTTGTACATGGGGCGATGTGTATTTCCTATTCAGGACGCTGCCTGCTGTCCAGCTATATGAGCAGCCATCGCGACGCCAATCTGGGCGTCTGCACCAATAGCTGCCGCTGGGAATATAGGCTCTGCGAAGGCGCAGCAGACGTCGTGCTCGAAGAGCGCAACCGACCGGGCAAGTATTTCCCGATTGAAGAAGATCAGCACGGGACCTATATCATGAATTCAAAGGATTTGTGTGCTGTCACGCTTCTTCAGGAGCTTACGGACGCGGGTGTTGAGAGTTTTAAAATCGAAGGGCGTACTAAATCGGTCTATTACCTTGCCAACATTGGACGAGCCTATCGTCGTGCTCTGGATCGTATCGAGGCAGGGGAGGCTTTTGATCCGGAGGTCCTGAATGATGTCTATGCTACAGCCAGTCGCGGCTATACTACCGGTTTTTTGATCGATGCGCGGGAAGAATCGCGCCAGAATTACGAGCACGGCTACTCGTTGTACTCCCGCTATAAGTTTGCTGGTCGTGTTACAAGCTATGATCCGAAAAGCGGTCGGGCCGAGGTCGAAGTTAAAAACCGTTTCCAGGTCGGAGATATGATTGAATTTATCAGCCCTGCAGACAGTTTCTGTCAGGAGATTCGAGAGATGTTTGATCCGGACGGAGAGCCGATACAGGTTGCTCATGGAGGCGGAGCCGTGATCACAGTCGCAGTAGAGCAGGAGCCTGAGCCTTTTACGTTGCTGCGTATGCCGCTGGAGGACGACAACTGACGACGTAAAGAAAGGTTTCATAAACCCTGCTTTGCTCATACGATGCTCTGCATTGCCTTCTCCCGACCTTTTCCTTGACAGTTTTTCCCTGTTCACACTACTAAGATCCTGTTGAAGCAGATGCTGTTTGTCAGCGTTTCAGGAGAAATGCCATGAGAATTTTAATGATTGCTCCGGAGCCTTTTTTTCAACCGAGAGGAACGCCCTTCAGCGAATTCCATCGTCTGCAAGCCCTCTCAAAATTAGGACATGAGGTCGATTTGATCACGTATCCGATCGGAGAGAATGTCGATATCGAGAATGTGACGATTCATCGTTCCTTGAAACTCCCCTTTATCAATACAATCAAAATAGGGCCGTCTTTTGCCAAAATTTTTCTTGATATCCCGTTGTTCATCCAGGCGTTCTGGAAGATGCTCCGCGGTCACTATGACTGCGTACATACTCATGAGGAAGCTGTCATTGTCGGGGCCGTGCTGAGAAAATTTTTCGGTTATCCGCATGTTTACGACATGCACTCCAGCCTGCCGGAACAGATGAGTAATTTCGGGATCAGCCGATCGAAACGCCTGTTCCAATTTGGTGAGTTGATGGAGCGCTGGGTACTGAAACACTCGAGTAAAACAATCGTCATCTGCCCCTATCTCGGTGAACGGGTAGAGAAATTGCATCGCAACCATCCTTTCCTGGTCATTGAGAACGTGCCGGTGACGGATTCGACGCGTGTCGTGACCAGCGAAGAGCTTCGACAAGTCAGGCAACAGCTTCATCTGCTGGATGAAAAGGTCGTCGTCTATACCGGAACCATGGAAGCGTATCAAGGTTTGGACTTACTGCTGGAAAGCGCTAAACATGTTTCAACACAGTATGAGAACGTGCGCTATGTGCTTGTCGGCGGGCATAGGGAGCAGATTGAGCAGTTGAAAGAACGGGCACGCGCGCTGGGTATTGAAAGATTTACCAGTTTTTTGGGGCAGCAGCCGGTCGAAGATATGCCTTTATACACTGCGTTAGCAGATATTTTAGTCTCACCTCGGAAAGACGGCAAAAACACTCCTTTGAAAATTTATTCGTATCTCAAATCCGGTAAGCCGATTGTGGCAACCAAGATCCTGACTCATACACAAGTCCTCAATAGCGGGGTCGCCGTGTTGACCGACAATACTGCCGAGGCATTTGCCGCCGGGATAGTAAGGCTGATAGAGCATCCTGAGCTGGGAGAAAAGCTTGTTGAACGCGCCTTGCAGCTCAGCGAGGAAAAATACAGCTATGAGATTTATCTGGAAAAGACCGATCAGGTCTATCAATACATAGCGAACACTCTTTCGAGCAGCACACACCGCTGACTTACAGGAGTCTGAACATTATGAAAATACTGATCACCGGAGGAGCCGGTTTTATTGGATCGCATCTTGTAGAACTTTATCTCTCCGAGCAGCACGAGGTCTTTGTGATCGATGACTTATCAACCGGAAGTATCGAGAATATCGAGCATCTAAAGCCGAATCCCCGCTTCCACTATTTTTTAGATACGATCACCAATCAGCAGCTTTTGCGGGAACTGATCGACAAATGCGATGTAATCGTGCATCTTGCTGCTGCAGTCGGAGTTCAATTGATCGTCGAAAGCCCGGTCAACACAATCGAAACCAATATTTACGGGACCGAGCTTGTGTTGCAATATGCGAATCTCAAGAAGAAAAAAGTCTTGATCGCATCGACGTCGGAGGTCTATGGTAAAAGCCAGAACGAATCTTTTTCAGAAGACGACGATCTCGTTATGGGCGCGACCACTAAAGGACGCTGGAGTTATGCCTGCTCGAAAGCGATCGATGAATTTCTGGCGCTGGCCTACTGGAAAGAGCGTAATTTGCCGATCGTGGTGGTGCGATTATTTAATACGATTGGGCCACGCCAAACTGGACGCTATGGGATGGTTGTCCCTCGCTTTGTGCGGGCGGCCCTCCGCAACGAGCCGATTCCGGTTTATGGAAGCGGCGGGCAGACCCGGTGCTTTACCAATGTCAAAGATGTTGTTCACGCGTTGAAACTCCTGCTTGAAAGTGAGCAGGCTATAGGAGAAATTTTTAATATCGGCAGCACGGAACGTATCAGCATCGAAAATCTGGCGCAAAAAGTCAGAAGCATGACGGACAGTCAATCCGAAATCGTACGTATTCCTTATGATAAAGCTTATGGCGAAGGTTTTGAAGATATGCTGCGCCGTATGCCGAACGTGTCGAAACTCCGGAGTGTGACTGGTTTTGTGCCTGAAACCCGGCTTGACACCACGTTGGATGATGTGATCACATGGGTCCGTGCGCAGGAGGAGGTATAACAGATGAATGAAACACGGATTGTCGGTGTACAACTGAAACGCTTAGCTGTCATCCCGGATGAACGCGGACGGTTGATGGAAATTCTCCGAAGCGATGACGAGCACTTTCAGCGCTTCGGACAGGTGTATATGACAACGGCGTATCCCGGTGTTGTCAAGGGGTGGCATTACCACAAACAACAAACCGATAACATGGCGGTTGTGCGTGGGATGATGAAGCTGGTGCTATATGATAGTCGCGAAGATTCAGCGACCTGCGGTGTTGTGAACGAATTCTTTTTTGGCGAGCATCATCCGTTGCTGATCACGATTCCTCCTTTTGTGTTTCACGGTTTTAAAGCTGTCAGTGACTATGAAGCGATCGTGATTAATATTCCGACGGAACTCTACAATTATGAAGAGCCGGACGAGTTTCGTGTCCATCCACACAAAAATGACATTCCGTATGACTGGGCGAGAAACGACGGATAACTTTCCCATGAACAGTCTGTAATCTTCAAAATCCGGCGAATTCGGCTGACTGAAGATCAGAGCTGTGTGTCATACTGAGTACTGACAAACTGAACAATGAAGGGAATTGTATTGGCTGGCGGACTGGGAACGCGTTTAGATCCGCTCACAAAAGTCACGAATAAACACTTATTACCGGTCTATGACAAGCCGATGATTTATTATCCGATTCAGCTATTAGTCAATGCTGGAATTGAGGATATTATGGTAGTGACCGGCGGGAAAAATGCCGGTGATTTTTTGCGCTTGCTGGGCAACGGCAAAAAATTCGGCTTGAAACACCTCAACTATACCTACCAGGAAGGCAACGGCGGTATCGCTGAGGCGCTGGGACTCGCGCGTCATTTTGCCGACAACGCCCCTATTTGCGTTGTCTTGGGAGATAATATCATTGAAAATAATATTTGCAAGGCCGTGTCCACGTTTCAGGAGCATCCCAAAGGTGCTCAGATTCTCTTGAAAGAAGTCCCGGACCCTCACCGTTTCGGTGTCCCGGAACTGGCCGGAGAAAAAATTGTACAGATTGAAGAGAAACCGGAGCAGCCCAAATCGCAATACGCGGTCATCGGCGTGTACATGTACGACAATGACGTATTCAAGATCATCGATACCCTTAAACCTTCGGGACGCGGTGAGCTGGAGATTACGGATGTCAATAATGCATATATCGAGCGCGGAGAGATGCGCTATTCGATACTTGAAGGCTGGTGGACCGATGCCGGAACCTTTGACTCGCTGCTGCGGGCCAACACACATGTTGCCGAGACTGGCGCGAATAAGCTGAACTGAGCGTCATCGTAATGAAAACGTCTCGTTGAGGGAACTAACGGAGAAGAGCTGTGTCTACATGCACATCTACAGGATAAGATGGTGAAATATGGATAAAAAAGAGCGGGTACGGGCAGCAATTTGGGGAAAAGATGTCGACTACGTTCCGGCGGGATTTTGGTTTCACTTTCCCGAAGATCAATTTTTTGGAACTGAGGCAGTTAAGGCTCATCTTGAGTTTTATCAGCAAAGTGATGTCGATCTTCTGAAGATTATGAATGAACATCTTTATGAACTGGATGTCAAGATTGAAAAAGCATCTGATTGGCTGAAAGTGAGGCCAATGAGTTTACAGAGCCCTTTTTATCAGAATGAGTTGGATATTGTAAAAAGAATTCTCGATCGGATCGGGGATGAAGTCTATACCTTAATTACCGTGCATGGTGTTTATGCCTCAGCGTTTCACTCATTCAGAGATCTGGCGGATAAAGATTTTTCCAGAAATAATATGCTTGAAACTCATATCATGGACAATCCCAAAGCTGTGCTCCAGGGACTACAAACAGTTGCTGAAAGCCTGACGGCATTTGCTGAGGAGTGCTGCCGTATCGGGATCGATGGGATTTATTATGCCGCCTTGGGAGGCGAGCGCTATCGGAGTTTTGCAGGGGAACTCTTTGAGCAAGTGATCAAGCCTAACGATCTCGCCGTACTAAACGCCCTGAAAAAAGAGAAAGGAGAGCTGTTTGTCCATATTTGCAAGGACCACATTGATTTCGAACCGTATGTCGATTATCCAGGGGATGTGTTTAATTGGGCAATTTACGATAATGAGCTTTCATTAGAGCAAGGGAGGACGTTGTTCAGGAAAGCCATTCTGGGAGGACTGGACGATCGCAGCGGTGTAATGGTGGATGGAACAAAAGAGGAGATTCAGGAAACGGTCAAAAACATTATCCACCGGTTTGGAAAGAAGGGATTTCTGTTAGGAGCTGATTGTACGTTGCCCACGGATATTCCGATTGAAAAGATCTGTGCTGCTATTGAGGCCGCCAGATCACTGTAAAACATTTGTTGAGGAGGATCATAAATGATGAGAAAAGAACGAGGAAGACTGAAAATAGGGATCATAACGTTAGCTGTCATCTTTACCTTGCTGCTTCTCTCTTGTCCTGCAGTATTCAGCGGAGAGACGTTCCCTGCCGGGGAGATGGTTCTTTTCAGTTATGGGAACCCCCAGTATCGATTACAATATTTTGATGATTTTTTAGCGCGGAACAGTGATATTGCTCCTGGAGTTACCGTGAAAATCGTTCAGACAAAAGGGGAAGCTGATGTACGGCAGAAAGTGCAGATGTCCTATACAGCCGCTGCGTATGATGAATTACCAGATGCGATCTCTACAGCACCTGTCAGTATGCAGGCCATGGCAGAAGCCGGAATTCTGGTGGATATGACTGATCTTGTGGAATCTGTCAAAGATAAGTTTGTGGAAGGGTCGTTCGATCAGATTCTTTATGATGGTCGTTATTACGGTTTCCCTCGATCCCTTCGTCCGCAACTGCTTTTTTATAACATCGAAATTTTCGACAAGTACGGCATCGATCCGAAAGAAATGGACACCATCGAAGGCTGGATTGAAGTCGGACGGACATTGAAAGAAGCGAGTAACGGAGAAGTCTTTCTTTCTTACATCGATCCTGGATCGAGAACATGGCGCTACTATGGACGCCGAGGTTTTATGCCACAGGCAAATGCCAGAATCTGGGATGATGATGGGAACATCGTCATTGATAAGGACCCCGGAACAAAACTGGCTTTCGAGACCTTAGATACTCTTTATCGTGAAGGGTTGCTGTTGAAGTCTGCGATTTTTAAGCCCTCGTTATATGATGCGACGCGTGAGGGCAAAGTGGCGACCTTTTACATCGGCGCGTTCTGGAGTGAGTTTTTGCGCCAGAATCTGCCGGATATGGAAGGGAAATGGCGCGTGATGCCTGCTCCTGTGTTTCAAGACATCGGAACACGAGGAGCTCCTGTGGTAGCCATTGAAGCGTTGATCAAAAAGCCTGAAATGCCTTATGCGGAACTCTATAAGAAATATCTGCTGGATTTCAATTTCAATGGCGAGGCCCGAAATGCCTGGACCACGAAAATGGTTGAACAGAATGCCCCGTATCCCAATCCAATGGTCCTGGAACTGCTTGCCGATCCGTTCTGGAAAGAACCGAGCGCGTATTATGGCGGACAGTCTTTCAGGGAAATGGAAGGGCTCGGATTGCAGAATCCTTCCGAGAATCTGCGGGTCACGACACATGATGCTGAAGCGGACCAGATTATTTCTGCGGAACTTGAGAAATATGTGGCCGGGGACCAGACAATGGCTCAGGCCATTGAAAATATGGGAAAAGTACTGAAAGATCGAATCGGCAAAACGACTGCTGCAAAGTAAATTCGGGAGGGGAAGGCCTGGCGCGTCTTCCCCCTCTGATGCGCCAGGGAAAAACGATACATTATGTCTGTCACGTCATCACCACTCGTGAAACGGATCTGGAAGATGCGGGTTGTGTATCTGTTTATCTCGCCATTTTTTATCTTATTCGCGATTTTCCAACTCTTTCCTCTTCTCTGGTCGTTTGTCTTGACGTTCCATAAATGGAATGGTCTGGGGCCTATGCGATTCATCGGTCTGGGAAACTACCGCTATCTTTGTCGCGATCAGATGTTTTTGGAGGCCTTAGGCAATACTATGTTGTATTGGTGCGCAGAGATTATCATTGTGATCCCTGTTGCGCTGGTCCTGGCATCGTTACTGAATAATCACTGGCTGAAAGGGCGTAATGCTATCCAGACGATCATGTTTCTTCCTTACGTCTCGGCGACAGTCGCTGTCGGTCTGGTTTTTTCCATGATATTTGACGAGAATACCGGCTTGATCAATAATATTTTGGTCACTCTGGGTCTTTCTCCTCAGCCTTGGCTGACCAGCACCCGTTTTTCGAAAATTCCTGTTATGCTCCTGAGTATCTGGAGAGTTACCCCCTGGTATATGCTGATTATTTACTCCGGGCTCAAGAGTATCGATCCTCAATTGTATGATGCATCGAAAATCGATGGGGCAAAAGCGCATCAGAATCTTTGGTATATCACGATCCCCTCAATCGCCCCAATTCTGGGTTTTTGCTTCATCAATCTCTCGATAGAATCGTTCAGAAAATTCGCTGAACCGTATATTCTGACAGGTGGTGGTCCTGGAACATCATCAATGTCGCTCGTGCAGTATTTGTATAATAATGGGTTCATCATTTTCAAACTCGGGTATGCCTCGGCAATAGGATGGGCTCTGACGATTATTCTCCTGCTCATTTCCCTGGGGCAGTTGCAGATTATGATGAAACGATCGAAAGAGTGGAGCTAATTATGAATGTGACAACAGCTTCGCAACGCGTTTCTGTGTATCTGGTGCTGATGGTGGTCTGCTTGTTCGCGGTGTTTCCGATTTTTTGGATGTGCTCTATGGCGATCAAACCAGCATCTGAGAGTTTTGGGACCCTCGGAACGATGCTCCCGAAGGTCCCGACGTTTGAGAATTTCAAACGAGTGAGTGAACTTGTCCCGATCTGGAGAAATTTTCTGAATAGCGTGATTGTTTCTTTTGTTGGGACGATTACGACACTTTTTTTCTGCTCACTGGCTGGTTTTGCGTTTGCGAAGTACGATTTTCCGGGAAAAGAGGGACTCTTTATTTTGATGATTGCCACCATGATGATCCCGCCCGAGACGAATATTGTTCCTGTGTTTCTCATTATGAGGAAGTTGGGATGGATCAATAATTTACTCTCGTTGATTGTCCCCAAGATCGCCACGGCAGTCGGAATTTTCTATATGAGACAGTATATCTCCGGCTTCCCGACGTCCGTGATGGAACAGGCCCGCATAGACGGTTGTAGTGAGTTCAAAATCTATTGGAATGTGGTGATTCCGGTTATTACACCAGCCCTTGCTGCATGGAGTTCAATAGTGATGATCGCCCGCTGGAATGAGTTGTTATGGCCACTCCTTTTTATGCGCACGCAAGAAATGTTCACGCTTATGGTTGCAATTTCAACCCTGCCTGTTCTGGAAGGGTTGTCGACCCCCTGGCCAGTTATTATGGCTGGTACGACGATTGGGGCGCTTCCATTAATTACTATGTATTTTATTTTGCAGAAATTTCAGATGACCGGGTTAATGGCAGGAGCGACAAAAGGATAAAAGGCTTGTCAGAGCTGTCTGACTCCTGACAGTCGTTCTGAGCCGTAAGGATGAATACGCCGTCTACGGAGCAAGAATATTATGAATATATTAAAAGAAGTTTTCAAGCATGAAGTTTTTCCGGCCCTGGGTTGTACAGAGCCAATTGCAGTCGCCTATGCTGCAAGCGCTGCCGGGGAACTGTTACATGATGATAGTCTGCAAGACATTTGCATTACGGTAGATCCTGGGGTTTATAAAAACGGCATAGCTGTTACTGTGCCGAATACCAATGGGAAAAGGGGAAACCTTATTGCCGGTGTCTTAGGCGCGTTGATTAAGCGCCCGAAACTCAAGATGGAAATCCTGAAGCATACCAGCGATGAACTGCTTTGCCAGGCAGATGCATTGATTCAGGACAAGAAAGCCCGTCTTATATGCGATAATTCAAAAAAAAGGCTGTATATTGAGGTAGTTCTCCACACCGAGAGCGAGTCAGCACGGGCTATTATCAAATACGGGCATACGAATGTAGTGCTTTTAGAAAAGAATGGCGTGACGGTTTTTCGGAAAGAGCAAGATGAGAAGCATGAAGGCGCTATGGAGTATAAGAAGATTTTACAACAGATGAAAATCGTTGAGTTGCTCGATCTAATTGAGACTATGGACGAAGATGATTATGCCTATCTGCAACTTGGAATCGACATGAATCTGACAATCTCTGAAAAAGGGCAAAAACTCCAAAAAGTTGGTTATTATCTGGCTGATTTAGCGGAGAAAGGGTATCTGGTTCGCGATGTGTTTGCTTCCAGCAAGATTATGACGGCTTCAGCAGCAGATGCCCGTATGGCTGGAGTGAGCTGTCCGGTCATGGCTAGTGGCGGCAGCGGCAACCAGGGCGTTGTCGCAATTTTGCTTCCCTACAATGTTGGGAAGCATTTTAAGGTGAAAGAACATGATATCCTTAAAAGCGTTGCCTTGTCCCATTTACTTAATAGTTATATCAAATGCTATATCGGAGATCTTTCCCCTGTTTGCGGGTGTGCGATTGCAGCGGGAGTTGGGGCAACCGCGGCTATTGTGTATCAGCTGGCTGGCAAGAATATAGACAAAATTACCCTGGCGATCAATAACTTGCTCAGCGATTTGGGCGGTATGCTCTGTGATGGAGCCAAAGGCGGATGTGCGCTCAAAGTGGTTAGTGCGACTGATTCGGCGATTCGGTCTGCATATATGGCGATGAACAATCATGGGATTAACGCGATCGAAGGTTTTGTTGGGAGAACAGTCGAGGAAACCATTCTGAATTTCAGCAAGATTAGTGATATCGGCATGGCAAAAGTCGATGATACCATGATCAAAATCATGATGGAAAAAAGTCTGACTGTCTAGAACTGCTAATAATAGGGTGAACAGCAAAGTGATGTGTCGCACATCACTTTTTTAGATGGACTAGCTAAAAATTCCCCCGATTTTTGTGCTGCATAGAGGGCACTTGCCGTCCATAAGCTGATTTTCGAGGAGATGAAACCCTGAGCGATGAATCAAAAGCTTTCCACAGGACGGGCAGTAGGTGTTCGTCGAGCGCTTTTCGAAGATATTGCCACTGTAGACGTACTTCAACCCGGCCTCTTTGCCGAGAACGACCGCCCGGGCGATTGAGGCGGATGAGGTTGCCGGAAGATGGGTGAATTTATAGTGAGGATGAAAGGCGCTGACATGCCATGGAATTTCAGGGCTCACTCCTTTTAGAAATTTCGCGATTTCCCGCAACTCGGTTTCCGACTCGTTATGCATCGGAATGACTAAGGTGGTTACTTCCACCCAAATGCCGAGTTGAACCATGCGTTGAATACTCTCCTTGACCGGCTCCAGCCTTCCGCCACAGACCGTTCGATACGTGCTGTCGCAATAGCCCTTGAGATCGACATTCGCCGCATCCAGATAAGGCTGAATCGTCTCCAGGGCTTCCTCGGTCATATAGCCATTCGTGACAAAGACATTTTTTATTCCTCGCTCATGAGCCAGGCGGGCAGTATCATAGGCTAGCTCAAAATAGATCGTCGGCTCGGTATAGGTATATGCGATCGATTTACAGCCGTTTCTCGCGGCACTGTTCACGATGTCTTCAGGGCTGACAGGATGCCCAGGAAGAGAGGAAGCAGTGCCCCGGGTTTTCGGGATTTGGGCGATGTCATGATTCTGGCAGTGGAAACAGTGAAAATTACAGCCAACCGTTGCGACGGAAAAGGAGAAAGAGCCGGGAAGAAAATGGTGAAGCGGTTTCTTCTCGATGGGATCGACATGCGCGGCGATCACTTTATCGTACACCAGTGTATACAATCGTCCGTCCTGATGTGTCCGAACTCCGCATAGTCCCACTCCTCCGGGCCGGATCGCACAGCGATGAGAGCACAGAAAACAGCTAAGCGTTGCGGCACCGCTCGAACGATAAAGCATTGCCTCTTTTTTCAGGGCCGTATCAGGAATCGAGTTCCTCATCTTTGTCCGCGTCATCTTTCAGGCGTGGTGTAAAGAACGTTGGAAATCCTGGAATGGCTTCGAGCAGTCCGAACAGGACGTATAGGACTCCTACGGTGAAAAAAGTCACTTCAGGTTTGAGGGCAATGGTGATCAAAATGAGTGACGCGATCACCATGACTTTGAACGGACTTTTTCCCCGCAATCTTACAGCCTTTGAGCTGATATACCGAATGTTGCTGACCATCAGGATTCCAAGCAGATACACCAATGCAGCCACCGGGAATCGGTACTGTTCTTTAGGGCCGATCAGATCGGTATAGTGCTCGATGAAAATGACTGTGGAGACGAGCATACCGGCAGCGCAGGGAATCGGTAAACCGATAAAGCGTTCGCTGCTGACCGTTTTCACCTGGACGTTAAAACGCGCCAGCCTCAAGGCTCCGCAGACCAGGAATAAAAAGGCTCCCAGCCATCCGACACGACCGAGCGGTTTCAATATCCAAAGATAGGCCAGGACCCCAGGGGCAACGCCAAAAGACACCAAATCGGCCAGAGAGTCAAACTCCACACCGAATTTACTGGTTGAGTTGGTCACTCGGGCGATTGCCCCGTCGAAGACGTCGAAAAATGCAGCAATGATGACAAGATACGCAGCTTGCGAGTCCTTCCCATCAATTGCTGAGACGATCGAGTAAAATCCAAGAAAGATGTTACCCAGCGTGAATAAATTCGGCAGCAAATACATTGTCTTCATAAGCTACTTTGCGTCAACCCAGACATCTTTAATCGAGGCAAAATCACCGTCAGGATACACTGTGAAACCATGGACCCGTTCGTTCATGACAACGATGTTATGAGGGTACCAGAGATAGACATAAGGTAATTCCTCGGCCAGAATTTTCTGTACGTTACTGTAAATTTTTTTCCGTTCCCCGAGGTCGAGTGTCCGGCGGCCTTTCTCGACAAGTTCATCGATCCGTGTATTGGCATAGCGTCCACGATTTCTGCCGTCAGGCGGGACCATTTTCGAGTGGAAGATCGAGTAAAAGATATCCGGCTCCGTAATGCCGACCCAGCGGAGTGAGAACAGTTGAAAATCTCCGGACTTAATGTCAGCATAGAACTTTGCCCATTCAAAGGTCTGAATCTCCGTAATTTCGATTCCGACCCGCTTTAACTGGTCTTGTAACACTTCCCCGATTCTGATTCGCAGTGGAGCTGTTGACGTCTTATACGCTAATTTGAAACGCGGCTCAGGGCCATCTCCGTCAGGATCAGGATAGCCTGCTTCATCCAGCAGTCTTTTTGCCGCCTCGACATCATAGTCATACTGTGTTACGTTTTTTTCGTAAGCCCAGTTTGCCGGAGAAAGCAAGCCTGTCGCCAGTGAAGCCTGTCCTTTCATCAAATAATCGACGATGCTTTGGCGATCGATCGCATGGGCCAGGGCCTGTCGAACTTTAACATGCCGTAAAATTGGGTCGTGCAAATTCATTCCCAGGTAATAAATGACGACGCTTTCTTTCTGCAGCACTTTCAACCCCTTTGTATTCCTGGCCAGCGCGATCATGTCAGGAGGAATGGCATTTTGGACAAGATCTACGTTACCTTGTTTCAGCTCGAGGAAGCGTACCGTGTCATCAGGGATGATCTTGAGCACGAGGGTATCGATCTTTGGCGGCCCGGAATAATAATCGCGATTTGCTTTAAAAACTAATTGCTGATCGTGAGTCCAGCTGACAAGCTTAAAGGGACCGGTCCCGATTAACGTTTCCGTAAATTTTTCGTTAAGCTCCTGTTCAGCAGCTTTTTTGGGAACGATCGGAATAACCATCTCAAGCAAAAAAGGAGCTGAGACCTCGTTGAGACGAAATGTGATCGTGTAGGGATCGGAAATCTGGATCGATTTGATATTTTTGAACGCATACGCCTTGGGAGAATTGCTCTCCGGATCGAGCATCGACTCAAAGGTGTACTTGACATCCTCAGCCGTAAACTCGCTTCCATCGTGAAATTTGACCCCTTTTCTCAGGTAAAACACATAGGTTTTATCATCAGGATTCTCCCAGCGTTCTGCAAGATCCGGGACCAGATTTGAATGTGGATCTTTTCTAATCAAGGCATTGGATACGAGTTGATACACGCGTGCGGAGTTGACATCCGTGCCAAAGCGCGGATCGATGTTGGTGGGGTCGCTTTCAAGTGCCAGTGTCAGAGTGTTCTCCTGCGCTAAAGCTGCCGCCGGGACACCCACCCACAGCATTGCTCCTGCCAACATCATTGCCCCGATACAAGCTATTCTGCGAGATCTCATACAAAACTCTCCTTAGATCATTAGACACACTGTCGAAAAAACGCAAGCCCTTGCTGTACAGACTCAGAAGGGAGCCACGTCTTTACGACAATGGTTCTGTGACATTTACTTCGAACTACTCATTTTCAACATGACGATAGCGTTCGTCCAGTTGATCGGCCGTGATCAGAATATCACGCGGACGACTGCCTTTGAACGAGCCGACAATACCGTCACCTTCCATCATATCAATCAGACGGGCCGCTTTGCTGTGCCCGATTTTTAAACTTCGACGCAAGAGCGAAACCGAGGCTTCGCCTTGTTTAACGACTAATTGGACCGCTCTCCGATAGGTCAGCTCATCATCGTCTTTGCTGTTTTCGTTTTTCGCGGTATAATGCAATACGGCCTGATCGTAATGTGGTTTTCCCAGCTTTTTGAGATACGTTGTCAGGCGTTTAATCTCCTTTTCCGAGAGAAACGATCCGTGTAAACGCCGAATCCGCGATGTTCCGGGGAGCAGAAACAGCATATCGCCATCACCCAGCAATAATTCCGCCCCATTGCTGTCCAGAATTGTGCGAGAATCCACTTTTGACGAGACCCGAAAAGAGATTCTGGCTGGAAAATTCGCTTTGATCACTCCGGTAATAACGTCGACTGAAGGGCGTTGTGTGGCAAGAATGAGGTGGATTCCGACGGCCCGGGCCATTTGAGCCAAACGTGTAATCGGTTTTTCCACGCCCGAAGCAACCATCATCAAATCTGCCAGCTCATCGACAATAATCACGATATACGGTAAAGGCTCTTCCCCCGGCTTCAGATCCCCCGGATGCTGATGCTTTCGGAAATCTTGAAGAGCATCGTTATATTGCGCGATATTTCTAACCCCTTTCTGCGCCAGCACGGAATAGCGCCGGGTCATCTCTTCTGTCGCCCATTTCAGAGCATTTGAGGCCTTCTGCGGGTCTTTCACTACCGGAATCAGCAGGTGGGGAATATTATCATACACCCCCAGTTCCAGCATTTTGGGGTCCACCATGATAAAACGTACTTCCTGGGGGGTTGCATGGAACAAGATGCTGCAAATCAAAGTATTCAGGCAGACACTCTTGCCGGAACCCGTCGCACCGGCAATCAATAAGTGCGGCATTTTCCCCAGATCGGCAAAATAGGGATGTCCCCCAATATCCTTCCCTATCGCAAGTGCCAACCTGGACTCGTGCTTGAGAAAGTGCTCCGATTCCACCAAATCCCGCAGATAGACGGTTTCACGCGTCTCATTCGGCACTTCAATCCCAACGACATCTTTCCCGGGCACCGGAGCTTCAATACGAATTGAGACCGCTTTCATCCCCAGCGCCAGATCATCGGACAGGTTCACGATCCGGCTGACTTTCACGCCTGGAGCAGGCTGGAATTCATAACGTGTAATGACGGGACCTGGCAGGACGCCGACCACCTGCCCTTCAATGCCGAAATCCAGGAGTTTCTCTTCCAGGATTTTGGAATTATTAAGTAAATTTTGCTTCAGCCCGGCTCGCAGTTTTTCAGCCGGAGCTTTGTTGAGCAGAGTGGGAGACGGTAGTTCATAGCCATGTAAACTCGACTCGGATGCCTCGTGTTGGCCTGCCTTGTCTGCTCTGGATTTGGCTTTAGATGTGGATTTCTTGTTTGTGTTCTTTGTGAATTTTTTTCGAAAATGTGTTGATGCTGCCTTTGGTTTTGCCTTTGTTTTCGGCGATACGGGCTTCTTTTGAGCACTGAAAATTTCCGGGAAACGTTCGAGCTGTAGTTCCTGGATGACAGGCGTGTCTGAGGGAAGCAATAAATGACGGAACAAATAGGTGTTCAGCAGGAGCCCGGCGATGATCAACCCTGTTATCAGTACCGTAATGCTGCCGAACACTTTCAGGTAGCCTAGCAGAAAGGTTGAAATCGTTACTCCGAAAAAGCCGCCTGGAGAAAATCGAGTTGCTGTTCCAAGAGATGGCAAACTCAATAAGGCACAGAGGCAAAGAATTGCCAGAGTGCCGCCGATCAGATTACCATACTTCGAGAAGCGCGGGGTGGTCTGAAAACGATCGATGCTGAACAGGAGCGAGATGAGAGGAAACACATAGGCAATATAGCCGAAAAACCTGAACAGATATTCCGAGACCAGGGCTCCGAACAGTCCGGCAATATTCCGCATTGGACCTCCGGACGTCAGATCATCTGCATAATAGGTCAGTAAACTCACAAACACGAGCAGCGACAGGGCTCCGAACACAATACCCTGGATCGCTTGGCGTGTTCTTCCGCGCTCTTGTTCCTGCTTCGGAGCATCCTCACTGACAAGCGCTTGCGTTTTCCTGGAAAACGACGGAGGATCTGCAATTTTCGGTGAACGCCGTGCCCTCGGCTGTCTGGGCTTTGCTGAGTTGTTCTGTCGTTTTGCCATAATCCGTTGTCAGAAGGCGGCCAGGAATTATTCTTTTTCTCCCTTAACCCGAAACTCATCGAATGGGTCGAGCGGTTCAATATCTGATTCGAGTGCGTCGAGGATATGGAGTTTTGCCTGAGGAGGCGGGGGAAAAGAGAATAAATCCTGTTCATCGATAGCATGATTCACCTGCCAGTCGCTATACCTGATATCCACACGGACGTTGTCAAAGGGGCGTTCGATCTGAATAATTTCCGGAATGGGGTAGGCTCCTTCCAAAGCTCGATAGTTGTCAAACACAATATTCAATGTCAATTCACCGTTGCTCAACATATATTCCCGGATACCGGAAATTGTATGAGTTTGGGTATTGAACACAATCCTTTGCAGCGTATTTCTGGGTAATGAAATCCGTTCGAGATAAAACTGATTCCGATCTGGAAGCGGAAGGCCCCATTCGGAATTTATGTTCGGCAGCCTGGGAGGATTTCCGGAAAAGACCAGCAGCATGTCTTCCACACTGAGATTGATGCCGCTGAGTTGAAAGAGATTCTTTTGCGAAGCAACGCCGCGATAGAGGGTATTGTGCTTTTTAGAAAAAAGCGACAACATGCTCCCGTCCGAGATAAAAAACACCACCGGCTGATCGAGAAAACCCAAGGTTTCCAGGCGAAATTTGGACGGAGTGCTAAACGCGAAAACCTCTGAAAATTTATACTGCTCCTCCCAGTTTTTAATATGCACCTTGCCGAGTCCCTGCAAGCTTTGAAAGCTCGCGGCCCGCTGATCAATGATGCCGGAGACTTTTTCAGCGTTCAGTTCCGGGTCTTCGGGGAATTGCTGTATGAGCGGCGGTATTTTCGACGGACATCCTGCCAGCAGCAAGACGCCCAAGGCCATCGCCGCAAGACCGAAAGCTCTTGATATTTTTTTCAGCGGATCTGTTCTCATAGTCAACACACCGTAACATGTGTGTATACTCTGCGTTAGTTCATTATTCGGCGATGCAACGCTTCGCCATTCAATGACAATTCGCGTTTTCAGTCTGCATTCAGACCATCTGCGTTGATATGGTGTTTCAGGTCTGTTTTCAAATCCTCATATTTTTTTCGAACGTCTTCTTGCTCCTTTAGTTCCAGGGATTTCCCGTAAGATTCACAGGCTTTCTGCGGATTGCCTTTTTTACGGTACGCATCTCCCAGATGTTCGTAAATCACCGGATCGTTGTCCAAAAACTTCAGAGCTTTTTCCAGGTATTGAATCGCCTTATCAAAGAGACCTTTCTGAAAAAACACCCAGCCCAGACTGTCGAGAAAAGCGCCGTTTTCCGGCTCAAGTTTCAGCGCATGTTCGACCGCCTTCTGCGCCTCGTCCAGCCGAATCCCGCGCTCCGCCAGCATATAGCCGATATAATTATAGGCATTGGCATGATCGTTTTGTAATTCAGTGACATACGTGAAGGCCGCGACAGCCTTTTCAAATTCTCCTAAACGTTCCAGCGCTACGCCACGATAAAAGTTGAGAGCGACATGTTCAGCCGCCTTTTTCAGACCGGCATCGAAGACTTCAAGCGCTGCCTGATAATCTTTTTGGCGATTATACGCAAAACCCAGAAAGAGGTAAGACTCTGCTTCGTCTGGGAAGAGCTTCCGGTTTTCCTGGAATACTGTCATCGCATCATCATAACGTTTCAGACGATTCAGTAACAGACCTTTCTGCGAACGCGCTTCAAAAGAGCCAGGGTCGATCTCGATGGACTCTTGCCAGTGTCTGAGGGCCTGCTCATAATTTTCCTGACGTTCGGCTGTCAGCGCCAGATAATTTAAGGCATCAGTGTTATGAGGATGGGTGTCCAAATACCTCTGTAAACGTTCCTGGGCAGCGTCATACTGCTCTAACTCATAATTGATCATCCCGATTTGCAAATCAAGCTGATCGCTCTCAGGGAAAAGTTGCTCAAGTTGCTGGGCATAATTCAGGGCAAGCTGATAATGTTTCAGGTACAAATGCAGTTTCATCAACTGTTCGATTAAGCGTCCGTCTCCCGGCTTTAAGCGTATCATTTTTTCGTACAACGTAAGTGCTTTTGTATAATTTTTCTGCAATTCATAGGTCAGGGCCAGTGCCGAGTGAGTCTGAAAATCATCTGGGCTGATTTCGATCGCCTGTTCAAAAGCCTGAGCCGCCTTGTCATAGGCTTCAAGCTCAAGATAGCTTCTGCCCAGATGATAAAGACCAGTGACGGAGTCCGGCTTCACGCTCAGCAGACGCTCTAAGGTTTCTACGACCAAATCATTTCGTTCCTGGCGGAGATAAATATCTGCCAGGAAAAGATACGCATTGCTGTAATCCGGAGCCAGTTCCAGTACGCGTTCATACGCCTCAACTGCCTTGTCATAGTTCTGCTGACCAGCATATATACTGCCGAGAGTAATCAATGCTTCAAGATCAGAAGGATTGAGGCTGAGAACTTCGTTGACCAGTTCTTCAGCTTTATTATCAAGCCCGTTGTTAAGGTGCAGGCGAGCCAGTTCTATCCGAAGAAAAGTTGAGTCTTTATCGATTTGAATGGCGCGTTCATAAAAACTCACAGCTTCATCGAGCTGATGAAAACCGGCGGCGAGTGTTCCGAGCTGATAAAAATAATATGCGCTTGGAGTGGCGATCCGCTCGCGGGGAAGCTTTTCCATCAGGATAATACTGTCCTGCCCCAGCGGGTTTGTTTCAGGAATCTGCGTTCTTTGTTTGCCTGCGCAAGAACTGAGCAGAACAAGCAACACACAAAGAAAAACGTGAAAAAGCGACTGTAACGTTTTGATCATGTAAGTTCATGTTGGGCCTTGCCGTGTCGCAAAGCTTTTTCCACTCGACAGTCAATGCTGTCTGTCACTATCGCTGCCGGATGCTGTGATAGTCGTGAGTACAAACACAAACAGCATGATGCATCCAGCTGATTTCGTCAAGACAATAAATCTGACAAGTGCAAAAGAGCGTGTCAAGAAATATTAATCTCTCATCGCACTTTATGGCTGCAAAGGACTCTGGGAAAAGCAGTGTACGCGCTGGACCTAGATATCGAGGATTCGATAGCCGTAGGTGTTGATCACGCTGGTGCGGTGATATGTACTCTTCCAGGTGTCCCTGAGGCTGTACAGGTGGACATGCCCATGAATGAAATAACGCGGTTCGTAGCGTTCGATGAAGTGCCGGAACACTTTGAAACCGCGATGGCAGAGATCCGGCTTATCGTGAATGCCTGAGGGGGGGGCGTGAGTAATGAAAATATCGACAGCACGTTTCCGAAAGAGTTTGTTACGGAACAGGGAGGGTTTCAACTGCTGCATTTTCCACCACATTTGACCTTCGGTGTATTGCTGTGGACCGTTATTATAGCGCATACATCCCTCAAGGCCGCCGATCAGCACGTCGTGGAAAGAAACGATACGATGATCGAGATTGACACAGCCGCCCGGCTGAACGACTTCCCCGCCGTCAGCCGTCAACATGGGCCTGCTATGGTGGTTGCCGTGAACGTAGAACAGTGGAACGTTAAAGAGCGTGACCAGAAATTCAAGGTAATAAAACGGCAGATCGCCGCAGGACAGAATCAGTTCGATGTCTGGAAAACGCTCTTTGGCAGCAATGCTGTATAACCTGCGCTCGACAGTATCACTAATTGTCAGAATTTTCACGTGTACTTGATGAAGGCTGTCGCTGAAGTTCTCTGATCCTGCATTCGCTTCTCTGGCGCTCTGCACGCATTCTGTATGGGATCGGCCCTCAAGGTGCTGTCTGCGTCGGCGTTGTCCGCTGATTTTTTAATTGACGCTGAACTCTTTCCGCTGCAATGCTGCCACTGAAATGATCCAGGACATACTGAAATTTGGCTTGTGATTCGGCCTCATGGCCGAGCTTCTGCAAGGCCACGCCAATGCCGTAATGGGCATCTGGCACTTTATTATCCCTTGGATAGTTGGCGATCAAACGCTCAAACTCCTGCCGGGCGATTTCGAAGTCTTCCAGCTTCAGAAATGATTCGGCAATCCAGTATTGCGCAGGCCCGGCGAGTTGCCCCTGGGGGAAATCATTCAGATATTTCTGGAAGCCGCCAATGGCAACATCATAATCGTTTTGCGTATAAAAACGATACGCAAGCCGGAACAATTCCCCTTCGGAGAGATTGAGAGAATCTCCTCCGGCATCGTCCTCTTCGCTGACTTGTCCGTCCTCGTTTCCAGCGTCCATTGTCTGGCGCGGACCGACAGACATGCTCTGCCTTTCGGGGCGTCCTGAAGCAGAAGACCCTTGAGTCAGGAGTTGAGCTTCAAACTCATCCAGACGTCTCTGCATGCTGCTCTCCATCGTTGCCAGCATCGCTTCGAGTGTTTCAATCTGTTCGCCATATTGTTCCAGCATGGGTTGAATTTTTTCGAGCTGCGCTGATAACTCAGGCTCACGGTCATTAAGAGAGTTTTGGGCCTCGTTCAGGTTGCTGAATTTCTGGCGGATATTCTCATACACGGCGTTGCGATCTTCTTGAGCCTGGGCACTGCGTTGTTTGAACTCTTTGCGGAACGCGATGATCTGTTCCTGCAGATCCAGCAGAACCTGACCTTGGTCTGCCGCAGCGTGCGAGTTATCAGCAAAGGCTGCAAGCAGAAGTAGTATGATACAGCCTGAAAGATAATACCGAAGCCCTTTCTGTGTACACATCGCTCTTTCCTCCCTTTATGCACTCACAATCTCGTTCCTGAAGTTTTCGTAACTTTTTTGCTTTTACTACTCAAGGCAAATTCAATCACGTCATCCATGTGATTGACAAAATGAAACAAAAGTTCATTTCTGACATTTTCAGATAAATCTTCTAAATCTTTCTCATTTTTTGCCGGCAGCATCACATGTTTGACGCCGGCGCTTCTGGCAGCCAGCACTTTTTCTTTAATGCCGCCGACCGGCAGCACCAGCCCGCGTAGTGTGATTTCGCCAGTCATTGCCAGGTCATTACGAATCGGCTTCTCTGTGAACAGCGAGACCAGTGCCGTATAGATCGTGACACCTGCTGAAGGACCGTCTTTGGGGATTGCCCCGGAAGGCACATGAATGTGAATATCCGTCTCTTCCTGAAAGTTTTCCGGGATGCCTAGTTCGCGCACTTTCGAGCGGACATAGCTCAACGCAATTTCTGCTGATTCTTTCATGACGTCTCCCAGCTGCCCGGTCAAGGTCATGCGTTCCTTGCCTTTCATTTTTGACGCCTCAACAAACAAAATATCGCCTCCAACCGGTGTCCAGGCCAAACCGGTTGCCACACCGGTCTGAGCCGTTCGCTCGGCGATCTCCGGGAAAAATTTGATCGGCCCAAGATACTTTGGGACGGTTTTTGAGGAGACACGGACCGGTTTTTTTAAGCCATCGACCACCTCTTTGGCAACGCCCCGGCAGATCGAAGATATCTCACGCTCGAGGTTGCGCAGACCAGCTTCTCTGGTATAGGAGTGGATCAGCGTTTTCAGCGCAGTTTTATCGATCGTCAATTGTTTGCGTATCAGACCGTTGGCCTTTAACTGTCGGGGAATCAGATAGTTCTTGGCGATCATGATTTTTTCTTCTTCGGTATAGCCGCTGATCTCAATCACTTCCATCCGGTCTAATAAAGGCGAAGGGATCGTCGAAAGGACATTCGCGGTGGTAATGAACATCACTTTTGACAGGTCAAAGTCGAGTTCCAGGTAATGATCGGAAAAGCTGACATTTTGTTCGGGATCCAGGACTTCCAGCAGTGCTGATGCCGGATCGCCGCGAAAATCGCTGCCCACTTTATCTATCTCATCCAGCATAAACACCGGATTATTTGAGCCGGCCTTTTTCAACCCCTGGATCACGCGACCGGGCAACGCACCGACATACGTCCTCCGGTGTCCCCGGATTTCAGCCTCATCCCGAATCCCTCCCAGGGAAATTCGTACGAATTTCCGATTCAACGCTTTCGCGATCGAACGTCCTAAAGAAGTTTTTCCTACGCCAGGAGGTCCGACAAAGCACAAAATTGGGCCTTTCGGTTCTTTTGTAAGCTGACGGACTGCCAGATATTCCAGAATACGTTTTTTAACGTTCTTCAGGCCGTAATGGTCTTTTTCTAAAATTTTTTCAGCACCTTTGACATTCAGATTATCTTTGGTGTTCTCTTCCCAGGGCAGATCGAGAATCCAGTCGAGGTAGGTGCGTGACACCGTATATTCGCCCGCAGACGGGTGCATTTTGGAGAGGCGGTTCAGTTCTTTATTCGCGACCTCCCGCACTTCCTCGGGCATATTGGTGTTTTTGATCTGCTTGCGTAGTTCTTCGATTTCGATCGTCTGCTGGTCCCCTTCTCCCAGTTCTTTTTGAATGGCTTTCAATTGCTCTCGCAGGTAATATTCTCGTTGCGATTTGTCCATCTCACTTTGCACCTGCGATTGAATTTCCCGGCTGAGTTCGAGGATTTCTTTTTCTCTGTTCAATAAGACGGTTACACGCTGCAGGCGGATTTTCACATCAAGGGTTTCGAGCAGTTCCTGGCGCTCCTGCAGCGAGAAGCTCGGGTTTTCCGCAATCATATCTGCCAGGGTTCCGGGATCCTCGACGTTCAGGATCATGGTCAACACCTCATTTGAGATGTTATATGCCAACTGTGCGACGGAATTGAACAAGTCGCGCAGATTTTTAATCGTTGCAATCAGTTCCTTATCGTTTTCGTCTTCTACAATATCGTCTAAGGTACTGATCTTTCCAATATAAAAGGGTTTCTTCTGGGGGTAGTCGTAAATTTCCATCCGGGCAACCCCCTGGGCGAGGACATACATCTCTCCTTCAGGTGTTCGAATCATTTTAAGGAGTTTGACGACTGTACCGACGCCATACAAATCATCTGGTTCGGGTTCCTCAACATCAGAATCTTTTTGAGCGACCACACCAAACAGCTTTTGACCAGAGAGAGTTTCCTCGATCAACTTCATCGACTCTGGTCTGGAGACCGCGATCGGCATGGAAAGATAGGGATAGATTACGGCATTCCGTAACGGTAGTACAGGAATCTCTTCGGGAATACTATTCGTCTGTTCTTCATGCGATGAACCATTTAAGGCATCCAGCAATTGTTCCATAGCGTCTTTCAAACTCCTTCCTTCGTCTTTATGTAAAAGTAATCGGCACGTTGACGTGCGCGTCTTGGCCTTTCTGGCGTTTTACTAAGCGAATATATAACAATCCGTTCTCGTAAGAAGCAGTACTAAGTTGAGAGTCGATGGCTGTCGGAATCAAAAAGGTCCGTTGAAAGGCACCGTACATTCGTTCGATTCTGAGAATTTTCGCCGATTGCATTTCCGGACTGAACGAGCGCCGACCCCTGAGCACAAGATATCCTTCCTGATAGCTAAGCTCCAGCGCCTCTTTATCGATGCCCGTCAGTTCAACATGGAGTATCACGGCCGATTCGGTTTCATACATATCGGCTGCCGGAATCCAGCTTGAATAAGAATCCAATTTCCGGCGGGGAACGATTTCTTTTACAAGTTCTATCACGCAGTCAAGCGTTTCGTTCAGCCCAAACATGTCATCAACAGCATTCCATTTTGTGTACACTGGCATTGTCGTATTCCTGTTGGGCGTCTTCTTACTGGAGAGACATTCTTTAAACGCGTGTCTATAAAAATCCTACTTAAAATTTTCATCTTTATGTGTCAAGTTTAACCTGCTTTTTTTCTTTAGGAAGACGGATACGGTCCGCTAGACGGCTGATTCATCCATTTTGTGAGAAGGCTAATGCCGTAAATGGGGTACGCTGAGATTCGGGCGTAAAAACCATATCATCCTGATATTCAATAACTTGCATGATAAATGTCTCAGGATCGCAGATAGAAATACCTGATATGAGGTCTTGTGTAGGTTTCGTGTCTGTCAAGCTGCCGCTTACAGAAAACTCCATGAAAACGAGTGATTGCGCCTTGACAGCGTTCTACCTGTCTCACATGGCACGGTCTTTGTATGATGTAATACATCAGGATCCTGCACCATGATGTCGTCATAAAAAAGAGTCCGCGGACAAGTCATGGAAAAGGATTTGCCGGAAGAGAGCAGAGTGCTTGAAGCATATTTATTAACAGAAGAGATGCCGCAGCAAGTTACGGCGTTTCTAAAAATCGCAGATCCGGACACACGCATACGTGTAATCAGTTAGCAGGGGATCGGGACTACGATTTTTCAGAGTCATAGAGGAGATTGATTTTTATGAAAACGATCAACGCATTGCGCTTACAAAACAAAAATCTGTTTATCACGGTCGGCCTGGTAGTGTGTGCGCTGTTTTTCACGACATTCAGTGTTCAGGAACATATCCACGCTGAGTCCGACATGCGCAAAGGTCTCGAAAGTTTGAGTCAAACCTTTCGGGATATTGTGAAAGATGTCGGTCCGGCCGTCGTGTATATCAGTACTGAACAGACAGTGAGAAATCAGGCTCGGGGCACCCAGCACTTTCATGAATTTTGGGGCGACGACTTCATGCGGCGCTTTTTTGGTGATATCCCCCAGAATCGGGAATTTAAACGTCAGGGACTTGGTTCAGGATTTATCACGAGTGACGACGGATACATTCTTACAAACAATCACGTTGTGGAAAATGCTGATATCATCAAAGTCACACTTGCCGATAAGCGCGAATTTGATGCCAAGATTATTGGAACCGATCCTAAGACTGATGTTGCCGTGATTAAAATTGATGGCGATGATCTCCCGACAGTTACACTCGGTAGCTCGGATGAACTCGAAGTGGGTGACTGGGCGATCGCGATCGGTACGCCCTTTGGCTTATCTCAGACGGTGACGGCTGGTATTATCAGCGCTGAAGGACGCTCGAACATCGGGATCAACGATTATGAAGATTTCATTCAGACCGATGCTGCGATTAACCCTGGAAACAGCGGCGGTCCTCTGGTAAATATTTACGGGCAGGTCATCGGGATCAATACGGCGATTTTCAGCCGCAGCGGCGGTTATCAGGGCATCGGCTTTGCCATTCCAATCGACATGGCCAAATCGATTCAACACAGCCTGATCAAAGATGGAAAGGTCGTTCGGGGATGGCTTGGGGTCATGATTCAGGCTGTGACGCCTGAAATCGCGAAAGGCTTCGATCTGGAGGACACCACCGGTACTCTGGTCGGTGACGTGTTGAAAGGCAGCCCGGCCGAGAAAGCCGGACTCGAACGCGGCGACGTGATTATCACATTTGATGGGCAGGCGATTGACGGGCCGAACAGCTTGAAGAACATCGTCGCCAGGACCGCAGTGCAGAAGAAAGTCGATGTCGTCGTTATTCGGAACGGTAAAAAGAAAACCATCAACGTGCTTCTCGGTGAACAGCCTGGCGACAGCCAGATTACAGCTGAAGCACCGAGCGAAACCGCAGCAAGATTTGGACTGAGCGTACAGGAATTGACGGACAACGTTGCTAATAAGCTTGGCTACATCGGTGAGGACGGAGTCGTTATCTCGAATGTCGAGCCGCACAGTCCGGCCTCTGAGGCTGGTTTACGGCGCGGTGACCTGATCAAAGAGATCAATAAAAAGCCGCTTCACTCGATTGAGGACTATAATGATGCGATGAAAAGACTCGGCGATGAGAAAAGTTTTCTGGCTCTGATTCAACGAGGCGGAAACACCCTCTTTGTCGTCGTCAGCGCAGAATAAAGCAGGATCTCCCCAAAGGAGATTACTCAACCTCCGCCGTCAGGCAGTGCTGAACTGCCTGACGGCTCATCCTTTATGCCGCACACACAGAATATGTCACTCAAAACAAAACTGATCGGATTGATGGTTCTCATTTTAGGAGCGACGTTTCTTGTGTCATATACTATTTTCGATCGCGGTGAAGCCGAACTGCTGCAGCAAGTTGTTCAGCATGTCAAATCGCTTGAGAACGTTGGGAATGTCCTTGAAATCCAGCAATTTCTGACTCGAAGCGCTCAGAGGACTCTCCAGCATAATCTGCTGCTGCGAATGGGACAGGGGGGCCGCGCGGTACAGGTTTCCCTGCTCGATCTGCATCATACGGTCATCGCCAGTTCAACCCCGGAAGACGTAGGACTCTCGCTGAAAGAGCTTGAAGATATCCGGGTCAATCGCGCTGGCGATAACATTTGGGATCGCCTGCTGAAAAAGCATATCAATACGTATGATGTCACCTTTCCGGTGTATGAAAATGGGATGAAGCGCGGCTATATCAATATTGTCCTGATCATGAACGATCTGGAATATCTGATCAAAAAAGCTAAATATTCCAACATCGTATGGATCGGCATTATTTTTATTGCCGGCACTGCAATTGCAGTGTTCACTGTGAATCGCTTTACCAAACCAATTGAGCAACTCGTTGCTGCGTCAAAAGCCGTGGCAGAGGGAAATTTTCATACTCGCGTCAACAGCAGCGGCGGCGGCGAACTGCAAATTTTGATCTCGGGCTTTAATGAAATGGCTGCAAAGCTCCAGGAACATAAAGCTCTCGAACAGCGGGTGCATCGCTCCGAACACATGGCTGCCCTGGGCGAGCTGGGGGCCAGACTGGCGCACGAAATCCGGAACCCGCTCAACTCAATCAGCCTGATTGTCGATCACCTGCGCGATCGTTTTTCACCACAGGAGGCCCGTCGGCAGCAAAAATTCGATACGTATGTGACGAATATCAAAACTGAGTTACAGCGCTTGAACAAGCTGGTGTCTGACTTTTTACAGGTCTCACGTCCTTTACATCCCGATATGAAAGTTATTCCGCTTCAGCCGCTCTTGCAGCAAATCGTTCAACTGCTTGAAAATGAGGCAGCGCAGCGCGGCATAGACTTTTACCTTGACATTGAGTCAGACGACCTGAACATCCGGGCTGACGAAGGCTTGATGAAAACCGCCTATCTGAACATTAGTCTCAATGCCATTCAGGCGATGGAAGAAGGTGGGCGTTTATGTGTGAAAGCCGACACTTGTGCAGACGATCAGAAGACACACGGCCCGTTGTGCCGGATCAGTTTTACAGATACAGGACCAGGGATTCCAACACAGCATCAGGAAAGCATCTTTCAGCCCTATTTTACCACAAAAGAAGAAGGGACCGGTCTTGGGCTTTCGATTGTCAACCGCGTAATCGAAGATCATCGCGGTACGATTGATGTCAAGAGTGAAGAAGGACATGGGACGACGATCACCCTGTTGCTGCCGATCGCAGAGGGAGCATAAGTATGGAAGGAAAAATTCTCATTGTCGATGATGAAGCGATTCAACGCGAAATCGTGCGCGATATTCTTGAAGATCGCGGCTGTGAAGTCATTGTGGTCGGGTCGGGGGTCGACGCTCTGGAGTATATCAAACACGATCCGGTTGATGTGGTTTTGACGGATTTACGTATGCCCGGCATGGATGGGGTCGAACTCTTAGAACACATTAAGGACTGCGATCCGGAGATCGTTGTTGTCGTTGTGACAGCTTATGGGTCCCTGGAGTCCGCGGTTGATGCCGTTAAAAAAGGAGCCTACGATTATCTCGCAAAACCGCTCGGCAAGGAGCAGTTAACGCTGGTGGTCGAACGGGCTCTGAGCCGTAAAAAACTGAGCGATGAAAATCGATCGCTGCGGCAGGAACTTCAAGAACGCCACGATTTTCATAACATCATCGGCCGCTCTCCTAAAATGCAAGACGTCTTTAAAATGATCGAAAAAATCGCCCCGAGCGAATCAACGGTCATTATTTACGGTGAAAGCGGTACTGGCAAAGAGCTGGTCGCGCGAGCCCTGCACTATCACAGCAAGCGTAAGGATCGGCGTTTTCTGGCGGTCAATTGCGCCGCCATCCCCGACAGTTTGCTGGAAAGTGAAATGTTCGGCCATGAAAAAGGCGCTTTTACCGGCGCACACAGTCAGAAGAAAGGCCTGTTTGAGGAGGCTGACAACAGCACTCTCTTTCTTGATGAGATCGGAGACCTCGACATCACGCTGCAAGCCAAGTTGCTGCGGGTGCTTCAGGAGGGCGAATTTCAACGGGTCGGTGGCACACAGACCATTAGAGTCAACGTACGCCTGCTGGCTGCCACCAACAAAGAACTTGAGGAAGAAGTCAAGGAAGGGCGTTTTCGACAGGATCTGTACTATCGTCTGAACGTCGTCCCGATCTATTTACCTCCTTTACGCGCGCGCAGGGAAGATATTAGTTATCTGGCGCAGCATTTTCTCACAAAATACAATGCCAAACACGGCAAAGCGATCCAGAGCATCGCCTCGAATGTGACGAAACGCCTGATGGATTATCGATGGGAAGGCAACGTGCGTGAGCTGGAATCGGTGATTGAACGCAGTGTCATTCTCTCCGATCACGATCGCATCGAAATCGAGACTCTGCCAGAAAAACTCCAGGAGGCAGTTTCTCCTCCAGCCCCGCAGGACATCAGGAATTTCAGGATCCCTGACGAAGGGATCTCACTGGAGCATCTCGAACGCAGTCTGATCGAGTCGGCTTTGAAGAAAAGTAACTGGAGCATCAAACGTGCTTCAGAATTATTGGGTATCAGCTATAAAACCCTGCAATACCGCATTCAGAAATATCACCTGAAAGACTGATGTCTCAGGTCATGTAACGCTGCCTAGGAGGGCACCGATGGCTAAGGAAGGCTACGATCGGCTTGAAACGCACACCTTGCCGCCCCCACCAGCAGCAATGCGTTGTCTTGAAGCATGTTGGATAAAGGGATGATATCGGGACGGCAACCTCTTGTTTTCATATTCTCTGCTTTTCTCTCATCTTCCTGGCGAAAGAGTCCTTGACTTTTTCGCGGGCTCGTCGAGAGATATCTTCAGAAGAGCTGATCCGTCGTAATTGCGAGGAAAGAGTTTTGTCAAGAGAACATGGATGAGGGCAGAGGAATGAGTATTAGAGAAAATTATCAGAGAATACGCGGGGAAGTCCCCGATCATGTGACAATTGTGCTTGCCGCCAAAACCCGAAGTGTTGAAGAAGTGCTTGAAGCGATCGATGCCGGAGCTGAGCACATTGGCGAAAATTATGTGCAGGAAGCTGAAAAAATGTTGACGGCTCTTGGAGAACGTGCCCGTGAACTTGAGTGGCATTTAATCGGCTCGTTACAGAAAAATAAGATTAATAAGGCGCTGTCGATTTTTGATCTGTTCCAGACCGTTGACTCTCTTGACAGCGCAAAAGCAATCGATGCGCGGGCAGCTCGTATTGCTAAAGTGGTGCCGATATATGTTGAGGTGAATATCGGCAGTGAAGATTCAAAGTCCGGGATGCCTCCGGAATATGACGCTATTGAGCGACTGGTGCGGGAAATCGCCAGATTGGACAATGTGCGTTTGGAAGGTCTGATGACTATGGGAGTCTTTTCGCCCGATCCCGAGGAGAGCCGTCCCTATTTTCGTCAGGCCAGAAAGATTTACGATCGACTCGCGCTGCTTGACATTCCAAATGTTTCGCTGAAGACCCTGTCAATGGGGATGTCAGATTCCTATCAGGTCGCCATTGAGGAAGGCGCAAGCATGATTCGTCTTGGTACCATTGTCTTCGGCAAGCGGCAATATCGCTGAAAAAGGCGAAAAACGTGTGCGTTACCCGGCAGCTGTGCCCCTGCAGGATACACAGAACATTGTTCGCAGACATGAAGGAAGCGTATGGCAAGAATACATGGATTTGAGGTGATTCAGATACGGGAGATTCCTGAAATCAAGACAAAAGCGACCCACTTTACACATCTTAAAAGCGGCGCTGAACTGCTCTCTTTAGAAAATAGTGACGACAACAAGGTTTTTGGCATCAGCTTTCGTACACCGCCGGATGATTCCAGCGGCCTGCCACATATCCTGGAGCATTCAGTGCTCTGCGGCTCTCGAAAATATCCGCTCAAAGAACCGTTTGTGGAGCTCTTAAAAGGTTCTCTGAACACCTTTTTAAACGCCTTTACCTTTCCCGATAAAACCGTATATCCGCTGGCAAGCCAGAATCTGAAGGACTTCTACAATTTAATTGATGTATATCTTGATGCTGTTTTCTATCCCTGCATCAGCCGCCGTATTTTTGAGCAGGAAGGCTGGCACTACGAACTTGACGATCCTGCTCAGGCGCTGCGCCTCAAAGGCGTGGTGTTCAATGAAATGAAAGGCGCATTTTCTTCACCCGACAGTCTGCTGTATCGCTATTCTCAGCATTCGCTTTTTCCGGACAATGTGTACGGCTTGGAATCCGGAGGCGATCCAGACGAGATCCCGAACTTGAGCTATAAACAATTTAAAGACTTTCATACGCGCTATTATCATCCGTCCAATTCCCGGATTTTTTTCTACGGCAATGACGATCCCGAAGAACGTCTGCGCTTCCTTGATTCCCGTCTGAGGGATTTCGAGATCTCAACGCCTTCACCTGAAATTTGTCTGCAAGAACCTTTTGAAAAGCCTGCTGAACTGACGTTTTCCTATCATGTTGCTGAAGCAAGAGACGCGGAGAAAAAAGGGATGATGACGGTGAATTGGCTGTTCCCGGAAAGCGGCGATCCGCAGAGAGATCTGGCATGTGCTATGCTGGGGTATATCCTGGTCGGTACGCAGGCTTCTCCGCTGCGGAGAGCGTTGATCAACTCCGGCCTGGGTGAGGACCTCATCGGCGGCGGTTTGCATGATTCATTGCGGCAATTATATTTTTCCACCGGGCTGACAGGAATTGCCGTTGAAGATGCTGAAACCGTCGAAGGTTTGATCCAGGAGACCTTGAACGAGCTGGTACTAACAGGGATCGATCCCGATACAATCGAGGCAGCCGTAAATACCATTGAATTCCACTTGCGAGAGCAGAATACCGGCAGCTTTCCGCGTGGTCTTTCGCTGTTTTTTGCCTCACTGACTACGTGGCTGCACGGCAAGGACCCGATTGCGCCTTTAGCGTTTGAAGAGCCTTTGCGCGCAGTAAAACAGCAGATCAGGAATGAGCAGCAGTTCTTTGAATCCATGATTCAAACGTATCTGCTCGAGAATCCGCACCGCTGTACTGTCTTACTGAAACCCGATCCTGCAATCGAAAACATCCGTACAATCAATGAAGAGGCGAGGTTGGCAGAGGCGAAAGCTGTCATGACGCCCCAAGAGCTGGACGCACTTGTCGAACGAACGCGTGAGTTGAAACGTTGGCAGGAGACTCCCGATGCTCCCGAAGTTCTGGCGAAATTGCCGGGGCTGACTCTGGCGGATTTGGAGAAAAAGGGCCGACAGATACCGTTGGACGTCTTCAAGCACGATGATAGCGAGATTCTGTATCACGATCTGTTTACGAACGGCATCCTCTACCTCGATCTGGGCTTCGACCTGCATACCCTGCCGCAGGACCTGCTGCCATACGCAGCTCTTTTTGGGAACGCCCTGGTGAAACTTGGCACCCGCAGCGAAGATTTTGTGAAACTCTCACAACGAATCGGCCGCACAACCGGCGGGATCTGGCCTTCATTTCTCAACGCCGCCTTTCAGGGCTCGAGCAAGAGCGGCGCCTGGCTCTTTTTACACGGGAAAGCGACGATGAATCAAGTCGAAGATCTGCTTGGACTTATGCGGGATGTACTTTTGAACGTCACGCTCGATAATCGGGAACGCGTGAAGCAGATCGTGCTGGAAACAAAAGCCCGGAAAGAGTCCGGTCTGGTTCCCTCCGGCCATGTTTCGGCCCGTACTCGTCTGGGGGCCCATTTCCATGAATCCGCCTGGTTCTCCGAGCAAAGCAGCGGCGTTTCATCGCTCTTTTTTATTCGAAAATTGGCTTCAGACATTGAGGAGGATTGGCCGCTAGTCCTGGAAAAATTGGAAGAAGTCCGTCGGATTGTGATTAACCGCAGTGCGCTTGTTTGTAATGTCACCCTGGATGGAGACAACTGGGAACATCTCCAGCCAACATTACGGGCGGTATTGAGCGAATTTCCTGCCGCTGAATTGACGCGCGCCGAATGGAAGCCTCAGCCTTTTAGCTCCCATGAAGGGCTGACCATTCCGGCTCAGGTGAATTTTGTGGCCAAAGGCGCAAATCTTTACAAAAACGGCTATACGTATCATGGCTCGAGCGCGGTGATCACGCAGTATCTGCGTAGCTCCTGGCTCTGGGAGAAAGTGCGGGTGCAGGGTGGAGCGTATGGGGGATTCTGCTCGTTCAATCGACGTTCCGGGCTTTTCAGCTATCTGTCTTACCGCGATCCCAATCTGCTGAAAACGCTGGAAAATTACGATCTGACAGCCAAGTTTCTGCAGGATACGACGCTGGACGATGAGGAGCTGACTAAAACTATTATCGGCGCAATCGGTCAGATCGACGATTATCAGCTGCCTGATGCCAAAGGCTATAGCTCAATGGTTCGTTACCTGCTTGGAGAAAACGATGAATTTCATCAGAACATTCGTGATGAGGTCCTCAGTACAACAGTGCAGGATTTTAAAGATTTTGCGGAAGTCCTGGAGCGCGTGAGCGATCAGGGCGATGTCGTTGTCCTGGGTTCTGAAGATGCCATTCAAGCGGCCAACGCCGAACACGAAACAGCTCTCGAAATCCTGACCGTGCTCTGAAAATGTGTCTGTTCGCCTGTGAGATACGCTATGATGCTTTATCAGTGTACAGTGTGCTGCAAGATGTAGATTCCGCCTGCAATAAGCAGTCCGGCGAGCGCTGCGAGTGTAATTTTTACCCATGACCACGGGCGTTCACCTTGTACCTCGCCGGTTCGGGCATTCACAATGTATTGGAAGACTTTTTCTCGAAAGCGATAGGCTCCGAACCAGACCGGCAGCAGAAGGTGTTTAAAGGTGACGTCAGCATACTGCGTATTCAGCCGCGTGATTCGTTGCTCATCACCGCCAATATCTTCGTAAATGGTCGCCAGAATAGTTGGTTCCATTTTGTTCCTGGCGTCTTCAAAGCCGTGTTCGACATTGATGGTGTAGCTTTCCACGAGGAAGCCGCTCAGGTATTCTTCGGTATAGGGTACCAGATTTTCAAGATCCCAGGGAACGAGCCGATCACTTAATTTTTTGGGAATATTTTCACTCCCTGCGACGATTACATCATTAAACACGTTTCGAACGGTTCCACGAGCCGGATGCCACCTGGTTTTTCTGACAACGCGCTCTTTGGTCACATTTCTTCCGGATTCCATGGCAGTGTAGCGTTCGGTGACATAATAATATTCGCCGCGCTCTCCCGTGTAATCGGTCGTTGTTACAGCATCATAGGTCCAATAGGGAGAGTAGATTCCTTTCACCCCTCCTCTGCGGGCGAATCTTTTGACCTTATCAGGTATGAACCATCGTGATGCCAACCAGTGCTTGAACTGTGCGGCCGACGTTTCCTTATCGATTTGAAACGGCAATAACGATTGCGGCTTCAGCTTTTTCACAGAATGCTGTTGAGCAACAATGTCAGTGCCGCAAAAAGGGCAGGCTGAGGCGACAATATTATCATCAAACGTCGTTTCGGCTCCGCATGACTGACACGTAACGACAATATGATCGACAGTGTCTGCGTTTGACGCAGCATGTCGAAGATACTCGTGAAAGTCCTGTTCTTCAATGGCAATCGAACGATCGACGCTAATCTCATTTTCCGTTCCACAATAGGGACAAAGCAAAGAATTCGTGCCAGCCTTGTAGCGTACTGATGCCCCGCATTGCCTACAGGGAAAGATCTTTTCGGCCATAATATCATCCCCGGTTTTCATATACGTCGTGTAAACAGATCATCTGCCAGACACACGGAACGTGAAAAGCCGTTGCAGATTCTCATAGATGCCCCAGCCGATTTTCTCTTGACTTTTTCCGCACTGCTGGCAAAAATACGTTTTTCATGAAATGTGTATTCAAGGACGCATTCATATTTAAGCACGATCTTTCAGAATACGGGGCCTCAGGGTGAAGAGAAATCCTGTTTATAGACGTTTGCTGAAAATTCAAATCGCATGTATTGTGCTTTTGCTGTGCTGTATACTGCTTGTGAAAAGCTGTGTTCGAGGCAAGCAGCACAAAGGCTTTCAACAGATGGCGCCGGGCGTTACGCACAGGCAATCGGTCGTTCCGTCTCAGAAAATGGTCGTACTGCAAGAGCCTGAAGCAAGCGTCTCTCTCAAAAATCTGCCCGCCGTCCCGGTGGACTCTCCTTTAAAAGCGGTCATCGGTGTTGCCGGCTATTACCATAATAGCTTTTACGGTCGCCTGACCGCCAACGGTGAGCGTTACGAACCGACCCAATATACGGCTGCACATCGCACACTCCCCTTTGATACAAAGCTTCGTGTGACGAATCTTTCAAACGGGAAGCAGGTTTCTGTACGGATTAACGATCGCGGTCCCTTCAAAGCGGAGCGTATTATCGATCTTTCTGCGCGGGCGGCACAAACAATTGATTTGTTGGACGCTGGAGTTGAACAAGTAAAGCTTGAGGTGCTGAATTGACATCTGATACGTCGCTTTAGGCGCCAACAGCGACGTTCAGCGTACACGTCGCTGTTGATGTGAGGCGGGCTTATCTGCCGTAATATTTACTCAGCACATAGCGGGCGATCACGGTATCTTCTCCCCGGCTCTGACATTTCAGGTACAGTTCAAATTCCCGTACAGCATCTTCCGGAATGCTGCCAAGATCGTAAAGCTGCTCCAGCTTGAACGTTTCCATTTTGAGCGAACCGCCCAGTTCTTGCCGTGGCCGCAATCGAATATCACGCTCTCGCCGCCGCTGACTTTTCCCGGGCAGGATCGTCCCAAGTATGATTTCTCCCGGCGCATAATAATCCGACGGGGTCGGCGTGACTAGCGGGCCGGGGGGCGTTCCCCCACTGAGCGGATGTTCTTTCCGCCCGGGGTCGGGTGTTCCTGTCGAGGGCCTCATGGCGCGTGAACCGACCTGTCCGTCGCCAATTGTGCCTGTTATGACACCATCTGCTGTCTCAGAAGGCGAAGCAGCAGGCTTTTCTTGTAAAAGTTCTTCCGCCGTAACAGACACCGGTTCTTTGTTTTGCGTAAATTGTGGCTGAATCGTAGATCGTTCGCGGATCTGTAAATTGAGAACTGCAAGATGATAGTGCGCTTGGTTGTACTGATTGCAGGGCAGGTTCAGACGTCTGGCGATCGCAATGACGTCCTTGAATTCTTTGCTGGCAAGATCGCTGTTACTACACATCCGTTCGTGTAATAATCCCAAGGCCATGTGGATTCCGAGTGTGGACCTGGAATATGGTTGCCGCGCATCTTTTTGCCGCGCAATGGCTGAGAGGCTGGAGATTGCGTCTTCATAATACTGGATTGAAGCATGAAGCAGATTGTAGTTCAGGTAGATCTCCGCGATGGTAATATCTCCGAGTATTCTATACACCTCATGATTCCCCACCTGAGATGTGATCATCTGGATCGTCGCGGGATAATCCGGTGTCACGTTCTCGCCAGTCGCGGTAGCCGTGATTAATTGCCTGATGAACCAATCGTTTCTCCAGTCTCCGGGAGGAGAGGCATAGAGGCCTGCGACGCGCAGCCATTCAAAAAGTTCTGTCACAAAATCCACTGAACGAGGATTATAGAGAGTGTCGCTCAACGCTTTTGCTTCCGTGTAGCCTGAAAATGAGCCTTCGTTAAAGCGTTCGCCGATTTCCCAGATCGTTTTCAGTTCTTGACTGAAATCGCTGCATCCGATCGGACGTTCCAGAAAATGCTCGAAACTTTTTTGAACCGCTTTCTGGGTTTGGGCCTGCATATCATCCCAGTAAAATGATTCCACACGACGCCAGCTTCGTTCTCCAGCATTGTATTCATCATACATTTTTTGCATCTCCGAGACGTTGAAGCCTCGGCTTCGGGACGCTTCGAGCAGGGTGGACATGTCTCGCTCCCAGGCATCTTGCACACCTTTAATCTGCTTAGAGAGTTTTTTCAGGTTCAGTTTATCCAGGAGATCGGCAAGTTTGCGCGAGACTTTGACATGTAGTGAGTCCAGGCTGTTTGAAAAGGAATGCTTGATGAGTATAACTTTACTTTTCAGATCATTGACCACGCCCTTCACTCGATCGCCGATCTGGTTGACGACTGTCAGGGTCGTCCCATTAATGTGGGGCAGGTAGTATAAAATCGCCAGGGCAAACATAACGAAAAGAAGCAGTATCTTCACAAGAGAAAAGCCGTTGTGAGATCTCAGGGAACGACACATCATCATTACTCATACCTCCGCCTGGAATTCTGCGGTTAACAAATCTTGGGGAAGAGGATACAACTTTATGGATATTCAGACCTTAGATCAGCCCTGAAAAGAATGCAAGAAAAAAATGTCTTTTCGAGGGGCAAAAAACAAGAAAAATTGCTGTATGATACTGGAACAAAGCCTGAAAACGGCCCGAGATACACAATACATGCACAAGAATGAGGCCCTGTATCGATGTCGTTTCGACGGATGCTCCCTGCGCTCTGCCTGAAGCACGTTATCGCGAATATCGCTGGATCGCGAACACCTGCAATCTGCAAGGCAGCATATTTCTCAGGAGAATTTTCTTTATGGGGACAAAGAATCCAGGTAGCCTTGCAGAATCAGCACCGCCGCCATCGTATCGATCACATGTTTACGTTTCTTTCGCGTGACATTCGCGGCGATAAGAGTTTTCTCAGCAGCAGAGCTACTGAGGCGTTCATCCCAAAGGGTCACTTTGACGTCTGCCCCGAGACGGCCTTGCAGGCGTCGTGAAAATGTGAGCACTTTTTTGGCCTGCTCGCCAAGACTATTGTCCATATTTTTCGGCAGTCCGATCACAATCTCTTCGACCTGATTCTCTTGTGCAAAATTGATAATAGCCGGAAAATCCGTCTTCTTTCCTGCTCTGCGTATGCTTCCTGCTGCCTGAGCGGTCCATTTCAGTTCATCGCTGACAGCCATGCCGATTGTTTTGTCTCCTACGTCCAGACCGAGTATTCGTCCCATAAAAATTTACCAAAATGTCAACAGCATAAAAAAAGCCCGACACACACATTGCTGCGTCGGGCATCGCACTAATGGACGCTACTGGATTTGAACCAGTGACTTCTGCCGTGTGAAGGCAGCGATCTACCGCTGATCTAAGCGTCCAGTCAATACAAGCTTGTCTACAAAGGCCCCGGAAATTTGTCAACATTAAAATTGAAAAAAGTTTAGACAATTCGGCCGAATTTTTTTTCCAGGTCTCCGAGAGAGATTTTGATCGCAGTCGGGCGTCCATGTGGACAGGTGTAGGGCAGAGCCAGCTCGTCCATTTGTTTCAACAGGGCGATAATCTGAGAATCCTGTAAGCGCTGATGCGCTCTGATGGCTGTATGACAGGCCATGACTTTCAAAACCTGATCGATCTTTTGCTCGATGGTGCTGCTTTTATGTGCTTCATAACGGTCGATGATGTCGTAAAGGAGCTTTTTGTAATCGGATTTCGCTAAAAGGGCTGGTACGGCTTTGAGCAGATACGTGGTGCCGCCAAAAGGCTCCAGATCAAAGCCATGTTCATGTAAGGAGTCCAGATGTTCTTCAAGAATTGCCTGTTCCCGGTGCGAGAGTTCGAGAGATACTGGAAATAAAAGTTGCTGAACTTCAAAATCCTGGGTCTGAAACTGCGCTTTATATTTTTCGTAGTAGACTCGCTCGTGAGCTGCGTGCTGGTCGATAATATAGAGGTCCTCGTTCGTCTGGGCCAGAATATAGGTATCATCGAACTGACCGATCGGTCTCAATCGCCCGAACAGGGCATAGCCGTCCGTGACAGGATGAGGCAGATGCTGTTCGGAGGCCGGTGAGGGACCGGCTGCAGGCCGATGCTGCACGTTGCAGCACGTTGGGGAGTGTTCAGTGTCTTCCTGGCGAAACGCTGCTGTGACAGCGTTGCTGCTGCCGTCTCCGGGGGGCGAGAGCTGAAAATTTGTCCGGGCTGTAAGCGGCAGGCGTTTCTGTGATGATTCCGGACGTCCCGGACTGAAGTTCGCGGGAGAATCATCGGACGCAGCATTCTGCGGAGTAAACACCGGATTGTCGCCCGGCGCAGGGGCTGTTCCAAAGGATGGAAGTGATCGTGTGTTGAGGGCTGCGTTGAGGGTTTTACGGATGCTTTTTACGACCAGCTCATGAATCGACTGGGAGTGGACAAAGCGAATTTCGGTTTTGCCTGGATGGACATTGACGTCCACCAGCTGGAGAGGCAGGGTGATAAAAAGAAAGACGACCGCATGGCGACGTTTGGGGACGAGTGTATCGTAGGCCTGCTGGATGGCGTGAATAATCGTTTTATCTTTGATCGGGCGGCCGTTGACAATGGTTTTTTGATAGGTCCGGCTTGCGCGATTGCAGGAAGGAAGGCCGATAAGCCCGCGAATTTCGAGACTGCCGGCAACATCACGAATCTCGACCAGTTCGCGGACAATATCCCGTCCGAATAAGCCGGCGACGCGCTGTTCGAGGCTGCTGCCTGCAGGCAGTGAAAGCTGCTCTTTCCCGTTATTTTTCACACTGAAACCGATCTCAGGATGCGCCAGGGCCTGATCGCTGATAATCCCGTTGATATAGCCCATCTCCGTACCAGGGGATTTGAGAAATTTTAAACGGGCCGGGGTTTTATAAAAGAGATCGTTGACTTCGATATAGGTGCCGGGGCTGGAACCGGCGTCAACAATATTGATACAGTGGCCGCCGTGAATTTCGATGCGGGTTCCCGCGATTTCGTCGCTGGACCGGGTCAAGAGCTTCAGCTTTGAGACCGAGGCGATACTGGGAAGAGCTTCTCCGCGGAAACCGAGAGTTGAAATTGCAGAAATATCCCTGGTAGAGGAAATTTTGCTTGTGGCATGGCGCTCGAATGCCAGCCGGGCATTGTCCCGGCTCATGCCGTGCCCGTTATCTTTGATGCGAATATACGCTTTTCCTCCGATCCCGATTTCGACATCAATCTGCGTCGCTCCGGCATCGATGGAATTCTCAATAAGCTCTTTGACGGCCGAGGCCGGGCGCTCGATGACTTCTCCGGCAGCGATATGATTAGCAACCTCATCAGGCAGAACATGAATGTTCGGATTCATACCTCTGTATTCTCATAGGTCTCATGCGGACTTCACTGCGTTTGAACGCGCACGGCTTTATGGCACTACTCATTCCAGAGCGCTGGACCTGTACTGATCTCGCTCGGCTGCTTGCAGTGCTCATCGTCCCATCATGAGAGTTTCGCTGTTATTTTCTTCCCACCAGGGTTTTTAAGACCTTCACTCCGATAGACATACCAATATCTTTACTGAACTCAAACAACTCGGAAAAGGATAAATCCTCCATCGACAGGCCGACTTCCTCCAGAGATTCTTTGAGGTATGCAGTACTCCTCGCCTTGCCGGTCTTTTTCCTGCTTTTCAGACCGCTTTTTTTAATTTTTTTCATCCAGACCACCGGTACATGTGTCGCAGGATGATGCGTGCGTTCGGAGATAAAGGGAAGTTTAATGCCGTTCTGCAGCTCTTCATGGAAGGTGACCTCGAAAATATCAGCTGGGATGTAGCGTCCATGTTCGTTGACCAGCATCCAGCCCAGCTCAATATAGAGTTCTTCCATAATATCAGAGGGTTCCTGATGGGGCGGCGGTGAAGGCCGCGTCTGTTCGTGCGCGGCATGGCGTGTATTAAAACCGTGTCCGTAACGATCATATTGTTGCCGCGTCTCCGGCTCTGATAAGACTTCATAGGCTTCGGCAGCTTCCCGAAAGCGTGCTGCAGCGCTTTCATCGCCGGAATTTCGGTCCGGATGATATTGCAGGGCTGCACGCCGGTAAGCGTGTTTGATCTCAGCATCAGATGCGGTTTTCTCGACTCCAAGAACTTCATAATAATCTCGTTGTGCCATACGCGTATCCTTTTCTCATGATGCCGCTTGGAAATACGGTGTGCTTTCCGGGTGAAGTTCGGCTGTTGTGCCAAAGCATTCTTGTCAAGCATAACCTTCTTTCCAGGAATGCGTCAAGTAGAATTTTACACATTTCCCGTCAACTCAAACCGCGCAGTGTTTCTGCATGCTTCTCACAAGTTTCCCGGCAAGTTCTGCCATGCTCGTTTAAAGGGCTTTGAGTGCTGTCTGTGAAAGCTTCCTGCTCCTTCTTCAACCGTGTCAGATTCTTGTTCTATGGAGCCTGAAACACTCCGCTTTTGCCCCCGCTTTTCCGTAAAAGGCGAATATCGGAAATGCTCATTCCTCGATCCACGGCTTTACACATATCGTAAATGGTGAGGGCTGTGATGCTTACGGCAGTCAGAGCCTCCATTTCCACACCAGTTTTGCCGGTGACGCGCACTGTGGCCTCAATATCGATCGCCGCTGTTTTTTCGTGACATCGATAGTGAATTGCTACGCTGCTGATCGGCAGGGGGTGGCACATCGGAATCAAGGCGCTCGTTTGTTTGGTCCCCATGATGCCGGCAACCCTGGCGACCTCCAGCACATCACCTTTCCGGATCTCTTTCTTGACAATCATGTCGAAAGTTTTCGGCTGCATGGATATTGTGCCGCTGGCGCAAGCTTCGCGTTTGCTGATCGTTTTGTCGCTCACATCAACCATTCTCGAGCGTCCCTGATCGTCAAAATGTGTTAAATCGTCCATAAATTTTTTTTACGTTCTGAAAAGAAATACAAGAACATAGATAAGAAATTTCAGTTCCGAAAACAGACTAAACTGTAAACAGCTCTCTTGCTGCGTCTGCTGATCGTGCTGCAATGAAGTCCTGAGAAAATGCCTTGTTGCGTTTCGCGAGTCTTCTGCTGTCTCAGGCAGAAGAATCGGCGGCACAATACTTGCTCTGTCAGATACTGTCAATACTCTTTGTGCTTAAATCACCATGCTGTGTGTCCGAATGTGCCGGACAGCGCTAAACGGACTTCAGCCTGAACAGTGGAGGTACTTATGATGAGAAAAATTATTGTCAGTCTGTGTTGTGGCATGTTGTTGCTGAGCGGGATCGGATGTGGGACGTCGTATCGGATGCAGCAAGGCGCTGCTGCCGGGGCAGCACTTGGCGCAGTCATCGGCCATGACATCGGAGAGGATACGGAAAGTGCCCTCATCGGAGCGGCTGTCGGCGGCGCTGCCGGAGCCGTCATTGGGGATGCCATTCGAGAGCATGAACGTGAACAATACGATGGCAGTACGTCTTCGAGCCAAAGAACCAGCCCTCCTCGCCGGTATTAGCCGTTGCTGCACGAAGAGAAGCAACGACGCCATGGTGCGGCCATATCAGCGTCCGTTTTTTAATAAAAGATCTCTGTTTTGATCTGGTTATGAGGCACGCCCTTCTCTGTGAGGATGTCGTGGACGTCGTAAATCATATCGCAGTTACCGCAGAGATAATAGCAGACATCGGGTGCCAGTGTCTGAGTTTTCAGATAATCGCTGACCCGTCCGTAAAAATCGCCGCCTTTTTGGCGGCTGACGCAGGAAATATAGCGCTGCGGGTCATAGTCGTCCTTGTGATAGCAATCAGCAAGCCAGCGCACACCGTGTAATAAGGTGAAATTGAGTTCTGCTTCGCTTTGGGTAAAAGCATGAAAAGGCGCGATTCCGCTGCCAGTGGCAATAAAGTAATGCTTTTTGGCGGCTGAGGGCTTCTCGAGCTGAAAATAGCCCATCGGGCCTTCCAGTTCTAATATCTCTCCTGCCACACAGTTGCGCAGGGCCTGTGAGACCCGGCCGCCATCCACGACTGTAATCAGAAATTTCAAAGACTGCGTGTCCTGCACTCCTGAGTAAATCGTGTACTCGCGCGCCTCGAAACTTCCGGGTTTTCCGAGCATTGCATATTGGCCGGGGATAAAGTGCAGGCCGTTTCTCTCGATTTGTAAGAGACAGGTTGAGGAGGTCAGATCGCGGACCGATTCGACGCGGTGGAGTGATTTGGGAAATTTTGAGGGGAGCGGAGTGTCCTGGGCTGCGGTTTCGGCTGCTTCGATTTCAAAGAACGGCAGATCAGCATTTTTCGGAGCGCTGATAACCCCGGCCTTTTCCTGTACAATGGCTGAGCGGGGGGAAGTGCCCCGAATGCGGACTTTAACGTCTTTCGGATTGATTTTTCGTGCAGGCTTGTTTTCTTTCGAAGAGGATTTGGCTAAGGGGAAGCGGACAAAGAGCGTATAGAGCACTCGCAACATGTGGCGCGGCGTTAGAAGCACATTGTTGAGCCATTGGCTGGCCAGGGGGCAGGCACAGTTGCCGTCGGCAATATACTTTTTGACTGTTTTGGCTTGCTCTGAGTTGAGAAGCGCCGGCACATCGTAGTCCCAGTCCCGTACATTGCCCATTGACTGCTCGCCTCCAAGAATGCAGCAGGCCCACATTTCGCCGTCGTGATCCATGTGGATATTGGCCAGGCCACCGTAACAGGGCGTCACCTGCCGTCGCTGCCGGAGAATTTCGACAGCAACATGATAGTAGCTGATACGGATCGCTTCGGTGACTCTGGTGAAAAAGCCCTTTTCTTTAATGTTGCGCACAATCTTCTCTGCAAATTCCAGGGTCAGTTTTTCATAGATTTCCGGAGACGGGGTGATCGGGTCTCCGATATTATGAAACTCCACGCGTTGTTCCGCAATTTCATGTCGATAGGCCTCAATGCCGCGCTGATGAACCCAATCCTCCAAATCGTGCAGGTGGTGGAGATTGAAATTGGAAATTACGGAACCGAGATCGACATGGAGTCTCGGATTTTTTGAGCGAAGCGCCAGCAGACGATCGATCGTTTCTTCCAGTTTGACAAAATTCCCTTTAATCCCGCGCAGGTAGTCGTGCATTTCGCCGACCCCGTCAATGGAGGGCTTGACCGAGAGAAATACCGAATCAGGCAGCAGTTCTTCCATATAGTCAAGAATTTTCAATGTGCTTTTCTCGATAGCTCTCGGAGCCAGGGAATTCGTGGGAATGCTGATCAGTCTGGGCTTGAGATGAATAAAGGCCAGACGGCAAATCTCAGGAAGATCCATGCGCATAAAGGGCTCGCCGCCGGATACGTTGAAAAAGTAGATATGTCCCAGATGTCGAAAGGTTTTCTCGATCTCATCGAGCGTAAGATCCCGTTTGGCGCGTTCTGGATTTTCCAAATATGTCCGTCCGATATTGCAGGTTTTGCAAAGACTGCGGCAGGCCGCCGTCACAGAGTAAGTAATGGTCAGCGGATTCGGGGAACGGATCAGTCCTCGTCTGGCAAGTTCGTACAGCGGGGCCCTGGGTGCGACTTCAAAAAGATATTCTTGTAATCTCATAGAAAAGCCTTAGTGTTATTTTTTCTTGGTGGTCGCGGAAAAGACCTGATAGTGACGAGCTTCGAAATTTTGGGCAAGGCTTTTACTCCATTTCACATTAGCGTCAAGAAGAGGATCGAGCTCCTCATATATCTGTACCGGTTTTTGAACTTGTTCAGATGGCAGTGTGCGATAGACTGACACGATAAAATATGGTTGATGGTCCTGAGATGTCAAGGATTTTCTTTGTCACGCCCATGAATATCAGGGATGTCGGCAGCTTGTACACATCTTGGCACAAATTTTGCCTGTTTAACGTGTCATGACAGCGTTGATCTCTTTAGCAGGATACAGGCTTTTCAGGAATCGTCGGGACAAGATGATGTCCCAGTCCAAAGGAGGAACAAAACATGATCGAGAGCAGTAAAACACGCTGCGTAGCGAGTAGGCTGCGTTACGGCATGGTTGGCGGCGGACAAGGCGCGTTTATTGGCGACGTGCATCGTAAAGCCGCTAAATTTGATGGAATGACCGAACTTATCGCCGGATGTTTTTCCCGTGATTATCAAAACACTCTGGCAACAGGAGCAGCCCTTGGAATCGATGCAAGCCGTCTCTATCAAACGTTCGAAGAGATGGCAAAGGCGGAGGGTGCACGTGAGGATAAAATCGATTTTGTCGTCATTGTGACCCCGAATAGCACCCATTATCCGATTGCCAGAGCCTTTCTGGAAAATGGCATTCATGTCGTCTGTGACAAACCTCTGACCCCGGAGCTTGCCGATGCCGAAGAACTTGCAGATCTTGCAGAAAGAAAAGGACTTTTCTTTTGTATGACCTATACTTATACAGGATATCCGATGGTCAAACATGCTCGCGAAATGGTGCAAAACGGGGCAATCGGCGAAATTCGCTTTATCAATGCCGAATATGCGCAGGACTGGCTGGCCACAGCAATCGAAAAAGACGGGCAGAAACAGGCGGCATGGCGCACGAATCCTGAATTCACGGGAAAGGCGAATTGTATCGGCGATATCGGCAGCCATACTGAAAATCTCGTTGCCTACATCAGCGGTTTAAGAATCCGTTCCCTGTGCGCTCGTCTCGATATCTTCGGTGAAGATCGCGTCTTGGACGATAATGCCACGGTTATGCTGGAATATGATAACGGCGCCAAAGGCTTATATTGGACATGTCAAGTCGCTGTCGGCCATGATAATGACCTCAAAATCCGCATTTACGGTACACAGGGGTCACTCGAATGGACGCAGGAAAATCCGAATTATCTGAAAGTCTCTCGTCTCGGACAGCCCACAGTCATGTTATCGCGAGGCCGGGATGAACTGCTTCCCCATGCCGCGGCATATTCGCGTGTGCCCGCCGGGCATCCTGAAGGCTATTTTGAGGCATTTGCCAATATTTACCGCACGTTTTTACATGCATTGTTACGCAAAAACGCTGGTGAAGACTTGGGTGCGGATGAACTTGATTTCCCGACGGTGCATGATGGAATTGCCGGAGTGAAATTTATCGGGAAATGCGTTGAGAGTTCACGCCAGGGCGCTGTATGGCTTGACCTGTAATCGATCGGAGCCTGGAGTCGTTGACGTGCAAAGGGGGAGTCAGGGGTGCTGCTGCCGCTTTGCAGGGAAAATGTGAATTTCTGAGGAGAGAGTATTATGAGTAGACCTCTGACCGTATTTAGTGGACAGTGGGCGGATTTGCCGTGTGAAACCCTGTGTCAGATGCTGAGTAAATCTTGCTTCGTACTCGAGCAGAGTCGGTCGTCTACAGTAAAATCGTTGCCAGCATGTCGCAGTTGAGCGCAAACAGTGCTGTCAGCAGAACATAGGTGCTCACGGTGACCAATTTCGAAGAGCTGCCGAGGGAGAGGGCGGTCCCCAGAGATTTTTTAGGGCTGAATCTCAAGCCGTCAAAGTTAACGGCGTAGAGCTCGTCCAGAATGAGATGGCTGAGATAGCCGAGGCCGATACTTCCGGAAATCAGGAGCGCATCCAGTGAGGACAGCGCAAAAGATCGCAGCAGGAGCAGCGCGCTCAAGCTTGCGATACCGATCGCGGGCAGCGAATGAAAAATGCCTCGATGAACTGTACATTTTTTGAACAATGCGCCGATGCCGTATCGGATTATCAGCGTTATCAGCGGCGGGACAAGCACCCAGGAGAAGAGGCTGATTGTGTGTTGTTGGAGAAAATAGAGGAAACTCATGCCTCCGCCGCATATTGCCGATACGCTGAATACAATTTTAAAGGATGTTCCGTGATCGCTGTCCAAATCGGGCAGAAACGAGCCGATAAAAGCGGCTGTAAACATATACAATGGCGTCAAAGGCTGTGCGACGATCTGCAGGTTTGTCACGCCGATTGCAGCGGCGTACCCTGTGATTAGTCCGGTGATGCTATGCGTCCGGAAATCTGCCATGTTTTTCTCAACGCGTCTGCTGAAACTGTGATACAAATTCTTCTTTATCAGGCTGGACAAATACAGACAAACACTCGTTACTGCATAGTGCTCCGTCTCAAGAGCATCTCTACGTTTTTACCATGCGATACGGTACGCTGAACCGGTGGGCGCATTGACGGCTTTGTTGATGCAGTTTTCCTCTGGCCCCATTCGCAAAGAGCCTGATGAAAGCGCTGATTGGCCTGCGACCACTCCTCGCTACGTGCGGAATGGCAGGAAAAGGCAGGCCTTGTCAAGAAAAAATTCTTTCAGATGAGGAATTACGCATAGCTTATGGGATGCTTTGAATTTCAATAACTTCTACAGAGCTCGTATCAGGGGAGGTCTGTATGGTTCTTTTCGATTGTGTGTTAAAAAGCATTGACACACAATCTGTGAAAAGGTCTTGATTGACATGCCGCTGAAAAAATCCGTTCCCCGTGTGGAGCGTACTTATACATTCTGCGGTGCTTTGGGCAGCCTGATCGTAAACGTCGTACCTTTTCCACGCTCACAGTCCACTCGAATTCAGGTCATGGACGATTGATCGGAGGCCGTTCAGCGGAAGTTTTTGTGATAATCCCCAGAATTTAGTTGAAAAATTCGTCCGAATCGTAAAAGAGGGTACTGCACTTGTGCCGGAGGGATCTCCGTGTGTGCTGAATAGAATATGATATATAGAATGATAAAGTATGTTACAGATCCGAGATTTACACTATGAAATCGGCGACCGCAAGCTGTTAAATGGTGTCGACTGGATTCTTCAGGCTGGAAAGCGGGCTGCGCTGATCGGACCGAACGGAGCCGGCAAAACCACGATGCTGCGCATCCTGACCGGCGAGATCGGTGATTATCACGGCAGCATTATCACCCCGAAAGGCTATCAAATCGGCTACTTGCCGCAGGAAGAAATCGTGCCTTGGCATGGCTCGATTCTGCGGATCGTTTTACAAGGGCGGAACGAAGCCCTGGAGATCGAGAAGACACTGGCGGAACTGCATGATGCATTAAATGCTCCGGATGCTCATCATGATGCCTTGCTGGAGCAGATCGGACATCTCGAGCATCGCTATGATGCTCTGGATGGCTATCGGCTGGAAGCAGATGCAAAGGCGATTCTGGCCGGTCTGGGTTTTCAAAATGCCGATTACGAACGTCCGCTGCGGGAATTCAGCGGAGGCTGGGGGATGCGCGTCCATCTGGCACGTTTGCTGCTTCAAAAACCTGATCTGCTGCTGATGGATGAGCCGACCAACCATCTCGACATTCCGTCTTTGGAATGGCTGGAGAGGTATCTGCTGGATTTTGCAGGCAGTGTGGTAATTGTGTCGCACGATCGTTTTTTTGTTGACCGGCTGGCTGAAGTAATTTATGAACTGGATCGGGGAAAATTGGAAGAATACGCCGGGAATTATCATTTTTACGAACGCGAGAAAGAGCAGCGGCTTGGACTGCTGCGCAAAAGATGGCAAGAACAACAGGCGGAACGCGAGAAGCAGGAGAAATTTATTCAGCGCTTCCGCTATAAAGCCACAAAAGCCAGACAGGTTCAGAGTCGGGTGAAGCAGTTAGAGAACATGGAAACGATCGAGCTGCCTCCGCCGCCGCGCCGGCTTGATTTTCACATTCAGGTCACCCTCCCGAGCTATAAAGACGTTCTCCATCTGAAAGATATGTCTTTCCGTTACGAGACAGATTGGGTCTTGCAGGACGTCAATCTCTCACTGTATCGCGGCGAAAAAATCGCCATGGTCGGCGTGAACGGCGCCGGAAAAACGACTATGACCCGCGTGATCGCGAAAGAACTCACGCCGCAGCAGGGCCGTGTGGAGATTGGCGAACGGGTGACGCTCGGGTATTACGCCCAGCATCAGGTCGATGCGCTGGACCTGAATGCGTCGATTTACGACGAAGTCGTTTCCACTGCCGCTGATGGGTATCGTCCGCGTGTCCGAGATATTTTGGGCCTTTTCCAGTTTCAGGGCGACGATATTTATAAAAAAATCGGTGTCCTTTCCGGCGGAGAAAAGGCGCGGGTCTCGCTGACGAAAATCCTGTTATCGCCGGTAAACTTCCTGATTATGGATGAACCGACCAACCATCTGGATATGATGTCGAAAGAGGCCCTGGAACATGCGTTGGTACATTATGACGGCACGTTGATTCTCATTTCTCACGATCGCTATTTTCTGGATAAAATCGTCGGTCGTGTCGTAGAGCTTCAGCACGGCCATCTCAAACAGTTTGCCGGTAACTATTCGTACTATCTGGAAAAACGCGACAGCGAATCGGATCTTGTGGTGCATGCTGCGGTAAAGGCAGAGGGATTGTCTGTTGTCCGAAAAAACAAAGAGCAAAAGCGTCTGGAAGCTGAGGCCCGCCAGATGATCAGTAAGGAACGGAACCGTCTGCGCAAACTGGTGAATGGTCTGGAAAGCACCATTGAAGACATGGAAGCGCAGAAGGAGGCGCTGGAATTCGCGATGGCAGCACCGGAGACATACAAAGAAAGTGAAAGAGTTGTGAAACTCCAGAAGGAGCATGCGAGCGTGAAGAAGGAACTCGAGGATTTTTACCGGCAGTGGGAAGAAGCCCAGCTTGAGATGGAAGCGTTGATGGAAACGCTGGCAGAAAGAACTGTTTGAACACAAGCCTGCGAGAAAGCGTATGGACCAGGAAAAGAAAGCCGCTGTTGCTGGTGTTGTCTATGGAATCGCTGCTTTTGGAATTTGGGGAGTGCTGCCAGCCTACTGGAAATTGCTGAAGACTGTCCCGCCGTTGGAAATCCTGAGTCATCGCATTATCTGGTCGCTGGTGTTTGCAGGCGTGACTCTTCTGTTCAAGGGCGAATTGGGTGAGGCCCGGAGAGCATGGAATGTCCGCAGCACCAGAAATTCGTTATGTCTCAGCGCGACCTTGATCGGCGTGAATTGGGGCACATACATCTGGGCGGTCAATACGAACCATATCATTGAAACCAGTTTGGGCTATTACATCAGCCCACTTTTCAGTATGCTGCTTGGTGTGCTGATCTTTCGGGAAGACATGAATTTTTGGCAATATATCGCTGTCGGGCTGTCTGCCGTCGGAGTCGGCTACCTGACCCTTCAGTACGGAAAATTTCCCTGGATTGGCTTCACCCTTGCGCTTTCCCTCAGTCTGTACGGTCTGTTGAAGAAAGCGGTGCCTGTGGCGTCATTGCAGGCGCTTACGATTGAGACATTGTTAATTTCTCCGCTTTGTCTCGCCTTTTTAGGCTACCAGGAGTTTCGTCATCAAGGCGCATTCGAACAACACGCCGTTTCAACACAGGTTCTGCTCGTGCTCGCCGGTGTTGTGACTTCGCTGCCTTTATTCTGTTTTGCCCAGTCTGCGAAAATGATTCCTTTGTCGCAGGTCGGGTTTTTACAATATCTGTCTCCAAGTCTGGCGCTCCTGCTCGGTATATTTGTGTATGGAGAAGCCTTTAGCCAGGCTCATGCCGTGAGCTTCATCTGTATCTGGACAGCGTTGTTGATCTACTCTTTTTCCGGAACATCGTTCATGCGAAATCTGGCAGTCCTTGTCAAGCCGCGCTGGATTTCATAGAAAGGAGCTGTGATCCATAAAGGATGTTTGAGAATGGGATACTTTCGGCATGCAGAAGAGCCAAATCGTCGGAAACGGAACGATTGAAGAGCTGACTCAGGAGCAGAACTGACTGCAGTATCCGTCTTCATGTCTCTATGCCGGGGGCCACAAAGACATGGTCTCCCCGAAATTTTTATACACAGCAGCGCGGAAAATACGAAATAGAAGGGAGTGGAGAGCGTTCGAATTCAGGACGACGCGACGTCTTCTGGTCCTTATTTACGCTTCGGGTTTTCTTCACAAAACATTCTCTTATGATGCCGAAACAGTATATCGCTGAGGTGATCGAGAGCAGTACAACTGAGTTGAGTGCCCAAACACGAGTACTGAACGGGTCGCCGCCCTTTGGATCGTTTGTGAAAGTCGGGACCTCGCCGATGAGTATTGCAATGATTTGCGATATCATAACCGGAAGCAGCGAGCCGAACCGTCAGCCGGTTGCTTATGGAAAAAGTGAAGAAGAACTCAGAAAAGAACAACCGCAGATTTTCGAACTGCTGCGTACTGAAATCAGAGCAAAAATTGTGGGGTACAGTCTGGACGGCGTGATCAGACAGTTAGTGCCTCCGCATCCTCCCAGACTGCATGATTTTGTGTATGTCTGCACTCCTGAAGAAGTACAGACGTTTACGCAGCAATACGACTATTTCAGAACCCTGGCGGGAATCGGTGGAAGCCTCAGTGATGAACTGCTGATTGCTGCGATTCAGCAGAGCTGCTCGTGCCAAAGCGGCTCGGCGCGGGCTTGCCTGATCCGGATCGGCAAGGAGCTTTCCCGTTTATTTCGGGATGATTACGATCGCCTGGAATCGATTTTAAAACGGATTGTTCTGTAGAGCGTTAATGCGGTTGCTGGCAAGTCGTGCGCCTCGGATGTCTCGCGCGAAGTTGCGGGGATTGATAATGCGCTGTTGAATCGGGAATATGCTATGAATGAGCGAGTTAGAGAGATTGGAACGGTGACTTGCGGCTCTTTGACGGAAGGGATCGAGATGCGGCTGGCTCCCTGCCAGAGCATTGAAGATGTGAAAGCCGGAAAATTTGTCGTGATCGAAGGGCGGAAAAATGATTTTTTTTCGATGATCACCGATGTGCGACTTGATACCGCTAATCGGCAAATCGTGCTGCATCCCCCAGAACGTGGCGATATGTTAATGCGGGAAGTGCTGTCCGGTACGAGTGCGTATGCCACGATTCTGCTGCGCCCGATGCTCATGGTCCCGAAAGAGGGGAATGGAGAAGAGCGCACAGAGGTGCTCCCGGTCAAGACGATTCCAGAGCATTTCTCAAACGTATTCGACGCGTCTGAGGACGATGTGAATCAGATTTTCGGGGATGAAGCGGCAAGCGGCGGGAAGTATTTCTTTCTTGGGACACCTCTGGACATGGAGACGCCGGTCTGCCTGAATCTGGATCGTTTCGTCGAACGCAGCAACGGCATTTTTGGGAAAACCGGAACCGGAAAAACCTTTCTCACACGTCTGGTTTTATGCGGTCTGGTCAAGCAGGAGAAAGCGGTCAATTTCATCTTCGACATGCACAGCGAATACGGCTGGCAGGCCACCCAGGAGGCCGGAAAAGGCAAGGGCAGCTTTGTGAAGGGACTGAAACAGCTTTTTGGCAGTAGAGTTGCCATTTTTACGCTGGATCCGGAATCAACCCGGCGGCGAAACGTGCAGGCGGATCGTGAAGTACAAATTTTCACAAATCAAATCGCGGTCGAAGACATTGCCCCTTTACAGGATGAACTGCGTTTGAATCCGACCGCTGTTGAGGCAGCCTATCTGATCGTCGCAAAATACGGTAAGAACTGGCTTGAAATTCTCATCACACGAGGAGAAAAAGACATCAAAGGTCTGGCTGACGAACTGGGGGCGCATCCGGAATCTCTTTCGGCGCTGTACCGCAAGCTGCGACGCTTGACGGATTTTGATTTCATCACCATGGGCGGGTCGAGCGAGGATATTGTCTCGACCATGATGGATTATATCAATCGGGGTATTCACATTGTGCTCGAGTTCGGCCGTGAGACCAGCATGCTGGCCTATTTGCTGGTCGCAGGCATCATCACCCGCCGTATCCACGAACTGTACGTCAAACAGACCGAGATCTATCATGCGTCGCAAGATTCGGCAGATAAGCCGAAACATCTGGTGATTACGATCGAGGAGGCCCATAAATTCCTCAACCCCCACACTGCAAAACAGACGATTTTCGGGATTATCGCGCGGGAAATGCGGAAGTATTTCGTCTCGCTGCTGATCGTCGATCAGCGTCCCTCGGGCATTGATGACGAAGTGATTTCGCAGGTTGGAACCAGGATTGTAGCGCTGCTGAATGACGAGAAAGATATTCAATCAGTGTTGACCGGCGTGAACAACGTCGGCGGCCTGCGCAGCGTGCTGGCCAGTCTTGATTCCAAACAGCAGGCCCTGGTGATGGGGCATGCTGTGCCGATGCCGGTTGTGGTGCGCACTCGAAATTACGACCAGCAGTTTTATAACGATATGGGTTTTCTTTCACAAGACGAGCAGGACCGCCGGGCCATGCAGGATGAAGAAGACGTCTTCGGCTAGTGCCGGATGGTTTTGGCACACTCTGCGCTTGCTGTGACGACAAAAACTTGACAATTTTCCCCCTCGTTGTTTTTCTTTCTTTGCTGAGCATGTATGCGATGTATAACATCAGGGAACATGATGGGGCTGAGAGGGACTGGCGTCTTGCTCTTGACATTTGGATAACGCCGGTGAAGTCGCTGATGAAAGTACAGGAAAAGAAATTCTCCGCGAAGATTCTGAAAGAAATGCGTGAACTCCAGGAGGAAAGCGCCGGAATTCAGGATCGCCTCTCACGAATTGAAACGACGCTGCACAGCTTGCTGGGGCATGTCAAACAGTTGATTCCAAACGGCTCTTTCGATGCGAATTACGTCAATATCGATCAATTTATCACGGAACAGATCGAACATAGCCTGACCGAACAAAAATCGCTGAAAAGTGCAGTGCCTCTGAGTCCCGAGCTTTCTGAAAACAGGAATTGGGAATTTTTTGTCGCAAAGAACGGAGGATTTGATGAAATACTCTATATGACCGTGCAGGATTTTTTAGCCCTTAAAGATATCAATCCCGTGCAGTTTGTGATTTTCTTGGCACAGAAACGCGATAAAGAAGTTGATGAGGGCTTTCGACGTTTACGAGCTGAATATAGAAAACTTGAAGGGAATCAGCTCCAGAGTCATTTTACGAAGCTCTGGGAGCAGCATCATAGTCTTCTGAAAAAGAAGGTGATCCGAACCTGGAAAGAAGAGATCTTTCTGGAAGCCTTTAATAAATTCATTAACTGGCTGCAATGATAGGACAGCGTCAGAAAATGGTCAGAGTATCGGCATGTTTCTCTCCGAAGAGGAGGGGGGCGCGTGGGGTAAGCATTATCTGATACTGTTGAAGAAGCCTGGATACAGCGTGAAATCTGGGAGTGGGGAAGGACAGGAAGAGGGAAGATCGTCAGTTCTTTCAGGCTGCCAGGCTGAAACGCTGAGCATACTATGAACTTAATCGCCGATATCCGCAAGAAAGCTGCTGCAAACAAAAAAGCAATTGTATTGCCTGAAGGTATGGAGAAACGCACGATCCTGGCTGCAAAAGACATTCTGGCCGAAGATCTTGCCGTGCCGGTGTTACTGGGGGATACTGCTGTCATCGCCAGCCTGGCCGAAGAGTCCGGTCTTGACATGGGAGTTTTGCAGGTTGTGAATCCCGAAAGCGCCGATCATCTCGATGAATACGCAAAGATCTATTTTGATATGCGTGCCGCTAAAGGCAAAGCGATTTCCGAAGATGAGGCACTTGCGACATTGAAAGATCCGTTGTATTACGGAGCGATGATGGTGAGGCAGGGTGAGGCTGCGGGTAGTTTAGCCGGGGCCGTGAATGCTACTGGAAAAGTGATCTCTGCCGCCGCACGTGTCATCGGTACGAAACCAGGCATTAAAACGGCATCCAGCTTTTTTGTCATGATCATGGACAAACCGGACTTTGGGCATGAAGGCGCCCTGATCTACGCTGACTGTGCATTATTGCCGAATCCTGACGCCGAAACCCTGGCTGACATTGCAATCACTACAGCTGCGAGCGCCAAAAATCTTATTCCGGGTTTCGATCCTAAAGTTGCAATGCTTTCATTTTCGACAAAAGGCAGTGCCGATCACGAATTAGTAGACAAAGTGTGTGACGCCACGAAGATCGCCCGGGAAAAAGCGCCTGATTTGCCATTGGACGGTGAGCTGCAAGCCGATGCTGCGTTGGTTCCATCGATCGGCGAGCGCAAAGCCCCAGGAAGCGCAGTGGCTGGCAAAGCGAATATTCTCATCTTCCCGAACCTGGATGTCGGCAATATCGCTTACAAATTGACCGAACGCCTGGCTGGAGCTGCCGCAATCGGCCCGATTATGCAGGGCTTTGCGAAGCCGGTCAACGACCTCTCACGTGGTTGCAGTGCCGAAGATATTGTCAATATGGTCGCCGTGACCTCCTTGCTGGCAGATTAGATTGATCAGTCGCCCCCAACATTGTAAGGCCGGGTATGTCATCATATCCGGCCTTACAATGTTGGGGGCGACTGTTTACTGCCGGTAGATGCCGCATACCCGAATTCAGGTATAATTCCCCTAAAAACATTATTATATATTTAACCCTTTGTTTTTCAAGAGATTATATGTTTTTTACGGGTTGTTGTACCGGAAATAAGGCATAGGATCGTTTAGCTGCTTCAAATGGGCTCCTGCTAAGTGAAGCGTATGGAATGTCTAATAAATAAAAGGCTTTCCTGTTCCTTAAGGCTGTTCGATCCTGAATGGCATATATTTTGTATCAGTTCATGCTGACAGCGCCACTGACATTGCGTTCTGCGCTTCCCAATATGCTGCGGCCGACAATTTCAGCAGTATCCAGTTTCTCTCTGGATCAGGCGGGTGGGTGCTGATCCACTGTTATCGTGCAAAAACAGAAGTACATTACAATGGATGTGAGAGACTCGTTTCAACGAGGAGCCTCTCATGAGTCCGGCTTGTGATGTGTGTTCTTGAAACACAAGAACGGGCATCGGGAAGCAGGATGTGAACAGATGATCGAAGTACAGAATTTACAAAAAACCTTTGGCCCGATCAGAGCGATCGACGGTATCAGTTTCAGCGTTGGACAGGGCGAAGTGCTGGGTTTCCTGGGACCGAACGGCGCCGGCAAAACCACTGCGATGCGAATGCTGACCGGCTTTCTGACGCCAGATGGCGGCAGCGCGAAGGTCTGCGGCCATGATATCCTGAAAGAGCCGATGAAAGTCCGTGAGTCACTCGGCTATCTGGCAGAACACGCTCCGGCCTACGATGAAATGACGGTGTCGGCATTTTTAAATTTTATTTGCGATGCCCGCCAGCTTTACGGCTCAAAGCGCGAAGCTGCTCTGGATCGAGTCGTGACAACCTGCTCGATCGAATCCGTCTTTCATCAGAGCATCGAAACCTTGTCAAAAGGCTATCGCCGTCGCGTGGGGCTGGCGCAGGCGCTCATCCACGACCCCCAGGTGCTGGTTCTGGATGAGCCGACCGACGGGCTTGACCCGAACCAGAAATATGAAGTGCGGCAGTTGATCGATTCGATTGCCGAAAATAAGTGTATTGTCGTCTCGACGCATATTCTCGAAGAGGTTGAAGCAGTCTGTTCGCGCATTATTATCATCGCTGCCGGCAAGATTCTGGTAGACTCCAGGCCTGCAGATCTGAAAGCGGAGTATAAGACGGATCTTTTCGAGATCTTCCGCAGAGTGACGGGCGTTGCGAACACACAGAAAGGAGCGATCGAATGAACGGATTTCTAGCAGTGTTTAAACGGGAATTACAGGGCTATTTTGCGACGCCGGTCGCGTATGTTTTTCTTGTGATCTTTCTCTTTTTCTCCGGCTACCTTCCTTTTAAAGCCAAATTTTTCGAAATGGGACGGGCGGACTTGAGTCTTTTTTTCGAGAATCTGCCTTTCTTGTTCATGGTTATGGTGCCGAGCGTGGCAATGCGCCTCTGGGCTGAAGAACGCCGCAGCGGGTCGATCGAACTGTTGCTGACATTGCCGATTAGCGTAACACAGGCGGTGTTGGGAAAGTTTGTGGCCGCCTGGACTTTCATCGCCATCGCGTTGCTTCTGACTTTTCCAATGCCCTTGACGGCTGCTTATCTCGGCCATCCTGACGTCGGCCTGATCGTGCTGGGTTACTTTGGGAGTATGCTGATGGCCGGCGCATTCCTGGCGGTCGGCAGTTTTTTCTCAGCTGTGAGCAAAAGTCAAATCATCAGTTTTATTCTCTCTGTCGTCGTCTGTGCGCTGCTTATCTATGCTGGTGCGCCGACAAGTCTGAAATTTTTGAGCGCATTTCTCCCCGACGGACTGGTTGAAGCATTTGAGGCGATTAGTCTGCCGGGACATATTGAGCCGATGTTAAAAGGTATTTTGAACTTGTATGATGTCGCTTATTTCCTCTTCATGATCGTGGGGTGGATATTGAGTTGCTGCATCATCCTGGATGAAAGGAAGGCGAACTCATGAATCGAAGTATGCGAGCAATTGCGGCGATACTCCTGATTGGAGTCATCGTCTTCAGTGTAAGCAGTATCTTGCGCAACTTACCGCAAGTCTTCAGAATCGATGTCACTGACGAGCAACTTTACAGTCTTTCGGACGGAACAAAAACGGTGCTGGGAAAATTGCATCAACCGCTGACGCTGAAACTGTATTTTAGTCGAAGCGTTGCAATGAATGCGCCGGATCAAATTCAATTTTTCACAAAATACTATACTTTTGTGAAAACCCTGGCTGAAGAATATGTGCGGCGGTCAAAAGGCATGTTAAGGCTGGAAACGATCGATCCGCTGCCCTTTTCAGACGATGAAGAGGATGCGCTGCGCTACGGCTTGAAACGCTTCCCGATTTCGGAAGAAGAGAACTTCTTTTTCGGAGCTGTGGTCACAACAGGTTTCGGCGTGGTCAAACAGATTCCTTTCTTTACACCGGATCGGGATAATTTCGTGGAGTACGATCTGACCCGTTTGATCGATTCGGCGATCACCCGTGACAAAACCCGGCTCGGCATTCTCAGCTCGCTGCCGGTGATGGGAGATGCGGCCAGTCCTTATATGGCGCAGATGAAGATGATGCAGGGTCAGCCCCTGGCGCCGTCCTGGAAGATCGTGCAGCAACTTCAACAGCGATATGAACTGAGTGCGGTTCCGACTGACACTGAAGCGATTGAGGATCTCGATTTGCTGCTGGTCGCGCATCCGAAAGACCTGGCAGAACCGACCTTGTTTGCCATCGATCAGTTTGTAATGAAAGGTGGTCGGGCTGTTTTTCTGCTGGATCCCTACAGTTTTGTCGAGCAGCCCGATCCGCAGCAAGGGCAGCAGGCTCAGTTTGCCCCGAAAAATTCGGATCTGAGCCAGCTCCTGCGCAAGTGGGGCGTTGAGATGGAAGAAGGGAAACTGGCCGGCGACCGCCTGCTGGCTCAGAAAATTCGTACCAGCGCACAAGCTCCACTCGAACCGCTGATCGGCTATCTGAATGTTGGCTGTCGTGATTGCGTGAACCGTGAAAATGTCATCACCTCGGAACTGCAAGAGCTGACAATGCTTTTCCCCGGCTCCCTGAAGCAGGTCGAGCCTGATGGGGAATCTTCAGAGGACGAGCCGCCGCTTACTTTTACGCCGCTGGTACAGACAACTCAGCGCGGCAACACCTGGGAAATTGAAAGCCCGATCGAACTGCTTTATCTGGACCCGAAAGCGCTGATGCAAAAATTCACCGAGGGTGACAGTGCTGTGATCCTGGGCGCGTTGGTAACCGGCAGGTTCCAGTCGAATTTCCCAGAGGGAATTGACATCACAGAAGACGCTCCTGTCGAAGCGAATCAAGACGATCAGGCTCAGCCTGTGACACGGCACCTTGACGCTGTTGCGGCTGCTGAGAAAGACGGCGCAATCGCTGTCTTCAGTGATGTTGATTTCATCAGTGACATGTTGGCCTATCAGAATACCTTCTTTGGATTGTCAGCAACTGTGGGGCATAACAGCGATCTGCTGCTGAATACGCTTGATGATTTCAGCGGTTCCGGCGATTTGATCGGACTACGCACACGGGGAAGCTTCCAGCGTCCGTTTATCGTTGTCGAGCAGATCAAACAGGAGGCCGAAGCACGGATGGCTCGGGAAGAAAATGCGATTCAGGCGGAAATTGATACGTTCAATGAAGAGCTTCAGGCACTTGCCACGCAGCAGGAAGGCCGCGAGCAGAAGGTGCTGGAGAGTTCCATCCTGGATAAACGCCAGGACCTGGAGCTGAAAATCCATCAGGCCGAACGCCGGTTGCGCCAGGTCCATATGAAAAAACGCGCGCGCATCGACGCACTGGGGAAGACTCTGCAGCAGATCAATTCGCTGGCAGCGCCGCTTATCATTCTTGGTATCGGAATCGTCGTCGGAGTCAGAAGGCGTATCTTACGGCAGCGCCACCTGAGAACCTTACGAACACAGGAACATGCGTGACATCTGAACCCCGGCGCATGCTTGAGGAACGACGGGCTCCGGCTGTCACGCGGAAGAGGTCTGCTGTCGCTGTCATCCCGTCGTTTCCCATATCCGGGTGCTCAGATGTTCTACGAGAGCACGAGAGTATGACTAATAAAAATCTTTTTGTTTTAAGTATTGTGGCTGCGGTGACTCTGATCTGGGCGGTCGTCCAGTCGCAGGTCGCCTCGTCGAGAGCGAAGCGGCCGCAGCGGGCATTGTTTGAAGACTCGTATCTCATTCAGGGTCTCAACTTGGCAGCGATCTCCTCGATTCGGATTGGAGACGGTGAGGAGCCACTAACTTTGCTCCGACAGGGCGACCGCTTTACGATCAGCTCAAAAGATGATTATCCTGCCGATACGCAGACAATCAACCGCTTGCTCATTGAGCTGACCGACATCAGAGTCACGGAACTGGTGACGGATAATGAGCAGAATCATGCGAGTCTGAAAGTCGCTGAAAACGATGCTGAAGGTATAATTCGTTTCTTTGACCGCGACGGAAATACGCTGCTGGGCGTTGCGATCGGATCGCAGCACAGTGTTAAAGGTGGAAGCGGGCCGTCTCATCGATATGTACGCCTTTTGTCGAGCCCTGACGTCTTTCTGGCCGAAGGGGTTCCGGATGTCTCGGATTCAGCGCTTGACTATCTGAACAAAGAGCTGCTGAAGCTCGAAGACGATAAGATCGTCCAGATTGAGACGGCGCCAGCGGCTGGCCCTGCCTATGTCCTGCAACGCTCGCAGAACGGCGCTGAAAGCTCGTATCGCCTCGACGAACTCCCCGAGGGACGGGAACTGGATGACGGGCAGGCCGCGTCGATTTTTTCAGCCTTTGCAAATATCCGGCTGCAGGAGGTGCGGAAGGCTGGTGAATGGGTCCAGAATCTGGAGGCGCTAAGCTCTGCCGCATGCCTGCTTGAAAACGAACTTGCCTACCGCATCGAACTGCTGAAACAGGACGAGAAGTTTTACGCCCGTCTCAGCGCGGAATTCCTCGGGGACGGCACGATCGTCAAAGAAAACCGGGTGGAATCTGATGAAGAACTGAAAGTCAAAGAGGCCAAACTACTGGCTCTCGATACAGCAGAAAGTGTGACTCAGTTTCATCAGGGCTGGATTTATGAAATCCAGCCCTGGAAAGCCGAAAAGCTGCTGACCACACGTGACGGGCTGCTCAAAAAGATCGAAGATCCAGAGGATCCAGAGCGGGAAGCCGGGACAGAGGGACTTCCGGCTTCAGCAGAGTAGGTTTCTTGTCTCCAAGAGGCCATCAGACAGCCTTCAAACTGTCTGATGGCCTTTTCTCGTGTGAGCCCTGAAAAATTTTTCGAAAACGTTTCTCTGCATACTTCCCTGTCAGCATATCGACCGCGCTCAGCGGCTTATGACTGCCCTTGACCGGAGGCAACCAAACCATACACCAGCATTGCACGTTATGACAAGGAATATTTTCAACAAAAGCCGGCAGGCATGAGTCCGTTGCAGCGCTTTGTTGGGTGTTTTCTCAAAATTATCATGTCATCCTGAGGAGCCCGCGACGAAGGATCTCCTGCATTGGAGATTCTTCGCTGCGCTCAGAATGACAAATATAGTTGAATGACAGACATAGACTCAGAATGACAGATATGGTCATCAGAATGAAGGTGAGGGGGTATTTGATGCAAGTATTCGTCAAGTAAACCTTGCATTGTTGAGTAATCAGACATTTAGCAGAGTGAAGACACGGTTCGGCAGTTATATTCCATGGGATTGTGACGTATCTCCCCTGGATAATTCTCGTAGCAAAAAGCAAAATGTGTCTCGCACATATAAGGATTATGACGGTTATGCCCCAATGTTTGGCTATCTTGGCAGAGAAGGTTTTTATGCTCGATTGTGAACTACGAGCTGGCAAACAGCATTGTCAGCTGGAACAGTTGAGTTTTTGAGGCGTGGACTAGCGTTCATTGAAGAACTCGGTCTCAAAAAAGAGGACGTGCTTTTACGGTTGGATTCCGGTAATGACAGTACGGAAAACATAGAACTCCTTCAAGGTCAATGCAACTTCATTATCAAGCGCAACCTCCGTAAGGAAGTTCGTGAACAATGGCTGAAAACAGCTATGAATTTAGGCAGGAAGAGTATGTCACGGCCCGGAAAGACTGTTTACACAGGTGTTCTTTATTCTAAACAGCCAGCGAGCGAAAACTGCTATGGATGTTGAACGGCTTCCTTCAAGTAATTTTGCTACTAACATCTTGATTCTCCTGCTGTCTATGCTGGCGTTTACTTGTTTGAGAACTATTGGCCAGCAGATGCTTAAACGAAAAGAACTTTCACCAGTTAAGCTTCCTGTAAAAAGACGCAGGATAAAAAGTGTCATTCGTGATCTTATTTTGATTGCATGTAAATATGTTCGTCGAAGTAAGCAAAGATTTATAAAGCTCGGCAGGTGCAATCCGTGGTTCAAGATGTATGAAGCTTTATATGATCGTTTTGCAGTTTAGCGTGTAAAAATTCTGCTCATGGGCAGAAGAAAGAGCAACACAACGGGAGAACTGCGTCCTGTTGCCTGAAAATTGGTTGGTTATGGAAAAAACTGCTCCATGAAATGATACAAAGAGGCCTGGCACTGTACTCTTCTTGGGTGTGTACACACAGTACCAGAAGCATTAATTTTGAGTCAGCACCTCTCTTGAAACGAGGTGGAAAGCTGACGTTACGGATTCAGGGCTCTCTTATTTTTCATCAAAAGGAGAATTTGTTATGACTCTACGATCGACTTTTTTGGCGCTGATGCGATTTTTGTTCATGGTCTGGATTGCAGGCATGCCCTGTCCAGTCAGCGCCGAGCTGCCTGTCATTGAGAAATCTGCCGGGAATGCCGCGATCCACCTCTCGGTATTAGGCGTGTATGAATCGCATCTTTTCGATGAAAGCGCCATAGAAATTTCAGCCTATGACCCGAAGAACAAGCAGCTCTTTGTGGTGAAAGCCACAGAAGCGGCGCTGGATGTTCTGGATTTGTCGGATCCGACCCATCCGACACTGAAGGGCCGCATCGATCTGTCACGTTACGGCGATGCCGTCAACAGTGTTGCTGTTCACGGTGAGCTTGTTGCTGTGGCTCTTGGCGTCACGCAAGACGCTGAGACGAATCTCCATGCTGCCGGGAAGGTCGTGATTATGGACGTGGGTGCTACGGTACTTAATAGTGTTGAGGTCGGTGTCCTGCCGGATATGTTGACCTTCACACCGGACGGCAGCATGTTGCTGGTTGCGAATGAAGGGGAACCGAATCTGGGAGCTTCGAGAGATCCTGAAGGATCGATCAGCCTCATCGATCTGTCTGCCGGGCCCAGGGACCTCACAGTAACGCAGCTCGGGTTCAGCGCCTTTAATGCGAAATTTCACAGTCTCCGTAATGCCGGTGTGCGTCTTTATCCCTACGGTTCGAGCGTGGCCCAGGACCTGGAGCCAGAATATATCGCCGTGTCGCCGGACGGCACAACGGCCTTTGTGTCCTTACAGGAGAACAGTGCCTTTGCCGTAATCGATCTGGAAAAGAAGGCTGTGGCAGATATTTTGCCGATGGGACTCAAGGACTGGAGCCGCGGGCAGCCGAGCTTGACGCAATTTGTTTTTGCTGAGTTACCGCCGCTGCCAGGCCAGGCCGCTGATGGCGATCCGATCATCAAACTGGGAGGTTTTTCATCGCTGTGTTTTGCCGGAGTACGCGATGACGGGAAATATGAATTTTACACGACGCCGGATCGCGGGCCGAATAAGCCCCTTTGTGAGAGCAAAGGGTCGCAGACGATTTTTCCTCGGCCTGTATACGAACATCGCATTGTGAAATTTGTCATCGATCCGCAGAATCCTCATGCCGGCGCCGTTGTCACAGGTGAAATACTCTTGAAACGTGAAGACGGCATAACGCCTGTTACGGCGCTGCCAAATATCAAAGACTGGAAAGGCGAACAGCAGCCCGTTGATACAACAGGAACTCTGTTAGCGGAGAAATACGATCCCTATGGCGGTGACATGGAAGGGATCGCGGTGGATAAAAATGGCGACTTCTGGCTGGTTGATGAATCTCGTCCGTCAATCTATCATTTTAACGATAAAGGCATATTGATTTCGCGTCTGGTTCCGAAGGGTACTGCCGCATTAGGCGGCGATCCGGAAGGCAGCTACGGTGACGAGCTGCTCCCGGAAGCCTATCTGTCGCGCAGAACCAATCGTGGTTTTGGGGCTGCGGCTTACGATCTGGAGAAGAATATCGTGTATGCGTTTCTTCAGTCTCCGATGAACAATCCTTCGACCGACGCAGTGAAAGGCTCTGCAACGATTCGTATTCTGGGTATTGATGCAGCCAGCAGCCGACCGGTGGCTGAATATGTGTATTTTCTGGAAAATGCTGCATGGTGCCTGAACGCGGTGGATAAAATCGGGGCCGCCGCATATATCGGAAACGATGAATTTTACGTCATTGAAGAGGATGCCTCAACACACGAGCGTGACGGGAAAAAGTTTCTCTTTAGAATCAATCTGCGCTACGCTGATAATCTTGTCGGCAAAACGCCCGGGGATTTCGGCGGAAAAACCCTGGAGCAGCTTAGCGCCGACGAATTTGCGCTGCTGGGCTTCAAAGCGGCGAACAAGATAAAAGTGCTGAATCTGCCTTCGATCGGGTATACACCGAGCGATAAGGCCGAAGGTCTGGCCATCCTGCCCAACGGCAGCCTTGCCGTCTTGAACGATAATGATTTTGCCTACGATTACACGAAGAACGTCTTGATCGAGACTCCGGAAATCTTAGGTCTTATCAGCTTTGACACCGGAAATACAGTTGATGTCATCAAGGATAACAACGTCAAATTGGAACATCAGCCGATTTACGGTAGTTTTATGCCAGATGCGATCGCTGCCTATGCTGTTGATGGAAACACCTATTATCTCACTGCCAATGAGGGCGACGATCGTGACGACTGGTACGAAGACACTGTACTAAGTGATACCGTCAAACTGGGTAGCTTGACGCTCGATCCGATATCCTTCCCTGAAAACACGGCTGCCTCAGCCTTGCAATCCGTCAGTGATCTGCGGATTTCTTCGATTGACGGCGACGTGAACGGTGATGGGAAATATGAGTATTTGACGGCTTATGGTGCTCGTTCTTTTTCAATTTGGGATGCGTACGGCAATCTGGTTTTCGACAGCGGGGATGCTGCTGAACGAATCACTGCCGAAACAGCTGCTGCCAATTTTAACTGCTCGAACGATGACAATTCCCTTGAAGACCGCAGCGAGAAGAAAGGACCGGAAGCTGAGGGTTTGACGCTCGGCGAAATCGACGGGAAGATGTATGCGTTTATCGGCCTGGAGCGGATCGGCGGCATTCTCGTCTACGACGTGAGCGATCCTTATGAGGCGGAATTTGTGCAGTATATCAATCGCCGAAATTTTGACGTCGATCCGGAGGATGGAACCATAGACGGCACTGCCGGCGATTTGGGACCCGAAGGACTGCTGTTTCTCAGTGCTGACGACAGCCCGAACGGAAGCCCGTTGCTGCTTGTCTCAAACGAGGTCAGCGGCAGTCTTACAGTGTTCAGCATCGCCACAGAGTAACTGCGTGCGATGACAGCCGGGGCTGCAAAAAGGTTCACTCTCTTTTTGGGGAGCTCCGCTTTCCGCGTCCGGGCTTTTTGTGAGACGACTTCCGTTTGCGTGGGGCGAAGGACGTAAAAAAGATTTCATGCTGCCTGCGGCGTGCGTGCATGTCGCGTACAACCTCGAAACGCTCACCGCTAAGCGGATCAACGCCGGTGTAATAGATCACAGACGACAAGGTCATCGGAAGGGGAATGAAGGCTTGGACCTGTTCCGGGATAAAGCCGAAAAGCGATTGAATCTTTTTTTTCATCACCAGCATGTCTTGTTCCGTTGAACCAGGATGGCAGGACATGAGATAGGGAAGCGGATAGTGTTCTTTTCCACTTTGGCAAGTCGTTTCCCGAAATATCTTCACAAAATCTTTCAATCTGATAAGCGGAGTTTTGCGCATCGCCCGCAGCACCTTTGCCTCGCTGTGCTCTGGTGCGATTTTAAGCTGTCCACCGACGTGCTGCCGGATGAACTCTTTCAGCTGCTGCCTGGATTTTGGAACCTGCAGAAGCAGATCGTAGCGCAGACCAGAGCCGATCGTGACTTTTGAGACTCCCTTTTGCTGCTGCGCCTGCTTGAGCAGGTCCATCCAGCGCGTTGCCGGCATCTTTAAATTCGGACATAAGGACGGAAAAAGACAGCTCTCCCGCCGGCAATGCCAGTTGCGGGCGCAATCGAAACCGTACATATTGGCCGACGGGCCTCCAATATCGCTGATATGGCCCTTAAAATCCTCACCGGACGCAATGTGCCGCACTTCTTTCAGGATGGACTGCTCACTGCGGCTCGTAATGCTTTTCCCTTGATGCAGGCCCAGAGAACAGAACGAGCAGCCTGAAACACATCCCCGATGCGCAGTGACAGAGTGACGAATCATCTCAAAGGCTGGGATGCTTTCCCGATAGGAAGGATGCGGTTTGCGAACAAAGGGCAGTGCGTAGATCGCATCAAGCTCCTCGGTCTTGAGACGAATCTGGGGAAAGTGCAGCAGATAGCGCTTGCCGCTCGCCTGAACCAGGATTTTCGACTGCTGGCGGTAGAAACGGCGGTAAAAATCGAGGAACTGTGTTGTGTCCCTCAGCACCTTTTCTTCCGGTGGAAGCACAACAGCCTGATCTGGCACGGTGTTGCCCATGACCACCGTGCCGGGAATCCCATGAAGAATGCTCTCGCCGCCTTGTGCTTTCAGGTCTGGAGACGGCGCAGAACGCTGCAAGCGTTCTGCAATGCTGCAAACCGCCCGTTCTCCCATGCCGTAGACCAGAATATCTGCTCGTGAATCTTCGAGAATCGAGCGGCGGACATTATTGCTCCAGAAATCATAATGCGCCATCCGCCGCATCGAGGCTTCGACTCCGCCGATCACAAGCGGAACATCCTTATAGGCCGCTTTGATCAGATTACAATAGGCGAGCAGCGCTCGTTGCGGCTTCCGTCCGGCCCGACCGCCCGGCACATATGGATCGTCGCTGCGATAGCGTTTGAACGCCGTATAGTGCGCCAGCATGGAATCGACATTGCCGGAGGTGACGCCGAAAAAGAGACGCGGCTTGCCGAACTCCGTCACCGAAGCCGGATCTCGCCAGTCCGGCATCGCAATAATGCCGACCCGGTAGCCGTAGTTCTCGAGAATGCGGCCGATCACTGCCGTGCCGAACGAGGGATGATCCACGTACGCATCACCCGTGACGAGGACTACATCAAGCTCGGTCCAGCCGCGCCGCGTCATTTCCTGCCGGGAGAGTGCCAAAAAATCCATAGGTCTTGATCCTGATCGTGTCTCAACTCCTTGTTGATAAAAAGCCCCGCCATCCGCTTCTTTCGTCATGCTCTGGAATGCGCAGCTGCCAGGGCCTATGTCGTTAAGCTCGTTTCCTGCTCTCTTCAAAGTCAAGATTTTTTTGAAAGATCTGTGCATAGATGGATCATAGATTTTTCAGCCTGCCGGCATTTGAAAGTTGACAAAAAGGCTGAAACATGTGAGCTTCTGTTGCGCATAATTCGTCACATTACAGGTTCAAAAGAATGCCGGTGAGGACTGCTTCAGCCACACGATCGGCAGAATGTCTGCCAGCCTCACCGCAGTCGGGCCATATCAATTCAGGGAGAATACTGATGAAAACATACCAACAGAGAGATTGGAACGATCCTGTCGTTCGTTACCCGGATCCGGCAATTGAAGTGCTTGATCCTCGTTTTCAAAAATATGCGATTGGAAGCGCTGCGCTGGAGCGGCTTTACACCGGAACCCGCTGGGGCGAAGGACCGGTGTGGTTTGGTGACAGCCGTTGTCTGATCTGGAGCGACATCCCCAATAACCGTATGCTGCGCTGGCTCGAGGACACTGGCGACGTCAGCGTTTTCCGCAGCCCTTCCTACAACAGCAACGGGAACACACGCGACCGGCAGGGACGCCTGATTAGCTGCGAGCACAAACGCCGCTGCATCAGCCGGACTGAGCTGGACGGCAGGATCACTGTGCTTATGGAGAGCTTTGAGGGTAAGCGCCTGAATGCCCCGAATGACGTTGTCGTGCATCCCGACGGACACATCTGGTTCACAGATCCGGGCTACGGTATTCTGGGGCAGTATGAAGGTGATCGGGCCGCGGCGGAATTGCCCACCAGGGTGTATCGCCTGCATCCTGAAAGTGGCGAGGCGTCAGTCGTGGCAGAAGATATGGAACGGCCGAACGGGCTCTGTTTTTCGCCTGATTACGCCAGATTGTATATCAGCGATACCGGAGCGTCTCATAAAAGCGGCCATCCTCGTCATATTCGGGTTTATGAGGTCGATCGCGGCGTTGGATTGAAAAACGGCAGAGTCTTCTGCGATATGGGTTCAGCGCTGTCGGACGGCTTCCGCTGCGATATCGACGGGAACGTCTGGACCAGCGCAAGCTGGGGCGGTCCTGAAGAAGACGGCGTTCACGTCTTTACGCCAGAGGGCGAATTGATCGCAAAGATTCACGTACCTGAGCCGGTGTCCAACCTCTGCTTTGGCGGCCTGAAGAAAAACCGCTTGTTTATCACGGCAGGACAATCTCTGTATTCTCTGTATGTCGAGGCACAGGGGATTCAGTATCCTTAGGCAGCGGGAGAAGCAATTCGTCTGAGAGGCCCGCGAGAACATGAGCGAAGCGGATCGTCCGGCACAAGGCAGGGCAAGGTCTCTTGAGGCTGGATGCCCTGCCGCAGTCAATAAGATTGTGCTACGGCGTTCAAAGACCTTAAGGGGAAAACCATGCAAGCGACTTGCAAACAGCTCGGGGCTCAGGCTGTCACGTTCTTAAAAAAGGCCAACGGCATGAGGTCTGCCCACGTTGGGTTTCTATCAGCGGCCTTGATCTGAAACTGCCATGATTTCTCTCTCCTCACACTCTAAGATCTTAAGTGTTTTTAATGGGCTGCTACTGTTTGACAGCTCCCAAACTCAAGCCGCGTACCATGTATCGTTGAGCATAGACCGACAAGAGAAAAATGGGAATAGCGTCCAGGACGCAGGCAGCGGCAATGTCACCGTAGCGTAAGTTCTCGGCAGTGATGAATTTTAAGGCCGACACAGTTATCGGCTGGACTTTTGACGATCCCAGAATAAGCGCAAAGACAAAGTTATTCCAGGCATAAATAAAGGCGAGTAATGAGGATGCTGCAATACCGGGTTTTGCCATTGGATGTGAACAGCCATTTGTAATTTTCGAACCAGATGAATTTTTTTACCGGATTGGTGAGCGAGTATGTCGTCATCGAATAATACACACTCTGAAAAAATGGTATTAAGACAGGGAGCGTCAGAACCAGTGCTGGCAGCACTAATAGGTACGGAAGCCAGGGATTACGGCTGACAACCCCTCTCCTGACGGTTTTTTCTGTTTTTTACGTTTTGCGGCCATAGTAAATTTTCCTTAGTAAGATACTTTTGCGACACTGTGAGTCTGCATACTGTATTGTGAAAGATACGGGCGTTGCTCTTCCTTATTGATCAGTTCTTCTATGACGCAGATGACATATCGGATTCTCTGAGGATGATCAGACCACCTTGCGCATCCTCTTGGAATATTTGTGCACCGTGCTGTGTATGGCGCGCATGTATTTTGGGATAGAGTTTCAGCCTCAGGAAAGAGCTTCCGCTGCAGTTTTGCTTCTCTCGTACAAAGTGGCGGCTCGCAGAGAATTGATCGATCGTGAATGAAATTATGCTGAAGGAGGACTGCCTCTTGTTGAGGCAGTCCTGATGACTCCACTTAATAGCCTGCGCGTTTCAATGTCCTTTCAAGTTTGTTGGTCAGTTTGTCAAGTGCTTCCTGAGCATCAGCGCCATCGTAAATTTCATGCAATGTCGCAGCCCACTCTGTTGTTGTCTCAAAGAACATTGGTTGCGGGGTGAAATAGACCTTGCAGTTGTCAATGATTTCCTGGAAGGTTTTGTAGTAATCCGTAAAATTTTCCAGTTTGCTCTGGAACTCGGGGTCGGCCCAGACAGATTTACGAATCGGGTCAACCATTGAATATTTTCCACGCACACCTTGCCAGCACCCCAAAGGCTTCGTTCGGATCCCGATCTGGGTTAAGGGCGCTGGCCGGAGGCTGATGGGTCTCACCGGAAATAATGAAATTACTGGAATCTCTGCCCACTTGATCGATAATCGGAGCCAGTAAAAATGCAAAGTATTGATTGTCCGAAATCGGATAAGGGGCAAAATCCTGAAACGTTACTTCCCGCAGACCTTTTTCAAATCCCTGAGCGAGCGATGAGTTTCGAAGATGGCCATCGAGCAGATTCTGCCCTTCATCCATGTCCTTCTGCACACTATAGACGATTGTCCCATCTCGTGTGATTAGGTAGAGGTCTTCATAGCCATAGCCCTCGGTAAACTGTTGCAGGGCTTCTCCAAATAAGGTTTCTAAAAATTCGTACAACTCACCGCCGACCATATCGTCTTCTTCAGCCCCAAATGCGACTCGAAAGCGTTTCAATGCATCGATGACCGTCGTGGTCTTTGAGAGCACGTTGATGTTTTTAATATGCTGTGCAATATGAGCCTCGATCTGAGCTTTTTTGTTTTCCTGAACCGATGCCAGCTTATCGAACGCGGCCTGTCTGAGCGTTGCGACCGTTTCAATTAAAGCCCCCATTTCAGTCTGTCGGTCAGCGAAATATTTTTCCAATTGGGTTTTTTTGACTTCCCGTAAGCTGTGTAGCTGACCGAAAGCTTGTTTGGAAAGAGCATGGCTCGATCTAAGCAGCGAAACGATACCAATAAAGAGCAGTGGAATGAGGCCCACAGACAGGAGTGCAATCGAGAATTTAGCACGAATGTTGATATGACTGAACATGATGAGCGTTCCTCCCGGAAAAGACCGTGCATTGTTGGCGATCCGCAGGCGGTGTTGCCCAGTGAGTTTCAGGACGCTGGTGTTGATTCAAAAAGCAGAGCGCAGCAAAGGAATGTCAAGAAAAATAATGGTCATGAAAGGAGCGTTGACAGGATTTTCCGGGCAAAGAGAAGATTTTTTTGAGGCTAGACGCTTAGTCAGGTGAGCGCCGTGCAGGCCGCTGAAACGCTTGCGGCCGCACGTACGGAGTCAGTCCGCAGAGAAGCTGTCGCTCACAATCTGCGGGCGAGAACATTCATTCCACAGTCGTCGAACCCTCTACAATGTCATCGTCCAGCAGGAATTCCGGGGCGATCGCTCCTTCTTCATCGCTTCCGTGGAAGATAGGAAGATCCCAGCTTGAGGTCGCGGCGATATCTTTAATCAGATCGCGAACTGGAGTCGGCTGGTTTTTCATAAGCTCTTCAAGCAGGATTTTGAAGGAGCCTAACACGTTGTCTTCTTTGAAGTCGACAATTGTTTTGCCCTGGATCGTGAAGAGATTTGGGAAGCTTCCATCAGCAGCTTTGAAGCGTTGAAGAGTCTCCTGTACAATTTCAGGGTTGACTCTTTCTGAAATACTCAGCAGGAGTTCGTTGATCGCTTGTAGATAAATTTCTTTATCAATAAGTGTCGGTTTCAAGAGGTCCAAACCTACTGGCAGATCATACATTCGTTCCAGGAATAGCTGAATGAGTTCTCCCTTGATAACCGATCCGTGTTGTGGAGCAATCATGAGAGGGGCGGGTTTCAAGCTGCGGATTTTGTCGACGGCAGCGCGAATTGCATTTTGTGACGGCATGTAAATCTGGTGAAAAATCCTGATCCCTTCCCAATTATCCTTTGTCGCGTAGAGTCCTTGATCAAAGGACAGTCCGCCGAAAAGATCTCCGGAAAAAAGGATGCGGCTGGTCTCATCATAAAGCATGCATGCGCCGCGGAAATGGCAGAAAGGCGTTGGAATAAAGCGGACAATAGCTCCTGTGGAAAGGCGGGCCCGAAGTCGTTTGAACCTGTCCACTGATTGAAAGTTTGACAACCTCAGGCCGAAAAAGTGGGTCAGACGCCAGGTGTCTTCAGTCGAGATGACTGTCATTCTGGGGTTTCGTTTCTGAAAATAGACCGTATTTGTTGCAACATCGGGATCTTGATGGTTGATGTAGGCCATCTGGATTTTGCCTTGACTGCCGATCACTTCCCTCACACGCTCGTTGATCTCATCAAACAATACAGGAGGCCCTGGATCGATAAGCATATTCGTCGTTTTGTTTTTTCCACGAAAAACCCTGAGATATACATTGACTTCCAGACGGCTTTCAGTTCGGGGACCGAGCCAGTACACACCGTCGGCAAGTTCGCTGATGCCTTGATCGTATTCCATAATATTTTTTCCTTTATAGGGTGTAGAATGTGTCATAGCACAAACATGTTCTTTCATCGCATGCCCTCAGATAAAACTGACTGCAAAATTTCCTGCAGCATGCAGTGGGATGACCAGCCAAATGCTGCCGGTCCAGTGACATATGAAGTTAAACAGCAGCCCTGCCCAAAACGTCATAAAAGTTTGAAACCGCACACTTGTCCAGCCGTGAGCAAAAACAGCCGGAGAATGCAGATGCCAGAGCGAAAACCAGGCTGATCCTAAAAGGAGAACCGGAAGCGCTTCCCGCCATGAAGAGTCGGGCGAACAACGAAATAGGCTGAGGTCGTGGGCTTGCAGCACCTTCCAGGCCACAGGGAGAGAACGAACACTGAAGATCCGCATTTCAGTATGTGATTGTGGAAAGAAAAATTTTTGAGGCCGCATTGTAACATTTATACGAAGTGTACGCAGTACTGCCACGCAGCATTGACGATTTGATTCTTCCTGGCGAGTGATAATGTCATCGATAATTCCGTATTCACAAGCCTCTTCTGCTGACATGAACTAATCCCGCTCTGTCAAGAATCTTATTGAGCGTTTTTTTTGTGCAAAGGATTTCATTGGCATGAATTTCGATATCGGACGCCTGCCCCTGAATCGCGCCCCAGGGTCGATGAATCATAATTCGAGCATGTTGCAGACAGTAACGTTTTCCTTACCGTAACCCAGGGGGCAGCTGCTGCCATAATTTTTTTCTTTAACGTTAGAAACCGTGATGTCTGATGTTCAGCTCTTCGGGACATTGAAGAATATTCATGGGTGAATGCATTTGTAGAAGATAATTTTCATACTCTCTGCAGTAATCATCTATGCTCTGTCAAGAAAATTAAGCTAAATTTTTTATATATCATGCCGAAGATGCTATGCCTTGGATTCTCCAGAAAAATCGGCTTGTATGTTCTCGTATCGGCTTAATAATTGACAAATTCTGAAAGTTTTTTAAGATATTTAAAAATTTTTCAGAAATGATGCAGGTATTAACATCTCATCATAAGGAGGAGACGCGTTATGGCATATAAAAGTCTTGATCCACAAACAGCGGTTGAGTACGTGAAGTCGCTTGATTTCTTTCCTCACGATGCAATGCTCGAGGGCGGTGAGGTCGGTGACGGAAACCTGAATCTGGTGTTTAAAATTTGTGATCTTCACAGTGGGAAGTCGCTTATCATCAAGCAGGCTCTGCCGTATGTGCGTTGTGTTGGTGAAAGCTGGCCGCTGGATTTGAATCGGGCGATTCTGGAGGCGAATGCGTTTGAGCTTCAAAATAGGCTCGCTCCCGGCCTTGTCCCGAGACTCTATCATAAAGATGAAGAGCTGTCGCTGCTGGTCATGGAAGATCTTTCCCATCTTGGAGTGATGCGTCCCGGGACGTTGGACATGAGGAAATATCCTAAATTTTCCGAACATCTTTCCACGTTTATGGCCAATACGCTTTTTTACACATCCGATTTGTATATGGATCCCTTTGAGAAGAAAGCGATGGTCAAAAAGTTCATGAATCCCGAACTCTGCAAGATTACTGAGGACCTTATCTGCTCCGACCCCTATTATGATTGCGAACGAAACATCATCAACCCGCCTCTCAGGCCATACCTCGAACAAGTCTTCTGGAAAAAAAATGCGCTTCGTCTCGAGGCGTCCAAATATAAATATGCCTTTCTGACGGAAGCGCAAAGTTTGCTGCATGGTGATTTACATACAGGTTCCATTTTTGCGAGTGAGGAAGAAACAAAGGTCTTTGATCCCGAATTCGCCTTTTACGGACCGGCAGCATTCGATCCCGGCCTGCTGATCGGGAATCTCCTGATTAACTATATCTCGTGGGATGGAAAAGACGAGCCTCTTGAAAAAATTCATGACTATCGGGACTATCTGATCAGTACGGTCAACGACGTTTATACACTGTTCGAACAAAAATTTATCGCGAACTGGAACAAGGATGCCAGGGATGTGACGGCCTCGGTCTCAGGATATCAGCAGTTTTACATGCGAAAGCTCTTTGTCGACACGCTGGCATTCGCTGCAATGGTGATGATTCGACGAGTGCATGGTTTGGCGCATAATATAGATGTGGACGGCATTGAAGATGAGGAACGCCGCAAAGATGTTCAGATTCGCATTCTGGAAATGGCAGAAGAGCTGATGATGTATCGGGACACATTCTCGACGATATACGCTGTGACAGGCTTCGTGAAAGCACGGATTTTTTAACAGGCATGTCTTTTCCGTCGTCGGATCGAGCAACGAGAGATGCGATGAAATCGTTTTCACGTCAAGCCCGGACTGAGGGGCTTCCTAGTCCTGATGCGATGCTGACATGCACATGTGCAAGCGCCTGGGGAAATTTCTGGAGGCCTTTGAATGGCAGCACAGCAACGGAGACTCAGGAGATCATTCTTAATGCATTCTGACGGTGCTGTTGCTCCCGTGCTGGAGCTGTGAATTGGCGAAGCGGGACAGTGCGTTGCAACGCATTGTCCCGAATTTCAGCATGTCACGTACTGAGCTGAAGCTCTTTGAACTAGATCATCCTGCGTCGATAACGTTCATCCGGACGTGTCTCAATACGATTGGTATTGGCGTCCGACAAGAAATTCGGCCCCCCCAGCATATACGTCCTGAGAATGATCTTGGCCGTTTTGACCGCCATTTGAGTGATATTGAGGACATCATCTGCAGTCTTGCCTGCGGCGATAAGGCCATGATTCTGCATATAAATAACTTTGGGAGCGTGTCCGAAACGGGCGATGTAATCTGAGTAAGCTGTCTGCACGGCTTTCGAAAGCATCAGCCCCGGATCTGTATAGCGAATAAAAAGCGGATCCGTGCCCAGCACGACAATTTGATCCGGAAAAAGAGAGCCGCTATATGCTTCCTCCGCTTTTTTCGAACAGAGAATACTGTTAATGGCAGTCGGATGAGTATGACCGACATAGTTAATCCCTTTCTGCGAGAGGATGATAGCATGTAAAAAGGTCTCCACAGAGGGCATGCGGTTTGCCTCGTTGTCAACGGTGGCGTTTAACAGGAGATCTTTGACCTCAGCATCACTTAATGATTCGTGTTTCAGGGCTTCCAGCACCGGAGCGAATTGTACTTTCACAAAGCTCTGCTCGGTACTTGTCCCCAATTGCGTTCCTGAAGCTTTGACCAGAAAATGTTGTTCATCTAACTTTGCCGAGCTGTTCCCTTCGCCTAAAATTATGTAATCATAGGCTTCGGACCCAAGCGTGTTCGACATCGTAACCAATTTTTGTACTATTTCGGGCATGAGGTTGGAGTGGAGTAACGGAGCCTCGAGATTTTTTTAGATATTTTCACGAGTCACCATCACTCCATAACTTGCTTAATGTCGTTGTGAAAGAACGGTTTTTTCGTACTGCTTAACCTCACTCAACCAGGCGCTGCCGCCTGGGACGTTTTGTTCTGCGCAATAATAGTCCCACACTGCGCCGAAGGGCATGGTTTTCATTTCTTCCAGCATTGCCAGTCGGCTGGTGAAGTCGCCGTCGGCCTCGTAGAGGCGGAGTTGAGTGATCGGCTCTAACAGAGCCATCAGCAGAGCCTTAATCATATTGCGGCTTCCGATGACCCAGGCGGCGATACGGTTGATGCTGGCGTCAAAGAAATCAAGTCCGATATGGACGCGGTTCAGGTAATCCCCTCGCACGAGTTCCTGAGCGATCGCGCGGAGCTCGTCGTCAAGGATGATAACATGATCGCTGTCCCAGCGAACTGGACGGCTGACATGCAAGAGCATCTCATCCAAAAACGTTAACACACTGGATATTTTGTCGGAAATGACTTCTGTCGGGTGAAAATGGCCGGCATCCAGACAGAGAAGCACCTTGCGGCTCAGGGCATAAGCCAGGTAGAATTCGTGCGAACCGACCACATAACTTTCCGAGCCAATCCCGAAAAGTTTGCTTTCCACAGCGTCCAGATTGTATTGCGGGTCGATTTTTTCTTTCAGGACAGCATCAATGGCCGTTGCCAGACGCTCACGCGGAGCCTTCCGGTCGATGGGAATATCTTTATAGCCGTCAGGAATCCAGATATTGGTAACACAGGGCGTTCCCAGCGCTTTTCCGAAGGCTTCACCGATTTTGCGGCAGGCGATGCCGTGTTCGATCCAGAACTGGCGGATGCCTTTGTCAGAGCTGGCCAGGGTGAATCCATCATCAGCCTTGGGATGCGAGAAAAAGGATGGATTAAAATCAAACCCCATCTTTCGTTCTTTTCCCCAGTCGATCCATTGCGTAAAATGTTCCGGCAGCACGTTATCACGGTCAACCCGTTCTCTGCCGAAATCCCCGTAAATGGCATGAAGATTCAAACGATGATTCCCGGGGATTAAACTGAGGGCTTTGTCGATATCTGCGCGCAGCTCATCATTCGATCTGGCTTTTCCCGGATAATTTCCGGTCGCCTGGATGCCACCGCCGCTCAATACTGCATCTGGTGTTTCGAAACCACCGACATCATCGCCCTGCCAGCAGTGGATTGAGATCGGGATCGTTTTCAGGGTACTTATCGCTGCATCTGTATCGATGCCTGATTCGGCATATTGTTCTTTCGCAAGCAGGTAGCGTTTTTCAAGCTTCGACATATCTTCCTCCTTCATAGTCTTTGTACATTCACGTTCATTGTTGCGGTATCGCCGTTAAATCGATCTGTCGCCTTTGGCTGCTTTAAATCAATGGATAAACGGTATCGATATTTTCTCTGCTAATAATACGGTGCTCAACATACATGTGTGAGGGAACCGGAGAGCCCTGCAGGATAGCACAAGCAGCCGGGATGAGATATTCCCCGTATTTTTCCGGAAAAAACGTTACACCGGCATTGCTCAGTCCTTTTCGAATTTGCAGTTTCCCGAGGTTATCAACCCCCAACGTGATAATAATAATGTTGTCGGGATTCCAGATGCCCGCGTGTTGCAGCGAGACAATGACTCCGGACATGCTTTCTTCATTTAACGAAGTGACGGCAAATTTTTTCGATGTCGGATAGCGGGCCAGAATGTCATCCATCGCCGATTTCGATTGCTCTGCCCCTCCTGTGCCGCCGTTGGCACGGACGATTTTTTCTTCGACCCTTTCCCCGAATTTCTGGGCCAGGGCTGTAGCAAAACCTTCTGAGCGCAGCATTGACATTTCGCCACCGACAGGGTTCTGTAAAAGCACGACATGGTCCACTGCGTCCCATCCTCCCCATAAGGTTTCAATTAAACAGGCCATGTGTTCTCCGCCGAGCATGGCGGCCTGCCAATCATGACACCCCATAAACGGGGAGCCGGGCACGGGAGTATCGACAGCAATAATGGGGATTCCAGCGTCTGCAAATTGAGCAGCAATCATACTGTTGATCTTTATATCAGCTTGATGTTCGATAAAAATATCCGGCTCTTTTGAGAGCATTATTTCGGCATTTTTAAGCCCTGTTGCAGCATCGTATTGATTGTCCAGGATGATGAGATCGTTTTCATGAAATCCTGCCAGTTGAGCCTGCCGGAGAAGACCTTGTTCGACAGTAATGCAAAATGGCTGCGCCCCGTAACTGCTGGCAAATCCAAGTTTTTTACCCATTCCAGGGCTTCCTGGATAAGCTGTCCCGGATTCAGCGTGTTCGCGATAGCGCTCGTAGACAGCGTATAATGATCTCGGAAAGTCTCCGTGTTGATTACCGTGCTGTCGCAATCCCCTTGCCAGCAAATTGGGGCGATAATCAAGGGCCTGGATCGCGTCCTCTACTCTTCGGCTGGTCTCGCGGTCAACCTGTGCGCTTTGGTTGATGACTCTGGAGACCGTGGAAACCGACACGTTTGCCATTTTGGCAACTTCTTTCATTGAACTCATATTTTTAAATCCTGGTCACTCACGGCACGTCAAATGGGATGAGGTCTGTCTTAATTTTTAGTGAAAACGTTTTCACTTTGTCAGGCGCTGTCAAGCTTTTTTTGTAAAAACAATGGCGTTATGTATGGAACAACGATTTTAACAGTGCATAAAATAAAAAATTCTGACAAAAATACGCTGTCTGCTAACGATTACAGTAGCCTCTGGGGGGATTCAGAACTGGCACCAGGAGCGCTGCATCAATCGTAATTTTCCTGAGAAAAGGTTGACAAGAATTGTCGCTCATTATAACAGTTTTTAAACGTGCGGATTGCGCTGAAGCTTGATTCAGCTTCAGCTGTTCACTTCATTAGCTTAAACATGTGTTCTAAGGACGTCATAATGGAAGCAAGCACGCAGCAAGCCATTCTGAGACTCGAGCATATCTATAAATCTTTTGCGGGAATTCATGCGCTGCAAGATGTGTCTTTCGAGCTGATCCCGGGAGAAGTACATGCGCTTATCGGAGAAAATGGTGCGGGAAAATCAACTCTCGTAAAAATCATTACCGGAGTGTATCAGCCCAACAAAGGAAAGATGTTTTTTCAAGGCCGGCACACACATTTTCATACAACCCTCTCTGCTCATCAGCATGGGATTGCTGCGATTTACCAGGATTTGAACCTGTTTCCGGATTTGAATATCGCTGAAAATATTTTTATGGGACACATGCCGCTTAGTCCTGGGAGAAAAGCTGTTGACTGGAATCTGATGTACCAGCGTTCAGAAGAAATCTTGCAGCATTTAGGGGTCGATCTGAATCCCAGAAGCCGGGTTTTAGGCCTGAGTATTGCCGAACAGCAGATGGTGGAAATCGCAAAAGCCCTCTCCGTCGATGCCAAAGTGTTGCTCATGGATGAACCGACCTCAACCCTGACCTTACGTGAAACAGAAGAACTCTTTCGTATTACCCGACAATTAAAAGAAAGAGGCACAGCCGTTATTTTTATTTCCCATCGTCTGGAAGAGTTGTTTGAAATTGCCGATCGCGTGTCGGTTCTTCGTGACGGCCGTTATATCGGGACTCAAAAGACTGATGAGATTACTGAAGGCGAGTTGATTCAGATGATGGTCGGGCGGAGACTGAATAATCTCTTTCCAAAAGAGGCCGCTGAAATCACCGAGGTCGTGCTGAAGGTTGAGAATTTGCGCAAAGAAGGCTTATTTCGGGACATTTCATTTGAATTGAGACGTGGAGAAATTCTGGGCTTTGCCGGCCTGGTCGGTGCTCGTCGCACCGAGATTGCCCGCGCAGTGTTTGGCGTTGAGCCTGCGGACGGCGGAACGATTTACATAGAAGGCCGCGATGTGACGATTCAGTCTCCCAGGGATGCGATGGCCCTCGGGGTGGCGTATCTTCCTGAGGATCGGCAGCAACACGGTCTTGTACTTCCAATGGATTTGACCAATAATATCACGCTGCCAATACTTGAACGCTTTGCAAAACATGGCTGGCTGAATCAGCAGGCTGAACGCAGAACCGCCCAACAGTTTGTGCAGAGCCTTGAAGTAAAAGCGACCGGCCTGTGGCAAAATGCCCGGGAACTTTCCGGAGGGAACCAGCAGAAAATCGTATTAGGGAAGTGGTTGGCCACTCAGCCGAAGATTCTTATTCTTGACGAACCGACGCACGGAATTGACGTCGGAACCAAATCGACAATTCATCAACTGATGAGTCATTTAGCAGGCGAAGGGATGGCAATTCTCATGATATCGTCGGAGCTGCCGGAGATTATTGGGATGAGCGATCGAATTCTGGTGATGCACGAAGGCCGTCTGACTGCAGAATTTCAGCGCGGAGAAGCCTCTCAGGAAAAAATTATGGCTGCGGCCGTCGCCCGCTAAATCTCTGTGAACGAAAGCATGATGCTTTAAAAATGCTTATGAGTGCACAAACACAGCAAAGGTCTAAAAAAAGCCTTTTCTTTTTCTTTGCAAGCCACCGCGAAAGCGGGATATTCCTCGTGATTGTTGTATTGGTCATTCTGGTCACTCTCCGCGCACCGGTGTTTTTGACAACCGGGAACATCCGTGACATCGGGATGGATATTTCTGCGCTTCTCATTGTCGCCATTGCTCAGACAATGGTGATTATTACGGCAGGAATTGATCTCTCAGTGGCATCGACCTTAGCGCTTTGTGCGATGACGGTCGGCACGACCGTCCGGGACCACCCGACAGTTCCGCTTCTGCTTGTCGTGTTTCTCGGAATCGCTCTGGGAGCGCTGCTCGGTTCGCTGAACGGCGCGTTTGTGACGCTGGGCAAGGTCCCGCCGATCATCGTGACGCTGGGAACAATGAGCATGTATCGCGGTCTGGTCTTCGTCATGAGCGGCGGCAGCTGGGTCGGGGCCTCTGATGTGACGGAGGACTTTGTCGCGTTAGCCTGGACGAAAATTTTGGGAATCCCGACTCTCATCATCTTTGCAGTGCTGACAGCCCTTATGTTTTCGTACGTTATGAAATATACCAGAACCGGAAGACAGATTTATGCGATTGGGAGCAATCTTACAGCTGCACAGATTTCCGGATTTCGGGTGGAACGGACACAGTTTCTGGTGTATATCTTGTCAGGTGCATTGGCTGGATTTGCCGGGGTGCTATGGGCTTCACGCTTTTCTGTCGTGCAGAACAACTCAGCATTAGGCTTCGAACTGCAAAGTGTCGCCTCTGCAGTTGTCGGAGGAACCAGCATTTACGGAGGTTCCGGTACAATTTTAGGGACTGTGCTGGGGGCGCTTTTTATCGGGATACTCGCCAATGCGTTGACGCTGGTGCATATTTCAGAATTCTGGCAACTGGCTGTGCAGGGGCTTGTCATTCTGGGGGCGGTGATTATAAATGCTCTGATTGCCAGACGCTTACAACATATCATTTCATCACGAAACATGCACTAGCTAAGGAAGACCTATGAACGCTCAAACAGACCATCAAGCTCCAAGAATTACAGTGCCAGCCGACAGACCGTTCTCTCTGTCAGGCTTTTTTCTGCGGTGGGAATGGCTGTTAATCATCCTGATTGCCATTCTCGGAGTTATTAATACAAGTATCTCGCCGTATTTCCTGAATGTCGTAAATCTTTTTGACATGACGTTTAACTTTATGGAAAAAGGCATCATGGCGCTGGCGATGACGATGGTTATTTTGACTGGCGGCATTGATCTCTCTGTGGCGTCCACTTTAGCGATGTCTTCAGCGACAATGGCCGTATTATTCAAGCATGGGGTCCCGATTTGGATTGCTGCGCTTGCGGCGTTGGGAGTCGGAGTGCTTGGCGGTTGGCTTAATGGGAAAATGATCACGAAGATTCAATTACCCCCGCTGGCAGTGACTCTGGGGACGTATGCCCTCTACCGGGGACTGGCGTTTGCAATGCTGGGGGATATCCCGGTAAAAGGCTATCCGCAATATTTTACATATGTAGGGCAAGGCTATATCGGCTCAAGCCCAGTGCCGTTTTCCCTGTTCGTATTTATCGTTCTTGCGGTTCTTTTTGCTCTTCTGCTGCACCGAACCAGCTTTGGGCGTGCTGTCTTTGCGATCGGGAATAACGAAGAAGCGTGCCGTTACGCTGGAATCAACGTCACACGAGTCAAGACAGTCTTGTATATGTTGTCAGGTCTCATGGCGGCTGTTGCAGCCTTGATCATGGCCGCGAGGTTCGGCAGCACTCGAACGGATGTCGCCACCGGATACGAACTTCATGTGATTACTGCTGTCGTTCTCGGCGGGACTGATATTTCAGGAGGCAAAGGCACAATGTGGGGGACGATTCTGGCGGTCTTTTTACTCGGGATTATTGAATGGGGTATGGGCTTAAAAATGGTTCCGGGGCAGGTGCAGCAAATTGTCAGCGGCGCTGTGCTGATTTTCGCAATTCTGCTGCCAAACGTGATCGGAAGATTTGTCACGCGCTGAAGAGTCAGAGCTTCCCTCAACACAGCCCAGTCAGGAGGTGATGAAATCCCATAGTAACACATCACACAGCATAGTGACGTCGAGCTTGTGTACAGTTGCCGGAACTGGGCTTGTGCCTGGCGCAAGAGGCAGGCGCAAGCGAATATTCAGCTACTAAGGAGACAACAGTTATGAAAAAAGGAACGATTGTATTTGTGGCATGTCTGGCGTGTGTCTTCACTCTGGGAACATTAGCAGAAGCAGGATATAAAATTGTCAATATGCCGAAAAATTTGGGCAATCCCTATTTTGATGCCTGCAATAAAGGCGCTCAGGAAGCGGCTGCCGAATTAGGCGATGAAGTGATGTATCAAGCCCCTTCTGATGCTGATGCGACAAAGCAGATCCAGATGATCAATGCCTTGATTGCTCAGAAAGTTGATGGTATCATGGTGTCGGCCAATGATCCTGACGCCTTGATTCCTGCTGCAAAAAAGGCTATGAAGATGGGAATTGTCGTCACCAGTTATGATGCGACAATTGGGGAAGGCGGGCGCAATGTCTTTGCCAACCCGGCAAACTCTGAGGGAATCGGCCGGGGGCAGCTCGCACTGGCAGCGGAATTGATCGATTATAAAGGCGAGATCGCTATTCTGAGCGCTGCGGCTGGTATGCCGAATCAAACCACGTGGATCGAATGGATGAATGAAGAAATTACCAAGCCTGAATACAAGGATATTACATTAGTCGATACCGTGTATGGTGATGATGATGATACAAAAAGCTATCAGAAAATGCAAAGTTTAATGAAGTCATACCCGAACCTGAAGGCTGTCATTTCTCCGACAACCGTTGGCCTGGCGGCTGGGGCAAGGGCTATTGAAGATGCCGGCGCTATCGGCAAGGTTGTCATCACAGGTTTGGGGACGCCGAATCAAATGAGAAAATTCGTGAAAAACGGCTCCTGCCCTGCATTCCTGTTGTGGAATCCTGTTGATCTCGGATATCTCATCACGTATACCACGCATAAACTTATCGCCGGTGAAATTAAGGGAGAACCTGGTGAGACTTTTACTGCCGGCCGATTAGGTGAATACACGATTCCTGAAGATACTGTACTGCTGCTTGGCCCGCCGACAAAATTCACCAGGGAGAATATTGACGATTTCAACTTCTAAGTCCGTTTTGAGAGGCAAAGCCCCGTCTGCCGGGCGGGGCTTCTTTCGTTCGGATCCCATTTTATCAGTGAGAACTGCCGAAAGCAACTCAGAGAGGGAGGGGGATATGGGAAATACGATAACAATACAATTACAGGAACAATTCTTTCAGGAACGCGAGAAAACCTTACTGGAACTCGAAGGGTTATCAGCGTCATTGTTTCGCTATGAAAATGGCGTGTGCGGTCTGCGGCTCAAAAATAGTTGCGGGCAGCTTGTCATGCTTCCGTTTCAGGGCCAGCAGATTTGGCAATGCGAATTTGGAGGCCGGGATCTGGTGATGAAATCGATGTTTCAGCATCCCGTGCCGACACGCGATTATTTGTCGACGTATGGGGCGTTTCTCGTTCATTGTGGCGCAACGGCGATGGGAGTTCCGTCCAAAGATGATACGCATCCTTTGCACGGGGAGCTGCCGAATGCGCTTTATCAAAAAGCCTATCTCCAGGCTGGCCACGACGAAGGTAGGGCATTCATTGCTCTGGGCGGACAATATGAGCATATTGTGGCGTTTAACTATCATTACGTATTCGAACCTCTTGTCAAGTTGTATGCTGACTCATCTGTCTTCCCTGTTTCTGCAACACTCAGCAACCTGAAGCAGACTGAAATGGAAATTATGTATCTGGCGCATGTAAATTTTCGTCCCTCAGATTACGGACGGATCGTCTGCAGTGCGCCCTGTACTCCAGAGCATACACGGGTCAGCATCAATGTCCCGAAGCACATGAAAAGCTCACATTCTCTGGAAGAGTTCAGTGCGTTTCTTAACACCCTGAAGGAGCATCCTGAAAAGCATCTCACGCTCACGCCGGATCTGCTTTTAGATCCTGAAGTGCTCTTTTTTATCGACTATTCAGCTGATTCAGAAGGCTATGCGCATAGTCTGCACGTACAGCCTGACGGCTATGCACATTTCTTGAAACACCGCGTGGCAGAATTAAATAAAGGGGTTCGCTGGATCGCCAGAAACGCCGATCAAGATGCGCTGGGATTATATCTACCGGGAACTGCCGAACATCAGGGCTATATCGCAGAAAAAGAGAAAGGTAATCTTCGGCTGCTTCAGGGAGGCGAGTCGATCGAATTTTCTCTGGAAGCCGGCTTGCTGACGCCACAGGCTGCCGCGCAAGAGGAGAAGATCATTGCTGATATCCTTTCTGCGGCGCAATAAGTTTTCCACAATTAATAATCTATTCACAGCGCATTGACAGCTCGACACGGCAAAGACAAAGCATCGCTGCAAGCTGCCATGTTTGTTCTTGCCGTGTGCATCCATCCGTTTCGTAACAATGCAAGATGTGTTTGATATGTGACGAAGTCGTGCTCTGTGTATATGATAAGACTTTCCAAGAGAAGGTATATTATGAGCGATCTGAAACGATTTTTAGCCTATGATTTAGGGGCGTCCAGTGGACGCGCAATTGTTGGAACGCTGGAGAATAAAAAGTTACGTATCGAGGAACTGCACCGCTTCTCAAACGGACCGACGACGCTGATGGGGTCGATGTACTGGGACATCTTGAAGCTCTTCGACGAGATGCGTGTTGCGCTCGGTCTGTATGCCCGAAAATATGGCGCCGAACTGCACGGTATCGGTTTTGATACCTGGGGTGTGGATTTCGGCCTGCTTGATAAAAATGGCCTCTTGATTTGCAATCCTTTTCATTACCGGGACCATCGCACTGACGGTATGGTTGAAGAGCTCTGCCGCCATTTCCCCCGCGAAGAGGTCTTCGCCAGAACCGGTATTCAGTTTATGCAGCTGAACACGCTGTTCCAACTCTACGCGATGGCTGTCCAGCAGTCGCCGTTGTTCGAGATAAGCGATACACTGCTGCTGTTTCCTGCCCTTTTGATGTATTTTTTCAGCGGCAGAAAGGTCAACGAATTTACACATGCCACAACCACTCAAATGCTGAATCCAGGGACTGGCGAGTGGGATTATGAGATGTTGAAAGCATTGGGAATTCCGACGGAGATACTCAAGGCTGAAATTGTTCAACCGGGAACGATTGTCGGCGATCTGCTGCCCGAGCTTGCTGAACCGGCAGGACTGGGAAGGGTTCCGGTGATTGCGACGGCATCACATGATACGGCCTCTGCGGTAGCGGCTGTGCCGACCCAGGGAGGGGAATGGGCCTACCTCAGTTCCGGGACCTGGTCGTTGCTTGGGCTTGAAGTTGCAGAGCCGATTATCAGCGATGCATCACTGCAATATAACCTGACAAATGAAGGCGGAGTCGGCGGCAGTTACCGTTTTCTGAAAAATATTATGGGATTGTGGCTGGTCCAGGAGTGTAAACGGATCTGGGACCGCGATGGCAAGACAACAAGCTTTGCCGAGTTAATGCTTGAAGCGGAAAGAGCTGCTCCGTTTAAGGCCGTGATCGATCCGAACGACACATCATTTTTAAATCCCAGTGATATGCCAAAGGCGATTGTTGAATTCTGTCGGGCAACAGGGCAGTCTGTGCCGGAAAGCCGGGGAGAAATCTTGCGCTGCGCCCTTGAAAGTCTGGCATTGAAATATCGGCATGTCCTTGAGAAAATGGAGCAGCTTCGTGGAAAATCGATCGACGTTCTGCATATCGTCGGCGGTGGTATTCAGAATACCCTGCTGTGTCAGTTCACCGCAAACGCAACCGGAAAGGCCGTTGTTGCCGGACCAGTTGAAGCGACCGCAATCGGGAACATCATGGTTCAGGCCCTGGCGACCGGAGATATCGGCTCCTTGCAGGAGGGACGGCAAATCATCAGGCAGTCTTACGAGACCGTCTGCTATGCAGCACAAGACACTGAACGCTGGGAGACGGTCTACGAGCGTTCTCGAGAACTTTTGGAACGCTCATGGTAGCGAAATGAGCCCGGAGAAGCCGTAAGATCTGTGGGCACTGTGTCAGAACGGGTCAACGCGCAAAGAGATCGCCGGTATGCAGAGCTGTTGCCGGGCTCTGCGTGTTGACAGCGATACAGTTAACGAGAGCATCGTATGCATTCGAAAGAGCCGATTCATTTTTTGTTTCCATTATTGAAGACGCCGCATATTATTTTCAGGGCCTCAAAAGCTCTGTATGCCAAGCATATTAGCGTCCAGAAAGAATATAGGCGGAATGATGGAGGCTGCGGTATTGCCCCGCAACAGATCAGCGTGAAGATTACCAACGCCTGTAACTTGCGTTGTAAAACCTGTGGTCAGTGGGGCGAAACCGGCTACAATTTCGACGAGCGTTCCTCTGATCTGCGTAAAGTCGTTCCTTTAGCGCGTTATCTCAGACTTGTCGACGAACTGAAGCCGTTTGCACCGATTTATTACATCTGGGGCGGAGAGCCTTTTATGTATCCGGGATTGTTCGATTTTACGCAACGCATTAAGGACAGCAGATCTCTGCTGGCTGTTGTGACGAATGCAACCATGCTTGCCGACCGGGCTGAAGAAATTGTGAAGCAGCAGTGGGATGCGCTGATGTTTTCGCTTGATGGCCCTGAGAATATTCACGACCAAATTCGCGGAAGGGACGGAACGTTTCAGAAAGTCGCCAGGGGGATCGAAACGCTACAGCAATATAAACGGGATCGAAAAAGCAGCCTTCCGTGGATTATGGCTCTTGTGACCGTCAGTGTTGATAATGCCGCCTGGATCGATACGATATTCGAAGTCGGTGAACAATTGAATATCGACTGTATGATCGTCTATTATTCCTGGTTTACCGACGAGCATATCGGCAGTGCGCACACTGCTGTCATGCAGAAACATTTGAATCTCACCCCGCATAAATGGAAAGGGTATCTCTTTAACCACCATGTCGATACAGACGCTCTTCTGGACAGCCTCAAGCGCATTCGCAGCCGTAAATGGAGCTTTCCGCATCTTTTCATCCCACGTTTGAAAGAGGATGATGATATTGTGGAATATTATAAGAATCCTGGAAATTTTTTCGGATATGGTCCCTGCATCTCCCCCTGGTTCGTTTCGGAGTTAATGCCGAACGGTGATGTGGCCCCTTGTCGCGATTATCCCGATTACATTACCGGAAATGTCATGGAGAATTCGATGGCGGAAATTTGGAACGGTGAACGGTATCGCAAATTCCGCAATGCCTTGAAAAAGAACGGAGGCACCTTCCCGATCTGCTCCCGCTGCTGTGGTCTGATGGGATGGTGAAGGGCGCCTGAGCGTATAGAGAGCTGGAAGGAGTAGCTGCTGCCATTCGACCGTTCAGACCGCGTAGCTCCTGTCGCGTTGGATTTCTTTGACAATACCATGGTAGTCCAGGCGATAGGCAATGTCTTTCCAGCCGATGACTCTGGTGAAGAGGCCAAGAAAGCCGGCCCAGGCGCTGAGCAAGAGATAGAGCGGTGAGAACACAAACCAGAACAGCGCGCTGTTCTTCTCGTCTCCCGGACGTTTGAGCAAGAGCGCAAAGAGCATGGTGAGCAAGGTAAATGTCGCTTTCATGCCAGCGAAAAATGCCAGTTTTTTGCTGGGGTATATGGCGGCATAGGCCAGCAGAAACGGAAGGCCGACGACGTGAACTGCGGCATAGAGTAAAAGCGCAAGCATCCCCAGCCAGAGTGGGCGCAGATAAAACTTCACGTAAAGGGTCTGCCGTTTAAACCACTGTACAGCACTTTTGACGTCTTTTATCGTATGATCGGTTTCCATGACACAGCTCGGTACGAAAACGGCTTTACGGCCCTGTTTCTGAATCATCTGCTGCAGGGTCATGTCATCGACGACGGTTTTAGCCCAATAGTCCCGCACGCCCATTTTTTCGAAATGTTCACGTTTGATCGCAGTTGCGCCTCCCCAGACCGGGTTCAGCCAGAAACAGTGTATTGCGCCCCATTGTAACGCGACCATAAAGGCATGCAGCCGTTCGCCAAAGGTCTTCTCCTGTAGGATATTCCACCGGAACCCGACCGCGGCCGTGACGTTTGCATCCGATAACGGCAGGATGAGTTCCTGAACTTGTCGAGCGCTGATGATGGTGTGGGCGTCAAGAAATACATATACTTCATCCTGTTCTTCAGACGCATTAATACCTTGTAACAGATTGTAGTTTTTCTGTCCGCAGTATTTCGAACGCCCTGCGACGACTAAATACGCGTTCGGACAACGCTTGATCTGTTGCCTGATCAGGGCATAGGCCTCATCCTTTCTGCTTTCAACAATAAAAAAGACCTTGGCCTTCTGATAACCGGCCCGCAAAAAATGCTGAATATTCCGCTCAAACTGCTGGTCGCTCCCCTTGCAGGGGATAAAGATCGACATACGCGGCGAGTACTGCTGCTTGTACTTTTTGAGAGCACTCCTCTTAAATAAGACACGATAATATTTGACTGAAAGAATAATGCTGCTGGCCGCTAATAAGACGATAACGTCTGGCAGGCAGATGATGAGCCGTTCTCCCATGCGATGTCTCCTTTTCATACGTGATAAGAAATTTTTCCAGGAAGAAAAGGCCGGGAATAATGCTCGATAAGCTGGCAGTAGTGTTTCCACTCCGTCATCTTCTGACGTTTCAGGCTGCCTGCTGCAAGAATTTCGCACTTTCGGCAGAGAGCTGTCCGGGCCAGTTCGTGCTGCTCTTTTGTCAACGCTTCATGTTCCAGCAACTTTCTCAACGCCTGTACGCGAAAACGATCGAGTCCCCAGTATTTCCGTGAAAGTTGATCCTCATGTCCGCCGCGCTTTGTGATGAGCGGTGTTTCAAGAAAACAGACCGGATATCGACAGCAGATTCGCAGCCAGAGATCGTAATCTTCGCACGCAGGAAGCTGCTCATCAAAGACGCCGATCTGGTCGAAGAGCGTCCTGCGGATCATGACCGAAGAAGGGCTGATGACGCATAAGGGCAAGCAGTACGGGAAGATATAGCCGCCGTATTTGGCATGTTTCTTTTTCTGATTGACCCGCACGCCGCGCCGTATCCAGATTTCCTCGGTATGGCAGAGTTGAAGGTCGGGATTTTCTTGCAGTATTTCCACCTGCCGTGCCAATTTGAAAGGATGCCAGAGGTCGTCGGAATCCAGGAATGCGATAAATTGTCCTTGTGACGCACGTATTCCCAGATTCCTGGCGCTGCTGACCCCCTTGTTGCTCTGATGGAAATATTTCACGTAGTGGCTGCAGGTCCCAACGATCCGGCGCGTGTGGTCGTCTGAGCCATCATCGACGATCAACAGCTCGAAGTCCTGATAGCTTTGAGCCAGAACAGAATCTATTGCCTCCTTCAAAAATTCGGCGCGGTTGTAAGTGGGGATGATAACGCTGACCCTTGGAGCGGACGGCATGGGAATTTTTAACAACGCGTGAGACCCGGGGAGTCCGAGAACCTTACTGTACAGGAACCCTCAAGCGTTCACACGCTCAAGATTGCATTCTCTTATAAGAGGGCTTTGAATTTCTGAAAAATTTGCAGCGTCTCCTCACCGCTGACCGGGCTGCTGATACCGAATCGATCCTGGCTTTCCGCATTCATAAGCTTTGCTGAAAGGAAGCGTAATATGGCATCATAATACTGATTTTCCGGATACACGTCGGCAAAGGACACTGCGTTTCCTTCCGGGAGCTGGACTGACAGCTGACGGGCGATCGTGTCTAAGATAAAAGCCAGTTGCCCTTTTCGCACAGGCTCGTCAGGACGAAAATAGCGGTCCGGAGGCAAGGCCATGAGACGAAGCTGTACTGCCTGAATAATGTATAATTTGGCCCAGTGAGTCGTAATATCAGAGATAATGGCAACTCGGTCCGATGCCGGAAGCCGGCTCCCCATCATCAGTTCAACCATCAGCAGAGCAGCAAGATCACCTCGGGTCACCTGCTCTTTACGACTGATTTCATGATATTGCGGGGGCAGGGAATGGCTGACTCTATCCATCTGACTGTCTTGAATGAGTCTCTTGAGCTCGGAATTGTGGGGCTGAAGTGCCCGCGCGCGCTCGAAATGTTGAAGAGCTTCGTCATAATGCTTCTGCGCGAGCTGCACTTTTCCTAATCCAATAATGGCCTGAGGGTTGTCAGGGTCTCGTGAAAGTATGTGCTGAAAATAGCTGTCCGCCGACACATAATCGCCTTGCTGAAGCAAGAGCTCTGCAAGCTCAATGCTGAACTCGACATTCTCTGGATCCAGTGACTGGGCTTTCTGCAGCTCTATCAGAGCTTTTTCCAGCTCTCCGGCATGCTTATAGGCCATACCCTGTTCGTAGTGCTGCTTAAACAAATCTTTTGTGATCCCGGCGATCTGTGCTTCTGCGTCTTGATTGCCTGGATCCAATTCCTGCACTTTTCGGTAAAAGCTGAGGGATTCACGATAATTTCCCATCTCCCGGTACATCGTTCCCAGGGCGCTGTAGGCCGGGATGGATTCCGGATCGTAACGAAGAACTTTATTATAATAGCTTTCTGCCGGAAGATATTTTTGCTGCATGCTGTAGAGGTCGCCAAGACGTAAATATGCGTCAAGATGCATGGCGTCTCGCTTAATGGCCAGTTGAAAATATCGCACGGCATCAGCAGTTTGCCTGCGATCCAGAGCAAGCATTCCTTGTGTATATGCCCATTCTGCGGTCAGGCGTTCCATCTTTTCTTCCGATGCCTGCTGCTGTGGATCCTGCTCTGCTTGTGGTTCCGGACGGTGCCCGGGCGTCTCTCGTATCTGTGGACAACCGGAGAGGAATGTCGCAAGTAGAATGATGAAGCAGCTGGCTGAGAATATCCACGCTCTCTGAAATCTCATGTGTTCACTAACGCACAGAACAGACGTCAAGCCGCGTTGAAAAAACGCGTATCACATTTGCGCTCTACGGAATTGGCAGGTGTGATGTCCAGGGCATCCTGAAAAAACGATAATACATTCACAGATGTTATGCAATACACCGTAATCAGAGAGTTGCGCATTACTGTCAAATAATTTCTCAGAATTTCGAAAAAATCCTCATACACATTTTCAATATCTTCTCGTGGAAAGAGCTTTTTCATCGATTTTGCTGCGTTATCAGAAGTTTATCGTATCAACTTCCTGTAAGGTGTTACAGCATATTTTTCAGCAGATAAGCAGGGCTTTGCAGCTATCACCAGAGTGATGTAAGAACGTTTACGTCGCAGTAAAAGAAGTTGAATTTTACTAAAATATAATAAACTATAAAATATTAATTTTTTTTCTTGTAAAAAACTTTGGAATCTTTTTTAAGGGATCTGTCTTTCCAGTGAATCGTTGAACTGAAAACAGTATCTGGAACTGAGGGACTTGCTCTGAAAAGATCCCTTTTGGAGGGGGGCGAGCGAACACCTCTTTCAGAGAGGATTATTGCATCGTGGTTCAACGCCATACAACGGAAAGGTGTTGTGAGAGTGTTACTGTTCAATTAATAAAATTATTGCAGGAGGTTTGTGTTATGTTCAAAAAAATGTTGCCCATCTTGTTAGTTGTTGCCATGCTGTTGTCTTTTGCCGGAAGTGCTCTGGCTGATGCGAAAAAAGTCTATTTTATCGTTAAAGCCAGTGAATCTGAATTCTGGCAGATCGTGATCGACGGTGGTCGTATGGCTGCTGAAGAATTGGGAGTTGAATTCATTGACCAGGCAGCTCCGCAAGAATCAGATGTTGCAAAGCAAGTGGCAATTCTCGAAACAGCCATTGGCGACAAGCCCGACGCGATCGTCTTGGCTCCGACAGTTGAAGATGCGCTTGTGCCTGGAATCGAGAAGGCAATAGATGAAGGTATCCCGATGATTATCATCGATAGTTCGGCAAATACTGACAAATATACCTCATTTTTGGCATCTGATAATGTCAAGATCGGAGAGCTTTCAGCCGATATGATGGCCGAAGCATTGACCAAAAGATTCGGGAAGCCTGAAGGAAAAGTCGCAGCGTTGACCTTTATGTCCGGTGTGGGGTCCCTGGAAAAACGGCAAAAAGGCTTTTTGGATACTATTGCAGCAAAATATCCGGGAATTGAGATTGTTGATGTTCAGGATGCCCAGGGAAAACAGGGAACATCAATTGCAATCGTCCAGAATTTTATCACCACGTATCCGGATCTGAATGGTATTTATTGCAACAACCAGATTACTGGTGATGAGGCGGTTCGCGCTCTTGATATGGCTGGAAAGAAGGATCTGGCCCTGGTCGCTGTGGATGCCGGCCCTCAAGAAGTATGGGGTCTTGAAAATGGTTTTACCGATTATATCATCGTCCAGAAACCGTGGGTGATGGGGCATATGGGGGTTGAATATGCCCTGAAAGCGGCTACGGGAGAAAAACTGGATAAGTTTATTGATACTGGAATCGTGGCAATTTCCCCTGAAATGATGAAATCTGGCGAAGCTCTGGAATTCCTTGATCCTGTGAAATTCTATCATGAGAAGTAGTAGGTTGAGCTTTGCGGCCTGAGTTTATTGGGTACGCGCAAGGCGCGCGTACCCTTATCTTTCATCATGCAAGGGGAGGTGGAGCGGTGGCTGATGAGACATATACCGTCCAGATGCAGCATATCAATAAAGAGTTCCCTGGGGTTAAAGCGTTAGAGGATGTGAATTTCTCGGTCCGGGCCGGAGAAGTGAAGGCTCTGGTCGGGGAGAACGGTGCGGGGAAATCAACCTTGATTAAGATTTTGACCGGGGCGTATACGCTTGAGGAAGGGGAAATTTATGTGCATGGGACAAAAGTTGAAAAAATGACTCCTATCATCTCGGAAGAACTGGGGATTGCAGCCGTATATCAGAACCTGGTCCTTGCCGAACATCTGACTGTTGCTGAGAATGTCATGATGGGATCCATGCCCGTTCATTTCGGCTTTATCAGCAGGAAGGAACTGGCCCGAAAAACGCAGGAGATCCTTGAGCAGATCGGCTATGCCGGGGTTATCGATCCAATGACCCGGGTGAAAGAACTGAGCGCCTCGCAGCAAGGCATGGTGGCGATCGTTCGGGCACTGTCACGCAATGCGAAAATTATTATCTTTGACGAGCCGACTGCTGTCCTGGCTGCTCGTGAAGTTGATGAACTGTTTCGAGTGATCCGCTGGCTGCGCGAACAGCAGATCTCCATTATTTATATTTCCCATCGTATGGAAGAAATCTTTCGCTTATGCGACACGGTCGCTGTGATGAAAGATGGGAAATCGGTTGGTGAGCGAGTTGTCAGCGAAACAACCGAAGACGATTTAATTGCGATGATGGTCGGACGTGATGTCGAACAAGACCATTACGATCCCACGCGCGAAATCCGCGATGAAATCTTGCGCGTCGAGCATCTCAGCAACAGATATATTTCCGATTGCTCGTTGAAAGTCATGAAGGGTGAAATCGTTGGACTGTACGGATTGGTCGGATCAGGACGTACCGAACTTTCTCGGGCCCTGTTCGGGGCGGATCCTGTGAGTGAGGGGCAAATCTATGTAAATGGAATATTACTGTCTTCGCAGACACCCCGAAAATGCATTGATGCCGATATGGGACTGCTCCCTGAAGATCGTCGACGACAAGGTCTTGCTCAAAAATTATCGGTCAAGCATAATATGAATATGCCGATCTATCCGCGAATTGGAACCTTTGGAGTGATCAATCAGAAAAAAGAGGCGGCTATTTGCGATCGTTTCATTAACGCGCTTGAAATCAAAACGCCGTCCCAACATCAAATTGTTCGCAACCTCAGCGGCGGCAACCAGCAGAAGGTGGTTGTGGCAAAATGGCTTGCAAGCGAATGTAAACTCTTTCTCATGGACGAACCGACGAACGGGATTGATGTCGGAGCCAAGGAGGAAATCTATTCGCTGATCAATACCTTGGCGACAGAAGGAGGAGGGATATTGATGATCTCTTCGTACATGACGGAATTAATGGGAATTTGCGATCGAATCCTGGTGATGAGAAGCGGAACTATTGTTGCCAATGTTCAACGTAAAGACTTTGATGAGGAGATGCTGCTGGCTCTCGCCATCAAACAAACAGCAACGAATGGAGGAGAAAATCGTGTCAGTAATGAATAAAAAATTCTCGTTAAACACGCAAACTGCCGTGCTTATCATGGCCTTTGTCATGTGGATCCTTTTAAGCCTGGGCAGTAAAAGTTTCCTTTCCGGACCGAATATTCAGAATATCATGCGCCAAATGGCCATTCAAGGGGTGCTCGGTATTGCCGAGGTGCTCGTTATTGTAACAGCTGGTATTGATCTCTCTGTCGGGTCAGTGGTCGCATTTGTGAACATTATTATGTCACAAATGATCACTGGGGATGCGGCCCTGTCGATCCCACTTGCCATCATTATCTGTTTCACATTCTCGGCGCTTATCGGCTTAGCTCATGGTGTGCTGGTTTTCGATTTTCGGCTGCCCCCCTTTATCGCTACTCTCGGTACGATGACGATTCTGCGAGGAGTCGTGTTATTGCTGTCCGGAGGGAGTAATGTGTTCGGTTTGCCGCGAAGTGTGGCGGATTTTGCATCAGGGGATGCCAATTTTTTGGGACTTCCTTACCTGTTCTGGCTGCTCATTATCACCGTATTCGTGATTGAGCTTGTCCTGCGCAGAACAAGCTTTGGGCGCTATATCTATGCCCTTGGAAGCAACCCGGAAGCCGCACGTCTGTCAGGGGTCAACACGCGCATGGTCACGTACGGGGTATATATGATGGCTTCAACACTGGCCGGCCTGGCTGGAGTGATGGAAACCTCCCGCCTCTGGATGGGAGTGCCGTCAACCGGAACCGGTTACGAGCTCGATGCCATTGCCGCAGCGGTCCTCGGTGGAACAAGCCTTATGGGAGCTGAGGGGACACCGGCAGGAGCCTTTGTCGGAGCCCTTGTGATGACCACAATCTATAACGGCTCTGTGCTCTTGCGCGTGAATCCTTTCTGGACAAGAATTATCGTTGGTGTGATTTTGGTTGTGACGGTGTCTGTTGATCAATGGCGTAAACGTCGAGCCGGTGAATAAAATCCGCATCTTTCAGCGTGGATTACACTGCTGCTCATACGGTTGCTTTGTGAAAGTGTAGCGGCCTTTGCAAAGCAACTGTATGAGCACAGCCATCTGGAATGAAAATCTGCGCTCTCTGATTCCTGCCCCTGAAGCCTTCAGTGTTCTTTTACTCCGCCATTTTAGCGGATTTCCCTCAAAATCCTCTGCATTGCTGGTGCCTTTTTCTCGAGAGAGGCCTGTCATCAGACTCTTTTCGCCTGCCTTGAGAGAACGTTATCCCGGAACTGTTGTTCTCCCCCAGAAGAAAGCTCGTCCGAAAAGCTGACAAGAAAATTTCATGAGTCAGGAACGCGAAGGCGCAATTATCAGTTGACAATTCTAATTCTTTTGAAGATACTTGTCAATCGTTCTTGAAATCAGCCTTTATGAGCATATCATTATGCAACACGCGCCTTAAAATTTTACAGGAATGCTGTCTAAAATGATTTTCTGTATCATGCGCTGAGTCTCTTAACGTCAGAGAGGAGCTTCAAAAGAATTATGCCGCCGTTCGTGGATGAGAGTGATATCAGCGATGCCGGGCAAATCGTTGAACATTTCCAGAGTATTCCGGATATCACGGAATATATTCTTGAAAGTGATCTCTACCCCTCTGCTGCCCTTAAAGAAGCGCAGGAACGTCTTGAGAACTTCCTGGAACGTGGCGAACTTGATGGTTTGCAGCGGAGCGGGCTCGAACGTACGATTTCAAGAATTGAACGCGTTCTCTCGACTCGAGTTGATTATGTCCTCAGCATCATCGATTCCTTGACCGGCAATGCAGAATTTGCCGGCAGCGAATTCTCGCTCGATGAATCCCCAACCAAAGAGATTCTCATCCATATCGACTTGATGAAAGATGTCGTGTGTTCCCCCAGGATCCATCATGGGGAGTATAAGAATGCGCTGCAAAAGTTCATTAAAACGCTCAAATTTCGTTTTAATAAAGGCCTGGAAATTCATAAACGGCTGTATCATCTGCAGTTTGAAGAACTTGCGGAAAACCGTACTGAATATCCGAAAGCGGTGCTCGAGGAGCAGCAAAGCTTTCTCGAAGACGCCCTTGCCATGACCCGTAGCCATATTCCGGTGAAGCCTGTACAAATTCATCAACTGAAAGAAACCCTCTTTAAAATTCTTGAATCAACGGGGGTGCGGATATTGCAGTCTAAACGTATCAATATATGGGAAGAGTATGCAAAAATCCTGAAGAAAATTGAGACCCTTTTTGCCGGACTTGAGGTGGATTTTGGCCAGAAAGTGGTCGACCGCTTTGCAGATATGCTTCCTGAATATATTGCGGATCACCGCAATTTTTGTGTGATTAAGCACAACCGGAAAGTGGTGGAACTGCTTATCGATCATGTGGAAGATGCTGCGCTGTTGAGCGATTTATACCGCATTTTTATCAATCTGGTGAGTGCTGAGGCTGTACAGAGCCGGAAAAAACATGAACTGATCGCAGTCTCCCTGAAAGATGTTGAAGGGATGAGCTACGTCCTGAAAAATGATGAAAATGCCTTGCATATTCAAATGAAGATGTTTCGTAGTCTTGATATGGCCGAGCAAGCCCGGGAATTGATCAGACTCTCGGTGTACGGACTTTGTGATTATATTTTAAAGATTCCACAAGAGGAGCTGAAACGTTATCCGATCGGCATCCTGAAATCTACGGAAAAAATGCTCAAAGACCTCAACCAGCATCGATTGAGAGAATCGGAATCGCAGCGTATTCGCGATTTCAGCGAGTACAAACAGGCGATCGAACTGCTTGAAGAAGCACTCTTTACATATGACCCTACTGCCGAAAAATATAATTTTGTTGATATCTATAAAGAATCGGACTATCGTGCTGACGGAATTATTTTTTGTGCCTTTAACGATATTCTCTTGCGATTGATTCAAAATATTAAAGAAGCCTATTTTTTCGTAGACTCAGATGAGAAAAGAGTTTCTGAAAACCGTTTGTACGAACTAAAGGTGACTATTATCGAACGCTACAAAAGCGAATGGAAACGACAAAATGAGCTTCGGCAGGCAAGCGACCAGCAGGCAATGGAGGAGCTGGCCGCTGAATTGTTATAGGCTCCTTCCTTGAGCGAGCGAACGTCATTCCTCAAGGTGCTGTTTAATAGAGCAACCCCACGTTATGGCGGGCTTTCTCCAGATACTCGCTTCCGACGGCGCGGGCCTTTTCTGCACCGTATTTTAAAATCTCCCGCACTCGATTCGGATTGTCGGCGTATTCCTGACGTTTGGCGCGATATGGCGCGAAATATTCCCAAACTTTTTCGAATAATTCTTGCTTCACATGCCCATACATCAAGCCTGGTGTCAGGAAGCGATGACGCAGCTCCTGTTGCTCGTCCTGACTCAGGAATAACGAGTAAATATCAAATAACACGCTGTTATCCGGATCCTTTGGGGCTTCGACCGGGATTGTGTCGGTTTTAATCGCCATAATCTTCTTCCGTAATTGCTTTTCCGTGCTGAAGATCGGAATGGTGTTGTTATAGGATTTCGACATTTTTTCCCCGTCCAGGCCAGGCACTTTCGCGACATGTTCAGGAATGTCCACGTCGGGAATTACAAACGTTTCGCCATAGGTCGAATTAAAGCGCAGCGCAATATCTCTGGTGATTTCGACATGCTGTTTCTGATCTTTACCGACAGGGACGAGTTGAGCGCCGAACAATAAGATGTCCGCGGCCATGAGCACTGGGTACGCAAATAAGCCGTGATTTGGAATTAAGCCCTTCGAAATTTTATCCTTATACGAGTGGCAGCGTTCCAGCAGCCCCATGCTGGTAGCATTCGAGAGGATCCACGTGAGTTCTGTGACCTCCGGAACGTCTGATTGTATCCAGAAGATCGCTTTCTCCGGATCGATGCCAAGCGCTAAGAAATCGCAAGCAGCATCAAACGTTTGTTGTCGTAAGCGTTCGGCATCAAAGACTGACGTGAGCGCATGATAGTTGACGATAAAACAGAAAAGCGTATCAGTCTCCTGATACTCGATCATGCGTTTCATCATGCCAAAATAATTGCCAATGTGTAAATCGCCGGAAGGCTGAATTCCCGATAAAATTCGCATAAGTCAAGAAAAACCGGAGCACCGAAGTTCCGGATGTGCTGCACACGATCTGCATGCCAGTGCTTCAGGACTTCAGAACTCAGATTGAGGTAGTGTATGGAAGACGTGGGCTGAAATAACTCACAGACAAGCTAGAAATCAACAAGGCCGTCAAAGAGTCTGCCGCCTCTGTCATAATCGTTTAACATGTCCATGCTGCAACCGGGTTGGTCAACGTGCCCAGCCCTTCAACTTCAATTGTAATGACATCACCGGCCTTCATCAGAACCGGAGGATCGCGGAAGACTCCAACCCCCGGTGGAGTCCCTGTCAAGATAATATCGCCCGGAAGCAGGGTAAAGGCACGTGAAATAAATTCAATCAGCGCTGGAATCCTGAAAATCAGGTTACTGGTGTTGGAATGCTGCATGATATTACCGTTTAACCTCGCGTGAATTTCTAAATCATGCGGATCAGCAATCTCATCTTTTGTGACCAGATAAGGTCCGAGCGGGGCAAACGTATCAAGCGATTTTCCCCGAACCCACTGTTTGTCGCCAAATTGCAAGTCACGGGCCGAGACATCATTGGCATTCATATAGCCGACAACATAGTCGAAAGCATCTTCCGCTGAAACCCGATAGGCGCGTTTTCCAATGACAACGCCAAGTTCAGCTTCATAGTCGACTTTCTGAGTGAGGACAGGATCCCAGCAGATCGCTTCGCCGCAACCGATAATTGCGGTCGGAAATTTCGTGAAAATAATCGGATATTCTGGGATCGGCGCATTCTGCTCAAGGCAATGATCCCGATAGTTCTGTCCGATTGCCACAATTTTTTGAGGATTCGGAACCGGCGCTGCGAGGCGGACAGTTTTCAACGGAAGAATCTCAGCACTGATATCCACACCTTGCCGGCGTTGTGCTTCAGCGAATTGCACGATGTCCGCAACACGCTTCAAAGCCGCTTCGCCTTGCTCGAGCAATTCTTTCACTGAGCCGCCGAACGTTTCTGCTGTCCCTTCGTGTTGCTGCCGCATATATGCGGCATAGCTGCTCTGAATATCCAGTATCGACGAATCATCGAGCATAACTCCCGGGCAGGGTCTGTTGTTCCGGATAAATGTGACAAGTTTCATAGAGCCTCCTTACTTATGAGGTGAAACGTTGTATGTCAGCTGTTTCGTGAACAGCAACCATCACATACAGCACGGCTCTTTGTCAAGAATTTTCGAGGCCCGGCAATTCTGCCCTGTCAGCTTCCGGTTTTGCAGATGTCTTCAACCAAGGCATTGGGGCAGAAGGAATCAGCGCGGATTGGGTAGCCGTTACGTTGCAGCTCATGACGGAGTTGCATAAATTCCGACAGCGAGATACCCATGTGCTCAAGAATTTCGGGATCCTGCCATAGCTGTTGAGTTGTGCATTCTCTGATAATAGAGCCGTTTTGCAGTAACAACACACGATCGCAGGAGAGTAATTCTTCCGGATCGTTGGTAAGATGGATCAGCGTTTTTCCCTGCTGCTGTAAGTCCTGAAACAGTTGCAGCAGTTCTTGCCGGCTCTTTTGATCGAGAAAACTAAACGGTTCATCAAAAATCAGGCATTTCGGCTCCATAGCAAGTATTCCAGCGATGCACAGCCGTTGCTGCTCCCCGCCAGACAGCTCGTGCGGGGCACGTTTTGCATACTGGAACAGCCTGAGCTGTTTCAAACAGCGATCCGTTCGCGCGCGTATTTCCAGTGGAGGGAGTCGAAGGTTGCCGGGACCGAAGGCCACATCTTCTTCAACGCTTGTTCCGACGATTTGATGCTCCGGGTCTGAGAACACGGCTCCAAAGGCGTGTCGGTATTGAAAAAGTTCTTGTGCCTGCATCTTTTGTGAAAGGGCAACGTTCTCCGTTCCAGGAAGAATAATTGTGCCGGATGTCGGCAGCACTAATCCTTTTAACAGTTTGGCAAGGGTTGTCTTTCCGGAATTTTCAGCTCCTAAAAGTCCGAGATATTCACCTTGCTCCACGCTGAAGGAGAGCGCACTCAGGAGATCGTGCGCCTGCCCTGGATAACGAAAACATAGTTGCCGGCATTCGAGAAAGAGGCTCATGGTGTCGTCATTTATTGATGGGAGCCGAGATCTGCAGGTTTTCCATTTCGCGGCATACTGAGTCTGAAGGCAGCATTGTCTTTATTTGCGAAAGAGACTTCGTTTCCAAGATGTTTGACAATGCAAAGAATCGTGAAATCTCAGATCAACGTCAAGTAAAAATTGATAAAGGAACACTGAGTAGACCGAATTTTTCTGAGAGTATATGTTCAAGAGCGTCTCGTAAGGACTGGTCCTTCTGGAATCACTCTGCTGCAAGCCTGCTGTTTTCGCGTGCTCACGCTCAGAGTAAACTGTCGGTCCAACCCGTGTTCCCTTGCAAGGGGGGCGTTTTGGCAAGCTGGGACTAGTTGAGGCTCTCCATCCCGTTATTTACCCGACGGCGGAATTCTTTGCCTGCGCGAAAAAGCGGCACTTTTTGGGCTGGAATCTCAATCAGCTCGCCGGTGCGGGGATTGCGTCCGGTGCGATCGTCTCTCGAACTCACCCGGAAGCTTCCAAACCCTCGTAAATCAACGCGATCTCCATCTGCTAATGCGTCGATGATACAGCGTAACACTGTATTTACAACGACCTCACCTTTACGCTTTGGCATGTCAACTGCGGCTGAAGCTCGTTCTACGATATCTGCTTTTGTCATGATGGTCCTCCTCCAGACGTATTTGGTGGTTTCACCGAAATTGTCGAATCACGGTCGAAGCCTTCTGTTAACTTTTGTGTGTGTGGTGCTCAGCTTGTGTGTGAATAAGACGCCGGCGTATCGTATTTCTTGAGGTCAGACCCTTAAACTGGCAGAGGGGTTTAATCCCTAATACAAGAATTTTGCGCTTCTTGCGGAATATCTATGCGGCATTGCAGAAAATTGATTGACAGAATTTCCGATATTACAGTGAATATCCTGGAAGGATATACGTGATTCGTTCTATAATTTTGGAGAAGGCTTCATGATCCGTTGATGCAGCGAATTTTAGAGCATGTCAAGCCCGAACGGCGCAATAAAGAACTCATTTACAATCCAACCCAGCCCATTTTTTGGGAACGATCGTTCCATTTTGAGACGATCGAGCAATTCCTGTCAATCTTTATTCCATTCGTAAGACCAATTCTGCAGTTGTCCGGCATTTATCAGCGGGGCCGCAGTAACTCGGTGGACTTTCAGCGCGTTGAATTCTCGCATGTTGACTCTGGCCTTCCTGAGGAGTTTGATGGATTTAAATTGTTGTTTCTCTCAGATTTGCATATTGACGGGAACGATCTGCTGCTTGAAGCGTTTTGTGAGGCTCTGACGGATTGTGACGTCGATCTCTGCATGTTGGGCGGGGACTATCGTGCTAAGATGCACGGTGATTTTCGGACTGTTCTTGAAGCGTTTGAACGTTTTCTTCCTGCAATACAGAGCAAAGAGGGGATCATCGGTATTCTGGGAAATCATGATTCCTGGGAGATGATCCGCCATCTGGAACGGCTTGGCGTGAGGATGTTGATCAACGAATCGTGTGAAATCAGGCGGGGAAATGCCGGCATCTGGATTTTGGGTGTTGACGACCCGCATTTTTATAAATGTGATGATTTTGCCAAAGCACAGCAGAACGTTCCTGAAAACGCCTTTCGTTTGCTGCTTGCCCACGCGACAGGCGCGTTATTCAATCTCCATTCCGAACTGGTCAATCTCTGTCTGTGCGGTCATACCCACGCCGGACAGATCGCGTTGCCTCTGATCGGTCCGCTTATCACGCATTCCAGATTAAAAGGCCCCTTTGTGTATGGTCACTGGCAGTATGGCTCAATTCGGGGCTATACAACTTCCGGAGTCGGAACGTCAAGCCTGCATGTCCGCTATAATACCCGCCCGGAGCTGGTCCTCATTACGTTAAAATACGGAAGCCCGGGTGAACCCGGATGAATACGAAGCCGGACGAACCATCGTTGTGTATTCGTACAAGGCGATGTGGAGACAGCAGACGCTGGACAGGCACATTCCGGGACGTTGTTTTAGAGGAGTTTGAATTTTTCCTTGACCTTTTTGTGATGCATCATTTCCATCGACTCCGGAAGAAGACGTTCCCGGACTCGTGAAGAGCTTCTGCGCGGAGTGCTTATACTGTCTGGAGAAACACACGATTATGGACTAGCTCATGTCATTGGACTTTCCTGTTTTTTGCACGGCAAAGAGAGCCTGAGGTGAGTACGCATAGAGGAGATCTGTGTATGAAAAATATGCTCGGCTCTCTTAGAGGACAGGGTGCTTTTATCCTGTTGGGAGGAATTCTTTTAGCTGTAGGCATGACGATGGTCACGAATTATCTTTCCCAAACCGCTAACGACGTGCAGCATACTGTCGAAGCAGAAGAAACACCGCGTTTCGAGCATCTGGACGCTGTGGAAAAGCTTTATGAGCGTTTTGCCCTGCGAGAGGATAGGCAGGCAATTATTATCCATGTGACAGAACAGACTCTGTATCTGGTGAAGGACGGGACAGCAGTGGCCTCTTATCCTATCTCCTCGTCAAAGTATGGTGTTGGCAGCCGGGCCGGCAGCAATAAGACTCCGCTCGGCACACATCGAATTTCGGAAATGTTCGGTGATGGTGCGCCTTTGGGCACGGTTTTTCGCGCTCGAGTGAATACCGGAGAAGTTGTCAAAATCTATACAGATGATACCGATATCGAGGACGATCTTGTGACAACGCGCATCATGTGGCTTGACGGCCAAGAATCCGGACTTAATACAGGGGCGGGCATTGATTCGCATTCCCGCTATATATATATTCATGGGACACAGGAGGAGGGACTGATTGGCCGTCCGGCGTCTCATGGATGCATTCGGATGAAAAATCAGGATGTGATCGACCTCTTCGATCGCGTACAAATCGGAACACTGGTCGAAATTCTGGAGTAGAACAGATCCCCAATCCTCGCTGCTCCCGGGACAACGCTATTCGTACAAAGCTGTTCACAACAGTTGTTGATGGATAAGAGCTTTTGTCGTCCCGTTAAAGCGCCGCCTATCTTCTCCCTGGATACGTAAGGCCCTCTTGCAGGGCTCATTGCCGGCCAGACGCTTCTAGCTTGAACTGTATGTGCCCGAAAATCTTTTCGATAAGTAAACTCGTGACGCATGACGAAACTCATTGCCGGGACAAGAGGTAGCAGTCTTGCTCGAAAACAAACACAACGTGTCGTCGAATCGCTTCAAAAGGTCTGGCCGGACCTGAAGATTGAGATTCGAGTCATAAAAACGCGAGGCGATCGTCTTCAGAATATTCCTCTCGTTCAAATCGGTGGAAAGGGGCTGTTTACAAAAGAGTTGGAGAACAGCCTGATAAATCGGGAAATCGATTTTGCCGTTCACAGCTTGAAAGACCTTCCGATCGAGCAGCCGACCGGTGTGACGATCGGTGCATATCTCCCCCGCGATCGCCCCAACGATGTGCTGGTCAGCAAGGGCAAGCTTTCTTTAGACGCGATCCCTCGACATGGCATTATTGCGACCGGAAGTTTGAGACGAAAATTCCAATTGCGGCATTATCGCCGAGATTTGTGTATTGTGGATATTCGCGGGAACATTGAAACCCGGCTTCGGAAGCTTCAGGAGAGTGATTGGCATGGGCTGATTCTGGCATATGCTGCTTTAAAACGCCTGGAAAAAATCGATTTGATCGGCGAAGTGATTCCGCAGAAAATGATGTATCCGGCGGTCGGACAGGGAACTGTTGCCGTTGAATGCCGCGATGAAATCGCCATGCGCGGGATGTTTTCGCGTATCAACCATCATGAGAGTGCATTGTGTGCACGGGCTGAAAGAGCCTTTTTAAAGGGGGTCGGCGGTGGTTGCCAGATCCCGCTGGGAGTGATATCGACTGTACAGGGAGAACAATTGACCCTTTCAGGGGTCTATATGCCGAAGGAAGATCGCATTGTTCAGGACTGCGCTGTGGGGACTACGAGCTTCCCGGAAGGAGTCGGACAAGACTTGGCGCGGAAGATTTCAGGAAAGGTGAAGCTTGGCTAGAGAGCAACAGGACAGCCCCTTTCGCCGGAATCATGTGCAAGCTGTTGAAGGAAAATATGCCTTTCCGCGCTCTGAGTTTTGAACGTTATGCAAACAGGCAAAGTCTATTTAGTTGGTGCGGGCCCCGGAGATCCCGCGCTGTTGACCGTTAAAGCAAAGGACTGTCTTGAAAAAGCGGATGCCGTCGTCTATGATTATCTGGTCAACAAGAACCTGTTGACCTCTGTCTGCCCGCAAAGTGAGCAGATTTACGTAGGAAAAAAGGCCGGACGTCATACGAAAAAGCAAGAAGAGATCAGTGCCTTACTGGTGGATTTGTCCCGGAAGTATTCCTGCGTCGTGCGCCTGAAAGGGGGCGACCCCTTTGTCTTCGGCCGAGGAGGGGAAGAGGCGCTCGAACTGATGAAGCATCGTATTCCTTTTGAGATTGTTCCCGGCATTCCGGCCGCAATCGCTGTTTCTGCCTATGCAGGCATTCCGCTTACGCACCGCAATATTGCGTCAAGCGTTGTGTTTGTGACTGGCCATGAGGCGCAAAAATCCGCAGGAAACGCTGGTGTGAATTGGGACATGATTGGCAGAGGCTGCGATACGATTGTTATTTACATGGGGATCAAACGCCTTGCGACAATCGTGCCGCGTCTGCTGGCCTCCGGACGCGATCCGCACACTCCTGCAGCCGTTATCCGCTGTGGGACGTATTCTTCGCAGATGACTGTGACCGGCACACTGGAGAACATTGCGCAGGCGGCTGAGGAGCAGCAAATAACGCCGCCGGCCCTGGTGGTGATCGGCGCTTCTGTGGCGTTGCGGGAGGATTTGGCTTGGTTTGATCGCCGGCCGCTTTTCGGTCAGCGCGTTCTGGTGACCAGAAATGCCTGTTCAGAAGGGAAATTAACACAATTGCTTGAAGCACAAGGGGCTGAGGTCCTTTCTTTCCCGACGATCGAGGTCGTTGCAATCACGGATAACCCCAGATTTGACAACGCGCTCAACAAGCTTGAGGACTACGACTATCTGCTGTTTACCAGCGGTAACGCTGTTGATATGTTTTTTCGGCGCCTGTTTCAGCTTGGAGATGATGTCCGCGCGTTGCGCGGCGTGAAAATCGTTGCGATCGGCAGGCCGGGTCTGGAAAGACTGCATGCGTATTCACTTCATGCCGATGTGCTGCCGGCAGTTTCGACCTCAGAGAAGATGGTGGACGAATTGCTTGCTTCGCACTGTCTTACCGGGAAACACCTGCTGTTTCCGCGCTCTGATTTAAGCGCTCCGGCCACCGCTGAACGGTTGCGGCAAGCAGGTGCGGTTGTTGATGACATTCCGGTCTATGAAAACCGCCTCGCCCGCATGGAGCCTGAGCGTGTAGAGCGCTTGAAATCCCGAATTCTTGCCGAAGCACTTGACTGGATAAGCTTTACCAGTAGCAGCACCGTGACAAATTTTCTCACAATGCTCGGGGCCGATTTTCTGGTGGAGCAGCGGCGAAAATTCCGAATCATTTCCATCGGTCCGGTGACAACAGGAACGCTGATGCAGAATAGGCTTGAACCTGAAATCACGGCAGATGAGCACAGCTTTCAAGGCCTGGTCACCGCATTAATCAATGGAACGCGCTAGACCAGGCCCTTCCCTGCCAATGCGTTCCAGGCATCCTGCAAGTGCTTTTCCACCCGCCTTTCAAAAATACCTTTGATTTCGATGTACAATTCATCATCAAAAATTTCTCCTTGCAGGCCTGTTCCATATGCAGCGGCGCTGAAAGCGAAATTGTTCCACTGTATTGAATGCTGCAGACCATTCTTGCTGGCAAGAGTCATAAATAACTCTTTCATTTCTTCTTTGCGTCGGCCATGTTGTTTGCGAATAATTTTCATGAGGATAAGGGGAAAAAGGTCAGAGAGTTACGGTTCAACAATGACGGCGATCACGCGTCCTTCGCTTAATGACAATCGTAGCTTCGAAAATGGACCGTAAGATCCCCAGACCTTGAGCATGTCGTTGTCGATGACGGGCACGGCACCTGCCTCTTCTTTCAGACCGATTTGGGCAAAAGCACGATTTTGATCGACCGGCGGCAGAAAGAACATCTGGAATGAGACGCTTTGCCGAGTTTTCTTGTCAAAGCTGATGTTGAGGGTTTCCCCCCGGAAGGGGTAGTCTCTGTCAAACGTCGTCGCTCCCTCGGACTCCATGAGCGGGGGACCCAGCAGTTTCGAGACCTGCTCGGCATTCAGACCTTTTAATGCGGTCAGAGAGCGTAGCGATGGTGCAGCTGCTGCTGGGCGGGATGATTTCTCCGATTTGCTGGGAGTGGGAGTGGAAGCGGTCGGAACTGACGATGAGGCAGGCGGTTGATGCTCCGCTTTTTGACGATTGTCGGGGGCATTCGAGACCTCAGTGAGGAGATGAGTCGCGGCACTGCTTTCCGAATCGATTTCCTTTAACATCACATCGATCATCGTGTTTTTTTGAAGCTGCGCACCCTGAAAAACACGGCGATGCTCCATGATAAAGACAAAAAGCTGTTGAGCGTATTTCAGACCGTCTGGATGTTGAACTAAGATTTTCAGACTGTCAAGAGCGTCTTCCAATCGTTGAAGTCTGACATAGGCAACACCCTGACTGAGATAATTTCCCGCTTCTGACGGATCGATGGCAATTGTCTGTTCGATTTCTTTCAGAGCCTCCTCATACTGTCCGTTCACGAGGAGCAGCTCTGAGTACACACCTCGGAAGGTCTGCAGAATGCGTTCATCTTCCGGGGAATGCCGTAAAATAAAGTCTCGCAATAATTTTGCTTCTTTCAGGGATTTCTCATATTCACCGATCGCCGGATAGAGCAGCATAAGCTCGCTGTGTGCGCTGAACGATCGAGCGTTTGCAATACGGTCAGGCACATAGTCAGGGTCAGCGAGCAGTGTGGTGATAATCTCTTGTGGATCGGCTGTTTCACCGTAAGGGCTCAGTTTTTGGCGTACCGCCATCTCAAATTCATTCCCGATGCCCGGGAAACGCTGGTTCAGATCGTCGATCCACTGTTGGTCCATTGCCGAAGCCGGCATGGCCAGGATTAGAAGACAGAGTACAACAGTCGGGCATATCCGCATTGTCTGAAATATTTTTACCGAGACGAGCAGGGAAAACAGCTGATTCACGGTCGCTCTCTGGCACTGCGCCACGTTTTCCACGCACGTTCCAGGCATGAAGAAATTTTCACAAGAAGCGTTTTTTATGCATACACAACATTGTCTGACAAGAAAACCCTGCAAATTTCCCCAGAATTGTCAATAATATTTTGAGGTGATAAAAAAATAGCAGTCCTGACGCAGGTAACGGGTAAGTGGGGATGGCCGAAGGGAAAATTTTGTATCATCACAGGGACGGATTCCATAAAAAACTTGACAAAATGCGCTGTCACGTCAGGGTAGAAAGCTACTTTTCTGATATTCTCCTGAGGAGATGGTCATTTATATTATGCGTGGTAAAGACTATGGAACTGACAATTCAGGATATTCAAAAATTTCTTCCACACCGTTATCCTTTTTTGCTTGTCGATAGAATTTTGGAGAGCGGGGAAGATTATATTATCGGGATAAAAAACGTCACGATCAATGAACCCTTTTTTCAAGGCCATTTCCCCGGGATCCCGGTCATGCCGGGCGTCTTGATTATCGAGGCAATGGCTCAGGTGAGCGGCATATTTTTTTTCAATACATTCGGCGGCGAGCAGGATCGGATCACCTACTTTGCAGGACTTGATAATACGAAATTTCGTAAGCCGGTGACCCCAGGCGACCAGCTCCGCATGGAAATAAGAATTAATCGTATCAGAAAAACTTCGGTAAAAGTACATGGAACTGCGTATGTCGAGCAAGACATCGCCGCTGAAGCTGATCTGTTGCTGATTATGGAAATGATCGAAAGATCCGAAACGTTATGAGCATACATCAACTTGCCGTCATTCATGAGAACGCAACGATCGGTGCGGAGACCACGATCGGACCGTTTGCCGTCATCGGAGAACATGTCACGCTCGGAAAGGGCTGTGTTGTCGGTCCTCACGTGGTGATCGACGGACATACAGAGATCGGAGACCACTGTGCTTTTCACGCAGGGGCATCGATCGGCTCGCCTCCGCAGGACTTGAAATATCAGGGAGAGCAGACCCGTTTGATTATTGGTGACAACTGTACGTTCCGTGAATATACGACTGTGAATATCGGCACGATCGGCGGCGGCGGCGTCACGAGGGTCGGCAGCCAGTGTGTCATGATGGCGTATGCGCACATTGCTCACGACTGTCTGCTTGGCGATAATGTCATCATGGCCAATAGCGTTGCCTTGTCGGGGCATGTGACGATCGAGGACTACGCCATTATTGGTGGACTGGTCGGTGTCCATCAATTCGTTCGTATCGGCGCTCACTGCATTATAGGAGGATGCAGCGCGGTCGCACAGGATGTCCCGCCGTATGCAATGGCTTCCGGAGGCGAACGCGCCAGGATATACGGGTTGAACAGCGTCGGTCTGAAACGCCGCCATTTCTCTGCTGAGACGTTGAAAGCCTTGAAGCATGCCTATCGGATTCTTTTTCGTTCAAAACTCAGTCTAAAACATGCTGCGGCGCAAGTTCGTGAAGAGCTTCCGGATTTGCCTGAAGTGCAAAATTTATTACGCTTTGTCGAAGGATCGGAACGCGGAATCTGCAAAGGAGCGACAAAAGCCGCACTCTACACAGGTTTTTAAGAAAGATTCTGTGCCTCGGTCATATCGGTTTTGCCTGTTTATTGCGCCGTAAATTTAATGGGAATCGTTCCCCAGATTCGTTGTTGAGGAACGTCTGGAGAGAGAGCCTTAAATCGCCACGTTTTGAGATAGCTGATCGCAATCTGCTCGAGTTGCACGTTCCCGCGTTTCAGCGGGACGACTTCGCCGATCGTGCCGTCTGGCAGTACCCAGAATTTCAAATGCAGCTCGACGTTATCACCAATTGAAGCCACTTTCGGAGGCTGCGGGCGATAGATCAGCGCACGGCCTCTGACTGGGCCATCGATGCTGTTGTCTGTCTTCAGGCTCTCTGCCTGTTGGGTGACGTCGTTCTCTTCGTCTGGAGCCTGCTTGGCCGCTTCCGGAACTGTGTGCGTTTTCAGTGGGTCATGAGCGTCGAAACGTTCTCCGACGAAGATGCCGAATCGGTTCTGGTCATCCTCATGCGTTCGGATCAAGCCGATCCGGCGATCCGAAGGTGTTGGTCTTTCAGGCCGTATCGCCGCAAATGCGGGAGCGTTCAGCCGCACGTGTTTTTCAAAAGATGGGCTTATGGGCTGTTTGTCGGCCAGAAGAGGCCTCTGCCGCTTCGTGTGGCTCGGAAGAGGCCGGGGAAATGCGAAAGGCTCTTCCTGCCTTGGCGGCCTGGAATTTCTTTGCAAAGGAGTTTTCACGGGCTGTACGTGTGTGAGCTTCTCCGGCCCCTTCGCAGGCTTCGACTGACTCGCCTGAAATTGCTCCGGATTCGGCTTATCGAAGGTCGGTTCTTCCGGGCGAAACATGCGTGACGGGAGTTGTGCTGCTTTTCGGGTTGAAGGATGTATCGTGGGCAAATCCGGTATGTGACTCGGCACGTTAGCCATTAAGGTAAAGTCCTCCTTGAGTTCCGCAATATTAGGAGCAGCGGCAAATTCAGGATCGACAGCGGCATCTGCAGCGTTCGCGTCGCTCCAGTCCCATGGAATCTCAGGGATGGCGGCTTGAAAGTGATGCTCCTCTGCTTCAGGCAGCGCTGCCTCTGCGTTTTGAGAAAGTTCTTCGCTCTGCAGCAGCTCGAGCACAACGATTGTTTCTTCCCTGGTGCTGGCGTTTGAAAAAAGATTGACAGCAGGAATACTGTAAAGAACCACGCCGTGAAAAAGTATGGAGAACAAGAACGTGAGGTAAAACGTTTGGTGCGGCCCAAACAGCAGAGGCCCAGATCGTTTTTTCTTATTTGTCCTTGCTGTGACAGCTAATCGAAGGTTTTTGGCGTTCATATCCGTCTGCTCTGTATCTACGGGCCTCCTGAAAGATTGCGATGGAGTCCCGCGAAGATCGCGTGAAAATATTATTGCATAGCTTATCCACCATGATAGTAGTAGAAGCATCCGTAAAGAAAAAAATCATAAAAAACACTGCTGCCTTTCCAGGACGAGTTCTCCAGATACGTTCCCCCGCAACTCAGGGCCTTGAAAATTTTTTCGTTTCCGCCTTGACCGTATGAAGTCTTTGTATATTTCTGGATGATATATTGACAGTTTCAGAGAGAATAAGACAACTATTTATGAATCGGGATCTGTTGGGTGGAGGAGGCAAAAGATGTCGGAAGAGAATCGAATTTTTCAGGGAAATATTCCCTTTCGGGCAGTCCATTTTTCGCATAGTGTGTGGTGGCTGCTCTTGTTCGGATGGAACGTCGGCTTGCTGCTCTCCTGGCTGCAATGTCTCGGGTTGAGCGTTCAGATCACGACTCAGCGGCTGGTATTGAGTCGTGGGATTGTCTCAAAAGAACTGGAAGAAGTTGAATTCTACCGCGTCAAAGATACAAAATATCGCCAGAGCCTGTTGCAGCGTATCCTGAATATCGGTACAATTACGCTTTTTTCGGATGATGTGACGGCTCCGACCTTATCGTTTACCATCGAGCGTCCGGCATTCTACCGCGAACAGATTCGTAGCGCCGTCCAGACTGCGCGTCGGGAAATGGGTGCGATTCAAGTGGACTAAACGCTACTGAAACAAAAGTGGGAATCGGCTCTTGAGGACATGAACAGTGTATTTCCGGGGAGAGACTTATGACTGAATTAACACGGGTTGAAGCATTGATGGAGCGGTATGCTGCGAGAAACTATGCGCCGCTGCCGGTGAATATTGTTGAAGGGCAGGGTTGTTGGGTGTGGACCGAAGCGGGGCGGAAAGAAGACTGTAAATATCTGGATTGCCTTGCAGCCTACGGGGCGTTGAATCAGGGCTACAATCATCCCCGTATTGCGGGGGCTGCACTGAAGCAGATTGCCGCTGGCGTGACTGTGACTTCGCGGGCGTTTTTGAACAGCCCGATGGCGGAACTCTGTAAATTGCTCGCAGAGCTTTGCCGGCGCGAGAAGGTCTTGTTGATGAACACTGGAGCTGAGGCCGTAGAATCGGCCATAAAAATCGCCAGAAAATGGGGCTATCGCGTGAAAGGTATTCCTCAGGATCAGGCGAAAATTCTGATCTCCGCCAATAATTTCCACGGCCGGACGCTGGCTATTATCGGTTTTTCCACGGAAGCCCAGTATCAAGATGGCTTCGGGCCTTTTGCGCCAGGTTTCGAGATTCTTCCCTATGGCGACATCGAGGCCTTGAAACACGCAATTGATGACACGACAGCGGCTTTTCTGACAGAGCCGATCCAGGGGGAAGCCGGGATTATTTTTCCTCCGGACGGGTTTTTGCGGGAGGCAAAAGCGCTTTGTGAGGAGCGTAATGTGTTGTTAATGGCTGACTGCATCCAATCTGGCTTCGGCCGCAGTGGAAAGTTGTTTGCCTGCGATTGGGAGGATGTCGTGCCTGATGTCTATATTTTGGGGAAAGCGATCGGCGGAGGTTATCCCCTGAGTGCGGTCGTGGCTGATGCAGAAGTGATGGATGTGCTCACCCCGGGAGATCACGGCAGTACCTTTGGTGGCAATCCGTTTTGCAGCGCGGTCGCCCTTGAGGCGGTTAAGGTGATCGTTGAAGAAGGCTTGGTGGAAAACTCCCTGGAGATGGGGCGGTATTTTCTGCAGGAGTTGCAACGCATTCACAGCCCCTGGGTCCGAGAATATCGAGGACGCGGCCTCTGGATCGGCATTGAGCTGCATGAGCATGCCGGCGGAGCGCGCCGTTTCTGCGAGCAGCTTCAGAACCGGCATCATATTCTCTGCAAAGAAACCCATCATCACATCATTCGGGTGGCTCCGCCGCTGACGATCACAAAAGCGGAAATCGACTGGGCTTTGGAAGGTTTCCGAGCTGTCCTGATGTCCTGAGCGGCTCAGCGTTTTTTTCGAGAGGAGGACGTGATGAAAGAAAACATTCGTGTTGGGCTTGTCGGTTTGGGCCGCATGGGAACGATGTACGCACAGCACCTTGCATTTGCCGTCCCTGATGCTGAATTAGCTGCACTTGCCACGCGTCGTGTACACATCGCCCGTGACCTTGCCCGGCAGTGCGACGTTGCAGCAATCTATACTGATCCCTGTCAGCTCTTTCAACAAGAGAGCCTGGATGCCGTCGTGATAGCCACACCCACTGCGACACACAAAGATTTTATTATGGCTGCGGCCCGGGCCGGGAAGCATATTTTCTGTGAAAAACCGATTGCATTAACATTGGAGGAGACTGATGAGGCTCTTCAGGCTGTGCGCGAGGCAGGGGTTGTCCTGCAAGTCGGTTTTATGCGCCGCTGTGATGCCGGATATGCTGCTGCAAAACAGCAGATTGCCGACGGAGTGATTGGAGAACCTGTCATGTATAAAGGGATCGGGCGAGATCCTGTTCCTCCGCCTTTAGACTACGCTCGGCCTGAAATCAGCGGTGGGTTGCTGCTCGACCTCGGCAGTCATGACTTTGATCTGGCCAGATGGCTGATGGGGAGCGAGGTCTCACGGGTCTGCACCGAAGCTGGAACGCTGGTGTTTCCCGATTTGAAGACCATCGGCGATATTGATAATGCCGTGGTAAATCTGAGATTCGAGAATGGGAGTATCGGGAACATTGATGTCAGCCGCAACGCGGTCTATGGCTATGATATCCGCACGGAAATTCTCGGTGCTGAAGGATGCCTTCAAATCGGTTATCTGCGCCATACTCCGCTTGTCGTGATGACCAGAACGCGCGGCGTATCACATGATACGGTTCCGTTTTTCCTGGAACGTTTCAGTCCAGCCTACAAGGAGCAAATTCGCTTATTTATCCGGGCGATTTGCGAGGGGACAGCACCTTTGGCAGATGGGCACGACGCGAGAAAAGCTCTGGAAATCGGACTGGCCGCCATCCGCTCGTACAAGACCGGCCAGCCGGTGGAACTCGCTGAAGTATAGATGGGAACTGTCCTGCTGAACACTGTGAAGAATTTCAGAGTGATCGCTATAATTTCAAGGGCGAGACGTTTCTCTCTCAGAATGGCAGAAATGATGCGACGAGCTTTTCTGTTGCAGATGTTCGGTCATCGAGAAATCTTGTTATGAATTTTTGAAAACACAGCTCGTGCAGGCTGGAAGGTGGCAGTAGTGTTTCGCAAGATGAAGCATGCCTTGATAGATCGAAGCCGTTTTGACCTTGTTTGCCGGCAGATTGCGCTGTGCCAGAAGCCGCTGAAAGACGCTTCGGACGGACCGGTTCCATTCCGGGGCCGGAAAGCGATCGTAAAGTTCCAGAATATGCGTTTCCCGAAGCGTGTCGGGCTGCCGCAGGGCAGCAAGCAGCATTACTGGAAAGACGGCGCTGATCAGGATCTCACGAATGCGGGTACGACCCAGCAGTCGATGATCGCGTTCGGCATTTTTTGCGGCGCTGAATGTGTAGCGGCCCTTCCAGTAACCGGCAGCCGGGACTTCCAGACTGCGTTCCAGGAGGTGGACCCGTCGGATAAGCGGCTCTGCGTGGCTGCGAGCGATCGTGAAAAGATTCTGGTAGCCTGTGAAAAGCGCTTGTACGCTGTAATTCAGGACTAAATAGGGCCTGCTGAACAATCAATAATTTCTTGAAAAATTTAATTAAATTTGCTAATTTGGTCGCTGTAAGTGAATAGAAATTCATCGATTCTTCACAAAA
>PDSJ01000052.1 GCA_002748425.1 candidate division KSB3 bacterium | reverse complement strand
AAAGGAAAAAATGCATTAGAGTTGAATTTCTTTGCCAAATCTTCTACATTTCCCTTCCCATGATTTTCATAGCAGGGTCTGGATACTATGAATCAACAGTCCCGGCAGAATATTTTTCACCATCATACTGAATAAGCTTATGCAACAAAAACGTATAGTTATAACAGGTGCGGGACTTACAGCCCCGGGAGCGGATAATATTGATGAATTTCGTCAGCAGGTTCTGAATGGCAGAAGTGAGATTCAGGAGGTTGATCTCCGTTATTTCGGCAAGGCTCCTGCCGGCCTCTGCTCTTTTGATGCAACAAAATACCGCAAAAAAAAGGAGAATAAAAAAGGCACCAGGGCGGGCTGCATTGCCGTCTATTGCGCCCATGAAGCGCTCGCCTCTGCCGGACTGACCAGAGAACAAATCAATCCGGCAAAGACAGGCGTGTATATCGGGCTGACAGAACACGGCACGGTGGAGACGGAAAATGAGGTCTACAATATCAAGAACTACGCTTATGATGTCCAGTACTGGACCCACCATCACAACCCCAGAACGGTGCTGAATAACCCCGCCGGGGAGATCACATTGAGCCTTGGTATCACCGGACCGCATTATGTTATCGGCGCCGCCTGTGCGGCAGGAAACGCATCAATCATTCAGGCGGTGCAGATGCTGCGGCTGGGGGAGGTGGAGATGGCTCTCGCCGGCGGCATTTCCGAATCCGTTGGCTCATTCGGTATCTTTGCCAGCTTCAAGGCACAGAATGCTCTGGGGACGGCGGATGATCCGCGGCTTGCCAGCCGGCCGTTCGACAGGGATCGTAATGGTATTGTTATCTCTGAAGGGGGATGTATCTACGTCCTGGAGACCTATGAGAGCGCCAGGGCCCGCGGCGCCAATATCCTCTGTGAGATAGCGGGCTACGCTATCAATTCTGATGCCAGGGACTTTGTTTTGCCCTATGCCCCGCGCCAGGCGGAGTGTATGCAGATGGCGCTTGACCGGGCACAGATGAAAGCAGATGATATTGACCTGATTAACACCCATGCAACAGGAACCAAACAGGGGGACAGCGAAGAGTGCAAGGCAATCCGCGAGGTTTTTGGTGATACGCCCTCCCCCTGGATCAATAACACCAAGAGTATTATCGGTCATGCCATGGGCGCAGCAGGAGTGCTTGAACTGGCAGGCAACCTCCCCTCTTTCAGTGACAATATGATACATCCGACAATCAATATAGATAATCTGGATAAGGAGTGCGCCTTTGACAGACTGGTTATCAACAAGCCGGTAAAAACGGATGGAGTAACGACCATTCTCAACAACTCATTCGGCATGCTTGGCATAAATTCCACCCTGATTGTAAGACGGGTGGACAATTAGCTTCTATACGGTTTTTATAAATAGTTCTCAACAAAATCC
>PDSJ01000051.1 GCA_002748425.1 candidate division KSB3 bacterium | reverse complement strand
AAAGGCGAAGTTGAAGCTGTTGATCTGAAAACCGCCCAGGCGATCGTAAAAAGGATGCGGATCAGCAACGCCACGATCAAAGAGAAGCCAAAAGATCTCTTTGAGGGAGTGGCCCTGTTCAAACCCCGGGTCAAGACCAAAGACATCGTTATCTTTGTCCGTCAGCTCTCGACGATGATCAACGCCGGTCTGCCTCTTGTCCAGGGACTTGAGATCCTTGAAAAACAGCAGGATAACAGCACATTCAAACAAGAGCTTTCGGATATTCGTCAGGATGTTGAAGCCGGTGCCACCCTCGCAGACGCGATGCGCAAAAAGAAGAAGACCTTCGACAACCTGTTCACCAATATGATTGAAGCCGGGGAGACCGGCGGTATCCTTGATACCATTCTGTCGCGTCTTGCGATCTTTCTGGAAAAGGCGATGGCGCTGAAGAAAAAGATCAAAGGGGCACTCACCTATCCGACCGTCTGTCTTTTTATCTCGCTGTTGATTCTTGTTATCATTCTTGTCTTTGTCGTCCCGGTTTTCAAGCAGATGTTCGAAGGGTTCGGCCATTCGCTGCCGCTGCCAACCCAGATCGTGGTCAGTGCCAGTGAATTCTTCCAAAAGTTCTGGTACTGGATTTTTCTGTTTATCATCCTTGTCATCTTTGCCGCAAAGAAGATTTACGGTACCGAAAAGGGAGAAAAAACCATTGACCGTTTCCTGCTGCGGATGCCGCTCTTCGGGACCCTGCTGCGCAAGGTTGCGGTCGCCAAATTTACCCGAACCCTCTCGACCATGCTGGCAGCGGGGGTACCGATTCTTGATGCCCTCCAGGTCGTTGCCAAAACATCTGGAAACAAAGTCATCGAAGAGGCGGTATTTCGCACTGCTGATGCGATTTCAGAGGGGCGTCCACTCGCTGAGCCCCTCGAAGAGAGCGGAGTCTTCCCCAATATGGTCACCCAGATGATTAATGTCGGAGAGTCTGTTGGTGCCCTTGACGCCATGCTCGAAAAGATTGCAGATTTTTACGATGAAGAGGTCGATCAGGCGGTCGAAAACCTCACCTCGCTGATCGAGCCGTTTATGATGGTGTTCCTCGGTGGCATGATCGGCGGTATTGTTGTCGCGATGTATCTGCCGATCTTCAAGCTCTCAAGCGTGATGATGTAACAACGTTTCAGAACAGGACAGCGGCGGAAAAACTCTGGACCTCTTCTTTTCTTGAGAAGAGAGAAGATCCGGGGGCTCCACAGTTTTTCCGCAGCCGGCAATCCCAGCTCCTGCGGGAACTCCCTGAAATTCCACAGACAATTGCAGCTGCTCAGCTGCTCACCGGTTGACATTTCCCCCGAAACAGGTATTGTGTGATAAGGAGAAGAGCCGCGCCGGAACAGTCTTCTCTGAGTTGTCCCTGCTCCTGCAGAGGTTTGCGGGTGCGCTGACCGCATCAAAC
>PDSJ01000020.1 GCA_002748425.1 candidate division KSB3 bacterium | reverse complement strand
ACAGCGCATTCAGGACTTGACAGACGCCTTGCAAAAGCATCGGATGCAGCTTCAGCAGCAACAGACGGCAGTACGGGAATACCCGCAATTGCAGCAGCAGGTCCAGGAGGCACACGCCCAAGTGGCCGAACTGATCAAATTTCGTGAGAATGCCATTCTTTCAGAGGCCCGGGCAGAAGAGTTACAGCGTGCTTTTGATGAGCTCCAGCGGGAAAATAGCACGTTGATGGAGAAATATCTTGCTTTGCGGAAAGAGTTGTCCAATAAGTCACAGACCTTTCAGACCCAGGGACAGCAATTTAAGGATGTCTCTCAACGGAATCGGGAATTAGAAGATCGTTATCAACACGGCCTCCAGGAACTGGCGTTAAAAGAAAAATTGTTGCAGCAGGCTCTGTTGGAAAAATCCGTTTTAGAAAAAACACTCGAGGACGGAGGAGGGCCACAACATTCGCGGCTTGTGACCGAACTTCAGGAAAGATTGCAACAAAGCGAAACCCGGAAGGCCAGGCTGGAGGAAGACATCCGAAGGCTTCAACAGAGTGCTTTACAAGTGCCAGCAGTCTCTTCAGATCCGAAAAATTCTGGACGATCCGCTGCTCTGGAGCATCAAGTGGCTCAACTTCATGCAGAACTGAAAGATTCTCGTGAATACGTCCAGGAGCTGCAGCAAGAGCTTGCAAAAGCCAATATAACGGATCCACTGTCTTCCTCTGCAAGAGGCTCTGTCCTCAAGCATGTATTTCCAGCAAGCCTGGATGCTGCCGGAACCTTGAAAGTGCTTGGGACATCACCGGATAACAAGAAGATCGCCTATCTTGAAAGCAGCAGACAGCAGCAACGACTGTTCATTTTCAATAACGTCACTGGGCAGACAGTACGGATCGGTGAATGGGCCGATAGTTCTGTTCAATACGCGCGTCTTGCCTGGGCATTTGACAGCGAACACTTTTTGTTTGCTGCCGGCAGCCCGCAGAACTATACGCTCTATCTCGGCAACAGCAGGTCTATGCTGGGACAAGCGATTGTATTGCCCGAAGCCTATATCGCTTTTGCCTGGTCCCCGACCCAGCTCCGATATGCCTATCTTTCAGGGGCGAATCTGATCGTCAAAAATCTGCAGCAACAAACGCTGTCGATTCGGATCGGCCATCAGCCCGGACTTCAGGAGAATTCACTTGCCTGGTCGCCTGATGGCCAGCAGATTGCTTTTTGTGGGAAACGCGGTGCAAGCTTTGATATCTTTCTCCTGAACGTTGCTGATAACGCTCCGAGCCCGGAGCCACTGGTCGCGTCAAGCTCAGATGATTTGCAACCGTCCTGGTCTCCGGACGGTCGTTATGTGGCTTTTTACGTACGTACAGGCCGCTATGATACAAAAGTGGCAGTCAGCCCGAGTGATAAAAGCCGCACGCCTTACATTGTCGGGCATAACGCCTCGCTGCCTCCCGAGCGAGGGCCGCTCTGGCTGTCAGGAGCAGAAGTGGCGTATGTTGGAGAAGAGCATCTTTTAGCCGCCCAGAACTCTGTATACGTTGTGAATGTCGGCACCGGGCAGCGGAGTTCGGCTCCGTTAAGTATGTTATTGGGCCGTTAAGGGATGAGATTGTTGAAGATAGCGGCATTGTGTTGATCCTTGCGTAGCATTTTTGGACGAATTTTCCTTGACTGAAGAGAGCTTGTCTGAAGAGAATTGGATCGACCGCAAAACGATTTTCTCCTGCAGGCCAGCATGACGATACGGATATGAGATGGACAACAGCTCTTCAATGATTCAGTTTCATAATGTCACAAAAGTCTACGGTGGTGATATTCCTGCATTACAAGGTGTCAGTATGCAGGTTGAGAAAGGGGAATTCGTATTTATCACCGGAAAAAGCGGGGCAGGGAAAAGTACCTTGCTTCGCCTGATTTTTCGGGCTGAACTGCCGACAAAAGGCGCTGTGCTGGTGAATAATTTCAACATCGCCCGCCTGCAGCGGCCCAGCATCCCCTTTTTACGACGCAATATCGGGGTGGTGTTTCAGGATTTTAAACTGCTTCCCCGGAAAACTGTCTTTGAAAATATTGCGTTTGCGCTCGAAGTCCTGGGAACTCCAAAACACGAAATCGGACCGCGAGTCATGCGGGTCTTGCAGCATATTCATCTGAAAGAGAAACGTGACGAGTTTCCTCGGCGTCTTTCAGGCGGTGAGCAGCAGCGTATCGCGGTTGCCAGAGCGATCGTCAACCGTCCTCCAATCTTACTGGCCGATGAGCCGACCGGCAACCTCGATCCTGAAATTTCTCTGGAAATGATGCAGCTTTTTCAAGAGATCAATCAACGTGGGACAACTATTCTGGTTGCCACCCATGATGTCGATCTGATTAAGCACATGAAGAAAAAGGTCTTTTGCCTGGATCGAGGTAAACTTATTGATGTCATTTCAAGCGACGAAGTTGCAAGTTCCTAAATGTCAAAGATCGCTAAGCCTCTAAAAGGAAAGACGGACCGTTATATCTTATGCGTTGATGATGCCTCGGCAGTGCTGAATGTGTTGCTGGCGCAGCTCTCAGAGCGTTTCGGCGAGTCGCACGAGATTGAAATCGCCGATTCTGGTGAAGAGGCGTTGTGGATTTTCGAGAGAATCTGCCAAGGTGGGGGCCATCTTGAACTGGTCATTTGTGATGAAGTTATGCCTGGGATGCTAGGGCATCATGTGCTGGAGCGAATCCATCAGCTTTCTCCACAGACCATGAAGATTTTGCTCACTGGACAGGCCGGACTTGATGCTGTCAGCTATGCAATTAACAATGCCGGTCTGCATAAATATATTGAAAAGCCCTGGAAAAGAGAAGGGCTGCTGCTGACGGTGAGCAATCTTCTCGAGCAGTACAGTCTTACCAAAGAGATCGAAATTTCAAAAACCCGCTATGAGATGATTTTGCAGAGCATGAAAAGCGGCCTCATCAGTCTTGATTTCAACGGGCGGATCATTTCCTTCAATCAGGCCGCAAGCGAGATGCTTGGACTTGAGACTGATGATGTGCTTGGTAAAACCTATTTTGAAGTGTTTTTCGGAGTACCGGGCAACGATGCCATGAATGAGCTTATCGTCCAGGCGATTAACGATGAGCTGACCGGCAAATATCAAGAGCTCGACTTCCTGCGGGACGACCAGCGCAGCATCCCCTTGGGGATGATGACGTCTCTGCTCAAAGATTCAAAGGAAAACGATGTCGGTGTGTTGATCGTCTTTCACGATTTGAGCCAGATCCGACGCTATTCCAGCTTAAAAGAGACGTTTTCCCGTTATGTCTCGAAACAGGTGGTTGAAAAAATCAGCATGTCAGACGAGCACCCCACGCTGTATGGAGAAAAACGTGATGTCACGATACTTTTCTCAGATATCAGGGGCTTTACAACAATGACGGAACAACTCGAACCCACAGAAGTGGTTTCGATGCTGAATGAATATTTTTCTTGCATGATCGATGTGATTTATCACTATGAAGGGACCCTGGATAAATTTCTGGGGGATGGAATGATGTGTTTGTTCGGTGCTCCGGTCGAGCAGGCGGATCATCCGGGCCTGGCCGTGCGGACGGCTCTTGCCATGCAAGAGGCCCTGACCGTATTTAACCAGCAACAACAACAACGTGGACGTTACTGTTTGAAAGTCGGTATCGGTATCAATTCAGGGGATGCGGTGGTAGGAAACGTCGGCTCTGAAAAACGTCTGGAGTATACAGCTATCGGGGACAATGTAAACCTGGCGTCCCGCTTACAATCGATCGCCAGGGGAGGACAGATTTTGATCAGCGAAAGCACCTATCAAGCCGTCAGATCGCGCGCGCGCGTCAAAAAACTCCCTTCAGTCAACGTTAAGGGAAAAACTCAACCCGTACAAATCTACGAGCTTGTGGGCATGGAAGAGATTGAATAAAGCCAGACCACTCGCAAACTCAAAGCTGTATCAATCATTTAGAACATCATCTAGAACATCATCGGACGCAACTCATAGCCGCTCATTTTTTTTCGCGCAGCTTCAAGTGAAAGGGCTCCGCCTGTTGAGTCTGGCCAGAAGAGGCTGCATGCTGCCAGTGTTGACCCGAGCTGCAGAGCTTCCTGCAAATCCCATCTTTGTTCCAAGCCATACAGGACTCCCGAACAGAATGCGTCACCTGCGCCGACGGCACCTTGAATCACTTCAGGCGGCAGCGCGAACGAAGGAACTTTAATTTCTTCACCTTCGCGTGTCAGGGCATAACCGCCTTCAGGCATGTGGATGACCACAAGCCGGGAATGTCCTGCATCCAGTAAACGTTCGGCAGTCTCACGCAGCCTTGACGCCTCGAGCGTCCCGTCATCACGCCGTAATGTGATTCCAACCGTATAGCCCGCTTCAAGTTCGTTGAGAATAAGATAATCAACATAGCAGAGCGCTGGGGTTACCAGGCGGGTAAAACGGTCAGACGCTTCACTGACGACATCGACAGCGGTTTTCAGGCCCAGTTTTTGAAATTCTGCAAACACGCGGGCCAGGACGGTGCCATACTCCGGGTCTTCGCGATCCATTGCATCAAGCAATAAGATATAACCGATCTGGACAATGCTGTACCCGGCATACGCTGCAAAAGGGATGTCTGTGAAACTCCATGCTCCATTGGCAGCCTGGGCGTGAAAAAAGGTACGCTGCCCGCTGTTCTTCACGGAAATAACATCTGTGTATGAGGTCGGCAGCAGGGGAGAGATTCCGATACCACTTATGTCAATTCGGCGATTTTCAAGTGTGTCGAGAATATAACGCCCGTTCTCGTCGTTGCCGACGCTTCCAGTCACGGCGACCGGCAGATGCGGATCGAGCGTTTTCAGATTGATTGAATTATTTGCAGCAGATCCCCCGATGCTTCGTTCTGAATGAAGTATATTGGCCAGGGTGCCCTCCCCTGGATAACAATCTACGGTTTTGATCCAGTCAACAATTAAGGTTCCCCCCAAGACAATTCCATGCTGTTCTTTCATGCAGATCTCCTGTGGTCACAAGCCCGAACCGCGCCTTCGCGACAGGCAATGACCGTGCCCAAACCGCAAAGCGTTATGCGAGCGGATTGGATCTTTGTGCAGCGCTTTATCAGCAGAGTTGCTTAAAGACGCAGAGCTATTCTTCTTTCCAATCTTCGAGATCTAACTCGGAGATACGCTGGAACTCTTTGCTATTATGGGAAGCCAAAATACAGTCGTGTGACACCGCTCAAACTCTTCGGCAATATGAAGTTCTGTGCCGTTATATTGAACCCAGATTTTCCCATCTTTAGTATCTAGATGGAACGCACATCCATAGACACGGCGCTTGTTGTGCCAACCAACATGAACAAGCTGATAGTGATCATGCTCTGTATCGCTTATTACTTCTGTCTCAATTCCATCCTGGGAGACAGCATAGTTTTGATATTGCTGAAGAATCTGCTGAATACACTTACGGTAGGGGCGGAGTGGATCGTCGGTGATACGCCAGCCATCTTGAATGAATGCGTGTTTCACCATCTCATGAAAAATGTCACGAGCTGCCATAACCCCCTCTTTCTGTCAGGTTCTTTCACTGTGTGTATCCAGATGTATAATTCTTTAGTCTCATATATAATAACTTATTAGAGTAGCCCATGAAAATTGTCAATATCTTTCTGGTAAGAGTTCAAGCAGACAAGTCCCTATCGAAACGACCTGAAAAAATGGCAAGCACTGTCTAGTGTGTTATGGATCAGACGTTGTGGTATTCACTAGAACGCTAACGCCTCCATTCACGTGGCGAAACCGCTGCCTGATGGCGGGCAACGGATCTTCATAAAGAAACAAACCGTTATGCGAGAGGCAGATGTGAAAATTGGCGACAGCGGCTTCGCCCACGTGCAATGGTTTGTTCGCATTCCCATATTTCGCTCTCTAAAGGAAATTTCATTGACAAAGCTGTCAGACACTGAGATAATGGGGCCGCTGGTGTCGGCATGAGTCATCCATGAAGGTGCAAGACCGCATGGTCTGAAAATACTTGGGAGACACGCGATGTTTCCGGATTCGGAAAGGAGAGGACAGTATGGACATTCAATGTGTCACGATTGAAAAACCGGAAGAACTCAATTTTATTCTGGGGCAGTCTCATTTTATTAAAACAGTTGAAGATGTCTATGAAGCCATGATCAATGCCGTGCCCGGTGTCAAATTCGGCATGGCTTTTTGTGAAGCCTCAGGCCAGTGCCTCGTTCGCTACACCGGAACGGATCAGGAACTCATCGAACTGGCGAAAATGAATGCTCTGCGTCTTTCCGCCGGGCATTGTTTCATCCTGTTTATGAAGGACATCTTCCCGATTAATGTGCTGAATGCGGTTCAGAACGTGCCGGAGGTCTGCCGGATTTTTTGCGCAACAGCAAATCCGACTCAGGTGCTTATTGCAGAAAGCGCTCAAGGCCGGGGAATCCTCGGAGTTATAGATGGTTTTCGCGCAAAGGGCCTCGAAACAGACCAAGATATCGCCGAGCGTAAAGAATTACTACGTCACTTTGGATATAAGCAGGGCTAGTGTGAACTCAGCCTATCATGAAGGTAACAGTTGGAAGTTAAAGTGTTCTTTCAGCGCTGAGCGCTGTTGACTCTCAATTGGCATCACTTCTCTTTTCGTTATGTTACAAGCTGTAATTATGGCGGCGGGTAAATCGACACGAACGTATCCCCTGACGCTCACACAACCCAAGCCGTTACTCCATGTTGCGAACAAACCTGTTCTCGCGCACCAGTTAGATCGAATGCTGGGACTGGTTGACGAGGCCATCGTGATCGTGGGCTATAAGCATGAGATGATTCGGGAATATTTCGGCAGTTCTTACAAGGGAATTTCGTTACGCTATGTTGAACAACAGGAGCAGTTTGGTACCGGACATGCCGCCATGCAGGCAGAACCCCATATCCGGGGTCGCTTTCTGTTGATGAACGGTGACGATCTGTATGCGCGGGAAGACATTGAAGGCTGCTTGCAGTATCAGTATTCTCTACTGTCGATGGAAGTGGAAGACCCGCGTCAATTCAGCGTCCTGACGGTCGAAGACAATCTGGTCAAAGACCTGATCGAAAAGCCGGAGCATCCGCAGGGCAAGCTGACAAGCATCGGGGTCTATGTGTTTGATCGAAGAATTTTCCCCTTGCTTGAGAACATCCCCCGTAGTCCGCGCGGGGAATATGAAATCACCGACGCAGTCCGTGCGCTGGCGCAACGCGAGGAGATGCATTACCATGTCAGCACAGCGTATTGGATCCCGGTGGGATTCCCCTGGAGTCTTCTGACAGCCAACGATTTTCTGCTGGAGCAGGATTGCAGCGAAGGTGTAGAAGGGCTGATCGAAGCGGGAGTCACGATTGAAGGGATCGTGTCTCTTGGAAAAGGTTCAACAATCAAGCAGGGCAGCCTGATCCAGGGGAATCTCTGTGTCGGCGAAAATTGTACGATCGGCGGCGGTTGTCACATCAGTGGCAACACGAGCATCGGAAACAATAGTGTTATTGAGATGGCCTGCCGCATCGACAACTCTGTGGTCGAGCGCGATGTGACCATCAAGCCCTTTTGCCATATTGCCCATTCGGTGATCGGCGACGGCAGCATTTTGCATTCCGGTACTGTGACGATGAGCGCTCCTTTCAAAGGCCGGACGGTGCACGCTGTTGTCAAAGGGAAAGACTTTGACACCGGACGTGAACGATTGGGAGCGATCGTGGCGTCAGGCGTTACGGTCCTGCCTCATGTCGCGATCTATCCCGGGGTGAAAATCGATCCAAACATCGTTGTTGATGCCGGATATGTTGTCAAGGAGGATATGAAGTCATTGCCCGAGTCGTAATATATCGGGAGGACGCATAGTACACTATGATATGAGGACAGTGCAGAACAGACAGGGCATGAACACGTCTTTTTGGGTGTTGATTTTCATTTTTTTTATGCTGCCGATTTCAACGAATCTTTTGCCGTCGGATTTTCTTCTGGCAAAATATTTACTGACCTTTCTTCTGTCTTACGGGCTTGCCTCATGGGTGACGCCGCTTGCGCGTAATGCGGCCTTGCGCTATAACATCGTCGATACACCGGACGGGCGTCTGAAAGATCATAGCCTTCCGACGCCGTATCTCGGAGGAGTCGTGGTCTATATTTCGTTTTTATTGACGCTCTCTTTTACCTTTGGCTTTAACGAGAAGATTTTAGGGATCACCCTGGCCGGTTCTGTCCTGGTGATTGTTGGACTCTTCGACGATATGCAGGCAGTGACGCCGTCAATTAAATTCCTCGGCCAAATGGTCGCAATTCTCGTACTGATTAAAGCCGGTATACGCATCGAATTGATCGCGCTGCCGGAATGGTTGAATATTCCCTTAACCGTGCTCTGGATCGCCGGAGTGATCAATGCGGTGAATATTATCGATATTATGGATGGTTTGGCGATCGGAGTGGCATTTTTTGCCTCGCTAGTGTTGTTCATGGTTGCCGTTATGAACCATCATCCCACTATCGCGGTGCTGACGCTGGCACTGGCAGGAAGCCTTCTTGGATTGTTAAAATTCAATGTCGATCCGGCACAAATTTATCTGGGGGATACCGGCAGCATGTTTATCGGTCTCATGCTCGGATCGCTTTCGATGATCGGAAGTTACACAAAAGATAATGCTCTGGGCTTTATCGCTCCAGTGCTTATTCTGGGTGTTCCGATTTTCGATATGGTGTTTGTGATGTTTTTGCGGAGGCAGAAAGGGATTTCGATGTTTCTGGGCAGTAAAGATCACTTTGCCTTACGCTGTCTGCAAATCGGATACACCGTGAAACAAATCTGTATCATGAGCTATGCGGCGACACTGCTGCTCGGAGGGCTGGCACTGCTGATCATGCAAGTCAGTCCAGCTCAGACGATCTGGATTCTGCTGTTTACTCTGTGCGGGACCCTTTGGCTCGCTTACAAATTGAGCAGAGTGAACGTCCCAAGTAACCGGGAAATCTTTTTCAGCTAAGCGTGTCAATGAAACGAATTGCCATACTGGGCGCCGGTTTGAGCGGCTTGAGCGCGGCTTACCATCTCAGGAACGGCTACGATCTCTTTGAGCAGGGAAGCAAGGTCGGCGGTTTATGCCGCACAATGGAGCGCAAAGGCTTTCTGTTCGACTATACCGGTCATTTGCTGCACCTTCGGCAGGATACAAGCCAGGAACTCATCAATCGCCTGCTGCCCGGTTCTTTTCGGGAGCATAGCCGCAAGGCGAAGATTTATGTCCGGCAGCGCTGGATCGAGTATCCGTTTCAGGCTCATATTCATGCCTTGCCTGCCGAGCTCGTTAAAGAGTGTATTCTCGGTTTTATCACAAGCATGCCGAGTCAGTCCGGCACAGGAACATCGCTTCCTCAATCTTTCGAACACTGGGTGTTGCAGAACTTTGGCGCAGGAGTGGCAAAATATTTCATGTTCCCCTACAATCGAAAACTCTGGCAGCGTCCTCTTTCCGATTTGAGTGCCGACTGGGTCTCATGGTCGATTCCTCGTCCCAGTCTGGAAGAATTTTTGAACGGCGCTTTGGGGATACGCAATCGTGAGTTTGGCTATAACGCGAATTTTTTCTACCCTGAACGCGGCGGGATTCAGCAGCTCCCCGATGCATTTGCCGCTGCGCTGCCTCAGCATCGCGTCCACCTCGAACATAAGGCCGTCTCTCTCGACCTTAAACAACGGCGTCTAATTTTTGAGGGCAACGAAAGCTGCCGGTTTGACGCGCTGATTTCCAGTCTGCCGCTGCCCTGTTTGCTGGATCTGATACAAGATCTTCCGGTCGCTGTTTCACAAGCCAGAAAGCAGCTGCGCTACATCAGCGTCTATGATATCAACATTGGTGTCAAGCGCCCTGGGGTGAACGATGCGCATTGGATCTATTTTCCGGAAGACGTGTTTCCTTTTTACCGCGTCGGCTTTCCGGTGAATTTTTCGCAGCATGTAGCTCCAGATGGATGCAGCTCAATGTACGTTGAGGTCTCGACCTTGCCGGAGAAGCATCTCCAGGAGCAAACATTGCTGGATGACGTTTTTCAGGGACTGCAGCGATGCGGCATTCTCAGAGAGGATGATGATATTCTTGTGACCGATGTCCAGCGAATCGAATGTGCCTATGTGATTCATGATCATCAACGCTCTTCTGCTCTGGAAGTGATTCTGCCCTTCTTGAGTGAGCAGAATATTCATTCTATCGGACGCTACGGAGCCTGGGAGTATAATTCGATGGAAGGAGCGATTTTGGCGGGAAAGCACACAGCAGAGCAGATAGATGGGATTCTTTCATGACCGATCTCACGCTAAACGCCGTGTCGAAGCTGATGAAATTAAAAAAAATATAAAAAATGCAATTCCTCTCTTGACAATTTTTCCAGGCTCGATGTAAAGAAGTACGTTTTTGCGAAACGGCTTCAAAAAAAAGGCCACGACGTATGTTAAGTGTCGAAATGCAGGACAACAGCATTCCGGTGCCGAAAACACGTCGTGGTTCTTTATTTTTGGAGAGAGACAATCTTGCAGGATAAGGTGGAACGTGCTATGGAGACGAATTACATGACGCGAAAGGCCTGGGACGCTTTGAATCAAAGACTCCAGGAAAGTGTTGACGCGATCAAACCGGGTGGGAAAATTGCGCAGGAAATCGGGAAAGCTGCCAGTTACGGCGATTTAAGTGAAAACGCTGAATGGGAGGCTGCTATACAGAAAAAGGACATGCTTGGGAACGAAGTCAAAAATCTGCGCCAACGCCTGTCGAACGTGACTATTATCGACGATCTGAACATTCAGACGGATCGTGTGTCACTTGGAACAAAAGTCAGCCTCTACGATCTTGATTCCGATGAAGAGGTATTTTACCAGATTCTCAGCGGTGATGATGCTGCATTTTACGAGAATGCGATTTCCACAAAATCTCCGATTGCCCGAGGCCTGATCGGAAAAGAAGAAGGAGATGAAGTCAACATTCGTGTGCCGGCCGGCTTGAAAAATTATGAAATCATGAAAATCGAGTTATTTTCCTAATCTCTCCTCGACACTGCTTCTCACTGCGGAATCCTGCTGGACGGAGCCAGGAGTCTGTGAAGGTCTGTCTCTTGCTATGGGAATCCGCAGTGTTTGCTTTCCGAACGGAAAGAAATTCTGAATATACACTTTTTTCTCTTGCAAAAAATGCGTTGTTTACATCCCTTATGAATAAGGTGCCATGCCGGTGTACGACATCGCAGATGTTCCTGTGATACATTAATTTTGATTCATAAAGGAGACGACTCTACCATGTCTGAACGTAATATCCAAGGACTTATCGGCATATTTGTCATTATTTTTATCGCAATTGTCATTCTTGTGACGTTATTTGCCGGGTTTATCATCGATTTCCTCTGGTTCAACTCGTTGCAGTACTCTGGAATTTTTTGGAAAATTCTTTCTGCGAAATTTTTTATCGTGTTTCTGTTCTCTCTTTTCGGGGGACTCCTGCTGGGAGCAAGCTTTTGGTTTGCATATCGGTTTGCAAAGAAAGAAGGGGTGCCTTTATGGTCTGAAAATTCCGCTGTCAATTTTGATTTCGGTGAGTACAGCGCACCGTTGAAGCAGTTGACCGCCGGCAGCGCGAAACGGCTCCACTGGCTGCTTATTCTGGCGCCCGTGATTCTCGGACTGCTGAACGGGCTGGCAATGCTGCCTCATTGGGAGAGTTTTCTGAAGTTCTTTGATCAGACTGCGTTTGGCAAGACGGATCCAGTCTTTGGAAAAGATGTTGCCTTTTATGTCTTCTCGATTCCGGTCTACCGGCTGTTTAAAAGCTGGCTGATGTCAATGATCGTATTGAGTTTCCTCGGTTCAGCGGTCATTTACTGGTTAAATGGCATGTTTACCGTTCAGGGACGCTCAATTCTCTTTTCTCGTACCGTGAAGCTTCATCTCTATAGTCTCGTGATTCTCGGACTGCTGATGAAGGTCTGGGATTATCGCCTCCAAATGTACGAGCTGCTCTATTCCTCGCAGGGCCTTGTCTTTGGTGCAGGGTTTACGGATTATTACGTTCACCGCTTTGCTTTGTGGGGACTTTTGTGGTATATGCTGGCCCTCATTGCGTTGACTGTCTTTGGTCTGGTATCATCACACGAACGGCCACTATGGTTGATCCTGGGATTAGTCCTCATCATTCCGATTTCGATTGTCATTCAGGGTGTGGTTCCTGGTCTTGTTCAGCAGGCGATTGTGAAGCCCAATGAACTCATAAAAGAAATTCCTTTTATTGAGCATAACATCGACATGACTAATGAGGCATATGATCTGTCGAATATCCGAGTAAAATCATTTGCCGCTGAGAGTTCTTTGAGTATGGAAGAACTCGGCAAAAATGGGGAAACCCTTGATAATATCAGACTTTGGGATTCTCGCCCTTTGCTCAGCACTTACCAGCAGATTCAATCGATTAGAACCTATTACACCTTTTACGACGTTGATGTCGATCGCTATGAAATTGAAGGCAAAATGCGTCAGGTGATGCTGGCGCCCAGGGAATTAGAACGTGAAAGATTATCGGAACGTGCTCAAACCTGGGTGAACACGCGCCTGACCTTTACGCATGGTTACGGGTTAGTGATGAATCCGGTCAACAGCGTCACTGACGAGGGGCTCCCGGAACTTCTTATTAAAGATATTCCTCCTGCCTCTCCGGTTGATATTCCCCTTGAGAATACTGCCATTTATTATGGAGAACAACGGGTGCTCAGGTCGCAGCCAGCCTCTTCCAATGCGCCTGCGATGCGTTCGAAGGTCAGCGATAAAGATGATTATGTAATTGTAAACACAGAGAATCCGGAGTTTGATTATCCGGCTGGTGATCACAATGAGTACGTCAGCTACGAAGGGAGAGGCGGTATCAGAATCGGATCATTATTCCGAAGAATGCTCTTTGCCTGGGGCTTCAGGGACATGAATATTCTGCTCACTGGTTCAACAACAAAAGAGAGCCGTGTCATCTTTCGCCGGAACATTCAGGAACGCATTAAGCATCTGGCACCTTTTCTTGCGCTCGACAGTGATCCGTATATCGTGCTGTATGAAGGGCGCTTGTATTGGATTCAGGACGCTTACACGATGACCGATCGTTATCCGTATGCTGAGCCGGTTCGTGTCAGGGGAGGACAGCTGAATTATATTCGGAATTCTTTCAAAGTTGTGGTTGATGCCTATCATGGGAATGTCGATTTTTATCTGATGGATGCTCAGGAACCGTTAGGGAAGACCTATCAGAAGATCTTTCCCTCGATGTTCAAGGATTTTGAGCAGATGCCAGCAGGACTTAAAGCTCATATCCGTTATCCGAAAGATCTCTTCAAAATTCAGGTCCAGATGTATAATACATACCACATGCGCGACCCGAAAGTCTTCTATAACAAGGAAGATCTCTGGACGGTTCCGAACGAAAAATATGGCGGGGAAACTCTTCAGGTTGAGCCCTATTACATTCAGATGCGGCTTCCTGGAGAGGATACTCTTGAATTTATCCTGATGAGTCCTTTCACGCCCAAGAAGAAGGACAATATGATCGCGTGGCTTGCAGCCCGCTGTGATGGAGAAAACTATGGTGAATTGCTGGTCTACACCTTCCCAAAAGAAAAGCTCGTTTACGGCCCTTCGCAAGTTGAGGCGCGTATCGATCAGAATACCACAATTTCTCAGCAGCTTTCTCTTTGGGATCAACGTGGTTCCAGCGTGATCAGGGGGAATCTCATTGTCATCCCGATTGAAGATTCGATTCTGTACGTCGAGCCGGTCTATCTGAAGGCCGAACATCGTGACTTGCCTGAATTGAAGCGTGTTATTGCCTCGTACGGGGGCGAAGTGGCAATGGGCTTAGGATTGGAGCAAGCGCTTGAGGCTGTTTTCGGCACAAGCTTACGTCCGGAAGAGCAGCGTGTGCTGGAACGAGTCCCTGCTCTTGACGTAGAGCAGAGTGAGCTCAGCCCTATCATCGGGGAGCTGGCCGAGCATTTCACACGCGCACGTGAATATTTAGCCGGTGGAGATTGGGTGAAATACGGTGAAGAGATGGATCAAGCCGAGCGGATCATCCACATGATCCGACAAGAGTATGTGCCGGAGCAGTAAAGAGCCGTCGGCGCCCGATGATCAGGACATCGAGCACAATACTGCTGTGGACTGAGATCTATGGCAATTCTTTTGAAGAGTTGTTGCATAACAGAGTTGAACATCGTGAGCGGCATCAATAAGTTCATCTGGACCACCCAAAAGGTGAATGCTGTGTGCGACGTATCCTTGATGGAGAAACTTCTTCGGAGCAAAGGCTAGGGAACAATGGAAAAATATTATGCGATTTGTGTGGATGACGACCAGGCTGTGCTTAATCAGCTTTCAGCACAACTGGAAGACCACTTCCGCAATCTCTGCGAATTTGAATATGCTGAAAGCGCCGAAGAGGGGCTGGAGTTATACCGGAAACTCAGCGAAGCGGGGCATCGGGTCTGGTTGATCATCAGCGACCAGATTATGCCGGGCTTGTCCGGCGATGCGTTTCTGTCCGCGATTCATGAGCTGGACCGCCAGATCATGAAAGTCTTGTTGACAGGACAGGCTGGTATTGAAGATACCGTGCGGGCAATCAATCATTCCGGCTTAAACTATTATATCGAAAAGCCTTGGGAACAAGACGATTTGATTATGATTCTGGAGCGTCTGCGAACGCAGTATGAGATCGGTGTGGCCCAACGCATTATGGCGACCGAGCGCGAGAAGTGGCTGAAAGAACTGTCGATTCTGTATGAAATGAACTTATTGTTTGCCTCGTCGTTCGATCTCAGCGACACACTGAAGACCGTGTTCTATAATATTCTGAAAGTTATTCAGGCTGAAGCCGGCTCGATCTTTCTGGTAGAATCTCAGATAAACACCCTGGTGTGTAAAATTTGTCAGGGGCCTCAGGATATTACAGGGCTTCATGTGCCCTTTGGCAAGGGAATCGTGGGTAATGTCGCTGAGACCCGGCAAGTCGATGTGACGAATGATGTTCAGTGTGATGCCCGTCATATGGGGGAAATCGATCAACAAAGTGGATTCCATACAAAGTCAATGGTGTCCGTGCCTCTTATCTGTCAGGATGAACTTCTTGGAGTTATTCAGGTGATAAATAAGCAAGGGGAGAGTGAATTTTCTCAGGATGATATTAACCTGTTGAAGTCTCTCAGCAGCGGGGCGGCCATTTCTATTCAAAATGCACGCTACGCCCAGCAAAGTCTCCATGAAGAGCGTATTCGCAGCGAACTCCTTATCGCCCATCAGATTCAGCAAGGGATTTTGCCAGCGCCTTTTAAAGGACACCCGCAGATTCATTTTGAAGCAGCGAACAAACCTGCAAAAGATGTCGGCGGCGACTTTTACGATTATTTCATGCTGAATGATGACCATTTTGGATTTATGATTGGCGATGTCTGCGGGAAAGGGGTCCCGGCGGCAATTTTTATGGCCAGCGCCCGCAGCATTCTCAAATCACAGTCCCTGGCGAATCCGGAACCTGTTCAGGTGATGACTCTCGCAAATCGGCTTATTACGGAAGACGCCCAACGTGGCATGTTCGTGACAGTATTTTATGGAGTGTATGCCCCTGAAAGCCGGATACTGAGGTTCAGCAACGCAGGGCACACACTGCCGTTCCTGTATCGTTCTGCGACAAGCTCATGTGCGTCGTTATTCAACACAAATTTTCCACTGGGTGTCTTTGATCCGTTTAATTTTCAGGAATCATCGATTCAGCTTGAAGCAGGCGATAAGCTGATCCTGTATACTGATGGTGTCAATGAAACGTTTAATCCGCAGCGCGAACAATTCGGACAGGAACGGCTGACGGGCCTGATCCTGGAGCATGGGAAGCAACCTGCAAAAGAACTGTTACATACCATCCTGAACGCTGTGGCGGACTTCCAGGGTGATGCGGCGCAACATGACGATCTCACCATCATGATTGTGGCCTTATGAAGCAAAGCGCTGTCCGCATCGTGCAGATTCTCCGAGAACATGGATTTACGGCCTTTTGGGCTGGAGGCTGTGTCCGTGATATGCTGATGCACGTTCAGCCGGAGGATTATGATATTGTCACGAATGCAGATCGCGGACAGGTCAGAAACATTTTCCGAAGAACCATTCCGGTGGGCGAGCAATTCGGAATTTGCATTGTCGTGTTTGAGGGCCAGCAATACGAAATCGCTGAATTCAGGCATTCTCCACCAGACAGCGCTCTTGACGAGATGATTCGTGAAGACAGTCTGCATCGTGATTTCAGTATCAACAGCATGATCTACGATCCCATTGAAGATCGCATCTATGATTACGCAGGCGGGCGTGACGATCTCAGAGCCGGACTGATACGCGGAACGGAAAATCCCCGTGAACGTTTTCTGGAAGATCGGCTGCGTCTGGCACGGGCTGTACGTTTTGCGGCCTCCCTGAATTATACGATCGAGGAGACCACTTTTTCAGCCATGCAGGACCTTGCACCGGATATTGTGCTGGTTAGTGCCGAGCGCATTCGTGAAGAACTGTTAAAAATCCTTTTAAGTCCCTTGCCGTTATATGGGATCGATCTTTTGGACCAGAGCGGGCTGCTCAGATATATTTTACCCGAAGTTTTTGCCATGAAAGGGGTTCAGCAGGATCCCGAATTTCATCCCGAAGGCGATGTTTTCGAGCATACGCGGCGGATGCTGCAGTTGATGAAGAACGTGTCCCCCGAACTGGCTATGGCGGTTCTGCTTCATGATATCGGTAAAGCCCCGACCTGTACAAAAACAGATCGCATTCGTTTTCACGGCCATGCCTCCCGTGGAGCGGAAATAGCGGATGAGCTGTGCCTGCGCTTGAAATTTTCAACAAAATCGACGGAACGTATTGTCCGATTAGTCCGGGAACATCAGAAATTTCTGGATGTCATGCAGATGAAGACGAGCAGTCTTAAACGCTTCCTTCGTCAAGAGTATTTTCCGGAGCTGCTTGAGTTGCACCGTCTGGATTGTCTGAGCAGTCAACGCTCCCTGGTGCATTATCACTTCTGTCAAAACATGCTCAAGGACTTTCAGCAGGAGGCGATTTATCCGCCCCGTCTGCTGAGCGGGAAAGATCTTCTTCAACTCGGATTTACACCAGGCCCCCAGTTTACACTGATGCTCAATGCTGTTGAAGATGCGCAACTGGAAGGCACTGTTGCCAGCAAAGAGGACGCGCTCGAACTGCTGAAAGAGCTTGAGGGAACATTCTCGTGTCCTTGAAAGCCTATGAACGAAACTCGACAGTACGTCTTGCTCTCGTTGTTTGTTGCGCTGGCAATTGCATTACGCGGTCTGGAAGCGTTGATCCCCAATCCTGTGCCATGGATGCGCCTCGGACTGGCAAACATCATGACCCTGCTGGCCCTGCTCCTGTCTGGTCTGAAGGCCGGCTTGTCCCTGACACTGCTCCGAATCGTGATTGCGTCATTCATGTTCGGTACGTTCCTGTCCCCACCTTTTTTTATCAGCCTCGCTGCCGGATTAAGCAGTACACTGGTGATGGGAGCAGCTTGTTCTCGACTCCGGCCCTGGTTGAGCCCTGTGGGCATCAGTGTGCTTGGTGGCTTTACTCATAATTTGACTCAGCTCTGGGCAGCCTATGTGCTTGTTGTGAGGCATTGGGGCATCTTTTACCTCTTTCCTTTTCTGGCGTTCATCGGCATGCTTGCCGGATTTTGTAACGGCTGGGCTGCCTGTTATCTTTACGAATATCTCATCGCGCGCCGCGAAACGAATTTCGCCGGATATCAAAGTCGTGTGTAAAAAACTTGCCTGAATAATTCAGCCCGAATACGTTGTCTGATGCATGGGGTGAAACGTGTGACACGGAGAACAGTTATGAGAAAAGGGGAAAAGCACATGACTTCAGATCGAAAGCAACGCATGCTTCAGAGCTTTGCAAAAGAGTTTGGAATGCCGGTGCAGACGCTGGTGAGCGCTCCGGGCAGAGTGAACCTGATCGGAGAGCATACCGACTATAATGACGGATGTGTATTACCGATGGCGATTAACAAGAGAATTACAATCGGTGGAGCTTTGCGTAATGATGACAGGGGATGCGTGTACTCCGTGAATTTCGGGCGCAGGGAAGAGTTCTCTCTCAGTTCGCTACAGAAGCAGGACGGATGGATTGATTATATCAAAGGAGTTGTTGACGAACTGCAGAAAGCCGGGTATACGCTGAGGGGCTTTAATGCGGTTTTGTATGGAGATATTCCTCAGGGGGCCGGCCTGAGCAGTTCGGCCGCGCTTGAAGTGGCCACAGCCTTTTTTCTGGCGCAGCTACACGAAATCGACATGCCGGGGGAAGAGATGGCAAAGCTCTGTCAGCGGGCGGAAAACAACTTTGTCAGCATGAACTGCGGTATTATGGATCAGTTCATATCACGCTTGGGGAAGAAAAATCATGCATTGTACATCGATTGTCGGGATCTTTCCTCTCAGCAGGTGTCATGTGATCTGGGAGAATATATCGTCGTGATCTGTAATTCAAACGTTGAGCATAAATTGGTGGATTCCGCGTATAACGAACGCCGGAGTCAGTGCGAAGAAGGAGTTCGTCTGCTCAAGAAGGCCCTGCCGGATATTCGCACCTTGAGAGATGTCTCCCCTGCGAAGCTGGCAGAGCACAGTGCATTGCTTCCCTCCCTGCTGTATCAGCGCTGTAAACATGTCGTGTCGGAGAACGAGCGTGTTGCTAACGCAATCGATGCCTTAAAGAAGAACGACATCGAATCTTTCGGACGTTTCCTGAACCAGTCACATGCCAGTTTGCGTGATGACTATGACGTGAGCTGTCAAGAAGTTGATTTCCTGGTCGATATTGCTCAGAATTTTGAAGGAGTGGCAGGGGCCAGAATAACAGGTGGCGGTTTTGGCGGATGCACTGTAAATATTGTAAAAGAATCCGTGTCAGAGGAATTTCAGGAAACACTTCTGCATGACTATGCTGAAAAGACCAATATTGTTGCAGAAATTTACACGTCTAAGGCTGAAGGCGGAGCTTGCCTTGAGGACTTGTAAGAGACGGCAAGGAATAGATGATGGACGTGGCCTCAACCTGGAACGCTGCTCTTGTGAGAGGAAGATATGGCACAGCAGAACGAGTTGGAACTTCTTCGAATGCTTGAAGAGGTGATAAGCGCTGAAAAAAAAGATGCTGCGCGTATTCTCGAGCATTTTCATGAATGCCGGAGTCTGGGGATCGAGATCATGCCCCTGGACATTAATCAGAGTGAGATGGCCTGCGTTTTTGAACGCGAACAGGTTTTGCGGCTTGGCTTTTCGGCGTTTGGCAGCGGAAACGGGCAGTTTTTTGAAGACCTGTTGAACGAACGTCGCGAGAATGGACCGTACCAGAGTTTTCAGGATATGTGCGAGCGTGTTGAGATCGATCGGCTGCCGGAGACGTTTTTTCCGAACAGTATTAAGGCCGGTGTATACGATCGTTTTGGGGACTCACGGGCCAAACTGCTTGAAGGATTCAGCCGTATTGTCCAGGCTGTTCAAAAAGAACAGGCTGATACACACGCCAATCAAATCAGCTTGTTTGAGCTGCTGCCTGCCGCATCCCGAGAACTCATCCAGCTTCCCGATGCCGATGCGTGGACCCATGAGGTATGTATCGAGTATGAAAAAGAAGTCCTTGGCTTTTCGTTTACAGAATATGTCTTAGAATTCGAAGATGGGGCTCAAGAAAATGCTGAGGACGTTGAATGCAATGCTGAGAAGGCGCGTTCTGTAGAAGACAAACTCTGCATTCGGCTTTGTTTGCCGATCGAGACGACGACAAAGCTGCGCTTATTGGCCTTGAGGGATCTCTGTCAACAGTATGGAGGGCCTCACTCCTTATTTCTGGAATTCATTGATGCGAACGGAAAGACAGTGAGAATACAAACGCATCACAAATATGCTGTCCGGGATGCTGATGAATTTCGCCAGGAGATTCAGGCATTATTTGAGAACGCCACTGTACTTCTCGAATCTCTCCCCGATGAATATGAGAGCAGCACTCCTGAGCTTCTCAGGGGAGAAGCGTAAATTCTTTTTCCGCCAGAACTGTTTGTCCGTCATCCGTCGTGACAACAAGTTTCCATCTTCCCTGTGAGTCAGGACCTTGAAAACTTTTCTGACTCCAGGTTCGCATTGAAGGATATTTAATCTTCAGCGAGACGCTCGCCGCCAATTTCCCTTCGCGGTAATAGTGATGTTTCAAACGCATCGGCGGGGTCGCTCCTGAGACCAACATCCAAGCATACACTTTTTTGACTGCGCGAAAAGAAAATTGTTTTGCGGCTCCAGCAGGGCTACGGTTCGAAATAGCAGAACAGATCTCCAGTTGAGTGACTTTGACAGATGATGAAATCTTTTTTCGTGTTTTCCTGGCCTGCCTGGGAGTCGCAGCTTTTTTCTTTTTTTCCGTATCTTGTGTGCGTTGTACTTCCTGAACAGGAGCTTTTCGAGTGCTTGTGGGAGCCAAAGACGGTGTCGGCTGTGGGCTGAGTTTTTCTGGAGATTCCGATGCGGGACTTGGCGCTGGAAGAGAGGACGGATCCGGTTTGGGATCCGGCGTGATAACGGCCGGGGGAGAGTTTGCTTGTTCTGACGACACGGCTGCTTCTTCTGAAACCTCGGGACCGTGTGTTGCCTCAGCCATGAGGCGAAGCCTGGTCTCAGTCTCAAGTTCCAGGACGTCATTGCTCTCTTCTGGCGGCTCTGTTGCCCAAGGCGTGACAGATGCTTCAGGAGCAGGCGTTGCCTCGATCTCACGAGACGGCACGCTTACTGTCGGCGTTGTTGCCTCTGCCGGCGTCATAATCGCTGTCGGGGTAAGCTCGCCATCGATCCGCATCGGTAAGGCCGATACCGCTCCAGGTCCTGACAGACGTTCGCTGATTCCCCTGCTGTCATCTTTACCGCATGCGCCGAGACAACAGACAACGGCTAAAAAGAAACAATGAACGCGACGGGCGTGCCAGAGTATAATAGTGATGTGTTGCATAGCGTGTTAACGGCCGCCTGAATGCATGTATGCCACGCACTCAGCTACTAACGGCCATGTTGGAAAAGCGTGAAAAACGCTTGAACCGTGCTGTTCCAAACGGAAGTTTGTCACGCTGTGTCTTTAGAATACTTGCCCTTAAGATCCATTTTGCCCATCACAGCGAGCAGAACATACTAACACAATAACCTATATTCTGTCCGTAGAACGCTGTCAAGAAATAATTATACCTTGTTAACGTCTTTCTTCAAAGACGTCAACATATAATCTGCGAGAATTCCGCGCTGCTGAGAATCTCACTGTATGTATTTTCTTGACAGCCATCCGAAGTGTTGATTGAGTAAAAATCTCATTGAGAAAAAAGTCGGTGTGTGCGGACATCCTCCCGCATTCTGGGTAAACTGATGAAAAGCTGCTGGTTGAATCTCCTGCTGTTTTTGCTGCTTTTCCAGCACTGAAATGCTTAGTATGACGTATTGGTTCTGGCGAATAATGTACTCGTGGATTGCTGCTCCGCTGCTTGGCCTTGCCGCGCATATCGTGGCGATCGGGAACAAGAATTTGCGAGAAGGTCTTGCTGGGCGTCGGGGGCTTTGGCAACGACTCACTGCACAAGTAGCACGGCGTCGTCCTGACAGTCCGTTCATCTGGTTCCACGTGGCCAGTGCAGGCGAATTCCTGCAGGCGCAGCCTTTGCTTGAACGCTTTCTGCAACGGAATTATGACTGTGCGGTCACGTTCAGCTCGGTCAACGGCTATAAATGGGTGCAGCGCACACGACTTCCAGAAGGTATGGGGCCGCCGCTTGCGATCGATTATCTGCCCTTGGATACAGCGGCGAATATGCGCAGACTTCTGGCGATATTCCGGCCATCTGCCATTATTTACGTTCAATACGATCTCTGGCCGAATGTTATTTGGGAAGCTCATGCGGCAGGGGTTCCGCAATATCTGATCTCCGGGACCATTCGGGCAGCGTCAAAACGCTATAGTTCGGCATGGTCACGCTCTTTTTATCGCACGCTTTATGCCTGTCTGAACGGAATTTTTTGTGTGACTGAAGACGACCGGCAGCGTTTTTTGTCGACAAACCCGGACCATCCTAATATTCAGGTACTGGGTAATACGCGCTTTGACAGTGTGCTGGATCGCAGAAAGAGACTTCCGCCGCCGGAGATCGGAGCTGCTCTCGTCGGGAAATATGTTTTCATTGTCGGCAGCAGCTGGCCGGCTGATGAGCGCTGTATCTTTCCGGCGCTGAAAGAGGCCTTGCTGCGTTATGAAGACCTTGTGCTGATTCTTGCGCCTCATGAGCCGACAGAGGAACATCTCTCATACGGCGAACGTTTTTTTCAGGAATTTTCCCTGCGGCGACTCTCCCAGTTTCACTCCGGAGGGGAGCGTGTCCCAAGGGTGCTTGTTGTGGATACGATCGGCGTGCTTTCCCGCTTGTATTCAGCAGTGGATGCCGCCTATGTCGGCGGGGCTTTCAGCACCGGGGTGCATAATGTGATGGAACCGGCAGCAATGGGACTGCCAGTGGTCTTCGGGCCAAAACATGAGAACGCCTCAGAGGCCGTCGAGTTGCGCAGCAGAAAACTTGCTTTTGCCATTTCCTCTGCCGAAGATTTTCAGCAGCAGATTTTTGCGCTGCTGGAGAAGCGGGAACACTACCGCAAAATAGGGGCTCAGGCACGACAGTTCATCGAATCGCAGGCCGGCGTGGCAGAACGGTGTTTTAAGCATATTTCAGGCGACTTGTCATGACTGCTGCCCGATGGACACGGAGCTGTATCAATGCTGAAACGTTTGCCGCTTTCCTGCATGACAATTCGTCACAGACGGCCATATAGGGTGGCGGCGAGCACCCACTTCAGCCCCTAGACGATCCTCGTTCCGCTTTTGCCCTGCAAGGCGTCTCCGACCTTTTCAAGCGAGGTAATCAGGACTTCCTGCCCGCCCTGCTTGATAAAATCGATTGCAGCGCTGATTTTCGGGCCCATGCTGCCGGGAGGAAAATGCCCTTGCTCCAGATAGGCCTGTGCCTCATTGACTGACAGGCAGTCGAAAAAGCGTTCGTCCGGGGTGTTGAAGTTGATCGCAACTTGATCGACACCGGTAAGAATCAGAAGAAGATCAGCCTTAAGCTCTGTAGCCAGGATACTTGATGCCGCGTCTTTGTCCACGACTGCATCGACCCCTTCATACGCACCGTTTTCATGGCAGATGACAGGAATCCCGCCACCGCCGGCTGCAATGACGATGACCTCGTCTTCCAGAAGCATTTGAATGATCGCACTCTCGACAATCGCTGTCGGCTGAGGTGAAGGCACGACCAATCGATAGCCGCGTCCACTGTCTTCCACGATTTTCCATCCCCGTTCCTGCCGAATGTTTTCTCCCTCTTCTTTTGTGTAGAATGGGCCGATCGGTTTGGTGGGAGTTTTGAAGGACGGATCCTCCCGGTCGACTACTACCTGCGTGACGAGGCTTATCACCGGCAATGAATGACCTTCGCGAATCAGACGATTTTGCAGAGACTGTTGAATCATATACCCCATCTGCCCTTGCGTATCGGCAACGCACAGGCCCAGAGGCACTGAGGGAACAATATCGCGAGTGGCTTCGACCATCAGAAATAAATTTCCAACTTGCGGCCCGTTACCGTGCGTAATCACCAGCCGGTACCCGCGTTCGATCAGTTCCATGATTCCATCCAGCGTCTTACGGGTATTGGCGAACTGCTGGTGGATATTTCCTTCCTCACTTTTCTGCATGATCGCATTGCCACCTAAAGCAAGCACAGCGATTTTTTGTTGTTGTTTCATCTCTTTGACCACCATCGGCGGCAACGGCACAAAACACAGAAGGACGAGTGTCGCGGTCGACCCTTTGTAACGTTGCGGCAAACAGTGCGCGTGCTGGTGTTATTTTACTATTCTGGTGCCTGTGAGGCCCGCTAAGGCATCCGGCAGTTTTCCGGCAGCTGTGATCAAAACCTCCTCACCTCCGTCACGCAGAAAGTCGATAGCAGCTCTGATCTTCGGTCCCATGGAGGTACTGGGAAATTGCCCTTGCTCCAGGTAATCCATGGCCTCTTCGATATGGAGTTTTTCAAAGGTCTGTTCCTGTGGTGTGTTAAAATGGATGGCAACTTTCTCTACTTTCGTCAGAAACACGAGCAGTTCAGCCTTGATATCCCGGGCGAGCAGGCTTGCTGTCAAATCTTTTTCAATGACGACGTCAACGCCTTCATGACCACCGTCTTCGGTTTCGATCACAGGGATCCCGCCACCACCGCCGGCAATGACGACGATGCCGCGATCAAGTAATGAGCTGATTAACGGAGTCTCCACGACTCTGACCGGAACAGGAGACGGAACCACGAGGCGATAGCCCCGCTCGCTGTCACCGAATATCTTCCAGGGATAAAGCTCTTCAATTTCACGGGCTTTTTCTTCTGAATAAATCGGCCCGATCGGTTTTTTAGGAATTGTCAGCGAGGGATCGTTGTGGTCCACCACGACTTGACTGATCAGCGTGACAACCTGTCGGGGACGGCCTTGCTGAAGCAGGTGGTTCTGTAATGATTGCTGAATCATGTAGCCAATCTGCGATTGGGTATCTGCCACGCAGACGCCTAACGGCAGCTCCGGAATAAAATTGCGCGTGGATTCTACCATCAGAAAGAGGTTCCCGACCTGCGGGCCATTGCCATGAGTGAGGAGGAGCTGGTAATCTTCCTCGATGAGTTTCATGAGTCCGCTGACAGTGCTTTGAGTGTTCGTGAACTGCTGTGCAATATTTCCCACCTGTCCTTCACGGATGATACAGTTGCCGCCCAGAGCGACAACTGCGCTGCGCTGTTTCTGCCCCATAAGACCTCCTGTGTTGAGTTAAAACGTCATAACTGAGAGACAAAGATGTTGAGAGCCATTTTGTCAAGAAATCTTGACGCGGTTTTGGGAACGACGAGTTGCACTTATCTCTATGACAGATCCTGAGAAAAGATAATGTTTATGGACTTGAAACGATGCTGTCAAGAAAAAGAGGCCCCATCGATGGGACCTCTTCAAACGATCTTCAGGGTGATAAAAATCCGCGGCTTTAACTGTTGCGGTATTTTCTCTGCTGCTTCATTGCCTTTCTTCTACGAGCTTCACTGGGCTTTTCGTAAAAGCGATTCTTGGTGATCTCGTTCTTTAATCCTTCTTTATTAAACTTGTTCCGCAGGATGTAAAGGGCTTTGTTGATGTCGCCATCAACCGTCACAGATACCTGAACCTTTCGCATAACACACCTCACCTCCCCTTTCTTGTCGTACTGTGATTCTCAAGACTGTAGAACATCAAAATGTCATGTTCTGTGAGGCCGTAACTAGAGCACGGCTTCGTCGAGCACCAGCTCCCGGGCATCATAGTTTTGTTCTTCCGCATCCTTGAGATGACCTGGTGGGAGGTATCCCAATTCGCCGTCTTCACGAACGACAATCCGGATGGTATCGCAGTCTTGCAAGCACCCGTTTAAGAGTTCTTCCGCCAGCATATCCTCAATGGAGCTTTGAATAAGCCGTCGTAACGGTCTGGCCCCGTATATTTCATCGTAGCCGCGTTCTGCCAGCCAGCGTTTAGCATCGCCACTAAGCTGAATGTGCAGAGTGTTCAAGCCATTATCCTTAAGCTGGGCATTCACCTGATCGATCATCACATCGACAATGTCATGAATGTGATCAGGCTGCAAGGCATGAAAGGTAATGACTTCATCGATCCGATTAAGAAATTCCGGATTGAAGGCGCGTTTCAATTCGCTGCTCACGCGTTCTTTCATCTTCTGATGCTCGACTGTGCTGCCGCCCTGATGAAAGCCGAGATGTACACGTTTTTGCAGCATTTTCGCTCCAACGTTGGAGGTCATAATAATGACGGTGTTCCTGAAATCCACAACGCGGCCATAACTATCAGTTAGCTGACCATCTTCCATGATCTGTAACAGAATATTCAAGACGTCCGGATGAGCTTTTTCGATTTCGTCGAATAAGACGATCGAATACGGCGTTCGCCTGACTTTCTCGGTGAGCTGACCGCCTTCATCGTAACCGATGTATCCGGGGGGAGCACCAATCAACCGCGAGACAGTATGCCGTTCTATATACTCCGACATATCAACCCGGATCATCGCGGAGTCGCGTCCGAATAAATATTCTGACAAGGCGCGACTAAGCTCTGTCTTTCCGACGCCTGTCGGCCCGAGAAACATAAATATTCCTGAGGGGCGTTTTGCGTCTTTGATGCCGGTTCGGGAGCGTCGAATCGCGCGCGAGACCGCTTCAATGGCTTCATCCTGCCCGATGACTCGCCGATGAAGTTCATCCTCCATACGTAAGAGCTTCTCTGTTTCATTTTCCTCGATTTTCGTCAAGGGAATACCGGTCCATTTTGAGACAACCCGTGCAATATCGTCATCGCTGACCAAGGGAATACTCTTTATCTGCTGCTGCTCCCAGAGCTGTTTGACATCTGCCAGACGCTGACGAATTTCGCGTTCTCTGTCACGAAGTTCAGCAACTTTCCGGAAATTTCCTTCCCATACAGCAGTGTGTTTTTTCTCCATGATCTCCCGGAGCATGTTTTCGGTCCGCAAGACCTCTCCGGGATAATGATAGCGCTGTAGTTTTCTTAAAGAGCTTGCTTCGTCGATGACATCAATTGCCTTGTCGGGAAAAAAACGATCAGTGATGTACTGCTCGGACAAGCGGACGGCAAGCTGAATGCTGCTGTCAGGAATGCACACCTTATGGTAGTCTTCATAGGTTTCCCGCAGGCCTTTGAGAATGTCGACCGTGTCCTCACGGTCGGGCTGCGTGATATGCACCGTTTGAAAGCGTCGTGCCAGTGCGCTGTCTTTTTCAATATGCTTGCGGTGTTCGTCGAGGGTTGTCGCTCCGATACACTGAATATCGCCACGGGACAGCGCAGGTTTCAGCATACTGGACGCATCGAGGGATCCCTGGGCAGAACCTGCTCCCATAAGTGTGTGGATTTCATCGATGAAAACAATGATACGGCGTTCTGAGGCGATCAGCTCTTTCATAATCCCCTTGAGCCGCTCCTCGAATTGTCCGCGATACATTGTCCCGGCAACAACGCCAGCAAGATCAAGGCTCATCAGCGTCTTGTCATGCAGCACTTCAGGAGCATCGCCATCGACGATCCGCTGGGCCAGACCTTCTACAATAGCCGTTTTTCCCACACCCGGCTCGCCAAGAAGAATTGGATTATTCTTAGTCCGGCGGCTGAGAATCCGGACAATTCGGGTGATTTCTTCGTCTCGTCCAATGACCGGATCGAGCGCTCCCTGTTCAGCAAGTTCGGTCAGATCCGTTCCAAACTGTGTCAGCAGTTTCTGGCCAGAGTTCTTGTTTCTGCCGTGTTTGCGGCTTTCCCCGAGAAGACCGAGGATGTGTCCTGTCAGCTGCTCTTCTGCAACGCCATGATCCTGCAGCGTCATGGCAGCGATATTTTCGCCTTCCCGCAGGATCCCCAGCAGAAGATGTTCTGTGCCGACATAATAATGCCCCAATTCCCGAGAGAGCTCAATGGCCAGTCTCAGGACTTCTTTTGCTGCGGGAGTAAAGGGAATATCGCCTTTTTGCGCCTTCAGACCCCTGTTTCCAAGACGATGGTAAATGTCAGCGCGTAGATCGTCAAGCTTGACGCCTGATTTCTGCAGGGCATGAATCCCAACGCTGCTCTCATCATGCAGAATTCCCAGCAGGAGGTGCTCGCAGTCTAAGGCGGGATGCCATAGGCGTAAGGCTTCCTCTTTGGCGACAATGATGGTTTTTCTGGCTCTTTCGGTAAAACGATCAAACATAGACGACAAGTTGCTGATTCCGGATGTGCCGGAAAACTCGCTTTATATCTGTGCTTGTGGAATGCGGGCCTCTGCTTCACGAAACTCCGACAGCGACCCCTTCGTGTCAGCTATACAGAGACGACTTTCGTGACCTCCGGAATCTCTTCCTGCAGAATGCGCTGTACGCCGAATTGCAAGGTCATCATCGCGCCCGGGCAGCCTGAACATGCTCCCTGGAGCTGTACCTCAACCACGCCGTCTTCACTAACGTTCTTTAATTCGATATTCCCGCCATCCCGCTGGAGCGCCGGACGGATTTTTTCGTCGATTACTTTTAAGACATGTTCAGTCGATAGCATATTGTAATGTAAATCCTTAGTAATGTACTGCTCGGTCTATGTATTCCTGTCTTACAAACGTGACAACGCGTAAAGCCCTGTTTGCGGCTGTGCGTTGACGTTTTTCACATATACAGAATCTCCAGTCACTGTCTTGCAAGAATTTTTTTTGTCAAGAAAAACTTCTCTTTTCAGTCTCCGCTTTCCTGCTGAGCCGGTCATTGTCTGAGAATGAGAGAGGATGAAAACAGGGCGAGTTCCCCGCTGAACAGCGTGTCCGATCTGAGCGTTGTTTTGTGTCTGGGACGCGCAAAATGTCGCGAGATGCCTGTCTCTCTATCGAAACCATAAAGAGCGTATTTGGAGAATTATACGGAATCTTATGCCGAGATCACGACAGGAGAAGAAGAGGAATAGGCTGCTGAGTCTCTGAACTCGAAAACGAACGAGCGTGTTGACTGTCTTGAGGAACTCACGCTCGTTCGTTATTTGAGTTATAAACTCAAAAATTACATGCAATGTGGTTCGTTCATTCATGTCCTGTTGCACCGAAATGCCCTTGCTTATGGCCCCACGTGTTAAATATGTGCCGTTCGTTATCTCGTGCAGGTACGTCTCAGAAACAGTGTAACAATCCGATCGTACTCGGTGGTGCAAGGGGGCTTGCCGCAGCAGTGCCGAATTTGCACTCTCAAACCTCGCCTGTGTTGGCGCAGGGTGGATCGTTATTGCAGGATATACAGACTAAGCATTGCATGTCATGTTTGGTATGATAACTCTCACCACCTCCTGTATGATTTTCTCGTCAGGATTTTTTTCGTTGTTATGATTCAATCAAAATGTATGTTAACTCATTGCTCTTAATCATCGTATGACTGCATAATAATTAACAAACGTTACTTTGTCAAGAAATAATATTATAAAAAATAAAAAAAATTTTAGAAAGCTAGTTATTTTTAAGCGACTTGTGGACTAACAAATGTTAAGATATTTTTGAATTGAACATTTTCCCTTAAGCAAGAGCTCGGAAAATCTTGACATTTTCCAGGGAAAATTATCAGCTATGACAGGGTTTTTCTGAGTGAAGTGCTTTGGGAGATAGAGTATGAAAGCGTGTTGATTCTCAGTTCAGTGAGGAGGTAATTTTGAGATTTTGTACTTTGCTATGTGTTGCTGCGATGCTTCTCAGGCTTTCCGGTCCTGGAAGCGTGATCGCAGCTGATGATGACGCAATTTATATCGCCATTTCTGCGCCGCTGACCGGAAATCTTGCTGAATATGGCTTGAATTTTAAGCGAGCAGCGACTCTGGCTCTGGATCGAATAAACAAGAATGGTGGCATTCACGGGCGGAAGGTGGAGATCATCCTCGGTGACAGTAAAGGAACCCCAAAGGAATCTGCAACGCTGGCGCAGAAATTTGTCTCAGATAAGCGTATTGTGGCGCAATTAGGCGATTTTACCAGCACGTGCAGCCTGGCGGCCCAACCGATCTATCAGCGCGCTGGTATGGTACAGCTCACGCCGACCTCCACGCATCAGGATTTTGCGCCGGGAAGCCCTTACAGTTTTAGTATTGCCGGCAAACAAACTGAAGAAGGCCCATTTATGGCGCGGTTTGCCATTGAGGAACTGCGCAGGAAAAAGATTGCCTTTCTGTATGTCAAAAATGATTGGGGCATTGCTATGCGCGAACATTTTCTGCGGGAGGCTGAAAAATTGGGAGCGACAATCGTAGCGGATGAAGCCTACTTTGATGGAACGACTGAATTTACAGCGATTTTGACGAAGTTTCGCGCCAGAAGGCCGGATCTGCTCTACCTGGCGTCGATGTATAACGAAGGGGCTTTGATTAGTCAACAGCGGCAAAAATTGGGCTGGAACGATGTCACGGTGATGGGGGCCGGTTCGCTCTATTCTCCAAAATTTTTAGAGTTGGGACAGGAAGCTGTGGAGAATGTTTTCACAAGCTGCATCTTCTTCCCGGACGATCCGCGTCCGGAAGTTCAGGATTTTGTTAAAGATTTTGAGGATCGCTACAAACAGACGCCGAATGTATTTGCGGCTGTTGCTTATGATGCGATGAATTTATTGCTGTATGCCGTGAAGCAAGCCGGCTCAGACCGTGAGGCCGTCCGGCAGGCGCTGATGGAGGTAAAGGATTTTCCAGGGGTGAGCGGCACAATCACGTTTTCCAAAGACGGTGACGTGGTCAAAGACTATCGTAAAATGTATGTCAGGAATGGGAAATTTCAGATCTATCATTAAAGTAGTTTATGGAAGCATCGATCTGCTGCCGTTCGGAAAAGCGATCACAGAGCGATGTTTAAGAATATTATGGAAAATGTCATCATTATCGGATCTGGACCAGCGGGGCTGACCTCCGCAATCTATACTGCGCGTGCAAATTTAGACCCGCTGGTATTTGAAGGCTACCTATATGGCGGACAGTTGATGAATACAACCGACATTGAAAATTTTCCGGGCTTTGAGGAAGGAATCAGCGGTCCGGATCTCATGACGGAAATGCGGGAGCAGGCACAGCGTTTTCATGCCAGACTGGTGCAGAAAGACGTCGAGGCAGTAGATTTGTCGCAGCGTCCCTTTAAGGTCACAGTTGAAGGTGAGGTCTACGAGAGCAAAAGCATCATTTTTGCAACCGGTGCGAATGCGCGTATGCTGGGTCTTGATGCAGAAAAGCGTCTGCTTGGACGTGGAGTGTCGACCTGTGCGACTTGCGACGGTTTCTTTTATAACGGAAAAAAGGTCGTCCTGATTGGAGGGGGCGATTCAGCTATGGAAGAAGCGATTTTTCTGACGCGTTTTGCCGGGAAAGTGACGGTCGTTCATCGTCGTGACGAGCTGCGGGCATCGAAGATTATGCAGGAACGGGCCTTGAACAATGAAAAAATCGAATTTGCCTGGAACAGTGTCGTAGAAGATATCCTGGGCGGCGAGAAGGTTGAAGGCGTTCGTCTGAAGAATGTCAAGACCGGTGAATACAGCGACCTGCCCTGTGAAGGCTTCTTCCTGGCGATTGGTCATCTCCCGAACACAGCCTTGATCAAGGGACAGGTCGATCTGGATGAACACGGCTATGTTGTGACTGACAGCAAAAGCACGGCAACAAGCGTAAAAGGTCTGTTCGCTGCCGGTGATGTACAGGACAGGAAGTATCGCCAGGCGATTACGGCTGCCGGAAGCGGATGTATGGCGGCACTGGAAGTCGAAAAGTTCCTGGAGGCAGAAGGAGCCTGAAATGAAAGTGGCTGCTGTATCAGCTTGAAGGCTGCTATTCTCGAAGATGATGCGAAAACATCCGCCCTGGATTAAGGTAAAGATCTCGGCCAACGATGAATTTGTCAGAATGCGGCGCTTGGTCGCCTCACAGGCGCTGCATACGGTGTGTGAGAGCGCTGCGTGCCCGAATATTGGTGAATGTTGGGGACGCGGCACAGCGACATTTATGATTTTAGGGGGGAACTGCTCCCGAAATTGCCGCTTCTGCGATGTCCGTGCTGCTCACCCGGAGCCGGTGGACCCGCAGGAACCAGAACGAGTGGCAAAGGCCATTCGGACGCTTGCGTTGAAACATGCCGTGATTACGTCGGTCACGCGCGACGATTTGCCGGATGGCGGATCGCAGTTTTGGGCAGACACCATAGGGCGGATCCGCGAGCTGAATCCCACATGCCGGATCGAGGTATTGATCCCAGACTTCCAGGGAGATCGCAGAGCATTGGAGCGCATCGTGAATGCGGGGCCCGACATCCTTGGACATAATCTTGAAACGGTCTGGCGGCTTTATCCTCAGGCACGCCCGCAGGCAGATTACCAGCAGTCACTTCAGCTGCTGAAGCGGGCGAAAGAGGCGGGCTGCATCACAAAGTCCGGCGTGATGCTGGGTATGGGTGAACGCGAATGTGAGGTGCGGGAAGTGCTCCAGGACATGCGACAGGCCGGATGCGACATTCTCACATTCGGACAATACCTGCAACCCACCAGGCAACACCTGCCGGTGGTTCGCTACTGGACGCCTGAGGAATTCCAATGTCTCAAGGAAGAAGGCAACGCTCTCGGTTTTCTGCATATAGAATCCGGCCCGTTAGTCAGAAGCTCCTATCACGCCGATCGCGTAAATCTTGCCAAACGCCTTTCATGAAATACGAGCCTTACGCACTCCCGGCTGCCTGTCAGCGGAACTGCCTTCCTGATGTCTCAGGGTGGAAAGGTCACATTTTTGGAGTTCGAGTGAATGGAACACAGTGAAGAACATACGTCTACAACAATAGATTATAAGGCGATTGTCTATGACTGGGGGAAGACGATCGTCCTGGCGATTGGCATTGCGCTGGTGCTGCGGTTGACAATTGTAGGAGCCTATTATGTCCCGACCGGTTCGATGAAACCGACAATCCGAATCGGGGATCGACTGCTGGGCGCGAAATTTTCTTACTGGTTTTCAGCACCGAGTGCCGGTGATATTATCGTCTTTGAACCGCCTGAAGATGCACACAGCGATGTGCCACGCTTTGTGAAACGTGTCGTTGCCGTGGGCGGCGAGACGGTTGAGGTGAAAAATGGCGCCTTATATGTCAACGGCGTTCGCCGCCAGGAGCCGTATCTTGCATCGCCGCCGTATTACGAGCTGATGCCGGTGACGGTGCCGAAAGGACATTTATTTGTCCTTGGGGATAACCGGAATAACAGTCGTGACGGACATGTCTGGGGCTTTTTACCCGAACGGAATGTCGAGGCGAAAATTCTTTTTCGCTTCTGGCCATTATTTCGAATTGGAGCGCTAAAATAATGCGCGTGGCTGAATTTGATTATCAGCTCCCAGCGGAGCTGATCGCCCAATTTCCTGCCAAGTCCCGTGAAGAATCCCGTTTGATGCTGGTGCAGCGCAGGGAGAAACGCGTGGGCCACTATCGTTTTGCCGAGATTGCGGACGTTTTTGAGGCCGGGGATCTTTTGCTGATCAATGATACGAAAGTCATTCCCGCCCGGCTGTATGGGCGCAAAAAAGGCAGTGGCGGCCGGGTTGAAGTCTTTTTACTGCAGGAACTCAACGCTGCGGAATGGGAAGTGATGCTGGGAGGCAAGGTCAAGGTCGGCGCTGTTCTTGAATTTGCCGATGGGCGGATTTCATGTGAAATACTCGAAAAAAACGAGCTCGGGCGGGGTCTTGTGAGGTTTGAGGCCGTCGGCAACCTGAAAGAGCGCCTGTTCGAAATCGGGACGGTCCCTCTGCCCCCGTACATCAAGCGTGCCGGAGGCATTCTGCCGGAAGATCAGGCGCGCTATCAGACAGTCTATGCCCGGCATGAGGGGGCAGTGGCTGCACCGACGGCAGGACTGCATTTTTCCGAAGGCTTGCTGGAACGGCTCTGGAAAAAAGGGGTTGCTATCGTTCCGCTGACACTGCATGTCGGGATCGGGACCTTTCAGCCGGTCAAAGTCGAAGATCTGCGCCAGCATCGCATGATGCCTGAGCGTTATGCGCTTTCGGAGAAATCTGCGGAGACCATCCGTCAGGCATTGCAACACGGACAGCGCGTATTTGCAGTAGGAACAACCAGTACACGCCTGATCGAGTCGGTGTACGCGAAGTATGCCGGTATTCAGGCGGGGTGTGGCTGGGCCGATATTTTTATTTATCCAGGTTTCAGATTTCAGGTCATCCAGGGCTTGATTACAAATTTTCATCTTCCCAGGTCATCCCTGTTGATGCTTGTTACAGCCTTTGGCGGCATGGAATTAATTCGAAAAGCCTATCAGGAAGCGATCGAACGGCAGTATCGTTTTTACAGCTACGGCGATGCCATGCTGATTATCTAGCTGCCTCATCATCTTCGTCTGAATGAGTCACATCGCAGAGGCACAATATATGCAATCACAGGGCTCTGCGATGAATCATTCGGCCTCAAACAGGACAGTCTATGAATATTCTTGGAGTTTCAGCCTTTTACCATGACAGCGCAGCCTGCCTGGTCCAGGACGGGAAGATTCTCGCGGCAGCGCAAGAAGAGCGCTTTAGCCGTATCAAACACGATCATTCCTTTCCGAAACACGCGATTAAATATTGTTTGAAAGAAGTCGGACTCTCGTCAAGAGATTTGGACTATGTTGCCTTTTACGATAAACCTTTTGTGAAATTCGAGCGTATTTTAGAGACCTATTTAGCGTATGCGCCAAAGGGAATCAGCTCGTTTATGAAGGCAATACCACTTTGGATCAAGCAGAAACTCTGGATTAAATCGTTACTCAATGATGAAATCAGTTTTGACGGAAAACTCCTGTTTCCCGAACATCACCAATCTCATGCCGCGTCCGCGTTTTTTCCATCGCCCTATCAGGAGGCAGCCTTTCTGACCCTCGACGGCGTGGGGGAATGGACGACTGCGAGCTATGGAGTCGGACAGGGAAATGCGCTGAATATTCATGCTGAAATCAAGTTTCCTCATTCGCTGGGGCTGCTGTATACCGCTTTTACCTATTATACCGGCTTTAAGGTGAATTCCGGCGAGTACAAGGTGATGGGACTGGCCCCCTACGGGGAGCCAAAATATGTCGATCTCATCCTGGAACATCTCATGGACCTCAAGGAAGACGGGTCGTTCAAGATGAACATGGACTATTTCGATTATTGTGCGGGCCTGACCATGACAAACAAACACTTTGATGCGTTGTTTGGCGGGCCGCCCCGTAAACCTGAGTCAGCGCTCACGCAGCGGGAAATGGATCTGGCGCGCTCGGTACAGGACGTCACTGAAGAGGTTATGATGCGAATGGCGCGGCATATTCATACGCAGACCGGCCAAAAATACCTCTGTCTGGCAGGCGGTGTGGCGTTGAACTGCGTCGGTAATGGGAAGATCTTACGGGAAGGCCCCTTTGAAGACATCTGGATTCAGCCCGCAGCCGGCGATGCCGGAGGTGCACTGGGGGCCGCGTTAATGGTGTGGTATTCGTATCTGGATCAGGCTCGACAAGCCGACAATGTCACAGATTTTCAGAGTGGTTCATATCTTGGTCCGGCGTTTACAGACGACATGATCGAAGCCTTTCTCAAAGAAGGGGATATTCCCTATGTGAAACTCAGCACAGATGAGCTGCCGGAGAGAATTGCCGATTTGATTGCGAACGAAAATGTGGTCGGCTGGTTTCAGGGACGCATGGAGTTTGGCCCGCGCGCGTTGGGTGCTCGAAGTATTATTGGGGATGCCCGTTCGCCAAAAATGCAGGAAACCATGAACGTGAAGATCAAATTTCGGGAGAGCTTCCGGCCTTTTGCGCCCTCAGTGCTGGAGGAAGAAGTGTCGAACTATTTTGAGCTGGATCGCCCCAGTCCGTATATGCTGCTGGTGGCGCCGGTGAAAGATGCGCTGTGCAAGGAAATGACCGCAGAGCAGCAACGACTCTTCGGCCTGGACAAGCTGAATGTCGTGCGTTCGACGATCCCGGCTGTGACACATGTCGATTATTCCGCGCGGGTGCAGACCGTGCATAAGGATACAAATCCATTATATCACGCGACTATTAGCAAATTCAATGAAAAATACGGATGCGGCGTGATAATCAATACCTCCTTTAATGTGCGCGGCGAGCCGATTGTCTGTACGCCGAAAGATGCGTACAGGTGCTTCATGCGAACGGATATGGATTATCTTATTATGGGGAACTGTCTGCTGGAGAAAGCCGTGCAAAAACCGTTGCAGAACGATACGGACTGGCAAAAAGAATTCGAATTGGATTAAGGAAAGAGAGCTATGCGGGAAGAAATACTATCGGATATTCAAAAATTGACGTTCAGTAAGGCGGAACTGAAAAAGTTCGCCATGACAATGGCAGTCGTCTTGGGGGGCCTGGCTACGATCGCCTGGTGGCGTTCAAGTGCAGCCTTCCCCTATCTACTGGGTATTGCTCTGCTGTTCCTGGCTGTGGGCTTTACTGTGCCAACGGCCCTCAAGCAGATTTATAAGGGCTGGATGACGCTTGCGATCGTCATGGGCTTTTTCATGACCAAAGTCATCTTATCGCTTTTATTTTTCAGTGTCTTTACGGGCATCGGCATATTTCAACGTGCCTCAGGCAAAGACCTCTTAGACGAAAAGCTTCCGCCTCAAAGCCCTGATCCTGAAAGTTACTGGAAACCTTACGAACGGCCGAAAGACGCGAAACGCCACCTTGAACGGCAGTTTTAAGAATGAATTGATCTGGTTTCTCTAGCTGAGATAGTATTATGTTAATTGATTCACATGCGCATCTTGCATTGTTCGATAAAGCCGAGCGCGGGCAGATTGTAGAAAATGCCATGCAGGCCGGCGTTTCAAAAATTTTGACAATCGGCACCAACCTGGCCGACAGCCGCGAAAGCTGCGAAATTGCCGGAAGTTTTTCGCAGGTCTCAGCAGCAGTAGGTGTCCATCCTCACGATGTTGAAGACACGAGTGCGAAAGATTTTCTCGATGAGCTGCGAATGATGGCCGACCAGGAAACGGTTGTCGCGATTGGAGAAATCGGTCTTGATTTTTATCGTATGATTTCGCCGCCGGACCTGCAGAAAGATTTTTTCCGCCGGCAGCTTGAACTGGCCCAGGAACTGCACCTTCCGGTTATCATTCATGACCGCGCCGCCGATCAGGAATGTCTGGAGATCCTGCGGGATTTTGATTTTTCCGAGACTGGCGGTATCTTTCACTGCTTTTCAGGTGATCTCGCCATGGCCGAAGACGTCTGGAAAATGGGGTTTCTCGTGTCGATAGCCGGCCCGGTCACTTTTAAAAAACCGGGCTTTCTCCCGGATGTGGCCAAAGGCTTGCCGCTGGAAGCCTTACTGGTGGAAAGCGATTGTCCCTACCTTGCCCCGGTTCCTTTTCGCGGAAAACGAAACGAACCGGCTTACGTGAAATACACTGCAGAAAAAGTGGCGGAGCTGAGAGGAATTTCTGTTGAAGAGCTTGCCGGACAGACATCACGGAATTTCGCCGCGCTTTTCAAACGCATGGGGTAAGAAGACGAAAAAAAATCAGGCGGAAAGAACTGTCGACATTCGCGAAAGTGCTTGGCCTGTCGCTGCTGCTGCATATCGGTCTGCTTGCGTTTATGCCGGGCTTTGGGATCTTCCTGCCTCTGGGTGATACGCCTTTTATCGAAATTGAGACCATCAGCTTAGAGCCTGAAGCTGGGGGTGAAGCGGAAATCAAGATGGGAGAGCTGACTCTTGAACCGACGCTGAATGTCTCAGCACCCGGAACCTTCGAGAGCCTCGATCTGCGCGATGAATGGGACCGTGCAGCGCGTGAACGGGAACCTGACACACTGGAATTCCTCCAGGCCGACGAATTGCGCGAACGCCCTGTGATGCTGCCGGATTCGAGAAGCGTGAGCCTGCAGACCGAATGGCAGCAGGAGATTCAGCATACGATTCCTGAAGACCCCATGAACTTTCAGCGTCCGGCGGAGCCTGCGCCTGCAGAAGAGCCGCCAGAACGCGCTGAACAGCCCTTCGAAGTCGCAGCCATACGGGAAGAAGCGCCCCTGGCAGAGCATGGACACGCATTTATCAGAAGCAGAAGACCTGAGCTGCCTGAAAATTCTCTCATTCGCCGCGCGCTTCGGCCGGAAAACGTATCAAAAATTCCTCCATCTTCTTCTCCACCGATGCCTGCAAGAACGTTTCAGACGGCAGTAAACGCACTGAGCCGGGACCCGGAGCTGCAATTGCCGCAGCGCCGGGACCTGTCGGAAGCAGACGAGGATATTTTAGCGCTGCTCCCCGAAACACCTCCTCTCCGTGCCCAAAACGAGGCCAAAGCGATTTCCGGGACAGTGCTCGATTTTCATTTGCGGCCTCTTCCGGGACCTCCTGCAAGCGGGACACCGGTATTTTTGTCTCAGGAGAGCGTTACAAAGCTGCGTCCGGAGGCTACAGAGGAACGTATGCCTCAACAGCGACATTTCCGACAGAAAGAATTGAATAAAGAAGTCGTTGTCGCGCAGTTTCCCCGCGTCGAACGCCCTCTCCTGCATAGCGACGAAGGCATTGTTGAGCCCGTGATCCCGAATGTAACGCAGCAGTCCCGCAACTCCGGCACTCAGGAAAGAGTTAAAGCTGACGATGCTGTGCTCCCTTTCTCTGCTGCAAGACAATGTGTCAAAGAAAGTTTTCAGGCTGAACAGCAGCGCCCAGCACTTTTTGTCGAAATGAGGCGGCGGCAGCCTGAACTCAGCCAACGGGCGAGGAGAAACGCAGGCGTGGGATTTCCTGCTGTTCCTCCAGCTCCTCCTGCAGACCTGTTTATGGCTCAGGCTTCTGTATCCGATGTTCCGGACCCTCCTGAAGAACGTTTTGAGAAATTTATTGAGGAAAGACAGCCGAGGAAAGCGCAGGCTGTAATGCCAGCGCCTGCCGACGCTCCAGGCTCAAGTCCGGTTTTCAGCGTGAAACGTGCAACGCTTTTAGATCGCAAAGATGCCTCTGGAGCTACAAGGCCTTTCGCTCGTTTCGTCGCTGAACGACAACTCAATGTGCAGCGTCAGAGCTTTTCCGCAGCGTTGTCTGCGCCTACAGCACGCTCTTTTGGGACGCAGCGAGCCGGACTGCTGCCTGTGGGTCAAGAGGAGCTCCTGTCGCAATTCGGGGAAGAGAAGGCTGAGCGTGAAGCTAAGTATGACCGGCTGGAAGAAGCTGTGTCAAGGGACTCATCTGGACGCGGCGGTGAATGTACAATCGAAGGGCCGGCATCGGACCGAAAGGTGATTTATAAACCGGCCCGGCTGCCGGAGGTGACGATTGAGATGGAAGTTGTCATTCGCCTGAAGTTTTGGGTCATGCCTGATGGCAGCGTCGGAGATGTGGTCCCGTTGCAACGCGGTGATATTCGTCTGGAGCGCGCTGCGATCCAATATCTGAAAAGCTGGAGATTTAACTCTGTCGCAGGGGAGCATGACGTCTGGGGAATTGTGCCGATCCGCTATAAAATACGCTAGACTGTCCTGAACGCATCAGGCAGCAGAGTGGTCTACGATTCTTTGCTACCGCAACTTGCGCAGCCGCCGTGCCTTAACTCAATATCTGATAGCTGAAATACAGAACTGCAAGGCTGTTGTCGGCGTTGGCACACTCCACATCATACTGTCCGATCGCGTGTGTAAGAAAGCGGAGCTTCTCCTTGCTTTCATGAATTTCATGGAGCGCAAGCTGCTCGTGACACCAGCGCCATATTTGTCGGTACTCCTGTCGCTGATAGTACTGTTGCAGCCTGCTGGTATCGTCAAAGAAGGGCTTGAGTGGTTTCGCTTCCTCCAGCAGAATATCTAAGCCGGCTCCTTTTTGAAGGTTTTCTTCCTGGTAGAGATCTGCTAATGCTGGCTGCATGTCGAGCATTTTCGCGGCTAAGGACAACATCGTCTGCTCCTGAGTGCCGGCATGAGTTTTTCCTGTGATGTCGAAGATGCCTTCCAGATAGCATCCTTTATGATCCATAATACTGAGAGCGATCAGGTAATTCATGCGATCCGTCAAGCCCAGGCTGGCGTCAGCCGCAAGCCGGTTGACTTGGGGCAGCGTGCTGATGTTTCCCACCCGCGCGAGCGATTTGGCGGCATTCGAGCGCACAGCAGGCACAGGATGCTGTAAAAGCGGGACCAGAACCTCTTCAACCCTTTTGCCTGGGTAGGCTCCTAAAGCAAAAATGGCAGTCTCCCGGTGATAGGAATATTCGTCCGCAGCCTCGCGGAGAAGGTCGGGGAGTAATCTGGATTTGGGGTAGGCAAAGAGAAATTTGAGAATTTCACCTTTTTCTACTGAGAGAGGATTTCTGAGAATCTTTCGCATTTCATCCACTGCAACACCGGCATCGGCCTTGCTGATTGACAATAAGATTGATTTGCGTTTGTTGATGTCGCTGGTAAGGTGCAATTGATGTACATTCAGAAAGGCTTTGAGGTTGCGGGCTGAAAAAAGAATCTGGGCAGTGTCTCGAACCGATAAGCTGCCAGCATCCTCCAGGAAAAAACTGAGAATTCCGATGTGGATCGAGAGCATGACCGCAATAAAAAAGGTCAGTCCAAACGGGTTTAACCCGGACAGGGGGATACTTTCGCCGAGATCGGCCAGATAACCGGCGAACAGTCCAATTCCCAGCGATACGATCGCAGAGAAAAAATTGAGCATCGAGGCGTAGCCGACTTTATCGCTCTCCGGAATCGAGCGCAGTTCCAGCCGCGAGGAAAGCAGATACAACGTCCCCTGGAGAAAGATTGTCGGAAACCCCAGCAGGAAGAAATACCATTGTGGACTGTCTGGTGGAATGACACACCAGATCAGGGAAAGCGCGGCTAAAAGAAATGAAGCCACGATCAAGACCGGGCGGCTGCCGATGCGGTCTGTGAAGGGTCGCAGCGCGTGTCCGGCAAGAATGATGGCGAGGGCGCCGGTCAGCGTAAAGAGAAAAATGAGATTTGGAGGAAAATTGCCGAGTTTGCGAAGAAAGGGGATGATAAATGAGAGACCGATCATCAAACTCAGGCTCTGCCAGCGCACAATCAAGGTCAACGCCCGCTCCCGGTTGCAGAGGCTTTGATACAGGATCCGAAAAATATTTTGTCCTTTCCGGTATTCGACTGTCTCGCGGCAGGGAATTTTCTTGAGACAAAAAGCCGCAATCGTGTTCGTGCTGATCCCCATCAGCATGAGGGACAAGTATCCGCCGATTCCGGCTGTCATCGATTTAAAGGAGAGCAGCACAAAGCTCAATAATTGCGAGAGGAAACGGCTGCTTTGAAAACGATTCGAAAACACAACCACCGTTTCTCCCATTGTTGAGGACGTGGAGAGCATCTGTTGAATCGGTGAGATGACAGACATTCCGACAGTACGGATGGCACAGAATAAGGTGTAAAGCACCAGGATGATACGGACCGCAGTCTGCCCGCTGAACCAGAACAGCATAGCGTATAGCAGGCAAATCAGTCCCCTGAACAGCCAGGAATAAAAAATGACCTGTACCAGCTTTTGCCCGGCGATCAGCCTCGGAACGATCAGGAGCATGATGCCGCTGACCTGAATGGCGGAAGAAATGTAGCCCAATTGCAGGTTGCTTGCACCGAAATGGATTGCCATGAGATAGATAATGGTGTCGCCGAGAAAACTGAAGCCTAGTCCGTTAAATGTCGCCCAGCGGAAAAAATATTTCAGGCCCAGTTCCCGTTCGTCTTGCGAGAGATATTTGGTTTTCATACTGCTGATAGCCGGGCAGGCGCGCAATCCAGCGACTGTTTCGCGACAATGCTGCGACAGTAGTGACAGAGGCTCGCCCTGTTGTACAAGTTATTGTGTATGCTTGCTTCTGAACATGTTTAGATAACTGGAGGCAGCCAACGCACAGAACTCTGTGCGTTGCGCTTGTGCTCTGTCTGGCCTTAGTCCTTCTCCTATGGGGAACTGCATATATCCTCGTCCGGCCTTGTCAAGGAAGAAAGTCACGAAGATTGAAGAAAGAGGGAACACTCAATTGTCAGCTTGTCGCAGCAAAGCATGGATATGTTGAACGGTCACTGCCTACTGAATATGAAGTTCGATCCATTCGATTGCTTTTGCCATGTCACGGTTTCGTATAGCGGCCAGAAGTTCTTTATGTTCGTAATAGCTTCTCATAGTATCCTCATAGCGGTCGTCAGAGAAGATCATCCAGGTGAATGTGGAATGCCAGATATTATACAGGCGTCTCTCTCCATACAGTTCCAGGAAGGTGCTGTGGAAACGGCGCTCGTGATTCTGGAGCATCTGGATGTCTTTTTGCTCACAGGCAGCGTATAACGCTTTCAGAATGTCTTCGAACTGTGTAATACGCTTTTCGTCAAGAGTGTCAAAGACTTTTTCCAGGACAAAGCATTCGATGCTGCGCCTGATTTGGCTGATAACAGGACGTAGCTCAGCATGTGGAGGAGGAGCGACGCGGACGCCGATATTAGGTACGGCAATGGCCAGGCCCTCTCTGGCAAGCTCCTGAAGCGCTGCGCGTATGGGACCACGGCTGACTCCGAAGCGTTCAGAGAGGTCTTGCTCTCGAAGCGGCTCGTCCTCTTTGAGGATGCCGGCAAGAATGTCGCGTCTGAGTTCGTGTACAATTTGCTCTGCTATGGTCTGAATGCTTCGTGGAGTTATCATAGTATGTCGGTCATCGAGACAATACACCCAGACGCCTCTCTTCACTGGAGTATTACAATAAAAGCTATATGAATAAATCATGCTAAGCGGCTACGCTCTATGTCATTTGTCAACAATTTTTTATAAACAATAAATTTTACGTTGCTGATATACACAGAAACGATCGAAATATATATTGTTTACAATGTACAATATTTAAAATATTTTCCTTGACAGGCTGACATGAGAAATGTATTCTGAGAGATATTGTCAAAGCAGTATACAGTTATATAGCAGGCAGAGTTTGTCCATACGAACGGGTTATGATTGCTGCTCCATGGAAGTCATTGTATGAGCTGTTCCGTAGAGTTCAGCATGGCTCGGATCTGTAATTTAAGGAGGACATGATGACGAAAAAGGGACTCATTATCATCTCAATTCTATTGTGTCTGGTATCATTCAATACATTTGCGGCAGACAAGATTGTAGGATTTTCACAGATAGACAACCAGAATCCGTGGCGCCTGGCTGAGACAGAGTCGATTAAATCTGAAGCCGCTTTACGAGGTTACGAACTGAAGTATGCTGATGCTCAAGCGGATCAGGCAAATCAGGTCAAGGCGATTCGATCATTTATCGCCCAGGGGGTTGATGGGATCATTCTGGCACCGAAAACAAGTAGCGGATGGGATCCTGTCCTGCTTGAGGCCGAAGAGGCTGGCATTCCCGTGGTATTGGTCGATAGAAATGTTGATTCCGATCCTGATCTGGTCGTTACCTTTATTGGTTCGGATTTTGTACTCGAAGGCGAGATGATTGCCGATCAGATGATTCATGATTTAGGCGAAGGTCCTCTGAAAATTGCTGAATTACAAGGACAGCCTGGGGCTGATCCGACTGTTGACCGTGCCAAAGGATTCCGAAATATTATTGATCAGTACGCAAATATCGAAATTCTTCTCTCACAAACGGGTGAATTCAACCGTGTTCAGGGAAAACAGGTCATGGAGGCATTCTTGAAAGCTGAAGGCGGGAAGATCGATGCGGTCTATGCGCATAATGACGATATGGCGATCGGCGCGATTCAAGCTATCGAAGAATATGGCCTTGTTCCTGGGAAAGACATCTGGATCGGCTCGATCGACGGCGTTCGTGATGCTTTTGTCGCTCTGGCAGATAAGAAGCTGAATGTCAGTGTGGAATGTACGCCTTTGATGGGACCATCGGCCTTTGACGCGTTGGAAGCTGCGTGGAATGGCGAAGAACTGCAGGATTGGATCGTCAATGAAGACGGTGTCTTCCCTATGGATGCAGTGACACAAGAAGTCCTGGATAGTCGCAAGTACTAGGAACCTTGACGCAGGCAGACGAATCTCTCCCCTGCAAGGTAAACACGTACCTTGCAGGCTTGTAACATCTCTTCCAGACAGTCAAAATTTCTCTATTGTAAGAAAGAATTCGCGCAGGAGACATCTTCGATAAGCTCTATGACTCTCAGGGGAATATGATGGGTACTGACAAGACGACACTACTCGATATCCGAGGATTGACAAAAATTTTCCCTGGCGTTCAGGCGCTTGTCAATGTTGATTTTTCGTTGAAGCAAGGAGAAATTCATGCACTGATGGGAGAGAACGGCGCTGGAAAATCGACATTGATTAAGACGCTGACCGGAGTTCACCAGCGCGACAGTGGCACGATTATTTATGACGGGAAAGAGATCGAATGTCGTTCTCCACTTCAGGCTCAGGAGATTGGAATCAGTACCGTTTACCAGGAAGTTAACATGGCGCCCAATCTTTCGATTGCTGAGAATATCTTTCTGGGACACGAACCGATCAAAAGAGGCTGTATCGCCTGGAAACAGATGAAAAATGACGCTCAAAAGCTGCTCCAGCGTTTTAATCTCCCGATCGATGTTGAAAGAACGCTCGGGGACGTTCCTGTGGCAATCCAGCAGATGGTCGCCATTGCACGCGCACTTGAGCTGAAGGCCCGGCTTCTGATTCTCGATGAACCCACTTCGAGCCTGGATCTCGGGGAAACCGAAGAACTTTTTCTTCAGATGAATCGTCTGAAGCAGGAGGGATACTCCATCATTTTTATTACGCATTTCCTGGACCAGGCATTCCGGATCTCCGACAGAATCACCGTCTTGCGTAATGGAAAGTACATCGGAACGTATCACACAGAGAGACTGTCGAAAGTCGATCTTATTTCAAAACTCCTGGGACGGGAGATGGACGCCTTGACTGAGATGAAGGCCGATCGGGCTCAGGAGGAGAGGAGTCAGGCACGTGAGAATGTTGCGACGGTTCTTTTAGAGGCAAAAGATCTTGGCAGACAAGAGGGAATTAAACCCCTGAACCTGCGCATCCTGAAGGGGGAAATTGTCGGCTGCGCAGGATTGCTCGGCTCGGGAAGAACTGAATTAGCGAATCTGTTTTTTGGGATCGAGCCAGCTGAACGTGGTTCTCTCCAAATCGAGGGAACGGATGTCACGATAAAAAATCCTCGTACAGCCCTCCGTCTGGGAATCGGTATGAGCCCTGAGGATCGGAAAGCCCAGGGGATTATTGAAGATTTGAGTGTCCGGGAGAATATCATCCTGGCTCTGCAAGCCAGGAAAGGCTGGTTCAGTGTGCTTAGGCGGCGGGAACAAGAGAACATCGCCGATCGGTATATCAACATGCTGGGAATCAAAACTCCGACTGCCGAACAATTGATCAAAAATCTGAGCGGCGGAAATCAGCAAAAGGTGATTATTGCCCGCTGGTTAGCGGCAAACCCGAAGTTTTTGATTCTTGACGAACCAACGCGCGGGATTGACGTGGGGGCTAAAACAGACATTCAAAAACTGATGATCCAACTCAGTCATCAGGGGATGGCATTGATGTTTATCTCCTCGGAGATCGAAGAACTCGATCGCTGCTCGAGTAACGTGGTGATTATGCACGACTTTGAAGTGGTTCAGACCCTGCAGCGCGACGAGATCGATGAGCAGACAATTATGACTGCGATCGCAGAACGGCATCTTGACGAGAAATAAGCTATGAAAAAACCTGGATTCATTACAGGACGTCAAAGAAGCGGGCCAAAATTTTTAGAGGGTCCAGGATCAGGGGTTCAATCAGTAAAATGGCCTCTCCTCGCTTTAAGCGCGATCCTGCTATATGCATTTATTTTCACTCCGGGATTCTTCAAGATCTCTATTACAAACGGGCATTTGGCAGGAAGCCTGATCGATATTCTCAAGCGGGCGTCACCCAGGTTGATTGTAGCCCTGGGAATGACCATGGTTATCGCGACATCGGGAATCGATGTGTCTGTCGGCTCGGTCGCTGCAATTGCAGGTTCTTTGGCAGTTCTGGTGATCCGAGGCGGAGATATTACCTATCTGGCGACCCAGGGGAAATCTTCGGTATCGCTGATCCTGATTGTTGGCGCAGCACTCATGGCCTCAGCAGTCTGTGGGCTGTTTAACGGTGTGCTCGTTTCTGCCGTGGGAATACAGCCGATTATTGCCACACTTATTTTAATGGTCACAGGACGTGGTGTGGCAAGTCTGATCACCGGGGGATATGTCCTCACCTTCGAGCATCCGGCCTATCAAGCACTAGGATCTGGCTACTGTTTTGGAGTGCCGATTCCTGTTATCATCTCCATGATGATGTTTGCGCTGCTCTTGCTGCTTAGCAGAATGACCCCTCTGGGACTGTTTATTCAGAGTACTGGCGGCAATGCCACAGCCGCTCGTTATACAGGTATTAATGCGCAGATGGTCAGGATTACCGTTTATAGTATATCAGGTATTTGTGCTGGGATTGCCGGGATGATCTACACTGCCGATGTTCAAAGCGCCGATCCTGCCCAGCTTGGTCTGTTTATAGAATTAGAGGCGATTCTGGTTGTCGTGATGGGGGGAACCCGGTTATCAGGCGGTCGTTTTACGCTGCTTGGTACTGTAATTGCTTCCCTGATCCTCCAATCTATTATCACAACCCTCCTCACTCAGGCAGTCCCGGTAGAATATACTCTGATCTTCGAGGCTCTGGTGGTCGTAGTCGTTCTGATTGTTCAATCAGAACGACTCAAAACGCTCTCATTACGACGAAAGCACAAAGCTAAAGCTCTCCCATAGCAGCGCAGAAAATTCAGGATTGAGAGAAAAAAATATGCAGAACTCGACCTTGAGAATGCAGACAAATCATCAGACAGGATTCAAAAAGGCATCGTTCCTGAGAAAAAATTTAACGATTGTTGCGCCGTTGCTGGTATTTGCAGTTTTTTTTCTCATCGGCGGTGTGATGTTTAAGCGCTTCTTTACTTTGCGTGTCCTGTTTAACCTGTTCACTGATAATGCCTTTGTCGGCCTTGTAGCAGTGGGCATGACAGTGGTGATTATTTCAGGAGGAATCGATCTGTCGGTAGGCTCAATTGTGTCGACGACCGCAATGATGATCGCCGTCATGGATAGGGCCGGTATCAGCCCTCTTCTCGTCATTCCGCTTGCTCTGAGCTTTGGAACAATACTTGGCTTTCTGCAAGGCGTTATGATTCAGCATTTTGACGTTGAACCGTTTATCGTGACCTTAACAGGAATGTTTCTGGCGCGGGGTTTAGGCTTTGTCCTCAGTCTTTCCTCAATTCCGATCGACGGTACGTTTTATAGACGATTATCAAGAACTTCTCTACGATTTGGCAAGGGCGGAACAGGCATATTGGCGAGCTTCCCGACAGCCCGGTTGACAACGCCGGCTATTCTGTTTCTGCTTATGGTGCTGCTGACCTGGTTCTTGCTTCGTTATACCAGATTCGGCCGGAGAGTTTACGCATTAGGAGGAAGCGAACGTTCTGCCTTTCTCATGGGAGTGCCGGTGGCAAAAACCAAAATTTTGATTTACACATTCAGCGGTTTTTGCGCCGGTCTGGGAGGATTTGCTTATAGCTTGTACATGTTGGCTGGATATGGCAGAGCGGCTATCGGGCTTGAGCTTGAGGCGATCGCCTCGGTGGTGATCGGCGGGACCTTGCTGACCGGAGGGTCCGGCAGTGTGTTTGGAACTCTTATCGGTGTGTGTATTCGAGGCATGATTCAAACCTTTATTTCATTCCAGGGGAGATTGAATGTATACTGGACCCCGATATTTATAGGTAGCATGCTATTTCTCTTTATCGTAATGCAGAAACTCTTCCTTGCTGCCGGGGCAGGCAGGAAAAGATAACTGTTCTGGGCATCACTACAGTAAGGTTCTATCTTCAGGTTGATCGAAAGTCAGGGCACGGAGATGTCTGACGAAAAACACAGCACAAGGAGAACAGTAATGACAAAAGAAGCACTTAAAAAGATGGCTGTCCAGGCGATTGAGAAACACAGAGAAACGATTATCAAGACTGCAAAGTCGATTTGGGCGGAACCTGAGGAGGGGTATCGAGAATATAAAACAGCTCAAAAGGTCGAGGAGATTTTTGCTGACTGGGGCATCCCGTATGAAAAAGGATTGGCGGTAACAGGGATCAAAGGCCGTCTGAAGGGAGGACAGGACGGGCCAACGGTCTGTGTGATGGGAGAACTGGATGCGGTCTGTAATCCGGGACATCCTGATGCAGATCCGGAGAGCGGGATGGTGCATGCGTGTGGCCATGCTTCGCAAATCGCCTGGCTGCTCGGGGCTGGTTTCGGCTTGAAAGACCTGATCGCGTCTGTCAGCGGAAATGTCGTGCTCTTTGCGGTCCCTGCGGAAGAATACCTGAATCTTAGCTTCAGGCAGCAACTGAAGGATGAGGGGAAGATCAAGTACTTCGGGGGCAAACAGGAGCTTATTCGATTGGGGGCTTTCGATGATGTCGATCTTGCGCTCATGTGCCATGCATACTCAGAAGACTCCGGGAAGTCGATGTTCATCCCCACCAGCTCGAATGGATTTGTCGGAAAATCTGCGAAATTTCTCGGCAGAACCTCCCATGCAGGTTTTGCTCCTGAGAAGGGGATTAATGCTTTGAACGCCTTTAACGTGGCTCTTTCAGCAATTCATGCCCAGCGGGAAACCTTCAGGGATGAGGATAAGGTCAGAGTGCATCCGGTGCTGACCAAAGGCGGTGAAGGAGTGAATAACGTTCCGAGCGATGTGAGAACCGAAATGTATGTCAGGGCTGCAACAGTTGAGGCGATCCGGGATGCAAACAGGAAAGTCGACCGTGCCTTAAAAGCCGGAGCCATGGGCATTGGCACTCAGGTCGAAATTGTGAATACGCCAGGCTACCTGCCTCTGATTCAGGAGAATATATTGAGCGATTTATGGGTAAGCAATTCGAACGCTTTGTTAGGAGAAGAGCATGTTCATTTCATCGGTCACAGCGGCGCGTCAACGGATATGGGTGATGTTACGCATATCCTCCCGGGCATTCATCCTTTCAGCGGAGGCTTTCATGGTATGATGCATGGAAGCGATTTTCAGGTCGATGATGAGGAAATGGCGTATCTTATCCCTGCAAAGCTTTACGCGATGACCGTGATCGATCTTTTATACGATGATGCTCAGGCCGCCCGCCGGATTCTCCAAAATGTTACCCCGGCATTGAGCAAAGATGAGTATCTGGCCTTGCTGGACTCATTTGCTTATACACAGCGCTGGTCGGAGGATGAATAATCTCTTGGCTTGACGGGCCGCAGGCTGCAATCCTGCCGGAGCTTCACTCTCCCCGGCAGGATTGCTGGCGTCCTAGATGAGTCCTTGAAGTTTCAAGATGATCTGCGCAACAACAGCCGATCCGAAGAAGGTTCCCAGAAAGACACAAAAGGCTACAAGCACCAGCTTCCACCCGACACGTTTGATCTCCAGTACCTGTAAGCCGACAGAAATTCCGGCATAAGCCAAAATAGGAGTCGTTGTTCCCAGGAAATTCACTTCATTTGTATATTTGAGTATCGGAGCCGAAAGGGGATGCCAGGGAACGGTCAAGAGCAACGCAATAAGTGACGCGTATGCAAAAGCCGGAATTTTTAACGGGATCAAACGCTTTAAGGCCAGTGCCGCTATTCCGATCAGCAGGACGATGATCATCCCGGGAAGTGCTGTAAGCGGTGAGATTCCGAATCCGATTTTTTGACCAACCAGCGTGATTAGCCCGACAATAATAAGCATATTCAACTGACGTCCGAGTTTTTCCCAATCAAGTGCTGCCATACGTGTGTACCTCCTTGGTTATTGCTTTCTTCCGAGAACAGGCTCAAGTTTACGATAAAGGAAATTCACAAGGGGTAATCCAAAAATGAGGACCATATACATGCCGGTCACTCCTGTCAGAAGATTACTCGTAGCAGCATAGGCCAGGATCGTGTCTTTCATCTCTGGGACTGCTGTTGCCAATGATGAGGATGCGGCGGTCATCATGCTCGCACTCCCGATTCCACAGGCCATTGCCAGGGCCTGCGGATGAAGACCGGTAAGTGGTGCCAGTCCTCCTAAAATTCCGAAAAATATGGTGCCCAGCAGTGTTCCAGTCAAATACGTGCCCAGCACGCCGCGGCCTTCCGGAGAATCGATGCCGTAATATTCGCTTACAACTCCGAGTGTGGCTTCCCGGCAGATACTGACGGTTCCTCCGATGGCTTCGCGCTTTAATCCCAACAGCAGCGCGAGCGGTAACGCGATTGCAATCGTGCCCAGATTCCCGAATTCCTGCAAGATAAATGCTGGACCAGCTTTGAGGATTTTAGGCATATTGGGACCGACCAACGTGCCGTACTTCACTCCCAGAGGCAAGAGAGAAATGCCTAAAAGAGCAGTTGCCAGCTTGCATTCTTTTGCGGAAATGATCTTCTTCAATGCGTCGATTTTTTTCCCGAGGACATCCGGCGTTATCAGGATTCCGATGACCACAGCATATAACATCGGCAGTAACACGAGCGATCCCGGGCCGATCCTGAACTTGTGAATCCCGATCCACTCACAGAGGATGGCAATAACAAGCACTGTGAGGTGAAGTCTGAGGTGTACACTCCCCCGACCTTGAATTTTGATGAGTTGTTTTTCCTCATCAGCTTTCTGTGCAGTTTTGTTCACGATAATACCTCCCTGAGCCAAGCTTGCGCATTCAGAATTCATGGTTCTGAATGTACAGTTGATAATGAGACATACACGCACAACTCTCTGCCTTTCAAAGCAGGAGCTCATAACATGGGACAAATTCTGTTAAATTGTCAAGTAATTTGCACGGAAAATCACACGTGATCTTCCCCGGACTCTTGCTGGTCTTGGTGAGCTCCGCTCCCTGCATACACGTTCAGGAGGCCATAACTGAGCGGCGAAACTGTCACGCGCAGGTGTTCGCGCGCTGTTCACGGAGTGAGTTTGATGATGGTCCAATCTTGCAGACCTGCTTCTTGAGCTCCTTGGGTGTCGGTGAGTAAATATTTCTCATCAGCGTCGCTGAGCTCTGGATAGGCGCTGCGGTCACGCAGCTTGCTGAAATCCCTTGGAGCATACGGAACGACTTTCCCCAAACGCAGGTCGTTCATCCAGCCATGAATCATCGTTTTTTCCGTGATAAGACTGAATCTCGTATAGCGGCGCCGCGTGAATCTTTCCAGCTGCTCTGCGACCCTTGACCAGGTCGGTTGCATTGAGAAGGACGAATCCACCGCTACAAGCACTAAGTGCGGATGGGACGTTACATGGAGGTGATAAACCCCGCTCAGAGCTCCAAAGACAGCAACGGCAAGTGCAAACCAAATTCCAAATGATTTCATAGCCTCACGCGCAGGGTGCGGTCCTCTCTCAGACATTCCTCTGCCGCAAGAGGGGACGACAAGACCTCGCTGGATCAAAAATCTCGCTTGTCATGTGTATCGGCAAATAATTCAACATCGTTTTCTTCATGAGGGCTCCTTCCTGCGTTGCCCAACAGACATTTCTGGCGTTTTTACATCTGCGCGTTGAGCAACGCCCCGATGATATATTGGACCTGCTCTTCGTTGGCATTAATGCTCGCAGCTTCGACAAGGGAGGACAACTCCTGTAACACTGGCAAGTTAGCTTCGTAGCCGATCGTGTAAATCGGGATTCTCAGGGCTTGAATGACAGGACGAAGATCCCTGAAGCTCCAACCGTCAGTGCTTTCGCCGTCGGTCAAGACAAAAAGCGTCGTCTTCGTGTTTGGATTCTTCCGCCTTTCCGCCACGAGCAGGTCAAGCGCTACTGCGACGCCATTATACATCGCGGTACCGCCTTCAGCATAGATGTCTTCGACTGCGGCATGAAACGCGGCTTTTTGAGTTAACGTAAACTCGGCGACAGGCAGTACAACACTGACTTCATGGTTGAAAAGCAGCAAGCCAATAGAGTTTTGCGGAGCGATGAACTCGCTTCCTTTGAGCAGCGACTGGCGCAGGGCAGCAATGCGGGTCCCGGACATTGAGCCGCTGACATCGCAAAGGAAAATCGCCGAAATCGGCCGCCCAGCATCTTTTTTCTCCTTCCAAAGCTTTTGGGCCTGTACCAGGGTGTCGCCGGAGGGAATCGCAAAGGCGGACTGATACTCCAGGTCCGGATTAAAGCCGTACTGGCTTGCCAATTTTGCGCTGCTGGCCTGCTCGGCAAAAGCTGCGAACTGTTCCAGCGCTTCCAGGGTTTCGTGGTCAAGGTCCCCGACGCCGTAAAGCGGATTGTCGTGCCGAACTCCAAAGGGAATAAATGTATAGCCTGATTGTAAAACCGACGTTTTCAGAAAGGTCTGATATTCCAGCACAAATGCATCCAGCGATCCGCCCTTTTCTACTGATTCACGCATCTGCATAGTGGTTTGACTGACAAAGGGCACGCCTTGCTGAAAACGTTCAAAAGCGCTGATCACGCTTGCATCGAGCATCATGCTTTCGTCACCGTCGGCAAAGGTCGCCAAGACGGTAAAGAGAAAATTCAAACCAGTGCTGCTGGCAAAAGGATTGGTGTAGCCCATCGCAATTTTCCCCTGCACGACGGCATCGATCAGATGTTTGATGTCGAGCGTTCCGTAGGTAGATTGCAAGGTCCTGGCGACATCATTCTTCATGACGACGCCGGCAATATTGCCGGCCAGTTTCTCGCGTATCGGCGTCATTTTGACGCCATGCGCAGCAGCCATCCGTATCCATAACGGGGAGGAGGGCGAAAAAGCGTCTGGCAGATATTTCCCGGACGCAATGAATTCATAGCCAGTTCCAGAGGCAATCTTTCGAATACTGACTTTGATCTCCCGCCCGGTGCTGAGACGCTGCCCAGACGCATTGAAGTTCTTAGCAACTTCGACGAGCCAGCCGTCATCACCACTGCCGGATTTTTCGGTGGAAGCGAAAATTTCCAGCACGATTTCGTCTTGGCGGCCCTGGGGATGAGTCATCAGAGGGTATTCATCGATACTGGGCAGCATGAATTTCAGATCACGTTCTGGAGCCAGTTGAAGCTTGGCCCGGCGGCGCACAATGTTTTCCGACCAGGGGACGTGTTTGACCAGATAATCCAAACGGTCTACTGCCTGCTCGTAATTCATTTGAACCGGGAAAAAGTAATTTTTCACTCTTATAATGCCGTAGACGGCAGCTCCGAGAACCAGAAGAATGGCAAGCAACTTGAGACTTTTTGACAGTCGTTTTGCGCTCATCATAATACCTCTTGAATGACGTTTTGTAATTCCTGATTAATTGCCTTTAAATTGCTGCCCATCTTCGTGTGATCGTCGGGATGGGCATCGAGCAGCGTCAAGCTCCCGCTGAAAGAGCGTAACGCTTCTAGTGAATTCTTCACAGACTGTGCCTGTTGTTGTAAAATAAGCGCCATTTTTTTCTGCTGCGCTTCAGTGCCGAATTGATGAACCCTGCTGAAAAGCTGGACATGGTTACGACTAAGATCGCGAAGATTGGAAACCATGCTATCAAGTTCCTGCTGGAAAATCTGCGACTGAAACTCTTGACGGGTATTACTGAGTAAATCAAGCAAGTCCAATGCTGGCTTTTTAAAAGGGGCCGCAGCTGACTTGAGCAGCGTTTCCAGTTCTTTCCGCTCCAACTCGTACGGCAAGCTGCTGTAACGCTGCTGAAATGAGCCGAACTTAAAAAAAATTAACGCCCAGGCAGCGAAGACAATGATCCCTGTTGCCAAGACTCCGACCATGATCGAAAAAGGCGGCTGAAACCATGTGATAAATCCCCATTCGCAGACGAGAACGGTAAAAACAGCCAAGTACGTGAATGGATTCATCCAAAAAATTTTTACACTGTATTCTTTCTGATTCATAGCAATGATGACAGGGCTCCTTTCTTCAGTATGTAGTTTTGTTCACGCTCTCTGGACGCTGTCAGGCAGAGCCCCTCTGTTTTTTGCAAGCCTCTATGCTGTTAACGTATCTTTCAACGAGCCCCTCTCCTCCTGTGCTTTTTCTTCTTTGTACTGCGAGGCAGAGGGATTCGGATACGGAGTCCCGTGTCGTTCCATTCGCATATCGCCGAAATCCCGTTGTCTTTTGTTGGCGCTATCTCATAGTCGTCGACATGAGAACTGGGGATGATCGCCACATATTGGTTGTTATGACTCAGATCTTCAATGCGTGTGGTATGCGTTGTTTCTGACATCAGCAGGTTCCCGTGTAATTCCTGCTTCCGGGGCTGCCACTCGATAAAACGTTTTGTACTGATGTGCAGAGTGTCGACCGCCTGTTGAGGCACTGTCAGACAAAGTTTTGATTCGCGCAACACGAGCTTTTGATGTTTTTCTCGAACAAAGTCAGGCTCAGCTGCTGTGGTTGTGCGCACAACAGCCTGCGATCGTTGCCGCGTTTGTACTTTCGACGTGTTCTCACGTTTCCAGAACCTCGTTAATTTCATAGCTGCTCTCCTCAGTGAGGATATGGTTCATATCTTGATCACATGATGCGCGATGAGCCACTGTACTGATTCATAAATTGCCTGCAGCGACGTATAACGGGGCTGATAACCCAGCAGACGCCTGGCTTTTGCAAGACTGCAACTGGGGCTGTGCAGAAGATGTTCCCAGCTTGCGGCAATATCGTCCTTTGAGAGTCCTTCCTCCCAGAGATCTCCAGCCATGCATCGTATAGTCGCGTTGTTGCCGAACCAGGAAGCAACAGCTTCGGCATAACCGTACAAGGTCACGGCAGCCTCCGAAACAATATGAAAATCTTCGCCGATCGCTTCGTTCCAGCGGGTCAGCGCATTGACAAACGCTTGCGCTACGTCATCAGCGTGGACGTGGTGCAGGGTTTCCATACCCTGAGTCGGCAGACGGAATTCTTCTCCCCGCGCAAGTGTGCAGAAGACCTCCGGGTTAAAGTTTCCCTGAGGGTTGAGCGGCACCCAGCCCGGGCCGACAATATGGCCGGGATGCAGAACAGTAACCGGGAATTTATTCAGCCGCGCTTCCTGTAAAAGATAGGCAGTCATGCGTTCCTTCTGGATGCCGTAGTCTCCAAAGGGCTCCCGCTTCTGTGCTTCAACGGTCGGTACTACGATGCTGCGTCCATGAACCCAGATCGTGCCACAGACCAGCACATGCTGCACTTTCCCGCGAAGGGCGTTGACCAGATGCCTGGCGCTCTGAGGGCTGAAACAGATCATATCGATGACGACATCCGGCGCCAACGTTTGAATCTGTGGCCCGAAGGTCTCGTTACGTTCCGCCAGTTCCCGATCTACCGCAATCTGTTCGACTGCGTTCCAGGCCCGATGCTCCTGATACGGCTGCCGTTTTCCCCGGCTGATGGAAATTACTTGATGGCCGGCATTGACCAGGCGGGGAATCAGGAAGCTTCCCACATGTCCAGAGCCGCCAATGACGACAATGCGCATTACTCCTCCTTGCAGTATTCTATAATTGAGCCATCCAGTCAAGAATCGCGCGTTTGATGCCGGGATGCTTATAAAACATGGCGATCCCGCATGCCGCACTGTTATACTCGATCGTTCTCTTAGGGGCTTTTGTAAAGTTTGCCAGCGTCTGAGCCGCAAACATCGCCATCCCTTGTTGACTTTTTGACGCTGAACAAAATAAAATCCCCTGCGGCTCAACACCGGCAAATTTCCAATCGACGACAGCACTGTAGGAAGGACAAATCACAACAGCAGCCTTGATCTTTTTCTTAAAAAAACCGGAGCTGAGGTAGGTAATTTCCGAGCCAATGCCGATACCAGCCAGACCGATCCGTCCGGCATCGACATTCTTTTGAGATTTCAACCATTTCAGGCAGGCTTTAACATCAGAGACACCACTTTTCAACGCATATTCCATTGACTCGGATGACGCCGGTGCCGCCCCGACACTGCCTTGTTGTCCGTGCTCGCGCAAGTCAAGCGCCAACACCGCAAATTTTGCCTGAATGAGATCAGGAATCAGGACGTTCCAATCGCGGCGATTCATCCCGTAATCGTGCAGGAGAACGACAACTGGCCAACGCTGTTTCTGTGTGCTGCCCGGCGGCGGAACCGGAACAATCCACGAGCCAGAGACGTTTGCCCCGTCTGCAGAGGAAAAAGAGACTTCTTCCATCCTCATGTCGAGTTTTTCAGGAGAGCCTCCGACACGAGCTGACATGAGGAACACCGCACATAGCGCTATGAGAAACAAGGGGAGCTGTCTGTTAGATCGGAACATGGCCGTGCCTTTTTAAAAAAGACGTCTGTACTGCAACCAGAGAGAACATCGTATGAAGCCTCATACCTGAAAAATACAACTGAGATATTATTATGAACTAACTATGCGTTTTCCTGGAGACCGTGTCAAGAACTCTATTATGATATTTTAGAAAAAAGAGTGTTTTTTTCGCTGAGCGCCTCGCATGTTTTGTTCCGGTTTTTCTTGACGAATGTCGGGTCATGGTGTAAATGAGCTTTTCAGCAGAGCAGGGGAAATCGTCCGGGTCCATGGGAATCATGTTATGGCAAAGTTTTCATACCTTTCATCAATCGCGCAAAAAAAAGCCGCTTCCAGGGCAGCCCCCTGCGAACTGGCAGAGGGCGAACTGTACAATCTGTATCGCATCAACCGTTTTCCTGATGATGTGAAAAGGCGGCTGTATGCCTGTTTAATTCCAGACGGCATTTTTACACGTTTTCATCTGAATCGCGACACCTTATGCGATGATTCCGGGAGATCGATTTTTACGATTCACTGTCAACCGCGCAGCTCTATCGTACGGCTTGAAGTGCGCCATCAATACGCGTTTCCAGATCCTGTATTTTTACTCGAAATGCGTGATAACTCTTTTCATGATCTCGAAATTCTGTTTTTCAATCTGAATAATCCGTATGCCGAGCGCTTTAATATCGATCGCGATGCTGACGGCAATGATACGGCATATGGAATGATTTCACACAATATCTCAGAGGAAGTTCGGGCGATGCAGGCGGGACTGGCTCCCGGACAAATCCGACAGGGTTTACGGATGTTTCACGATTTTTTGAATCACGCCCGTGAATTCTGCCGGCAGCTCGGAATCGTTCGAGTCAAAATCGAGCCGATGGCCTATCATAATGCGATTCTGCATGAGTTCTACGGTTTTCGCTATATCAGAGGGCGTGAGATGATGCAGCGCATCGATCGTGAGTTTGCGCCGGGAGGTACGCTCTATCAACGGCTCGATGGCTCAACGCCTTTCCGGCAGCCGGGTTTCGAACGATCGATTAAAGGACGGAGCTGGGCGATTCACGATGGAATTCTGGGTGAGGTATGGACATGTCCGCGGATGTATTATACCATCGACCAGAATCCCGGCAGGGTGTATGATGAATTTACCTGCCATACCTTTCGGCACTGTAACAGCTTGTTGAACTTATAAATCCGATGTTCTGAATCGTGGAGTGAGCAGCTGAGAGCGTTGCGTCTGTGTTTTCTGTATGAAAATTGCTTGACAGCGAGACGCGCATGGCCGATTGTCCACTTTGTCTGGATTTCTCGCACACCAGTTCCTACACCAAAAATTATTGAGGTATAGAGCATGAAAAATTTTTTCAGAACCCTGTTGCTGCTTATCATCACATGCGTTATTTCACTCATTGTCGGCATGGTTTCTCCAGGCCAATGGCTTTCAACGCAGCAACGCGCACTCACGAAATTCTATCATCAGCAGCTGCGCTTTCGTGGGACAGCAGCCGCTGAAAATTTTTCCAGTACTCCGTATCATTTGCAGATTATATATCTTGAGAACACTGAAGGAAAGCTTGAAAGCTACTTGATGAACGCTGCGAAGAATGAAATGTTGCCGATACTTGAGGTGGAAGGTACGACGCAGGTCGGTGACCTCTCCCATCGCTTTAAGGGATTAGGAGAAGAGGGACGTGGAAAACTCACCTCCGTCCTGGAACAGATGAGAAGCGACGGAACGGACGCGCTGGACAAAGCGTTCGAATTCCTGGGAATGTGATGACTTCTTGAGTGGCGTCAAAGCTCGATCGAGAACATCTGCCCCCTTCTTATCGACCTGAGCTTTGGGCCTGGCAGTCTCAAGCACGTCGATTTCGCCTGGGCTGAAGCTTTGGGCCTGGCAGTCTCAAGCACGTCGATTTCGCCTGGGCTGATGCCTCCTGTCGCCAGCCTTGTCCAGAATCGCTCTGTTGCCTCCTGCTGAGCGTAATTCCTCTTATTAAGCCTCCTGAAACGACCGCTCGGGTGTTTTCTGCTGAGGGCTGTTGCAGAATCGCAGAAAGAACGGATCAGCAGTTTCACATTTGAGAGTTGTCGCAGGCGATCTTTACAGGGCAAATTCTCTTGACAAGATCGGGCTCTCTGCGTTCTCTGACGACACGGTCCCCTCTGAAAGACTTGTTAGATGTGATATGGCATGACTTAGATTGAAAGGACAGATGTGGTTTTCTTCTATTTTCAGGCGCATGTGTTTTCTCAGTCTAAGCTGATGTGTATTTTTCTTATGAAATATGATTTTGATAGCGTGATTGAACGCCGTGGGACGAGTTGTTACAAATGGGATTTTACCGAAAAGCTGGTGGGGGAGAAGGATGCGTTGCCAGTCTGGATCGCCGACATCGATTTCAAATCACCGGCTCCGGTCATCGAGGCGCTTAAACAGCGTGTTGAGCATGGGGTGTTCGGCTATACCTTAGCGCCGGACTCCTGTTATGAGGCAATTATCGCCTGGATGAGACGACGGCACGGCTGGGAGATCGAACAGGACTGGATCATCTTTACTCCTGGTGTGGTATCCGCTTTTTGCTGGGCTGTACAGGCATACACGCTCCCTGATGATGAGGTCGTGATTCAGCCTCCCGTGTACTATCCCTTTTTTAAGGCTGTCTTGAATAATGGCCGGCAACTTATCGAGAATAGATTAGTCTGCCGTGAGGGGCGCTATGAAATCGATTTCGAGGATCTGGAACGCAAGCTGGCCTCTCCCAGGGCCAGGCTCTTGATTTTTTGTAGTCCGCATAATCCGGTCGGACGGGTGTGGACTGCTGAGGAGCTTCGTAAGCTGGCAGAGCTGTGTCTCAAATACGAGGTCACGTTGTGCTCTGACGAAATTCATTCCGATCTCGTCTTCCAGGGAGCAACACATACACCGATCGCCAAACTTTCAGAAGACGTTGCCCGGAATACCGTGACTTGCATGGCAGGGAATAAAACGTTCGGTATCCCAGGGCTTTCAACAGGCTTCATGATTGTGTCCGATCCGATCCTGCGTCAAAAAGTCCTCCGCATTCGGGAGAACTCTGGAGTGACAATGCAAAATCTTTTCGGCCTCCTGGCCACGGAAGTCGCGTATCGTGAAGGCGAAGAATGGCTGGAAGAGTTATTGCGTTACCTCGAAGGTAACCTTGAATTTCTTATAGAGTTCTTTGACAAGAAGATCCCGGGCATCAAAGTGCTAAGGCCCGATGGCTGCTATCTGGCCTGGCTGGATTGTCGCGGATTGGGCAAAGATCATGCTGAATTGAAGAAATTTATGCTGGAAGAGGCAAAGGTCTGGATGAATGACGGATCGGTTTTTGGCGAAGGGGGAAACGGCTTTCAGCGTCTGAATTTCGCCTGCCCGCGAAAGACGCTTGAAACCGCGTTAACACGGATTGAGGAGGCCGTGAAGGCTCTCAGCTGATATTTTAATAACTGGAACGTTTACGGGCATCTTGGCAAAGGAGAATTATTTCTTTGCAATGCATCATCTCTGCCCTGCTTCCCGGATCAGAGAGAGTGTCTGCGTCGCGTCGCGACCATGATCCTGATAGCGGATATCAACTGTGATTTTGAGCAGTTTGGGACAAAGCGTCAGAGGACCTTCTTCAGTGGCGACATCGACACAGAAGGGCAGCTCGTCAACAGTGACGTGAGCGTTGGTTCTGACAGGAAATGCTGCCAGCGTGTGTTTCCAGCCCAGAACTTCAGTGAAAACCGGACTGTCTGAAGCTAATACCGTCTCACTTGTCAGGCCGTTATACACTCGTGCATCATGCGGACCGGCAAGCACACGTTCCAAAATCATTTGTGCAGCCCGTACCGCAATGCTCCGGTTGCGCGAGCGGAGTATTGCCATCGTGACATGTGTATAGACTCCGAACATCGTTAAGATGACTCCTGCCAGAATCACAACGCACACCAATACTTCAATGAAGGTGAACCCCGTATCTGTGGTGAACAGTTTACGCTGTGTTCGACTCGTCTTCTGGGCCTTGTGATACATTAGTCGAGCTTGAAACGCGCTACGCTGCTTTGCATCCCCTTGGACAGGCGTCTGAGTTCTTTGACTGAGACGCTGGACTTGCTGCAGCAATTTTTGACATTTTGCGCGATCTGAAGAAATTCATGCATTGTCTTCATCAAATTGCCGGTTGATGTTTGCTGGCATTCCGTAGCGTCCGCAATTTCCCGCGCGTGAGTTACCGTATCATGCAGCATGTGCAAGACGATGTCAAGATGTTCTTTGCTCTGGGTGACAGTTTGCAGGCCCTGCTCAACTTTGGCCCGTTCCCGACTCTCAATCTCTGCCGAGAGGCTGGTTGCCTCCTGCATGCCCTGAATAATCTCGCGGATGTCGGCAGTGGCTTCCGAGACCTGATCGGTAAGGCCCTGAATCTCACTGGCCACGACAGAAAACCCTTTGCCAGCTTCGCCGGCCCGAGCTGCTTCGATCGTGGCATTAAAGGCGATCAGTTTGGTGTTCGCTATCATCTCTTCGATAATCGTGACGATTTCCGTAATTTGCTGGGCTTTCTCAAGCAGATCAGTGATTTGCCGAACACCTTCCTGCGTAATCTGATCGACTTCATGCATTTCGGCAAGCAGCTTTTCAACGAGCCTGACGCCTTCTATCGTGCTTTCTAAGCTATGTTCGGCATTTGCCAGCACTGTTCCGGTTTTTTCTGCAATGCGATCGGCCTGCAGTTTGACGGATTCGACGCCAGTTCTTGATTCCTCAGCAGATGCGTTCAGGGCTTCTGCGGTCTCTTGCTGCGACCGCGCGACGATAACAATATTTTCCAGTGAGTTCGTGACCTGCAGTCCAGCACCCTGGACTTCTCGTATGACCCGCAGGAGATGCTCGACCATGCGATTAAACACTGTGCCCAATTCTCCGATTTCATCAGTACTACGGATGAACACACGCTGGGTTAAATCCTGTTCGCGGCTAATCGTGTCCATTTTGGTGATCACGGCTCGAATACGGGTAAAGAGCCTTGAGAGCAGTGAGAACGTCAGGACGTTGAGGATAATGACCCCAATCGCACACGCTAAGAGAGAGGAGATGATGGATTCACGGCGATAATTCTTGACGCTTGCAAAGTTTGAAGTCAGTTGTAAGGTTCCAAGGATCTTCTCGTTTTCCAGCCGAATTGGATAAAAGAGATTCAAGACCGTTTCGCCCTCGATGTCATCACGGCGGAATAATTCCTGGCCCTTCTTGTAGACCTGCCTGTAGACGGCGTCAGGCAATTCCGGACTGAGGACTTTTGCATATTCTGAGGAAAAGTGCAAATGCCCCATGTGATTGTACACAGCCAGGCCGTAGACGTCTTCGAACCGCAACAGGCGCCGTGAGACGTTATTGAAACGTTTGAGATCGTCGCTTTGAAGCTGCATGCCAGCCTCATAGCTCACGGCGGCGGCGATCTGCAGCATGCTGACCTGCTCGAGTCTTTGAAGCCGGGTGGTCTGAATTCCCCCAAAAATGATAAACGCAATCGCAGCGACCAATCCGATGAGTGCCGCAGAAACATAAATCACAATTTTTGTTTTTAATTTCATCGTAGTTCCGTTGTCAGTGAGAATACTGAAATTTTTCGAAAAAGAAGTTGATTTTTTTTACTGGATCTCCTATTAAGCCACAAAAGCTATATTTATAGACTATGGTAATCTGCACAAGTTAATTTTCCCATGTGATGAAATTTTAAAGGGTTGTGTATGCGACAATTATGCTCTCTCTGGAAATTATTTCTGATAAGTTCAGTATTTGTGCTGCTTTCTTGTGGAAACGCTCATGCGTTAAGCCGCAGGATCTCATTGTTGACATATGATGGAAAACAGTATCGTTCATTATGGAATCCCGGAGAAGATTTTCCCAACATGACTGAAAATTCTCAGAAAGCGTTTTCCGCCATTTCCGCGTTAGACCTTTCCTCAGGAGACGACCGATCGCATTTTGCGACACTTTCACGAAAATTCAAAATCCCGCTTTATCCCTCACTTGTCCTGAAACCCTTTATTCTGGTCGAAGAACTCAAGTGGGCCCTGGAGAGCTATCAGAGAAAAAGCCTGCGCATTCCTGACACATCGAATGCAAAATTAAAAACAACCCGAAAAAGAACTCTTCTCTTCAGTCCCTATTACAGGCGTCTTTACGGTTTGCATATCGAGTGGCAATGGTAATGACATGACGAGCAACGAGTGACGTTTCGTCTCTCCAGTCTCCAGGGGATAGGCCTTGCCTTGAAAATCACCGTTGCGTTTGACGTGTATCGACACGATGAAAAAAGACCCGATCACAGATTCAGACTTCCCATGGAAGATTGTTTGTACCGGCGGAGGAACGGGGGGACATGTTTACCCTGGAATCGCTGTGGCAAAAGAGTTAAAGCATCTTTATCCCCGTTCCTCGATATTATTTATCGGGACAGAAAAAGGGCTTGAGACGAAAATTGTACCGCATGAAGGCTTTACGGTCAAAACGGTTCGGATGCACGGCTTTAAAAATAAGGGGATCGTTAGCAGATTGCGTAGTCTCTGGCTGTTGCCGGGTGCGGTATGGCGGGCGAAAAGCTATCTTAAGGCTTTTCAAGCGCAGGTGGTCTTTGGAACAGGGGGATATGTGTCGGTTCCCGTTCTGTATGCCGCCTATCTCCTCCATCTTCCCACTCTCACGCTGGAGCCAAACCGTCAGGCCGGACTGGCGAACAGGCTATTGGCGAAGTCGGTCGACCGTATTGCTGTGTGTTTTCAGGAAAGCGCTCTGGATTTTCCGGAAAAAAAAGTGGTAGTTACGGGCAATCCGATCCGGAAAGAGTTTTATTTGATCGGCAAGACCCCGCCTCCCGACAGAGGGAATACATGGAATCTTCTCGTTCTTGGGGGCAGCCTCGGCTCCCAGAGCATCAATGCGGCCATGATTGATGCTCTGGGAGAGCTGAAAGCTCTACGCGATCAAGTCGTAATCAGCCATCAAAGCGGTGAGGCTGATTACCAGATTGTGAAAAGAGCCTATGAGGAACAGGGATTTCATGCGGATGTATGTGCCTACATCAGCGATGTTCCTAAAGTATATGCCAAATCGCATCTCGTGATCTGCCGCGCTGGCGCATCGACAGTCGCCGAGCTTCAGGCGAGCCGCCGTCCTGCGATTCTCATTCCCTATCCACATGGCGATCGGCATCAGGAACGCAATGCGCAAGCGCTTGTCGACAAAGGCTTATCCAAAATGATTCTGCAAGAGCATCTTTCTGGGCAATCTTTGGCAGAGGCGATTCAAGACTATATCAAGCAGCCGGAGGAGTTTGCGCAAGTCTGGTCGAATCACAACGAGACGCACAGCTTGACTGCGAGTGAAAAGCTTGTTGACCTTTGTCTGGAGCTCGCCGTGAAGCACATTCATCGTGTCGCGCCTGATATGTAAGCACTCCGGTCTGCCGCTGGCTGATGTGATGACACGATGATGCTTTCGTCTATGAGCGCTGCGATTTCCTGCGCCGACCTGTTGCACGTACGTTTTTCGTTTTTCTCCAGCACGCGACTCTTCGAATCCCGACCTAAGTGAGGCAGGAGAACTCGCCAATATACCAGAGCGTATAGCCGTCACCGTGTACTGAACGTGGCGACTCAAATTCGTCTTTATCGGCAAGAATAAAGCTGTTCATGGCTCCGATCCCCTGTGACTCAACAAAAGCGATAACGTGCTCGGCATAGGCGGTCTCATTCGAATGTCCTGCGAGCAATGCCCGCAAGTCGCCGCTATCGTTAAAGCTGCGTTCTACCCGGTCATCATCGTAAAATGTCTCGCCCTGCTCTTCGGAAAATTTGTTGATAGGCAGTTCATCGCCGGTATCAGCGTAGTCCTCGTTGATGCCGTGAGGGGTCTCTTCCTCATGCAGTTCAGCATCGGCAGCCTCTTCGTCGTCGCCGTCATCGTCATCGGAAGTCCGATACAAGCCGCGACCATAAGCATCATCGCTGCGTTCCTGAAAATAATTTTCGAATTCTTCCTCTGAAGGGAAGAACCCGATCCATAGATGACTGATTTCCATTGACATAGTCATTGCTCCTTATTAGCGCATACGGGTTGTTTTGTGCTTAAATTCTGCGGTTAAATGGCGAAGTGTCAGCCCGGCATCCTGAATCAGATTTTGATAGACAGCCTCCAGCTCTTCGGGATAGCGATAATCTTCGTAATAAACAACTTCGATAATACCGGCCTGCACCGACTCTTTGGCGCAGCCGAAACAGGGCCGCAGAGTCGTGTATAATACACACCCGTCAGAGGATGTGCCGTTACGGGCTGCCAGCACGATAGCATTTTGCTCGGCATGGACACAGATACAGGTGTCGTAGCTTTGGCCAGAAGGTACAGCGGAGGCGCAGCGCAGGCAACCGCCGTCAATGCAGTTTTTGACCCCTAATGGTGTTCCATTATAGCCTGTGCTTACGATACGCCGATCCCGCACCAATACTGCTCCGATCTGCCGGCGGCAGCAATTAGAGCGTCTGGCGGTTTCGTAGGCAATATTCATGAAATATTCGTCCCAGGATGGCCGTTTCATGGAATCTCCTTTTTTCGTGTCCTTGTTTCAACACGGTATGCATGATCGGAATAGTGTCTATACCAGAGCTACAGTTTATGACAGGCAGATCTTTTTCAAGAATTTTTTTATCGTTCGGTGAGGAATATGACAAAAATCATCAGACCGTTCCCGAACTTCCGATGGAGCTGGCTTCCGGGACTCAGGTGGATTCTTGCATTTTATTATTGACAGCAGAACAAGGTTTTGTTGTCTTTCAGCAAAGCAGTGTCGATAAGGATGATTCCATGGAGTCATCGATCGTTAGGAGGAGCGAACATATCCAGAAAAGGAAGGCGAATTATGAAAATTCTTGTACTCAATTGTGGAAGTTCTTCTTTGAAATACCAGTTGTTTGACATGGAAGATGAATCGGTTCTGGCTAAAGGCTTGGTTGAACGTATAGGACGGCATGACGCGATTCTCACTCACCGCCCGAGCGGTAAAAAGCAATTTCGGAAAGTTGAGGCAATGCTTGAGCATGGAGCGGCGATCCGAACCGTGATAAAAGCCTTAACGTCCCTGGAACATGGAGTCATTCGTGATGTTCGTGACATTGAAGCTGTCGGGCACCGGGTCGTTCATGGCGGCGAAAAGCTCAATCGGGCAACATTGATTACGGATGAAATTAAAAAAGAGATCGAGAAGTGTATTGAACTCGCTCCGTTACATAACCCAGCGCATATGATGGGAATTAATGCGGCGAAATCTGCGATGCCCGGTATTCCGCAGACAGCAGTGTTCGATACAGCCTTTCACGCGACACTTCCTCCGCATGTCTATCTCTACGCCCTGCCGTATGTCTTTTATCATCGCTATAAAGTCCGTCGCTACGGCTTTCATGGTACGTCGCACAAATTTGTTGCGCTTCGTGCGGCAGAGTTGATGCAAAAAGATATTGCCAGCTTAAAACTGATTAGCTGCCATATTGGGAACGGAGCGAGTGTAACGGCAGTTGATGGTGGGAAATCGGTCGAAACCAGCATGGGCTTTACTCCGCTCGAAGGGCTGGTCATGGGAACCCGTTCCGGAGATATCGATCCGGCGATCATTCCTTATGTGATGGGAAAAGAAGGAATCACGGCAGCAGAGGTCGATGCCATGCTGAACAAACACAGCGGTCTGCAAGGGGTGACAGGCTTGAGCAGTGATATGCGCGATATTCAGAATGCCGCAGCAGAAGGCAACGTTCGCGCCCAGCAAGCTCTGGACCTGTATAACCACCGTTTGTTGAAGTATATCGGCGCCTATGCCGCCGTGATGAACGGGGTTGATGCCATTGTGTTTACCGCCGGGGTCGGTGAACATAGTTATAGCTTACGAGAAGAGCTTTGTCAGCGGCTTTCTTATCTTGGAGTCGATTTTGATCCAGAACAAAATCGCGAGGGAGAAGATGAACGCGAAATTACTCGTCCGGGATCGCGAGTGAAAGTCTGGGTGATTCCAACAAATGAAGAGTTGATGATCGCCCGTGAAACAGTGGCGTGCTGTTCTGAGAGCCAAGCCGAATCTTCAGCATAAGCAGGATGGCACTGTCAAAGGCAGAAGCCTGGCACTGAATTGTTGAGAAGATGCTGGGAACATGTGGATGAAAAGCTGTCAGACAACTGTATTATGTTGTCTGACAGCAAATGCTATATCGCTACTTGCTTTGTTTTTTGGCAATTTTGGCCCAGGAATCACGCAAGGCGATGGTACGATTAAAGACAAGCGTCTCTGAGCGTGAATCTGGATCAACACAGAAATATCCCTGGCGTTCGAACTGATAGCGGCTTCCTGGGGCAGCATTTTTGACAAAAGGTTCCAGCTTGCAATGCGGAAGCACTGTCAAAGAATCAGGATTCAGGGCATCTCGAAAATCTTCTACGCTACTCGGATCGGCAACATGAAAAAGTCGGTCGTAGAGCCGGACTTCCACATCAAGCGCATGTTGGGCCGAAACCCAGTGCAGTGTGGCTTTGACTTTGCGTCCGTCCGGCGAGCTTCCCCCTCTGGTCTCCGGATCATAGGTACAGCGCAGCTCAGTAATTTCACCGTGTTCATCTTTGACCAGATCGACACAGCGAATGTAATACGCGTAACGCAGGCGCACTTCACGTCCCGGAGCCAGACGGAAGAATTTTTTCGGGGGGGCTTCCAGAAAATCGTCTCGTTCGATATACAGCACTTTCGAAAAAGGCACCCGGCGACTTCCCATGCTCGCGTCTTCTGGATTATTGATTGCCTCGATCTCCTCAACGCAGTCTTCCGGGTAATTCTCGATGACGACTTTCAAGGGATTCAGAACGCCCATTACGCGTTGTGCGCGCTTGTTCAGATCCTCCCGAATACAGAATTCCAGAGTGGCGACATCGACTGTACTGTTGCGTTTTGCCACCCCAATCATATCGCAGAAATTACGGATCGCTTCCGCTGTATAACCACGCCGGCGCAGTCCTGAGAGCGTTGGCATGCGCGGGTCGTCCCACCCGTCAACCAAGTGTTCCTGCACCAGCTGCAAGAGTTTACGCTTACTCATCATGGTATAGCTTAGGTTGAGGCGCGCGAATTCGAGCTGCTGCGGATGGCAGGGAACCGGAAGTTGATCCAGAACCCAGTCGTAGAGTTCACGGTTATTTTCAAACTCCAGGGTACAGATTGAATGCGTTATTCCTTCGATAGCGTCCGACAGACAGTGCGTGAAATCGTACATTGGATAGATGCACCACGAACTGCCAGTGCGATGATGCGAGGCCTTTTTGATGCGATAAAGCGCTGGATCGCGCATGACAATATTCGGCGAGGCCATGTCGATTTTAGCCCGCAGAACATGTGTACCTTCTTCAAACTCGCCGGCCTTCATGCGGGCGAACAGATCGAGGTTTTCCTCAATTGAACGATTCCGGGCAGGGCTTTCGCGTCCGGGTTCGGTGAGAGTGCCTCGATAGCGGCGAATCTCATCAGCGCTTAAATCATCGACATACGCTTTCCCGGCCTTGATGAGTTCCACTGCATACTCATACAACTGTTGAAAGTAATCCGAGGCATAATACAGGTGCTCGCCCCAGTCAAAGCCGAGCCAGCGCAGATCCTTCTGAATGGACTCCACATACTCAGCCTCCTCTTTAGCCGGGTTGGTATCATCGAAACGCAAATGGGTACGGCCGCCATACTGTTTACTGATTCCAAAGTCAAGGCAAATCGCCTTGGCGTGACCGATATGCAGATAACCGTTCGGTTCCGGTGGAAAGCGCGTCACAATTTCCGTATGTTTTCCACTCTGCAAATCGTTTTCTACGATCGTCCTGATAAAATCTAAGGATTCCGTTTTTTCTGCTGTCTTTTTTCCTGTTGTTTCGTTCATAATGTTATGTATAACGTCAAAGCCGCATCTCGCCTAAAATCACATGCCAAAACGAGCCCTGACCGGAAGTACAGGCATAATGAAAGCCCCCAAACGTTTAATAGCGGGCAATGATGCTAAAACTACGGCGCGCGGTTTTGGTCATGTGCATTTTTTTGTTAGGGATCCAAGCTGTTTCTCCACCGCTCTCCCTCTTGAACAAACAAATCGAGCGTCTGCATTGGTGAATGATAGCCCGCGTCAATCATGAGATTCAGCCAAACATTCCCTTCACGCAACGTCATCTGCTTCTGTGTGATAAGCAGCCCCAAGATGCCAAGTGTTCCTGTATGGGGAATATGGAGGCGAATGGCCCACGTTCGAGCATCTTTATCATCTGTTGCGATCTTCCATGTCCGATGTGTGCGACAGCAAGACAGGAGGCTTCGCCTTCATCAAGCTGCTGCCGGAGTTGTGTGCACTGTACAGCTTCCGATTGAGTCATTCGAATGCATTTCAGCCATGTCCACGAACATTCCGGCAATCTCCCAAGTTCAATGCCTGTGGTCAGTTCGTCAAACACCTGTTCTGTGGTGCCAATCGGACCACGGAACGCATGCCGGATCCACTCGGGGCGATGCACCACCGCAAAATTTGACAGTACCGTATTGTCCATGATGATCATTGGGGAACGCCATGCCTGTCTGCTACCGTATTCCACTGGTGGATTGCGGCCATCTCAGCCACGGCTTCTTCCATCGTGTCGACGCCAAGACGAAGGGGGATGCCTTGCTCTTGGAATTGTGCCTGTAATTCAAGACGATGCACACCGAGCATTTCAGCGGCTTTTCCTAAATTAATCTCTTCATCTAAATATGCGCCAACCACCACGAGCCATCGCAGTTCGGCTTGTCGATTTAAGAGTTCCTCAAGCATCTGATCGACCAATTCAGGACGATACTGACGAACTTTGACTAATTGATCATACGTCCATGCTTGTACCATAGTCTCCTCTTTTCTCACATCGTCTCCGTATTGTCAAAAAAGACGACATACACCTTGGCTCGATGGTAGCCAACGTTTCTTGTCGACTATCTTCCACAGCCCAGCAGATCATCATGTCAAAGTATGGACTCACTGTCAATGTTTTTCTGAATTGCCCGAAAAATTAAGGCTGTCATGGAGGAAGTCATCCCCCATTTTGGGCAATTCCAAAAGGGATATGGAGGCGAAACGAATGGTGGCGCGAAGCGCGCGACCACATCTTTTCAGACATGCTTGCCAACTCCTCAGAGGGCGCCGCATTACGTTGAGATCGCTGTCAACGATTTTTCCATTTTTTGTCAAAATGCTGTTCCCGTGCTTCACAAAAGATCGCTAACTCTTCATGACAAGAGACCTGAAGCTGCTCCAGCGGAGTCCCGCACGCAGGCAGCATAGCTATGAGACCTGGATACCTGCGCCTTCAGCAACGTCGCCGACTTCGGCATAAAAATGATCGGCTTCGATGAAGCGCGACCGCAGCGCATCGACTTGTTCCGGAGGCACGCAAAGCAGCAAGCCACCGGACGTTTCCGGCGTAAAAAGTAATAATTGTGTTTCCTTTGAAATGTCCCGGGCGAAATGCACGACAGATTTGTAACAGGTCTGATTTCTACAGGAGCCTCCCGGGAACAGCCGCTCTTGGGCATATTGGCGGACACCGCTTAAAATGGGAATTTGGTCTAGCTTCAATCGAAGCTGCACTCCGCTTTTTTCAGCGATTTCAGATGCATGTCCCAGGAGTGAAAATCCTGTAATATCGGTGCAGGCGTGAACATCAAGACCTTGTATAAGTTGAATCGCCCGCCGGTTTAACTGCTTCATACTCTCCACTGCCGGAGCGATATGCTCTGGTTTCGCGACATCGGCTTTCAGGGCAGTGGCGATTATGCCGACTCCAAGCGCTTTGGTCAGGATTAACCTGTCATTCGGCCTGGCGCCTGCTTTGCTGAGCAGGTTGTCAGGATGAATAAGCCCCATGACTGAGAGACCGTATTTCGGTTCTTTGTCATAGACCGTATGCCCCCCGACCATCGCTGCTCCGGCTTCAGCCACTTTTTCAGCACCCCCGCGCAGGATTTCGGCGACGATCGCCTGCGGAAGATCCGGTGGAAATCCGCATATGTTCATACACACTGTGACTTCACCGCCCATGGCGTAAATATCGCTCATGGCATTAGCAGCCGCAATTGCCCCGTAATCATAAGGGTCGTCGACGATCGGCGTAAAAAAATCAAGGGTCTGAATCACGGCAAGATCATCAGTGATTTTATAGACAGCAGCATCATCGCTCACTTCCAGCCCCAGCAGCAGATGTGGGTATCGATCGGTCGGAAAAAGATTTTTTAAAGGACGCAGCACCTGCGCCAGGACCATCGGGTCCATCTTTGCCGCTCAGCCGGCTGCCGTTGTCATTGCCGTTAAACGAATTTTTTGCTTTGTCATATAAATCGCTGTCTCGCAAAAACGCAGAGGTGCATGAGATCTACAGGAGAAGCGCTGCCAGGCAAAAGTTCCCCTTTCTGGAGAAAAATGTGTGTGCTCAAGAGCGAGAGACACCAGCGCGTTTCTGCTATACATGTTTCTGGATATTCGGATCGAAACATCTGATATAAGGGCCCTTCCAGACACTTGTGTCTCTGAGTGATTCAGGACCTTCTTCGTTAGTTAAGTATTTTTTCTACGTTCAAAGTACCAGTGCCATGAGGGCATTCTGCGCATGCATGCGATTCTCAGCCTGATCGTAGATCACCGAATGCGGGCTTCTTGCCACTTCGTCGGTCACTTCCTCACCGTAATGCGCTGGCAGGCAGTGCATAAACACAGCGTCTGCCTTCGCGTGTTTGAACAACTCCATATTCACCTGAAAGGGCTGGAATAAGGCTTTACGAGCTTCCGCCTCCGCTTCCTGCCCCATACTGGCCCATACGTCTGTATACACGATATCAGCATCCTGAACAGCTTCGAGCGGATCATGTGTCACATGCATTTGAGCTCCGGTTGCAAGGGCATCTTCACGGGCTTGCGCAAGGACATCATCTCGAAGCTCATAGCCCTCGGGCGACGCGACGCTCACATGCATGCCGACTTTTGCTCCCGCATACAGCAAGGAATTTGCGACATTGTTTCCATCGCCGATAAAGGCCAGTTTCAGCCCACGCATGCGCAGCTTTTTTTCCTGAATGGTGAGAAGGTCTCCCAGCGCCTGGCAGGGGTGCGTCAAGTCAGACAAGCCGTTGATCACCGGAACCGTCGCATATCGCGCTAAATCAGCGACAATATCATGACCGAACACACGGGCCATAATCAGATCGATATAGCGAGAGAGGACCTGGGCAATGTCTTCAACGCTTTCTCGTGTTCCCAGCGAAATATCATCCGGCCCAAGATAAATGGCATGACCGCCGAGTTGCGTGATGCCAGTCTCAAAAGAGACACGTGTACGCAGCGAGGGCTTTTGAAAAATCATAGCAACGGTTTTTCGTTCCAACAGCAGAGGCCGTTCTCCGATCTGCTGCCGGAGTTTGAGATCTTGAGCAGTTTTAAGAACCTGCAAGACTTCTTCATGGCAGAGATCGTGTAAACTTAAGAGGTTCTTCCCCTTCATGTCAATCATGGATTCCCTTTCTGTAAGGTGCGATGTTAAAGAAAAATAATTCGACACAGTTCTTTTTCAGTACAAAAGCGTCCATCTCTCTGGAAAGTCAAATAAATTTTTTAGAAACAAACAAACTTCTTCTTTTTCGCATCGTCTACCTCACAGACGATCGTGAAAGAGGTATTTTCGTTTTTTCGATCATAAGAGCATGAAAAAACTTTACAGTGTCGAAGCTGTGGTATAAGACATGGACGTAAAAAGAACATTTTATTCTATTGCTGTGAAAGATGGAGGTGTTGAAATGATGAAAAGGACGATGTTATTATGTAGTATTCTGATAAGTGCAGTCGTGTTGTTCGGATGTGCAGCCCCGCAAGCTCCGACCCCGGACCCCGCCCCGACGCCGGGACCGGAGACGTTTACGATCGAGGCGCGAGTCCAGAAGGAGCATTTTACGATTGGTGAGTCTGCGGTGGTTACAGTGCGCACATCCAAGACATCGTTTGTGCAATTGTTCAGTATAAGTTCCGATGGAGGACAGGTGGTTCGCATTTTCCCTAACAGTTTTGCCTCTAACAGCCTCCTGCAGGGCGGACAGATCTACCACATTCCTGCTGCAGGAGACGGTTTTGAGCTGCAGATCAATGGACCGGCTGGCACAGAGCATATTCGGGCTATCGCCACTTTGCGCAATATCGAAATTGTCGGCCCTCGTCAGCTTACTCATGAAGCCTTCCCCCGGTTCCGAGGCAGTTCCGGGGATTTTGAAGACGCTTTGGACCACCAGTTGTCCCAACTGTCTCCTGATGAATGGGCGGAGGCTGATATCACCTTCAGGGTGGAATAGCCCAAAAACAGCTTGCCTGAGCACAGCTCAAGCCCCCTGCTTCTCTCATTCTGCTGACGAGATGCGCAGATCCTCGACTTGCGCATCTCGTCGCTGTTGTACCTGGGCGAGATTTTTTTCATTGACAAAATGTTCTAAACTTTCTTACCCTTCCTCGGCAACTAGCATAGCCAGCTCTTATTGTCAGGCCTATCTCCGGCCTGCTGTCGATATTAACCTGATCACAGTGATCTCATAATTTCCGGGAATCTGACGTGTTAACGACGTTATTGATGCCGGACGACTTCAGCTGTGCGATCGATTTTCAGCACACTGCCGGCAACTTGCAGACCTTACCCCGGGCGGAGAGCATCATGACACTTCGATTATATGATACCTATTCTCGCAGCATTCGCGAGTTCGAACCCTTGAATCCTGTTGAAGTCGGTCTGTATACCTGCGGCCCTACCGTCTATAATTACGCCCATATCGGCAACCTGCGGACCTATCTTTTTGAAGATGGCTTGCGGCGCGTCCTTGAGTTTAATGGCTATAACGTAAAACACGTGACCAACATTACCGATGTCGGGCATTTGGTGTCTGATGCTGACGAGGGTGAGGACAAAATGGAAAAAGGTTCGCGGCGGGCCGGGAAAAGCGCCTGGGAAATTGCTGAAATTTATACCAGCGCGTTTAAAGCAGACCTGGTCCAGTTGAATATCCTGGAACCGACAGTCTGGTGCCGGGCCACAGATCATATTGATGAGCAGATTCGTGTGATTCAGATGATCGAGTACAACGGCTTCACCTATCGCAGCTCGGATGGCCTCTATTTTGATACCTCAAAACTCGAGAACTACGGATACCTGGCTCGTTTGGATATTGAGGGCTTACAGGCCGGATCACGCGTCGATATCGGCGAAAAGCGGAACCCCACGGATTTTGCGCTCTGGAAGTTCAGCCCGGAGGGGGCACAACGGCAGATGGAATGGGAAAGCCCGTGGGGGGTCGGTTTCCCCGGCTGGCATATCGAATGTTCTGCAATGTCCGCTAAATATTTAGGACAGTTTTTCGATATCCATTGCGGCGGCGAAGATCATATTTCGGTACACCACAACAACGAAATTGCTCAGACTCAAGCATGCTACGGGACGAATCTGGCAAATTTCTGGATGCACGGCTATTTTCTGCAGCTGAATAATGAAAAAATGGCGAAATCCAGCGACGAGTTTCTGCGCCTGCAAACGCTTCTCGACCGAGGCTACGATCCGTTGGCCTATCGGTATTTGAACCTGACCGCGCATTACCGCTCGCACCTGACTTTCAGCTGGGAAGCGATGGACGCAGCAAGCAGAGCTTTGGAGCGGCTGAGAGTCATAGCTTACGACTGGGGAGCACCCGGCGAACTTGACGAGGAGTGGCTTGAGACATTTACAACTTTTGTGAACAATGACCTGAACATTCCAAGGGCGTTGGCCGTATGCTGGGACTTAGCAAAGAGCGCGCTCTCTAATTCCGTCAAAAAAGCGACGCTGTGCAAATTCGATGAAGTGCTCGGTTTACGCTTAGCGGAGTGGGAACCGGCAGAGGAATCTATTCCGGAGCAGATTCTCGCCCTTGCGAAACAGCGTCAACACGCCCGATCTGAAAAGCGCTGGCAGGAAGCCGATGACTTGCGGGATCGAATTATTGCTGCTGGCTATGAGATTAAAGATACCCCGCACGGTCCGAAACTGCGGGTAAAAAGTCGTGAATGAACACACTCTGATCCATGCTGGTGTTGATGCCGTACTTGTCCACAAAGCTGTTAAAAATTCAGCGAACGCACAGGAGAGATTGCCATGCCGTCATTGTCTGCCTTTTGTCCCCGTGCGTTCCGTGCGTTGAAACGAGGATCGGAGTCTCAGGAATGCAGGGCCTCATATTCTGGCTGGGCTGCTGGTTTGAGTTGGGGATAGATCCCGGCGTCGGGATAGAGGCGCAGAATTTCGTCCTGGACCCGCAGGATCAGTTTGCGCAAGCCGGAACGCTGGAGTGCGCAGATCGACACGCCGTCGTAGCGGGCACAAACATTTTGTACAAGTCCTTTCTCTGCAAGATCATCTTTATTAAATACGAATAATTGCGGAATACGGTCGAGCTGTAAGTCCTCCAGTATCTGTTTGACTGTCGTGATATGCTCTTCAAAATCGGGGTTACTGAGATCCACGACGTGCAGCAGCAAATCCGCATCCTCCATCTCTTCCAATGTGGATCGAAAGGCCTCCACTAAATCTTTCGGCAGATTGCGCAGAAAGCCAACTGTATCAGTGATAATCACGTCAAGATCTCGTGGGAATCTCAGACGGCGGCTGGCAGGATCAAGAGTCGCAAACATCTGATTTTTGACCACCACATCGCTCTGGGTCAACGCATTCAGCAATGTCGATTTTCCGGCATTGGTATAACCGACAATTGAAATCACCGGAACCTGATGGCGTGTTCGTCTGGCGCGGCGTTGCTGGCGGCCTTTTTGCAGATGTTTCAACTCTTTTTCCAGGTTGCGGATGCGATCTCGTGCGCGGCGGCGATCAATTTCCAGACGGGTTTCCCCCGGTCCACGCGCACCGATGCCCCCGCTAATGCGAGAAAGCGCGTCATCACGCGCAGCGAGCCTCGGCAGACGATATTTGAGCTGGGCCAGCTCGACCTGCACTTTTCCTGCACGGCTGTGAGCGCGTTGAGCGAAAATGTCCAGGATCAACTGGCTGCGATCGATAATTTTGAGTTCGGTCATATCACCGATAAGCTTCGCTTGTGCCGGAGTCAGATCGTGGTCGAACACAATGACTTCGGCCCCAACCTGATAGCTGCGAATGATAAGCTCGTTCAGCTTGCCTTTGCCGATTAAAAATTTGGGGTCGATTCTGGGGCGCTGCTGTATGATCGAATCCATGACGTGCAGTCCTGCTGATTCAGCCAGGTCGTGAAGTTCGTTCAATGAGTCTTCGGCAAGCGAGCGCTTGCCGGTGGATACGCCGGCCAGCACAGTCCGTTCGCCCCTTCCCGGCACATCTAATGCGCCCTGACGACGTCGAAATTCTTCTTCCAGTGCACGGATAAAGGCGCCAAAATCGAGACCTAATTGCTGGGGAAGGATTGGCTCAAGGACTTCCCAGCGTTTTGTATCACGATGATCGGGAACAAGATGGGCGAGATAATATTTCTCCGGCAGGCCATCTTTGTTGACGCTAATCGCCGCGATCAGATCAAAACGTAACAGTGCCAGATCCACAAAATCGTCTCGGCTTAGAGGACTGTCGTCAAGGTGAGTGTGTATATATCGCAGGCCGCGTAAACGCCGATGACCGGCCCTGAAACGGCCGATTTCGGGGAGATCGATCTGTTTTTGACTCCCAACGATGACATAATCGATATGTCCCTTTCGATCTGCCAGTATACCGATCTGGCGTCCGGTCGCCAGGGAGAGTGCCGACAGATAATTGCTGAGTTCCTTTGTGATGACCTGATCTGTCGGAATCTTACGTCGATACACACGGTCGAGAGCTTTGAGCTGGTGGGGTTTTAATCCGGTAAGATTTCCGTAAATTTTTCGAATAAGTTCTTCCTCCTCTGAGCTGATACTCAAGGTTCATTCAGGACTCCTGGACACAGCTTCGCATCAGCATGTCATTCCGGTCCTCGCGATCTCATCTCTGCGATTTCCTGTGTCTGGCGTAATTTGACAAGAGAATTCGGGGCAATATAGCCAGAAACCGTTGCATTCGGATAGATCAGGCTGTTTTTCCCGACAAGTGTCCCAGGACTAAGTACCGAATTACAGCCGCTCTGGGCGTTATCTCCGAGAATCGCGCCGAATTTGCGTAAGCCGCTATCATAGACAGTCCCAGCGATTTTTATGCGAACAGTCCCTTCGACGATTTTTAAGTTTGAAAGTTTTGTGCCTGCTCCAAGGTTGACGTTTCGGCCTAAAATGCTGTCACCGACATAATTAAAATGCGGTGCCTGACTTCCATCCAGCATGACGGCATTTTTCAGTTCAGACGTGTGCCCCACGATACAGCGATCACCGAGAAGGACATTGCCGCGAATATAGGCCCCGGAACGAATCGTGCATGATTCTCCGATAATGCTTGGGCCTGCGATATACGCACCAGGCTCGACAATGCTGCCGGCTCCAATACTGATATCGTTTCCCACGATCCAGGCTCCAGCCATGATCGTGCCCTTAATGCCTGGATTAAGATGTGTTTCGATATATCCAGGCAGTTTTTTCAGGGCATCCCATACGTAGTCGATGCCCTGAAAAAACTGCGGATGATCAAATTCGCTCAGATCGAAAAAATCTTCACTTCTTAACATAGCGTCCGCCTCACTTGTTCGTCATATAGCTGATGCCGCCTTTGGGAGGTTTTTGCGAAAGCAAGTCCCTGGCGGAATCTCTTATCTGACTCAATGTCATTGTAAATTCAGCATGTTCCACTTTGACCACACCAAGAACCGGCACAGCGGCACTCAGCCAGATAGTGCTGTTTTTTGCTGAGCACTTTAATGCATCAAACTCAGCGAACTCTGTCGGGATTATCTCCCGGACGCCGGAGATCGCTTTCAGCGGCATAGGCAGGATCTCATCTTTCCCCATACGGTCGAGCGGCAGATCGATCACGCTTGGCGGTTGATCCATCTTTGCCGGACGGTGCATAATATATCTACGCGCCTGATGCGTATCCCGATCTAACAGTATTTGAACGATCGAAAGCGGTTTGGAATCTGCTGTTAGCGAAATCACCCGCTGCAGCCAGTATCCTTCTGCTTCATGCGCCGCGACACTGTAGTGAGCGTAGGAGATCAGCTCTCCTGCGCGTGTTGTGTGGATGACCTTGTACGTGACGGTAACCTGTTCTTCGCCTAAGGAGAAGCCAGCCGCAGGACAGACAAGCACCATCATCGCAGCAATGACTATCTGAAACTGATAGCTTTTCATACGATACTCCTTTTTTATATTGCGATTCATATATCATTCAATCGTCGTGATTGATCTGCTTCATCCATAAGGTCATGGCTTCTTCGGCGATTTCTTTGATCTGCTCCCCCTGTATGGCTTTTATAAGTGCCTGGCCGACAATATTCCGGATCTTCTGGACTTGCAGAACCGGTGGGTTCCAGAGCGGCTGACCCTGTTCAAAAGACTGTATTGAAGCTGCGCTCCAATCGGGAAAACGATCGCTTCTCTGATACTCTGCAGACTTCCAGGCAGAGGCGCGTGCTGTGGGAATACCCTGTAACAAGGCTGACAGACTGTACTTTTTGCCGGTCGCCCATTGGATGAACAGCCAGGTCGCTTTCTGACGCGCTTCAGGACTGATGCCGGAAATTGACAGACACCAGCTTGACACGTGCGGCTGCTGCCTGGCGGGCCCGCCGGGCAGCAGCGTGTATCCGATCTTCCCGGCGACTTTTGAGCGCTCCGGGTCTTCATACAGGCTTAAAAACATATTTGAATCGTAAATCATCGCCGCGCGACCTTCCAGAAAAAGTGCCGTACTTTCCACCCAGCCGATACGCACAGCATCAGGCGGTCCATATTTCCGCAAGAGATTGCCGTAAACACGAAGGGCGGCCATACTCTCCGGGGCCGATATTTTGGACTTCCCTCTGCCGTTTGTCCAGGATCCACCGAAGTTGTAAAGAAAATCGACCCACTGAGAGCTTGCTGAGGCTCCTGCGCCCCGCATTGTCAGACCGATCATCTCCATGCCGTTGAGGACCTGCCCGTGAAAAAAGCCTGCTGCAACTTCGAGGTCCGACATGCTTGTGGGAACCGGCATTTTGAACGTGGTGAAAAGGTCTTTACGATAAGCGAGCAATGAGGTCTCGATATTGATCGGAATGCCGATCTGCTGACCATTGATTGAGGCCCCCTGCATTGCAGGAAGAAAAAAATCCTCCATATCCCAGTCCGCGCTTGTCAGCAATGGGTTGTTGATAAAATCATTCAAGGGCATGAGCCATCCTAATTCCCAATAGGGCAATTTGCTGACTCCCGGCATGATGGTAAAGCCGTCGATGTCTTGACCCATATCGAGCTGCTGAAAGCGTGTGAGGCGAAACACGTCTTCCGGAAGGATTTCGATTCTTGCCTGGATGCCAGTTTTTTCCTCAAACTCATCAAGATGCCGGACAAGATCGCGACTGAAGGGATGTTCGATCGAGAAAATTCGAATGCGCGTTCCTTCACATTGCCGCCAGTTAATGTCGGCAAAAGCCGAATGCGCATGCATGAAAACACCGGCTGCGAACAGGCATGCCGTCAGAAAAGATCGTCTGATCTGCTTCATAACACGCTGCGGCACAGGCTTCTGGGAACTCGTGCAGACATCCAGGAAAGAACTGCCTGAACGACACGAGGGCTCATTGCATGCTGCGGAAATGCCAGAAACACGCTGCAGTCCGCCAAGATCTTAATTCTCCATGTAAGGCGCACAGGACTCGCGGATGATCAGTTGCGGTTCAAGGACAATTTGCTGCGATTCTTCCGTTCCCCATCCCTGAATCAACTGGATGACCATTTGAGCAGCTTCAGCGCCGATAGTGTTAGTAGGCTGGGCGACGACAGTCAGGGGCGGATCGATCAGGGTGCACCACTTTTCATCGTCAAAGCTGATAAAAGAGAGGTCCCGGGGCAGTGTCATCCCTCTGTCTTTCATCTCAAGCAAGGCGCCTACGGTCATGACACCGCCGCTGCAGAAGATCGCTGTCGGCGGTCTGGACAGGTCCAGAAGGATTTTTGTGGCCTCCTGTCCCTCTTCAACAGTGAAAAGCCCGTCAGCAACCAAGTCTTCATCAACAGAGACAGCGTATGTCTGCAAGGCATCGATGTATCCTGTCAGACGATCCTGGCCAGTGGAAACATTTCTGCGACCGTTGATTATGCCGATGCGACGATGACCGAGACTGAGGAGGTGCTCTGTGGCGACAAAAGCGCCCTTGACATTGTCCACAAGAACAGCATGCCTTTTACGTTGGGAGCTGATAAATCGATCGATAAACACGACAGGAATATTTTGGGCGATAAAATCCTCGACATTCGACTCCTGAACGTCGACAGGGGCAATAATCAGGCCGTCGATCCGCCTTCGGATCAAGACGTGTAAATATTCCTGTTCTTTTTTTAAATTCCGCTGTGTATTGCAGAGAATAATATTATATCCGTAACGGCTGGCAACGTCTTCGATCACCCCGGCAAGCGCAGTGAAAAAAGGATTCGTGATGTCGGTAAACACGAGTCCGATGGCAGGGGGAACCGTCAATGGGCTATTTGGGACGGCTTTGCTTGAGTGATACCCAAGCTCCTTTGCGATGTGCAGAATTTTATTTTGCGTGTCTTCGCTGATGCGGCTGTTGCTTCCCTGATTCAGGACCAGCGATACAGTGGTTGCAGAAACTCCTGCCCGCTTCGCGATATCTTTTAACGTGACAGCCATATTCAAATACAGTAATACATGACAAGCAGCGTAATAAATTTTACAAGGGTAGAGCCCGGATTTATTTTATGAGGTTATACTTTTTAGTTTAGTGTTTACGGGATATTTACCTGAATTATTTATCTCGCTAGTCAGGAACTTTTTTCTTGTCAAGTATTTTTTTAGGACTACTTTTCGGCAGGCTCTCTAAGTGCATCAGGCCATTTCCGGTACGGCTGTTCAGGTCCACAAGCCTGTTGCTTTTTTTCTTGACAAAAGAAATGCCCTTATATAAAGGTTTACGCTCATTAAAAAGCTTGGAAACACGCGTTGCCCTGATGGATGAGGAGTAGGTATATCATGAAAACAGAATTTGCAAAAAAAGAACGTATTGAACGGAGATGGTATGTCATTGACGCTCAGGGGCTTGTACTGGGCCGTCTGGCTGCCGAGATCGCCAAAAAACTGCGCGGCAAGGATAAGCCGACGTTTTCGCCGCACATGGATGTCGGTGATTTTATCGTGGTTGTGAATGCCGCGAAGATTCGCCTGACGGGAAATAAGTTGAAGAACAAGGTCTATTACCGCCATACCGGATATCCCGGGGGAATCCGTTCGATCAATGCCGGAGAATTGTTGAGCCGCCATCCAGAACGGCTCCTGGAAAAGGCTGTGAAAGGAATGCTGCCGAAGAATCGGCTTGGACGGCAGATGTATAAAAAATTGAAAGTGTACACAGGAGCTGATCATCCGCATGCCGCTCAACAACCCGAAGTATTAACTTTCGCACAACGTTATTAATGGAGGAATCACGTGTCGGAGAAAGACTATCTTGTTGAAGAGGAAGACATGATTGCAGAACAACCGTATGACGAAGAGGATCCTGCTTCCGAAGAGGAAGAGGCGTCGCGTTCTTTGCCTGAGAAGCCGGTGGGCGAAGTCGTCGAGCAGGTCTATGCCACGGGGAAAAGAAAGACGGCCATCGCCAGAGTGTGGCTGCGTCGGGGAAAAGGACGTTTCTCGATTAATAAAATGACGCTCGATGATTATTTTAATCGCGAAACGCAGCGGATGATCGTCAAGCAGCCGATGCGCCTGACTAAAAATCTGAATGATTTTGATGTCATTGCGACTGTCGAGGGCGGCGGGAAATCATCACAGGCTGATGCGGTCAAACATGGTATCGCCAAAGCCTTAGCGCTGTTTAATGTCGAAGAAAATCGTTCGGTGTTGAAAAAATCCGGTTTCTTAACTCGTGATTCCCGCATGAAAGAGCGTAAAAAGTACGGTCTGCGAGGCGCGCGTGCAAGATTCCAGTTCTCGAAGCGTTAAAAGTGATGCGTACATAAATGACATGTCCTCTGATCGAGCATGGTGGTGTCTGAACAGGTGATTCAGATTTCATGTGAGAGATGACGAGGGCACACGAATAACCATGAAGATGGAGGAAAATACGTGAGTACGATTAAAATGAAAGAATTGCTTGAAGCTGGTGTGCATTTTGGACATCAGACCAAGCGTTGGAACCCGAAGATGAAACCATACATCTTCGACGAACGTAATAATATTTACGTCATCAATCTGCAAAAAACCGTTAAAAAATTTAAAGAAGCCAGTCATTTCATTGCTGACATCATCGCGAATAAAGGCACGATTTTGTTTGTAGGGACAAAGAAGCAAGCCAAAGACGCTATCCGGGATGAAGCCCTCCGCTGCGAAATGTTTTACGTGAATCAGCGCTGGCTTGGTGGGACGTTGACCAACTTTACGACGATTCAGCAAAGTACCCGGCGTCTCAGACAGCTCGAAGAGATGAAAGAGAAAGGAGAATTCTCCGCAATCTCGAAAAAAGAAGCCCTGCAGCTGGAACGGGAAATTGATCGTAAAGAAAAATTTCTGGGAGGGATCAAAACAATGGAACGCCTTCCGGACGTGGTGTTTGTCGTTGACCCCAAAAAAGAAAAAATTGCTGTTCATGAAGCCAATAAACTCGGCATTCCGGTTGTTGCTATTGTTGATACCAACTGTGACCCCGACCCGATCGACTTTGTCGTCCCGGGAAACGATGACGCGATTCGTGCAATTAAACTTTTTGCATCGCGTATCGCGGACACTGTGATCGAAGGGCAACATCTGTATCAGGAAACGTTGGTGAGCCAGGAAAAGGATACGTCTGTGCCGGACGAGAAAAACGAGGAAACAACGCCGAAAGAGACAGAGGAATAAGACGTCACACGAGACATTCATAGTATAAAAAGGCAGGACACACGCGTGTTCCTGCCACAAACGCACAATAGCGCAACATTCATTCAGGGCAATCGGCTCCTTTCTCTGAAGTAAGCAGGAAAGGAGCTCTCTCATTACTACGTGTACATACATTTCACACAGAACTAACTTTTTCAGAGAATTGTGAAGCAGAGCTTCGTTGCTTTACACACTCTGCCAGACATAGAGCAGCTTGAGTCAGTTGCCGATCGAAGCCTGTGACTGTGGCAGTTTCGATTTGCATCTGGTAAGAGCGTGCGGAACGATTATGGCAATTTCAGCAAAACTGGTACAGGAATTGCGCGCGAAAACCGGCGCGGGTATTATGGATTGCAAGCGGGCCTTGACCGACACTGACGGCGATCTTGAAAAAGCTGTAGACGTGTTACGAAAGAAAGGGCTGGCTGCTGCTGCCAAGAAAGCCGGACGCACGACAAGCGAAGGTGCGGTCGTCTCGTACATTCATGGTGGCGGAAAACTTGGTGTATTGGTGGAGATCAACTGTGAAACCGATTTTGTGGCGAAAACCGAGCAGTTCCAGCAGCTTACAAAAGATATCGCCATGCATATTGCCGCCTCGAACCCGCAGTTTTTGAAACGTGAAGACGTTCCGGAACGTGTCTTGAACAAAGAACGCGAAATTTATGCCGCACAGTTTGTCAATTCCGGGAAGCCTGAACATGTCATCGAGAAAATTGTTGACGGTAAAATCGATAAATACCTGAGCGAAATTTGCCTGTTGGAACAAGCATTTGTAAAAGACACCGATAAAACGATTCAAGAGCTTGTAACGGAGATGATCGCTCAATTAGGCGAAAACCTGAATATCCGTCGTTTCACAAGATTTGCGCTGGGAGAAGGCATCGAAAAAGAAGAAAGCGATTTAGCCGCAGAAGTTGCCGCACAGCGGGATGCGATGAAAAAGTAAGCAGGCGTTCAAAAACCGGCAGAGAGATGACTCCCAGCCGGTTTTTGCGTTTGTCCTTGATGACGTTATGACTTCAATTGTATATCGCCGAGTCCTTCTTAAGCTCAGTGGTGAGGTCCTGGCTGGCGATCGTGGATACGGCATTGACGGAAAAATGCTCGAATACCTCGCCGGCGAGGTCGCGTCGTTACACGAGCTGGGCATTGAAGTGGCAATCGTGATCGGCGGCGGCAATATCTTTCGAGGTGTTCAGGGCCTTGGCCGGGGCATCGCCCGTACATCCGGGGATTATATGGGAATGCTGGCGACAGTGATGAACAGCATTGCTCTGCAGGAAGGGTTGAAGACGCTCGGAGTGCCTGCAAGGATTCAGGCCGCTATTGATATGGGACCCATTGCCGAACCGTTTGTCTTAGAACGCGCCCTGGCCTCTCTTGATGCTGGTCAACTCGTTATTTTTGCTGCTGGAACCGGCCACCCGTTTTTTACGACTGATACGGCAGCGTCTCTTCGGGCGATTGAAATCGGCGCTGATGCGATTTTAAAAGCGACAAAGGTTGACGGGGTCTATTCCGCCGATCCTGTGTCCGACCCGAATGCGCGCCGTTTTGATCGCATCTCATACCTTGAAGTCTTACAAAAACAACTGACAGTCATGGACCTCACAGCGATTTCCCTGTGCATGGAGCACAAGATGCCTCTTGTCGTGTTTGACCTCAAAACAGCCGGGAATGCCAGGCGAATTGTTTGTGGGGAGTCCATTGGAACATTGGTAGGAAATTGAGGAGGAACCGACTCATGCTTCAAGATGTCCACAAAGATACTGAACGACAGATGAAGAAAGTGATCGAATCATTAAAACGTGATTTCGCGGGCATTCGTACTGGGCGGGCGTCCGTCGGACTGCTTGACGGAATCACCGTCGATTACTACGGGACTCCGACCCCGTTGAATCAGATGGCGACGCTTTCTGTTCCAGAAAGTTCTTTGATCGTCATACAACCCTGGGATGTCAGCGTCATCAAACACGTTGAGAAAGCGTTACTGCGATCCGACCTCGGCATTACTCCTTCGAACGATGGGAAAGTGATTCGTCTGGCTGTCCCGGCCTTAACCGAGGAACGTCGTAAAGAATTAGCAAAATTGGTCAGGAAACGCGCGGAAGAAAAAAAGGTCGCTCTTCGTCAAGCCCGGCGCGAGGCAAATGATATGCTGAAGACCCTGGAAAAAGAGAAGGAAATTACCGAAGACGACTTACATCACGGGCACGATCAAGTGCAAAAACTTACAGATCACTACGTAAAAATGGTTGATGAGCTTTCCGAAAAGAAAGAGGCGGAAATTCTGGAAATTTAGGCGCTATGAACACAGCTCCACAACAGACGCGTGATGACTCTCGTGTGGCTCAGCTGCAACAAGACCTCGATCCGACGAAACTGCCCGCCCATGTTGCAATTATTATGGACGGAAACGGCCGATGGGCGAAAAAACAGGGAAAGCCCAGAATTGAAGGCCATCGGGCGGCAGTGCATTCCGTACGAGCTGCTGTCGAATCTGCGGTGGAGATCGGTCTGCAGGCATTGACGCTCTATGCATTTTCCTCGGAAAATTGGAAAAGACCGGCGATGGAGATCAAGGCGTTGATGACGCTTCTTGTCGAATTTTTACACCGGGAAGTCAGGGAAATGAATGCCAGCAATATTCGTCTGAGCACGATCGGCAGAACCGGCGAACTTTCGGAAAAGGTGCAGAAGGCTCTCCAGAAAGCGGTTGAGGCAACACGACACAATACTGGTCTGACCCTGAATCTTGCATTAAATTACGGTGGACGGAATGAAATTCTTGACGCGGTGAAAAGTATTATCTGTGATGTGCAGGAAAAACGCTTGCTGTCTGATGAATTGACGACCGACGTCTTTGCCCGCTACCTCTACACGGCGGATTTACCTGACTTAGATTTAATCGTGCGAACAAGTGGAGAAATGCGGGTCAGCAATTTTTTACTCTGGCAGCTTGCCTATGCTGAACTCTACGTGACCCCGACGCTCTGGCCTGATTTTCGTAAAGTGCATTTTTATCAGGCAGTGCTGGATTTTCAGCATCGAACAAGACGTTTTGGAGATGTTGAATAACAAGGGCAGGTTTCGAATATTACACTGAAAAGCAAGGAGGATGCTTCTTATGAAAATCGTACGAAAAAGTATGCTGAATGCACACGGGGGAGCCCGCTTGTCCGCCATGATCGCTATCGCAATTGTGGCGATCTGTATTTTCGTCGGAGCGCAATTGATTCCGATTTATTGGGGACATTACAGCCTTGAAGACGAACTGAAAACTCTCGCGCAATTTGCCTTTGTCAATTATTCCGGTCAAAAGATTCAGAATATCGTGTTTCAGGAAACGAAAAAAGGACTGGATGAATTGGGCGCGACGTATAAAGATAAAGACGTCAAGGTTCAGGTGAATAATGAGAAAAAGAAAATTATTATCGATGTGGTCTATACCATGAACCACAAGGTCCCGTTTTTTACGAATCCGTGGCCTCTTGAACTTCATGTCGAGAACAACTAAGCGTGCTCTCATCTTCGATGAAGCTGGGGATTGATGCGCGTTTATTCTGTAAGCACACAGGGATCGGGCGTTATACACGATCTCTGTGTGTTGAATATTATAAGGCACAGCGTTGTCGAGATCATCCGTTGATTCTGCTGACTGACCGGCCTTTTCCTCCTCCATCGCCCCAGGATATCAACCCTTCCAGCGGACAGACACTGAAGCCGTGGACCGCATGTGTCCGGCCGGTTATTGCAGACTGCCGGCGTCGCATGCTGTGGACGCATCGACATGTTCCCTCGTTACTGCGACAGCACGATCTTGATGTCTATCACGCGGTCTGCAACTTTGAGCTCCCTTGGCGAAAAGTCTGCCGTTATGTCGTGACGATTCACGATCTTGTCCCTCTCTTTTTTCCCAAAAGCGTTCCCAGAAAACACGTATTGTTTTTTCGGCTTTTCATGAAACACGCAGCCCATACCGCCGATCTGATTATTACCGATTCTGAGCATTCAAAACGTGATATCGTGCGGTATTTACACGTGTCTGAAAAAAAAATTCGCGTGATCTATTTGGGCTACGATCCTCCAAAGCAGCAGGTCTGCGATCCGCAGAAGGTCTCTGCCCTTTTGAAGGGCTATGGCATTTGTAAGCCCTATCTGCTTTTTGTCGGAGCGATTGAGCCGAAAAAAAATCTCGAACGGCTGGTCAAAGCGTTTCATATGTTCCGCGAGCATGATCGGGAAGGGACTGATCTGCAGCTTGTGTTAGCCGGCGGTGAAAGCTGGATGTCTGAAGGCTTGTATCGTACAGTCAGGGAACTGAACTTGGATCAGCACGTCATCTTTACGGGAGTTGTTCCTGATGCTGAGCTGCCGCTCTTTTATCACGAGGCCGAAGCCTTTGTGTTTCCGTCGATTTATGAGGGATTTGGTTTGCCTGTGCTCGAAGCCATGTCCCATCGAATTCCGGTCATCACATCAAATGTGTCCTCTTTGCCGGAAATCGTTGGAGCGGCCGGCTATCTGGTGGATCCGCAGCAGCCAGCCAGCATCTGTGACGGGATGCTGCACGTCCTGAGTGATCGCGCGAAACGTGAAGAGATGATACGGCGTGGCGTGGAGCAGGCTCAAAAATTTTCATGGAAAACATGTGCTGAGAAAACCTGGCAGGTCTATCTGGATGCTATGGCGCTGTCATAACTGTGATGAGAATTGCTTTTGATTTACGGTGGATCCGCAGTGAGAAGATCGACGGGATCAGTCGATACACCCTCAATCTTGTTTCCCATCTGCTCCGGCAAGACCGGCAGCATGACTATGTGTGCATCGGTGACAGCACATTGCTGGAAAGGCAGCTTCCTGCTCTGGATGTGACGCAGATTCAGATCGTGTCAATCCCGCAGCGGCTGTTGTCTGTAAAGGATTTTCTCCAGACACCACGTGCAATCGAGGCCCTGAATGTCGATCTTCTGCATGTGCCGAACTATCTGAGCTCACCCTTTCGTGGAAATTACAGCAAAATTTTGACTGTCTACGATCTTATTCCGTTTCTTTTCCCATCTGCCCTCTCACGATCGCGGCTGCTTTGGCGCTGTTTTTTTACAACACCCTATCCTGCCCGTTCCATGCTTCGTTCAGCCGATAGGATCGTAGCGACCTCTGAGCATACAAAGCGGGATGTGATGCAGTTGCTGAAAGTGCCGGAAGAACGGATTCGAGTTGTCTGGAGCGGGATTGAAGCGCGATTTCAGCCTCAGGACAGCATCCCTGAAGCGTTCTGGAAACGCTATGACTTGAGCCGCTTTTATCTGCTTTATGTCGGACGCCAGGATCCATACAAAGGACTGAATGTTCTGGCAGAAGCTGTTGCCCGGCTCCCCCATTCGCTTCGAAGCCGCTGTCAGGTTGTGATTGCCGGACAGCACGATCCGCGCTACATCGGAGCAGTGCATGCATTGCTCGATCGCTATCAGCTTCACGAGAGCTTCCGTTTTCTCGGCTATGTCCCTGAGGAGGATTTACCGCGTCTGTATTCTGCAGCAACGCTGCTGGTTCATCCTTCATTGTATGAGGGCTTTGGTCTGACACCTCTTGAAAGTATGGCCTGCGGCACGCCAGTCGTGTATGCAGATACGTCTTCATTGAGCGAACTGCTTGCTGAGGCTGGGTTGGCTGTGGCACCGGCCTCAGCCTCCGCTCTTGCCGACGGGATCGTGAGGATGCTTGAAAACCCCGATTTGCAGAAGGTATATCGAGAGCGCGGCTTTCAGCGCGTCCGTCGTTATTCATGGGACCATGCCGCAGCTGAAATCTTGCAACTCTATGCCAGTATTGAAAATCGGGGAAGGGATAATAAAGCAGCCTCACAGAGCAAGGAGCCCGTTCTGTGAGGCTGGCTGCACGGGCTATGGGTGGTTGATGCTGAACGTAAAGCGCCAATAGCCGGTGTTATCTACCAGTAAGCTGTTTTGTTCGTTAATGCTGAGGTACGCCTTGCCGCGTTCCGGGGCAACAACTGAAAATGAATTCGGAATTCCATCCCCGTCAGTGTCGGGTCCGGCGCTGAAATCGAACCAGTCACCATCATCTCCGATCTTCCCAATCACGGAGTAGCGCGCGGCATTTTTTGAAGGCAAGCCGTCAGCAGAACCGTATTGCGGCACTGAAACCTGAGTGAGCGTAGCAGCATCCAGACGACTGCCGTCCGGCGCATATCTGGTCTCATCCGGACGTGTGCCGTCAGTAGTGACGGGGCTTACCGTATCCCAGGTCAGCACAAGCGTATCGCCTTTATCGATATACCCGATATCGCTTAGCTCTCCTATCGGATTCACACGGACGCCGCCGACAACATCAACCGTTCCCTGTTGATTACCGCCGTAGGTTGTGATCTGAATGTGCTTTTGCGATGTTCCGCCGTTTCCGTCATCGCCCACAGCAGTGACTTCGTAGCTTCCGGCTGTCGAGGGGGCTGTCCATTTGATGCTCGGTCCGACAGCCTCAACAGGGCTAAACGTGCCGGCGTTTTTCGACCAGGTATAGCGGATTTCATCGCCATCCAAATCGATTGTCTCCGGAGTTAATGTAATCGTATCATCAACATATACTGCAGCATGAGGTGAAATCTGAATGCCTTGCACCGACGGAAAACTGTTTTGGTTCGCTGTCGGGCTGTTTTTACTGCCGTCACAGCCGACAACAACGAGGGCTGCTCCACAAAGAGCAGCGAGAAGAAATAATTTTTTCATGTAGGTTATCATACGCGTAAACCTCCCGGCCTCAATTCATTCATCTCTGCCTGTAACGTTTTCCACATGCACGATACAGACATGTGTACGAATGCTTATAAACGATAATACACTCGAGTTTTCGTGTTACATTCTTATGACGACGTGAAGCTGGGAAAGTTTAATACGTCAGCAGTGTTGTGGAAATTTTTGCAAAAAGTCAGCCTTCAGCTGGAAAAAGAACGAGGTGAAACCTTGTTGAAGGAGAGCGTCAGAAAAAGACGACAACGCGCTTCCGCCCTTTCCAACGCTCTTCTCTTCATCAGGCATCAGCTGCCGGCATAGGTCTCTCCCCGTCTTCTGACTCGGAATGGCTGTTATGGAGATGATAGGTCAGACATTGAAGCTCTGCAGCAAGATCAACAGTGCGGACTTTCACGTCAGGAGGCACAAGGAGTTGTACAGGTACAAAGTTGAGAATGGCCCGAATGCCCAGGGCGGTAACCCGGTCTGCAAGGTCTTGCGCATCGGCTTCGGAGACAGCCAGAATTGCAATATCGGTCGGCATCTTTTTCAACACATCCTCAAGCTTTTCCACCGGATACAGGGGAATCTCTTTGTCGAGCAGCTTTGCATCAGCTTGCCGGCGATAGTCGGATGAATCCGGCAAAAGGTCGAACGCAGCATGGATCTCAAAGCCATGGGCGAAGAATTGTTGAGACGTCAGAAGTGCACTTCCAAGTCTTCCAGCCCCGATCAGCACAGCAGTCCATTTTTGGGGACCGTTCGAATTTTTTGCAAATCCCAGAATCGTGGCGATCTGTTCTCTCAACGTGCTAATCGGATAGCCCATTCCGCGGATTCCAAATTCACCGAAACAGGCGAGGTCTTTGCGGACCTGTGCGGAGTTCAAGCCAAAACGATTGGCAAAGTCTTTAGAGGAAATCGTGGTAAGCTGTTCGCGTTCAAGCTGCTCCAGACAGCGTTTGTATACGGAAAGGCGATAAATCGTAAATTCTGAAATATGTCCAGTATGTTTCATAAGAAAGAGTAGATAGAGTAAGCTGCAGTGAACTAAAGTGTAAGATGACTCACGGTGATTCTCGCTTTAGTCACGTTAGCGACCTAAAGAATATAGCGGCTCAAATCCTGGTCTTCTGAAATATCGGATAATTGGCGTTTCACATATTCTGCATCGATCAAAACCGAGTGTTCTTCCAACTCCGGTGCATCAAAGGAAAGTTCGTCTATCAGACGTTCCATAATCGTGTGCAAACGTCTTGCCCCAATATTTTCGGTACGTTCATTGACAGAGGCTGCCATTGCCGCGATTTCCCGGATGGCATCGTCACTGAAATTCAATGCGACATCCTCGGTGCCGAGCAACGCTTTGTACTGTTTAATCAAGGCGTTTTTCGGCTCCTGAAGGATCCGGACAAATTCATCCTGTCCGAGAGACTCCAGTTCGACCCGAATCGGGAAGCGTCCCTGCAATTCCGGCACAAGATCTGAGGGTTTGCTGACATGAAAGGCCCCGGCGGCAATAAATAAAATATGATCGGTTCGCACCATACCGTATTTAGTGTTGACTGTAGAGCCCTCAACAATCGGCAGTAAATCCCGTTGAACCCCTTCGCGTGAGACATCAGGACCGCCTTTGGATTCACGGCCGGCGATTTTATCGATCTCATCCAGAAAGATGATACCCGACTGCTCGACCCGTTGAATGGCGAGTTTAATGACTTCATCCATATCGATTAACTTCTGAGCTTCTTCCTGCTCCAGAATTTTCCGGGCTTCTGAGATTTTCATCTTCCGTCTTTTCGTCTTTGATGGAAAAAGCCCGGGAGGCAGCATATCCTTGATGTTTATATTCTCTTCCATGCCACTGCTGGAGAAGACTTCAATGATCGGGTTGCTTCTGTCTGCAACTTCAAGCTCGACTTCCCGCTCTTCAAAACGTCCCTCATGCAGATATTTTCGCAATTTTTCACGCGTGCCCGACTGTGTATGCTCCTCATCTTTCTGCACACGCGAGGGAGGCAGCAGAAGGTCCAGCAGACGTTCTTCCGCCAGTCCTCTTGCCTTTTCATAGACCTCGGCCTTTTTTTCTTCCTTCAGCATATTAATGCCAAGCTCGGTCAGATCGCGGATCATCGATTCAACATCGCGTCCCACGTAACCAACCTCCGTGAATTTTGAGGCTTCGATTTTCAGAAAAGGCGATTGAGCCAGTTTTGCAAGCCGCCGGGCAATCTCGGTTTTTCCAACACCGGTCGGGCCGATCATGATGATGTTTTTTGGTGCAATTTCCTCTCGCAGCTCAGGGCTTAATTGTTGTCGACGCCAGCGATTCCGAAGAGCGATCGCCACAGAGCGTTTCGCATCCTTCTGGCCGATAATGTATTTGTCCAGTTCCGCTACGATTTGTTTCGGGGGTAAACTCAGGCCTTGAGCCGGGGCAAGTTGCTCCTGTTCAGCATGAGATTCTGAGCGGTGTTCTCCTGTTTTTACGATCATAATTCCTGATTCCTGAAAATACTGCCATCATGCCCACGACGAGAGCTCGTTCATCTTCCAGGCATGGTGGCAGTATTTTTTTAGAGTTCATCTACGACAATATTCTCATTCGTATAAATACAAATCGATGCAGCGATTTTCATCGCTTCCTGTGCAATTTCAGAAGCACTGAGGGCTGAGTGTCTCACGAGAGCCCGGGCAGCGGAAAGCGCATACGGGCCACCCGATCCGATCGCCAGCACACCGTCATCCGGCTCAATGACATCACCAGTGCCGGACAACAGAAACGAACGATCGTGATCGACGACGACCAGCATCGCCTCAAGGCGCCGCAGCATGCGATCGGTGCGCCAGTCTTTGGCGAGTTCAACGGACGAGCGCAGAAGATCGCCGTGAAATTCCTGCAATTTCGCTTCGAGCTTTTCAAAAAGTGTAAACGCATCGGCAGCAGCGCCTGCAAAGCCTGCGATGACTTTTCCATTGGACATACGGCGTACTTTTCGGGCCTTATGTTTCATCACGGTTTCACCGAAGGAGACCTGTCCGTCTCCTGCGATCGCCACCTTTCCGTTATGCCTGACGGCAATGACTGTTGTTGAACGTATCATGCTAATCTCCTCTGTCTTCATGAGCCCTGGGATGAGCCTGGTGGTACACGTCGAGCAAGCTATCGGTGTCGACTCGAGTGTAGCGCTGCGTCGTGGAGAGGCTGGCATGTCCCAGAAGCTCCTGAATAACTCGTAAATCCGCCCCTGCTTGCAGCAAGTGGCTGGCAAATGAATGTCGAAATGACTGTGGGCTTACACGTCTGTCAAGCCCGGCGGCTGTGACGTATTTTTTGACAATACGCCGTATACTGCGGCTGCTTAATGCGCCTCCACGCCGGTTAAGAAACAGATGACCGCTGTCTGCACTGTGCTGGACCAGCTCTGTCCGGCGCTCCATATATCGCCGTAACGCATTGGCAGCGGGAATGCCGAACAGCACGATGCGGTCTTTACGGCCTTTGCCACGTACTTTAATCCGACGGTCATCAAGCTGGATCTGCGCGATCAGCAGGCCGGCAAGTTCTTCGACCCGCATTCCGCTTGCATACAGTAATTCAAGTATGGCGAGATCCCGGAGACTCAAAATATCAATCCCGCTTATACCGTCAAGCAAAGCATGCATTGCTTCGGTCTCAAGCAGTGGCGGAAGATATTCCGGCAATGCCGGTAACGGAATATTCCGGGCCGGATCTGCGGGAAGATAGGATGTTTTCGCAAGAAAGCGGCAAAAAGATTTTAAGGTCGACAGTTTTCTGGCAATCGATGTTTTTGCCAGCTTGTGGCTGTACAAATGCCCCAGAAAGCTCTGGATCGCCACACGATCGATCTGATGAATATCGATCGAAGGGTCTTCTGCGTGCGCAGCCTGGAAGCTCTGTCCGAGTCCCAGCAAAAAATCACGGAACTGAAGCAGATCGCTGCGATAATTTTTGACGGTATGATCCGAAAAATTCCGTTCGTACTTGAGGTGGTTTATGAATTTATCAATAAAGACATCCATGGAAGCTTGTATAAAGGTACGCGAACGCCATGAAAAACATCTATGATGACAAAGCTGCGGGTTAAAAATTTAATCGTTTTCATCGTCGTCGACTCCAAAAATTTGCATCCATTCATCGATTTCACGTGGTGACAGTCTGACATTCTCCCGATCGATGCGGCGGGGACGCGTTTCAGTCTCCGGGGTGTATCGGGCATGTCGAGCATTCTGTAACTTCTTTTTTGGAGCTGTGGGAGCTTTTTTTCTGTCAGTTTGCGCCGTGTCTGCTGCTGGCTCAGCATCGAACAAAGCCAGCCATTCCTGAACTTCCTTGTCTGAGAGTTGAATGTTAACGCGATCGATCTCTTTGGGAGCAGTCAGCGTTTTATAAAGCGTCCTTTCAAAATCTTCCGACCGCATGGCCCCGGCTCCGTGTCCTTTAACATAGTCGAGAATCTCCACGTCGGATGTGACGACAAGCAGGGAGCTTCGTTTTCTGGGCTGCTGTGTGCGCACCATCTTTTTGATGGCATCATCCGCTGTGTAGATCGGGGAAGTATAGACCACTGTCACCCGTCCGTATCGGCGTTTCCGGTTCGCATCGTGCACGAAATGATTTCCGTCAAAAATGATCGTGACGTTTTTTTTCGCTCTGGCACAATACTGCCCCATGAGATAAATAACTTTATCCCGTGCGTTCGGATCGTCCAGGGAGAAGTCCTGTGAACGACCGATATAATTATATCCGTCAATAAAAATGGACATGATCGTGTCAACCGTGTTTACTCTTCAGTGTAATGGCAATCTTCATTCAAACAAGCGACATAGGTCCGTTCCTCTTCTTTCTTCCAGCGCTCCACAAGGAACGGCGCATTGCATAGCGGACAGGGGCGGGGAAGCGGTTTGGCCTTGACTGTATATTTACAGTCGGGATAATTGCTGCAACTGTAAAACGTCATGCGGTTTCTGCCGCGCCGCTGGACGAGTTCGCCGTCACAGCCCCTTTCCGGGCATGCAACGCCAGTGCTGTTCGGTTTGATGTATTTACATTTCGGATAGTTTGAACATGACGTGAACCTGCCGTAACGTCCTTCCCGTATGACAAGTTTTGACCCGCATTTTTTGCAGAGTTCATCGGTTTCCACGACCTGCTGTACGGTGGTCTTTCCATCTTTGCCCCTGGCAATTTTTTTAGTGCTTTTACATTCCGGGTAGCCTGTACACGCCAGAAAGCTGCCAAAGCGTCCACGTTTCAGCGTCATCGCTTTCCCACACTTGTCACAGCGTTCCTCAAGCTCTGTGTCTTCTCCGTTTTTCGCGTGTTCAGCAGAAGCTCCATGACCGCCATCTTCATCTTCCAGAGGCTGCGTATTGCGACATTTTGGAAAGCCGGAACACGCAAGAAACCGACCGAATCGGCCGTATTTAATCATCATTGCTTCGCCGCATTTCTCACATTTCTGATCGGTCATTTCTTCCTGTTCTTTTTTGATATTACGCATTTCCCTGGCGGCGCGCTCCAGTTCTTCCTGAAAAGGCTGATAAAATTGCTCTAAGGACTGCACCCAGTCCAGCAGACCTTCTTCGATTTTATCCAATTGCTCTTCAAGATGAGCCGTAAAATCAACATCCAGAATTTTAGGGAAGTTTTCCACCAGCAATTCCGTAATCAGCATCCCCAGTTCTGTCGGAGTCAGTTTACGCTGTGCTACATCAGCATACTGCCGCTCGACGATGGTACTCATGATGCTTGCATACGTACTTGGGCGACCGATGCCTTTTTTTTCAAGCTCTTTGACCAGCGACGCTTCGGTATAACGCGGCGGCGGCTGGGTAAAATGCTGTTTTGGCAACAGTTCCAGCAGCCTCAGAACCTCGCCTTCTTTCAGAGGCGGCAGCAGGATATCGGCCTCTTGTCTGCTGCTGTCCTTTTCCGGCTCGCGATCGTTCTCCGGGTCGCTCCCCTCAATATAGAGTGTCATAAATCCCGGGAATTTAACGATCGATCCGCTGGCTCGGAAAAGATAACTGCCGGCAGTAATATCGATTGAGGTGACGTCCATGACAGCCGGTTTCATCTGGCTGGCCAGCAAGCGTTTCCAGATCAATTCGTAGAGCCGGAATTCATCACGAGACAGGTAGCGTTTGATTGTGCGCGGCTCGCGAAAGGCTGAAGTCGTCCGGATCGCCTCGTGCGCTTCCTGTGCGGATTTCTGGGTTTTATAGACATTGGCTCCAGACGGCAGGAATTCTTTGCCAAAGTGCTCGTGGATAAACCTGCGCGTTTCTTCCAGCGCATCATTGGCAATTCTGGTGGAGTCAGTTCGCATATACGTGATCAGGCCGACGGGTCCGTCTTCGCCAACGTCCATGCCCTCGTACAATTTTTGTGCAAGCAGCATGGTTTTTTTGGCGGAGAATCTCAGCTTGCGAGCAGCTTCCTGCTGGAGTGTACTGGTCGTGAACGGGGGGGCGGGGCGGCGGCGGGTTTCTTTCTTCGTCACCTTTGCCACCCGGAATTCCTGCTGCGTTAACGCGTCAAGAATGTTTCTGGCCTGCATTTCATTGCCGACCTGAGCTTTTTTGCCGGAGATTTTCAGCAGTTTTGCCTCAAAAACCGGAGGTCGTTCGCCTTCAAGACGCGAGGTGATCGACCAATATTCTTCTGATTTAAACGCCAGGATTTCTTGTTCGCGTTCACAAATCAGACGCAGGGCTACAGACTGCACGCGGCCCGCACTCAGACCTTTTCGAACCTTTTTCCAGAGGAGAGGGCTGATTTTATATCCTACTAAGCGATCTAAAATGCGGCGGGTTTGTTGGGCATCGACACGATGAATGTCGATCTCGCCAGGGTGTTTAATCGCTTCTGAGACCGCTTTGGGGGTGATCTCATGAAACATGACGCGATGGATCTTGGCTGTAATGGCTTTGCTTTTTTTTAATTCTTCCGCAATATGCCAGCAAATGGCCTCACCTTCCCGATCCGGATCAGGGGCCAGATAAATATGTTCGACATTTTTGGCAGCATGTTTTAATTCCTGAATAACTTTTCCTTTTCCACGAATCGTCACATATTCAGGGAGAAAGTTCTTTTCAACGTCAACGCCCAGCTTTTTGGCGGGCAGATCTTTAATATGTCCGACCGACGCTTTGACGCTGAAACCCGGACCTAAATATTTATGAATGGTTTTCGCTTTTGCCGGTGACTCGACAATGACCAGGGATTTTGCCATGCGGTTCCTCTCTATCATGTTACAGGGTGAAAGCCTGTCATTTTTTACGTGATTTTTTCCTGTTCAGCCTGTGGTGGCATCATACACAGCTTCCAGAATATATTCGTGCTTCCGTCAAGGGATTTTCTGTGGCTCATTGCGATAACATACGTTTCAACGTGTTCATTGTGAAAATTCTGCTTTTGTCAAGAAAAAAGAAAAATTCACATGTGAAGAAGTCGCTAAGTATAAAGTAAATACGGTCTTCGGGTCGCGCTCCAGATCTGCTCATCCCGCTGTAAGCGTGTCTCGAGATCGCCTGGGCTTGCGCATGTGTCGTCAACCCAGTTTCTCAGGAAGTCTCCGCCGCTCAACAGATCGATCGCCAATCGTTCTGTCTCGTATTCATAAGGACGGCGATGCCAGATCTCATAATCCCGGGACTCCTGCCGAATAGCCTTGAGGATAAGTGCTGCAAGACGATATGGTCGAAACGATTCGTGTTCGTATGCCGCATGATCAGTATGAAACTGCAATCCTGAACACAATGCACCGACATGTTTTTGAAAGGTTGGCTCAAAATAACAGAGACGTATGCGGCAGCCTTTGAGCCATTGAGACTGAAGCGCATTTATGCGCTTGAGGATCACTGCAAAATCGATGTCTGGAGCGCCGATCATTTCAAGGGCTGTTGTTGTTCCGCGCCCTTCTGAAAGGGTCGTACCCTCAAAAAGAACGGTTCCCGGAAAGCAGCGGGCCATATTCAGACTGGAGGCGTTCGGACTCGGATTGATCCACGGGCGTTCGAAGAGCGGCCAGCCAAAGCCGGGACCAGCGTTCGGAGTATACCCTTCCATCGCGACAATCTGAAGGTCCAGATTCAGATGATTCAGATCGACATACCATCGAGCCAGCTCAGCAAAGGTCAGGCCGTGCCGCATGATCAGAGCAGGAATTCCAATGAAACTCTCCCAGCCCTCCTCAAGAATCGTGCCTTCAATCGGCCGCCCTGCCGGATTCGGACGATCGAGAATCCAGACGCTTTTGCCGTGCCTGGCGCAGGCTTCCAGCATATAGCTGAGCGTGGTGACATAGGTGTAGATGCGAGTGCCGATGTCTTGCAGATCAATCAGCAGCACATCAAAGCTTTCCAGCATGGCGTCGCAAGGATAGCGCAGCTTGCCGTAGAGGCTGAAGATCGGGATGCCGCGCCGGGGGTCGATATAATCATCGCTTTCAATCATGTTGTCCTGTTTATCGCCACGCATGCCGTGCTGCGGTCCAAAAGCAGCTGTCAGGCGAATATCGGGACATTCAGCCAGGGCATCAAGACTGTGATAACAGTCCTTTGTCACAGAGGCCGGATGTCCCAGGAGGGCAATCCGTCGGTGCCTGAGTTTCTTCTGGAGCGTTCGTTCGCGCAGTAAAACATCTATTCCGCAATTCATGTTTCCTTTTCCTTATACATCATACCGTGATGACGTGTGATATAGTCCCGCAAATATGTTCCTGTGCAGGACTGCTCTGCCCGGGCGATCTCCTCGGGCGTTCCGCAGGCGACAATTTCTCCCCCGTTGTCTCCGCCCTCCGGACCGAGATCGATGATGTAGTCAGCGCATTTGATCACATCGAGATTATGCTCAATCACAATCAGGGTGTGACCGCGCTCGACAAGCTGACGAAAACAAGCCAGCAGTGTTGCGATGTCGTCAACGTGTAAGCCGGTCGTTGGCTCGTCAAAGAGGTAAAGAATGTGTTTTTTACGTGTATTGGCCAGATGCGAGGCGAGTTTCAGGCGCTGGGCTTCGCCTCCGGACAACGTTGTCGCTGCTTGCCCAAGGCGGAGATAGCCCAGTCCGACATCGCACAAGACCTGCATTTTATGGACAAAGCGAGGTGCGTCATGGAAAAATCGGGCGGCTTCGCTGACCGTCAGGTTCAGGACATCGTGAATCGTCAAACGACGATACCTGACGTCCAGGACATCGCGTTTGTAGCGGGTTCCGTGACAAGTGTCGCAGGTCAGATACAGATCGGCAAGAAATTGCATTTCCACCTGAATCCGGCCGCTGCCTTTACAGGTTTCACAGCGCCCTCCGGCCATGTTGAAAGAAAAGCTGGCTGCCGTATATGCACGTTCACGTGCGAGGCGGACGGACGCAAAGAGCTTCCGAATCTCATCAAAAGCCTTCATATACGTCACCGGATTCGAACGCGGGGAACGCCCGACAGGAGATTGATCCACCATGACGACATCAGCGAGAGCTTCCTGACCGACAAGCTCACTGTAGCCGTTCCCAGGAAGACGCTCATGTTTGAGGGCTTTGTACAGGATGTTCTGGATCAGCGTACTTTTCCCTGATCCCGAGACTCCCGTAATGCAGATAAAGCGTTCAAGAGGAAAGTCAACGCTGATCGTTTTGAGATTATGTTCACAAGCATTTTTCAGAGATAAGAGCTTAGCTGCGGCAGCTCGCCGGGATTCTGGGAGAGGGATACGCTTTTCCGCTCGCAGGTATTGGCCTGTGAGAGATGCATTGTTCTGCGACGACAGCTTGAGCAATTCAGAGCTCCGTCCGGCAAAAACGATTTCACCACCATGTTCTCCGGCTTGCGGCCCCAGGTCGATCACATAGTTGCTTTCCCGAATCATGTCGGCATCATGCTCCACGACCAGCACGGTATTCCCCGTATCACGCAGCATTTTCAGGATGCCGATCAGACGTGAGTTGTCGCGCGGATGCAGCCCGATGCTCGGTTCATCCAGCACATAAAGCGAATTGACCAGCGAGCTGCCCAGAGAGCTTGCAAGATGAATACGCTGCATTTCACCGCCGCTGAGAGTGCGCGACAATCGGTTAAGCGTGAGATAACTCAATCCGACATCAAGCAGGTACTGTAAGCGCTTGTGAACTTGTTCAAGCGCCTTCTCTGCGATGCGCTGCTCAAAATCCGACAGGTCCAGCGTGTCAAAAAATTGTTTTGCGTCGGCAATCGTCATGCAGCTCAACTCATGGATGCTTTTGCCTCCAACTTTGACGAGACGTGCCGCTGCATTGAGACGGCTGCCTTTACACAGCGGGCAGGGCTGGTAGCCTCGGAACTTGCTCATAAACACCCGAATGTGCATCTTATATTTTTTTTCTTCCAGATAATCGAAAAAAGGTAGAATGCCGATAAAGTCAGCATCGCCTTTGAGCAAAACACTGAATTGCCGCTCGCTCAAATCCTGAATCGCTGTGTCGAGCGTAAAGCCGTGCTGCGGCGCAATACGTTCTAATTGCGTGATGATGCCGGCACTCCTGGGAGTGGTCCAGGGCGCAATCGCACCTTCGCGAATGCTTTTTGTGCGGTCCGGAATAATCAAATTCATATCCCAGTTCATCGTATCGCCAAAGCCTTTGCATTCCGGGCAGGCGCCATAAGGATTGTTAAAGGAGAAGAGCCGGGGTTCCGGAGCTGTAGAGGCGATTTCACATTGTGAGCACTCAAATTTTCGGCTGAAGCGTCGGACTTGCCGCGTATTTTCGGGAGAGCTTTCGGTATGCGTATCGCCGGATCGTCCGAATGTCATGATACTGAGCCGTCCGTGACCTTCCTGGTAGGCAATTTCCAGCGCATCAGTCAGACGTTCGCGAAGAGCAGGACGCATCATGAGCCGATCGACAACCACAAGCAGCTGCTTCTCATTGGAAAGATGAAAGCTTTCATCGTCCAGGGAGACAATTTCCCCATCAACGACGACACGCAGAAAGCCTTTCTGAAGAAGACACTGCCTGAAGCGGTCTCGCTGTTCAGTCGGATCGTCTGCAGGCCCTTTTTTCTGCTCGACAGCGTCTTGAACGGCAAAAGGGAAGCCGACAAGAAATTTCGTGCCTTCCGGCATGTCTGAGAGCTCATCGAGAATCGAGTCAATGGAATCTTGCTGGACAACAGCCCCGCATCGGCTGCAATAGTTCGTCCCGATGCGGGCAAAGAGCAGACGCAGGTAATCGTAAATTTCCGTTGTTGTTCCGATTGTCGAACGAGCGCTCCGCACCTGGTTTTTCTGCTCAATGGCGATCGCCGGACAAATCCCTTCGATACTCTCAATATCGGGCTTATCCATACGATCAAGAAATTGCCGGGCATACGTCGAGAGCGATTCGATGTAACGCCGCTGGCCTTCGGCATAAATCGTATCAAAGGCCAGACTGGACTTGCCGGATCCGCTGACTCCGGTAATGACCACAAGCTGATTGCGGGGGATCTCGACATCAATATTTTTGAGGTTATGAACCTTGATGCCGCGAAGACGAATAGTGTTCATATGCTGTGTTCCTGGTATGTAATCTATGCAGAGAGATGAATCTCTCGTGAGCCTTGTGTGAAATGTCAGTGCCATTTGTCAAATAGAAATAAATGAATTGACAAAAATTCTGCGGCAGCACATCGTATGCGGCAATGTGGCATGTAAGCTGCTCAATGGACGAAATGCCTTGCGTTCTGTTCACCTTTTGAGAAAATGAAAAGATCTATGGAAGAACGGCAGACCATTCTTGTTATTGATGATTCATCGTCCTTTTCAGAGCTCACGCTCCGCTCGCTGAAACAGGCCGGATATACTGCTCTTGGCGCAGCAACCGCTCTCGAAGGCTTGCAGCTTGCGAAAAAACACTGCCCTGAACTTATTCTGCTGAACGTGATCCTGCCGGATAGCAACGGATTCGAGCTCTGTCGGCAACTGAAGGCCATGCCTGCCTTAAAGAAAAGTTTCATCATGTTTTTATCTGCTGTGGAGGACGATTCCGACAAGCAGGCCGAGGGACTTGAAGCTGGGGCGGATGGATTTATCAGCAAGTCGATGTCCGATCGGGAACTTCTGGCGCGCGTAAATACCATGCTGCGCATCGAGGACACTGAGTTGCAGCTTTCTGCCGTACTCGATCTGCTTCAGCAGAAGCACAATGCCTTACTGCGGGCCCAGAAACGGATCGACGTATCCCAGCGAGACTATGAAGAGCTGTATAATTTTGCTCCGGTGGGGTATTGCACACTGAATAGCCGGGGAACTGTGCTGCAGGCCAATCAGACACTGATCGAGCTGCTGAAAGCTGACAAGACTCCTTTGATCGGCTCCTCGTTTGTTCAACATGTTCTGAAAGAAGATCGTGCGAGTTTCTATCGGCATTTGCATTCGGTCTTCAATACGAACCAGCCGCAATATTGTGAAATCCAGCTTCGAAATCGTTCGGGAGAGGTGGTTTGGTCTTTGCTGCAAAGCGTTTTTGTCAAGAACGCTGAAGAACCATCGTATGAGTGCCGGACGGCAGTGACCGATATCAGTGCCCGTAAAAAAGCTGAAAGCGCTTTGGAAAAACGCAGCCATGATCTGGCTGAACGGGTGAAGGAATTGAATTGTTTGTTCGATCTGACCCGGCTCATGGAAAAGCCCGGCGTGACTGCGGAAGAAATTCTGCAGGGCACGGTTGAACTGGTGCCTGATGCCTTACAGCACTCGAAATTTTGCCGGGCGCGAATCTCTTTGAACAAGACAGTCTATGTGAGCTGCGAGTTCAGCGATACTCCCTGGCGGATTGCGGTCCCGATTTTCGTGCAGAACCAAGAGTATGGCCTGCTTGAAGTGTTTTATCTGAAAGAGGTCCCGTATGGACCAGAAGGGCTGTTTTTACGCGAAGAAGAAGAGCTTTTGACGGCGGTTGCCGAACGACTGGGAAAATACTTTACGCGGAAACGAGCTGAACACGCTCTGCAAGACAGTGAAGATCGCTACAGACTACTCGTAGAAACGATGAATGAAGGTTTGGCTACGGTCGATGAAAACGGCATATTCAGCTATGTGAATCAAAAATTTTGCGAACTGATTGGGCGAAGCTGTTATGAGTTGTCTGGACGGCATTCCGCAGAAGTGATTGCCCCTCAAAGTCGGGATATGCACCTGGAGCAGTTGAAAAAGCATCGCCTCGGGGAAGCTGCCGATTATGAAATCGTGTTAATCCGAAAAGACGGGACGCACATTCCGGTCATTCTGGCAGGTAGCCCTCTGTTTGATGTACACGGCAGCTACAAGGGAGCGCTGGGGGTCTTTACGGATATCAGCAAGCTCAAAAGTATTGAGGACGCCTTACGGAAAAGTGAAACCCGCTTCCGCGCCCTGTTCGAAGATTCCCCAATCTCTTTGTGGGAGGTGGATCTTTCACGCCTGAAATTGCATTTTGACGACTTACGGGAAAAAGAGATTGGGGACTATAAAGAGTATCTTGAGACCGCTGCCGGCGAATTGCAAAAATGCGCGGAGATGGTGCAGGTCGTTGATGTCAATAAAGCTGCTGTAGCCTTATACAAGGCTGGCAGAAAAGAGCGCCTGCTGACCAGCCTCGATACTGTGTTCGGCGAGGCATCGTACCATCTCTTTCTGAATATCCTTGTTGCACTCTTTGACAGGCAAAATACCTTTGAGATCGAGGCGAGGCACCGTACCTTGACCGGTGACACGATTTACATCAGGCTGAAGTATTCCATTGCGCCGGAATATCAGCAGACCTTGAGCCGCGTACTTGTTTCTATTATCAATCTGACTGAACGGCAGCGCATAGAAGACAAGCTCGCGCAGGAGCGTAAACTCTTGAATACACTTATGGACGGCAGCCAGGACTGTATTTATTTCAAGGATCTGGAGAGCCGTTTTATCCGATTGAACAATGCCTTGGCCGCGCGAATCGGCGTTGACGATCCAGAGCGTGCCGTTGGAAAAACGGATTTTGATTTTTACAGCGAAGAACATGCCCTCGAAGCCTTTCAGGACGAGAAAGAGATTATTCGGAGCGGACTGCCCATCGTAGCAAAAGAGGAGAAAGAAACCTGGGCCGACGGGCGCTTTGCATGGGTGTCAAGCACGAAGATGCCTCTCCACAACGAACAAGGCGCGATCGTAGGGACTTTTGGGATCTCTCGGGATATTGCCCGGCAAAAACGTTTAGAAGAGCGCCAACAATTAGCAACAGAGATATTGGAACTCTTGAACAGATCGGGCGAGAGAGTTGATACGATTCGTGGAATTCTTCATTTGCTGCGACGTTTCACTGGCATTGATGCTGTTGGTCTTCGCCTGCGGGACGGACAGAATTTTCCATATTATGAAAGTTACGGCTCTCCCGAAAAGTTTATCATGGCTGAGAAATGCCTTTGCGCCGCTGATCCGCCGGGAGAACGCCTCCGTGATTCACAAAAGCATCCTCAGCCAAACTGTATGTGCGAAAATATTCTCCTTGGTCGAAGCGATCCGACTCTGCCAGGTTTTACGGAAGGCGGAAGCTTTTGGACACATCATGCCGCACCCGTGATGACATCCTGCGTCCGGCAGGGACAACGCGGAAATCGCTGCAATGATAAGAATTATCAATCCGTTGCCCTGATCCCTCTTCGCTCAACGAAGCGGACTATCGGATTGCTGCAGTTCAATGATCGTCAAGAAGATCGCTTCAGCCCTGAGTTGATAAAATTTTTTGAAGAGATCGGTACCAGCATAGCTATTGCGCTGGAAAATAAACAGACCGAAGAAGACATGACCCGCCTGCGAAATTTTATGAAAAGTATGATTGACTCAATGCCTTCCGTGCTCGTGGGGATCGACCGGCATCGACGGGTGACGCACTGGAACTTTGAAGCTGAAAAAATGACTGGCGTACATTCAGACGAGGCCCAGGGATGCCTCCTGGAGGAACTGATCCCCCAACTGAAAGATTCTCTGGAACAGGTTCAGTCTGCTATCCAGTTGCGGGAACCGCAAAAAACCGAGAAAATCCACTTTTTACTTCACGACGAAACGCGTTATGTCAACATGATGGTCTATCCTCTGACATCCAACAGTGCCGGAGGTGCTGTTGTGCGTGTGGACGACGTGACTGAACGTGTCAGGATCGAGGAAATGATGATTCAGTCGGAGAAAATGGCCTCGGTCGGCGGCCTTGCTGCCGGGATGGCGCATGAACTCAATAATCCGCTCGCCGCGATTCTGCATAATACACAGGTCGTGCTGAATCGGCTGACAAAGCCGATTCCGGCCAATCTTCGGACCGCGCAGACAGCAGGAATCAGCCTTGATTCGCTGAGGCGCTATATGGAGCAGCGCGATATTTTCAAAATGCTGGAGATGATCAGGAACTCCGGCGAACGTGCCGCGCAGATCGTGGCGGACATGTTGAGCTTCAGCCGTAAAGGCGGGTTGCAGTCGACCTTGTACGATGTTCGGGAACTGCTCGACGGCTCGATCACGCTTGCGGCTCATCTCTACGATCCTGTCAAAAATTATGACTTTCGACAAATCGAGATTCTGCGAAATTATGATCCGACTCTTCCCCGGATCCCTTGTAATCCAAATCAAATTCAACAAGTTATTTTAAATCTTCTGACAAATGCGGCCCAGGCACTGGCAGAAGCACACGCGCCCGCTGCAGCACCCACCATAAGCTTACGCGCAGTTCAGGAAGAGAAATCAGCACGCATCGAAATCGAAGACAACGGCCCCGGCATGCCGGAGCATGTCCGTAAACGAGTGTTCGAACCCTTCTTTACCACAAAAGATGTCGGAGTCGGAACTGGTTTAGGGCTGGCAGTGTCATATTTTATTATTAAGGAACATCATGGCGGCAGCATGCGCGTGGAGTCGACAGTCGGTGCTGGAACGAAATTTATTCTCCTTCTGCCCTTAGCTGAGCCGCCCTGTAGCTAAGACGGAGATTGGGCTGGTAAAACGGAGACAGCCTCGTCCTGAAGTGCATGTCCGAGAGGCCAGGACAAGTCAAACGTGATACCAGCCCATATACTCCCATATAATACAGAAGATACAGGTACGAACAGCGCCGTAAATAGTGCCCGACCGCATGCCGGACTTCCAGCCACGGCATCTCATAACCATGATACCTTCGATGCAGCCGCGCTGCTTCCTGCCGTCCAAGTTCGGCCTGCACAGTGCTTTTTTGATCCCTGTGGCAACGAAAAGCCCCGATAAATTCCGGCAAGCTCGCAAAACGGGCCCCAGCGCTGTAAAAGCGCAACCACAGGTCCCAGTCGAGCGCAAAATGATACGATTCATCCAGGCTCCCACCCACCTTCTCCCAAATCCGACGCCGCCAGAACAGGCTTTCCTGAGGCAGGTAATTGGCCCAGGGCAACAGTTCTTCTGCCTGCGACGGAAGAATCCAGCGGCCGATTTCGCGATCCTGTTCATCGATCGTTATCCGAAAACCGTAAACCACATCAAGCTCAGGATGCTCAAGAAAAAAATTCACCACAGCGGGAATCGCATCACTAAGCAACAGATCGTCTGCGTTCACCCAGCCCATGATCTCACCTGTTGAACGCTGAAAGCCTTTATTAATCGCATGAGCCTGTCCGGCATCCTGTCTTGACTCAATGTGAGCCACACGGCCTTCATACTCTGAAAGGATCTGCGTAGTCTGGTCATGCGAGTTCCCATCGATAATCAGATATTCCAGATTCGGATAATTCTGCGTAAGAACGCTCTGGATCGTGCGTCTCAGATAAGCCCCCTGATTCAAAGACGGCGTCACGATCGAGACAAGCGGAAGATCCGCCTTGCCGGACAATCTTGTCGAACTGAGCTTGCGTTCCTGCAACAATGGGCGAGGAGGATACTGGACCAGCGTTGGCTGAAATTTTGCGCGCGTCTTCTGGACGTAAGAATGTGCTGAGAGGGGGAGAATTTTTTTCATCAACGGCCGTAAACAGCGCCAATTGAGGCAAAATATCAGACTATTCCACAGACTGTTCTTTCGCGGACCTTCAGGACGCATACACCGCCTCCTTCCTGAATGAAAAATGAATGCTGCAAAAGCTGTATCAGTTTTCAGAATACAAGACCAAAGTGAGGGCAGATCAGTATAGTCCAAAATTGAAGAATTGTGTCAGGCAGGCAAGATTAAAATTGGAGTATACCAAGACGGTACAGCCAGTCATACATGAGATGTTTGCGGAAATAAGCGCGAAGCTGGTACAGGGCTTCCTGATCTGAAATATCCCGTCCATGAATTCGGCGGCGCAGACGGGTACACTCGCGGGCACCCTGCCCCTGCAATTCTTGCGATGTTTTTTGCTGCGCATGCACTCTGAATGCCCCCAGAAAGCGTGGTAATCTGACGAATTTCGCTCCGGCCTCAGAAAAGCGCAGCAACAAATCCCAGTCCAGCGCAAAATGAAATGATTCATCAAGACAGCCTCCGGATTGTTCCCAGATCGACCTGCGCCAGAACAGGGTTTCCTGCGGAACATAATCCGCCCAGAGCAGCATTGCATTATCATGGGGCGGCAAAACCCAGCGTCCCACCTCCTGCCCGTCTTCATTAATGAGAACTCGATGCCCGTAGACCACATCAACATCAGGATGATCCTGAAAAAAGCGCGCAACATAGGCCAAGGCCCCAGGTAAGAGCAGATCATCGGAATTCAGCCAGGCCATCAGTTCGGCGCTGCTATGACGAAAGCCCTGATTGATCGCGTTGGCCTGCCCTCTGTCACGGCAAGATTCGACATGGCTCAGCTGGCTGCGATACTGCATTAAAATCTCTGGAGTCGTGTCGCTGGACCCGCCGTCTTGTATAATATAGTCAAGCTCAGGATACTGCTGGTCAAGGACGCTTTTGATCGTGGCCTCAATAAAGCCGGCCTGATTAAACGAAGGAGTCACCAGGGCAATCGTCAGGCCTGCGCCCTGCGTTGAGGATTGCGGCGCAGAATCACATTGACTGCTGTCAAAGCTTCTTGGCGCATACTGTTCTAATTGTCCCAGCCTGGGCTGGAAGACTTGACGCTTTTGGCGGATAAACTCTTTGAGTCCTGAAGGAAGATAACGCCTGGCAAGCAGTCTTACGGGATGCCGCTGCATGTCCTGAATGGCATGCTCTTGTCCCTGGATGATCTGCTCTTTTGCCTGGATAAGTTGCTCATGCCCCTGGATGATCTGCTCTTTTGCCTGGATAAGTTGCTCATGCCCCTGGATGATCTGCTCTTTTGCCTGGATAAGCTGCTCATGCCCCTGGATGATCTGCTCTTTTGCCTGGATAAGCTGCTCATGCCCCTGGATGACCTGCTCTTTTGCCTGGATAAGCTGCTCATGCCCCTGGATGACCTGCTCTTTTGCCTGGATAAGTTGCTCATGCCCCTGGATGATCTGCTCTTTCTCTTCAGAGATAATTTGATGCTGGATGCCGGCTGACTGACTGCTTTGGATCGCCCATGTGTACACAGCAGGATCTGCGCTGAATATCTGATAGTCCCTGTTTTCGGCAATAATACGGGCAAGAGGCTTCTTGCCAAGGTCCTCTTCCAGACCGGTCTTCTTAAGAATTTCGTTACATTCCTGTTCTAATCCTGTGAACCATTCCTCGCTTCGATAGTGCTTCCAACGCTCAAACGGTCTTTTGAGAATCACCGATTTACACGTTTCAAGATTTTTCTGCACTTCTAAATGACCTATGCGAAGCAGTTGGGGAATTATGAAATCTGCCTGTTGCAGGATTGCTTCATAAGCGACTGAAAGATCAGCCAATCGGCTGCCAACAAGAAAGCTCAGTTTCCATAAGAAGTAGAAACGTTGATAGGCATGTCGTATATATGGACGAGCCAGAAACGGGAATTGCCTGCAGAGATCTCTGGCCCAGCTAGTGATAAGATATGGGTCTGCATCAGGATTCTCATCAAGAGCTTCAGGCGAGTCTGCAATCGAGGAATACCATTGATCGCGAGGGGAGCGATAGAGATGAATAATGGGAGTTTCAGGGAAATGTGCTTTCAACCAGGCTAATCTGAAATCGACCCGATTGAATTGCAGCACTGGCAGACGGCCCACCGGACGACAATCAATTAAATATTGGATATAGTTTTTTAATGGCGGATATGATTCATCTGACTCCAGGTATAATCGACACAGTCCAAATTCCGCCAGATGATGCTGTTTGAGATCTTCGACCGGAGGATAATCCTGAAAATAGCAGTCAATATGGGGATGACTGGCTTGCGGCGGGACCCTGGAGGCCATCCACTGAGGCAATTTCTCGTGCAGAGGCTCATAGTAAGCAACAACATCCGGAATCTGCCGAAAAATGTTCCACAACATCGTAGAGCCGCTCCGAAATCTCGCTGTGATAAAGATGCAAGGTGGTCTCATAAGATTTTCTGAGCAAAAACGATGAGCTTGATCTTCTTTTCGACAAGCAATGAACGCAGTTCTAAACGGTGGCGGACCTGTGTGAGGGCGTATCTGATCTTCCTCCAAAGCTTCTGAACAAGAAGGGACAGTATGAGGATCGCTCCGTACACACCGAAATCATAGAGTAATGCCTTGATATAAAATGCTCTGCCTTGCCATTTCCCGCGTTCTGCTGAGATCTGGCAGACTTGATATTTCAGATACTCATGATACTCTTTGTCTCGTTGTACCATAAAATGGGAAAAAGCATCTTCTAATCTGCGTTTCTGATCACAATCCGTCCCAAACTCAATGTTAGCGTGAAAGACACGCCATAAATTTTTTGTTTTTTTTCGAAAGGGACCTGAAGACAGGCCTTTTCCATGACGACGATATGCTGTACCAGCAATTCCGGTAAAATAGAATTCGTGTCTTAGCGCCAGTTGTATTTTTAGGTCCCAGTCTTCATGCGTTGTGAATGCAGGATTGTATCCACCACAAGCAAGATATGCCGAACGGAGAGCTATAAAATCTCTTGGGACCATGCAGGAACGAGTTAAGAGCTTCTCAAAAACTGGACCCTCTTCAATGCCTTGAGCAAGAGCTTGATAACACGATATGCTCTTATCATCATTTACTAACACAATATCGGAAAACGCTATAATCTCTTTATCAAACTCTCTCTTGTGATAGGCGATCAGATCCATCTCTTTTTCAAGTTTTCGATGATCCTGATAATAGTCATCACTATCTAATGTGCTGACATATTCACCCCTTGCATGCTGCAGAGCATGGTTGCGCGCAGATGCCACTCCTCTATTGGCTTTAAGATACAACGCACGCAGCTTATGAGGATAGTCTTGCTCATACTGCTGAATAATGGCTCGTGAAGCATCAGTCGAACAATCATCACAGACAAGTATTTCAATATTTTCATAGGTCTGAGCCAAGACGCTGTCAAGGCATTCTCGGAGATATTCAGCATTATTATAGTTTGGGATAATAATCGATAAGAGCGGTGTATGGCCCTGCCCAGGCCTGCGCTGCTGAACTGTGCGATCGCATTCTCCTCCTAAATCATATCCATAAATCTCAGCTAACTGTCCTGAATAATGTCTGAGTAACTCTTTCATCTGCTGGTCCCATACCGGATAAGTGGGAAAATGCGCGACCTTCTTCATATTAGGCGGTTCATCAGGCCCTATTCTGAGTTCATTAATTTTGATCTGCTGGACTTCTTGTATCGTCTCTGCTGGGATTGTGTCCGCCCCAATGAAATCGAGCAGGGTCTGCACAACAGTAGTCTCATGCAAGATATCCTCTATTCTGCATGTCATGATCCGATCTGCTTTGATCTGCGTTTTAAAATCTTCAATAAACTGATGACTTGTCTTCCATAACCAGGAGAGCCGCTCCAACTGCCCCAGGCGATCCCAGGTATCTGTATCTTTCATACGGACTCTTCCAGCTTCCCAAATAGAATCGTTTTGATGAAATCCTTTCCTGGCAGCACTCCTCACAAAATCGCCAGGGTGCCGGACAAGATGAACGAATTTGGATCGTCGAAACAGGTCTTTGATGACCGGCGCAAAAAATGTCGAACATTGATTTGACTCAACAAAGATCTTTCCATGAATGTACGCCTCTAATACGAGTTCCATCCGCGCCGCATCAATCATTGTTGTCAGCAGACGTTTATCATCTTGATGCTGATAGGCAAAGTTTGAGAAATACTGCAAAGCCGGCTTTGGCTCATGGTATGCCCTAATATCAGGGGACAGGTTGAGCAGGGACGCGAGAAACTTTGAGCCTGAACGGCCGGTCGTTAAGACAAAGACCGGACTATAGTCATTATACATGGCATCAATACTCTTTTGATCCGTATGAGCGAGAATTCTGAATTTCATGTTTTTTGTGTAAACGTTATTGGGGGTTGTCTTATATATTTTTTCTGTCATATCCACGAGCATAATCCTTGCGGCAGCGTCGCTCAGTCATATCAGGCTTCTCTCCAATCTCATTAACAAGTGCTAAATGCATTTGAGTAAGAAGCTCTTTATAGGTATTCTGAGAACTGAGATTGTTAAATTCATGAGGATCATTCTTGAGGTTGTATAACTCATATTCAGGCGGATAGTTTGAGTTAACAGGAGTATGATATACATACTTATACTGACCTTTCCTGATCATGGCAAAACCTGAAACAACTTTGCCAGCATAATATTCGCTGACTGCTAGGTCCTTCCAACCATGCTTAACATCATTCAGCCAAGGAATCATGGAATCCCCATTCCAATCGCTCGGCACTTTTGTTCCTCCCAATTCTGCGATAGTTTGCACAACATCAAGCAAAGAACATGCTCCAATGCGTCGTTGTCCTCCGTTCCAGTGTGCCGGCCAACTAATGATTAACGGAATTCGGCAGGCATGCTCGTACATACAATTCTTCCACCATAGGCCATGTTCTCCTAGATTTTCACCATGATCGGCGGTATAAATCACCACAGTATTATAGGCTACTTCGCTATTTTCTAAAGAATTCAAAACTTTTCCGATCTCTTCATCCAGCCATTGGGTAAGGCCATAATAGAGCTCTCGTCCTCTTTTGACAATATCATTTGGAACATTTTCGATATTAGAATGAATACGAAGATGTCTATAATTTCGGGGTTGGGATTCAAGATGGCTTTTCGGAATATAGGGCATTGGCACTTGGTCCTCATATTGTTTCCAATATTTTTCTGGAACAATCAGGGGGAAATGTGGGGCTTTATAACCAACCAATAAGAAAAAGGGTTCCTCAGTGGCTTTGCGTTTTTTAAGGAAATTTATCGCATTTCTGCTAACCATACGATCATGTGCAATGATACGCGATGATTCACCGACATGGAAATCATTGAATCTTTCAGATATCCCAGGTTTCGGACTCAAGTCTCCGACTTTTCTGCGTCCCCCTCTCCCTGTTTTTGTATAGTTGTGCAGATTAGTACCAATTACTCTAAACCCATAGTTACGTGTCCAATCATAATGCATTTTTCCACAGAGAATAGACTCATAACCTACAGCATTCATAATACGTGGAAGTGAGGGATAATCATCGGATGGCAACCAACAATTATTGTTCCAGGCCCCAACCCGGGAAATATATTTTCCAGATGTGAAGGAAAGTCGTGATGGGACACACAATGGAGAGTTACAATAACAATTTTCAAAAGTTATACCTTGCCGACTGAGTCTGTCTAGGCTAGGGGTCTGAATAATATCATTGCCATAGCAGCCGGCGACCCCAGCATTATGTTCATCGGACATAATCACAAGTATATTTGGTCTTTGAATCGTGCTCATGATTAGTCCCGTCTCTGCTACCGTTGCAAACCCTGCAACAACAGTTGCAGTTTTAAGAAACTCACGTCTAGAGAATCCCACCATTTGATGTTTCAAATTTTCTTTTATGTTCTCCATTTTTTTATATTCATTAATTTTGTTCTGCCAATACTTATTGAAAATTCAACCTTGAACGAAACCAAAAATGAGGTAATATTTAGAATTCTATCTCCTCAATGCTAAACAATCCGATACGTATTAATGTATATAAATCATAACTCATAATTGCTGTCAAGTTTTTTATGACAAATTTGTAGTAAAAATTTAGCAGAAATAATCATAAGTATAAGGAGTATCTTAGATAAAAAATTATAATTTATCGAGCCAGTTTTGGTTAGTTTCAGTAGTTATTTTCGGAGATGATCATAAAGACTGTATCCAAATTTATTAATCTTTTTCTCAAATTTTCTATATTGAAATCTGAAAAGTATTTTCTGAAGAGTGGACATGCTTTCTATCTCCTCTTTCCATTGTTTAAAATATTTTTCGTTAGTATCTTTTTCAATTTTCAAAGTAGATTTCATTTTTTGAATATCTACCATGTCATGAATATGGCTCAAATATAAAGCAGGATTATCGCAAAAATCTTCATATTTAATTATAAGACAGTTTCTCAAAAATTTCTTATCTTCAAAAAATATGAGATGGCACCAGAGCCAATGGCGCAGTAAGGATTTAAGATCAGTTTTACTCCATTTTTGGGTGGCATAAGAAACAGCGATGGGATGCCTAATAATGACAACAAAATACACGTTGGGAAAGATCGCTTGCAAAAATCTAGTTTTCAGGAGATTTGGAGGTGATTTTTCCAGTAATACAGGCCTCGTTGTATCCCAAAATTTTTTCCATTCGGTAAATAGTTTTATTCTGTTGCTATCAGTGAGGAGAGAAGACATTTCCGTTAGGTGCATTTCTGATTGAAACCCAAACTTACCAGGTCCTCCAAAATCTTTAGCAGTAGGGAAGAGAGTTTGCAAAAATTGTCCTTCATCTTCATTATGACCAGTATCAGAAAATCCGCTGATTAGAGGGTGTTCCTTGAGGCATTTAAACAAGATACTTGTTCCACTTCTATGTAATCCTGCAATGAAAAGGAATTTATGATTGTGAATTGCATAATCAATCTGTATTTTTTTTCGATCAAATAATCGGAGGTATGTATAACGGTCTAGGATCTCGATAGATTCTGAGTCTTTTTGTAATTTAGTTAAAACCTTATAAGCTTCACGTCTGTTGTAGTCGAAATAATCAGACTGTCTATCGCTTCTCCATATCTGATTATTTCCAAGATGAAATGTTAAATGGAGGTTTTTAAACTCTTTGAATTTTTTCGAATTCAGCACTAAATTCCACAATAAAACTCTTCCAACAAACGCTGTTCCAAGACAAACATTTCCCAGTATATATTTCGGATAAGCATCTCTACGAAAAATAAAACAGTCAAACCCCTTATGAGATTTTCCAATTTCAGAGTACATAAGTGGGATCTCTGCTATGCTTTTATACCGAGATGATATAGATCGTCTATTAACAACGAATGCGTCAAATCCTTGATGAATAATAGAAATTATTGTAAGATAAAAGTTTGGTAAAATCGCAATGTCCGTATTAGTGTAAATAAAATATTCTGCATTAGAGGCATTATAGAGTCTATCCAGAATATCTTTTAATAAAGGGAGCTTACGCTTTATATGAAAGGTATGAAGATCAATAACAGACCTATCAAGATCTGCTGTTCTCGTAAAATACTGTGGAACAACATTGACATCTTCGGTGTATTGGGCTGAATACAGTTGTATTTCAATTATATCTTTTGTATATGTTCTAGCTCGTCGTATAGTCTCAAAGGTAATAGGTTGGGCTATATACAAATCCGAAGATCGAGTTACTTTTACCGGGTTGATAATATGTGCAATTGTAGTCATATTAGTAGAATAATTTCCAAAAATTTCAAGATAGCCGAATTTGATAAAGTAACCTAAGCTTCTTTTTAAAGCTCAGAGATCTTTTTGTATTAATGCTTATTATATATCCACTAAGTCTTATAGCTCTTATCTTACAAAAATCACTTATTTCCAAGATGAAAGATTAGCTTAACGTCCTCAACTACAGTAAATTTCTTTGAAACACGCGCCAAATTTAAAAGTCTCACTTTACCAAACCGATCCAGATAGTACTGAAAATCATATTCAGGGCATGCTTTCATTTTAAGACAAAACTGCTCAAACCCTGCTAAGGGATACCAAATTCTGCATACATTATAGGAATTTCATTGAAAGTACGATATTGATCTGAATAATCCTTCCATTTTAGGTTATCACCTAGACGACATTATGTTGCTAAAAAATTCGCCAAATTTGATCGAAGACGTAGTGTTTCTGGCCTCTGAGGAATTGGAATAAACGAACCTTGTTCATTTATCGCCTGCAAAGCGTTCTCCAGATCAATTAGTTCTGAAAATTCAATAACTCCGTCAATATGAAAATAGGAACGAGCAGCGTGCATATTTGCAACAACGGGAATTCCGGCAACGAGCATTTCACAGATTCTGGTAAGGGCTCCGCTACCACTCTCCTGGTAGCAGATACAGGCTTTTACTGATTTTAAAAGTTCGTCATATTCTGTATTCGTAAGGGGCCCAAGAAATTGGATACTGTTATCTGATAATATAGTGTTTAAAAAGATATCAGTAGCGTAACCAGCAATCAATAATTTGTTACTATCGGTTGAAAGATGCTGAGTCTTCCAAAATTGAATCAGCTTTAACATTCCTTTTCTGGTGGCGATATTCCGCGCATTTCCTATAAGAAGAAGATGTTTTTTTTGAGGGATACCTTCGCGGCATTCTCTTATTTTCATTAAACGATTTTGTATTTCATCTATCGGATAATAAGGCAAATAAAATGTCTCCATGTTTAAATTCTTTAAAAGAATAGTTTCTTCACGTGAAATCGTAATTATCAATTGACAGTAAGAGAGGAGTTCCAACTCTTTACGAAGTAAAGTCTGTTGATGTGATTGTACTATCTGATCTGGGACAACAGTTTCAAGATTGTGACATGAGGCGATTACGGGAATTCCGCGATGCTTGAATTTTTTAACGAGGGGAGCGAAGTAGATTGGATCGTCGACTACAGCAAGCCGTAACTGTCTGAAAGTATCAATCTTGTGCGCCCAGAAATTCGATATAGCTCGTAGACGATATACATCGTCTCGCTTCTGTTTACTCCACTTAAAATATTCCCCTTTCATCAGAAGTTTTATTCGTTTAGTATTGATAGAATGTAATTTGTTTTGCGGTAAGATATCCCCTCGAGCGCTAGAGATCAAAAGGCAATTAATCGCTTCTAATTCAGAGAACACTTGAAGGAGCCTTCTGGATCCACCGCCTCTTTCAATGCTTGGCAAAAACCGACTGAAATAGATACATTTGGCTTTATCGGGTGAAATGCAATTCTGAACCACTTTCTAATACTCCCTTAGTATATTATTCTGCACTCTCACAAGATGGACAGGGTTTGACAACATAGTTTCATCCGTCATACAGGACGCTTCTTTTTTCAAGCTAGATAACAACGGATTTATGGCGGAACCAATAATTGAATATTTGTTGCCAAAATGGAAATGATAACTCATATTCATACGCTTTTATTTTATTTTTCACAAGGCGTTGAACCTTTAAAATTTCAAGCAAGCTCATTTCTCGAAGATATGAAGAATTTGTATTTACGAACTCATTTGATTTGACGCACTCTTTCCAAGTTTCCCATAGTAGGATAAAATTATTCTCCCTTTTTTGATAAGATTTCCACAAACTAAACTTTATGTCAATGCACAAAAATGCCCCTAATTTTGATAATTCATCTTCAGGATTTTTCATCAAATCTTCATATCTCAACGTATAAATTTTATCTTGGTGGTTTTTCTCAAAGTCTTCAATAGACTTAATACTTTTTATCCATAACGCAGCCAGTTTTTCAACTGTGGTATCTCTATTATAAGGGAAGTGTCGTTTTCTTGAATTCACCACAGCAATAGGATGGCGAATGATATTCACAAACTGAGCTTCTGGGTAATAAGAAAGTATTCGGTCCAAACAGTAGACATGATTCGGAGTTTTTTCAACCAACCTAAATGCTTTTTCACCGATTGCGATATTTTGATGAATGCATTTTTTCACGATAATTTCAAAAAGGATTCTGGGACTTAACTTTTTTTCTTCTGCCTGTAGAATAATCATATCTTTTTCATGTGATGAAAACATTATATCCATTTTTTGTTGAATTTTTTTAAAACATTCCTCAAGACATGATACATCAATTCTTCTCTTTCGATCTAAATTGATACTTTTATAAACGTTACTAAAAAAATGAGTTTCTGGTATAGAATACAATCCGTTTTGAGAAGACAGTATTGATTGGAGCAAGGTTGTTCCTGAACGAGGTGAGCCTACAATAAATATAGGGCTTTGAGATAAAAAATTTATATGGGAAATATTTTCGTATTGCATATCAGTATTTTATTTATAGATAAGTACTTATACCAGCCCTTTAAAGGTGATAATAACCGAATAGAAACTTACGACATCTGACATTTTCCCTGGACACAATGTGTTCTATCGTGTATGTGCTCTCCCCATCCCCGTACGTTGCTCCATGTCATACACAGTGAAATGGGGAGCTATGATCACCGCTGTTTTTGACCGAAGTTGTCGAGAGAAGCCCGATGTCCGTCATGGAGCGTGGTTCCCCTAGAGCAGCTTGACGTCTGGTTTCAGCAGAGTGCCTGCGCCCAAGACACAAAACCCTGCTCTTCTCATCGGTGTTCGACCTGATGCAGCTCGTGGTGTGTGTGGGGCATCCGAGCTTGAACGCAGCGTATCAAACTCATGTTGATGAGATGGCGGTGTCCATCCACGCCGTCTATCAAAAGGTCAACGGACTCGAACCCACCACGTCTGCGGCTCTGCTTTGGTCGCGGGTCGGTCGCGCAGTCCGTCACACCGATTATTCGCGGAGTGGGAGGGACGGAAGCGCCCCGTGTGCCAAGCTATCGCATCAAGATTCTTGATGGAAACTGTCTTGCAGCGAGTGACCATCGGTTGGCCCGCTACGGAACTGGGGGCCGTCCACTTCCCGGCCGTTCGTCGTCTATGAGCCGGAGCTCCGGCTCCCTGTTGAGGTCTTCCCCTGTGAAGACGGACATGCCCAGGAACGGTCGTTGTTGAACGAGGTGCTCACGCTCACGACGGTCAAGGCCGATGACGTGTGGATCGCTGACCGCAATGTTTGTCCCCGGGCGTTTCCTGGACAGATTGATGACAAGCAGGCGTATTTTCTCATTCGTCAGCATGGCAATCTTCCCTGGACGGCTTGCGGGACAAGAGCAGTATATCGGCCGCAGCGACACAGAAGCGGTGGACGAGCAGGCCGTGATCGTGCAGGATGACAACGGGCATGACCATCACCTGCGGCGCATTCGAGTCAGCTTGGATCGGAAGACTCGGGCGGGGCACCTCACCCTCGCCATCATGACGAATCTCCCGCAGGATGCTGTCCTGCCCCTGTGATTGTGCCGACCTCTCTCGGGGCCGCTGGGCCAGTGAAACCGCCTTTCAGGACTTGACGGAGCATCTCCCATCGGAGATCAAGACTTTCCGCTCTCCCCCGGCCGCCTTGTTTGGCTTCTGTATTGCGCTGATTGCGTGCCTGATAATGAAAGTGATTCGCGCGGCCTTGAGTGCCGTCCATGGCCGAGAACTGATCGCTACGGAGGTGTCAGACTCTTATATTTCCCTCGAGCTGTCGGGGAACGTATCAAGGGATGATGATCGCGATTCCGGAGGAGGAATGAACCTGGTTCCGGACGCTCTCCCAGACGGACTGTATCAAAGAGCTGAGACGATTGGCCTCAAAGGCGAATCTCGCCACCTTTCGAAAGCTCCCACGAGGCCCGAAAAAGCCCACGTCAAAACAAAAGAAGGATCCAAGAACGCCTCAAGTCTCAACGGCCAAACTACTGAAAGAACGAAAGAAAGAATAAGCTACCTTTAAAGGACTGGTACTTATACTTAATATATATGAGCCAATCCATGAACGGCATCGCCAACATCCGTACTGTATTGGAAAAAATCTACCAGCATTTCATGGACAATGTCTATTTCAATAATGGATGCAGGAGAGATCCCAAGCAAAAGTCTACGGTTATTAATAATATCTAATCCTCGAACGAATATCGACTTGTTGTATGGCTGATCCGGATAATTTTTGTAAAGTTGCTTAATTTCAGGAAATTTCAACAACTCGATCTCCTTAATAAGCACACCATCTTTAAGAGCGTAAAAAAGAAGGCGTTTTTTAAAACTTCCACAAAAAACAACAACCTCTCCATTGTCTAGAATTCTAGCACTATGGGCTCCTCGAATGTTCTTATCATGTATAATAAGTTTCAGCTCAGGCCTGATTTGAACAAAAACTCCTAATTTGTTTAAGAGAATGTATGTTTTTTCTCTACAATTAGTTACACAATTCAAATGGACATGACTGTCTCTGTTACTCATCTCCCCGTGAAGATATCTAATTCTATTATCACACGCTTTATCAATATTCATGGGAGATAGCCCAAATGTATTTTGTAAGAGAGGGATCTCTCTAGGCCACCAAGATTGAAGAGTGTTCCCATTCAAATCTACAAGTAAAACACAATCAATTCCTGTTGAAGATACCCAAATATGTTCCCCAACAATATCCATTTCATGAATATTAACGAAAAGATTGTTGGAAATTTTTCTTTTAAAACGGAGATTACAATCAAACACAAGAATTGTATGATATGTCCCAACCAATAATTCATTATTATACTTAATGACCCCCTTCCCTCCTCTACTGTTTCCTCTTGGATTGGGATCATAAATAATATCAGGATCTGAAGGAAAAAGTGGAATTGATTGAATGAGTTGTTTATCTTCCCAATTCAATTGAATTAATTCGCCACCTTCCTTTACTGATCTTTTTCTTCTAACAGTAGTAAAATACACAAACATTTTTTTCGCTAATGTTTATCTGGCGACAGAGAAACCCAATAATTTGGCAATAAGACAGGTTAAGTATGACGAGAGTTTCTTTATTTCTGGTAGTGCCAAAATTCACAATATTCAGATAAAAGCTCGAACACTGTCTGAGAAGCTTCTACCAATTTGGGTTCAAAGATACTTCGCCAAAAACACACCTTTTTACGAGTGATAGCATCTCGATGAAGCTTGTATTCAGTAATCCTTTTCGGATTTTTTGAATTGAACCAACCAATCATACCTATATCAGGGATTGGTGAGTCGACAAACTTTTTAATTCTGGCATAAACAATATTTTGATTTGTACAAAAATCCTCATACCTCACTTTCAAACAATCCAATTTTTTAAACGTATACATCTCCTTTTGGTATTGGAATTCCTGCAAAAGATTTTCAGCGACAATTTCCGGGCAAAACGGGCCATCCAATTTAACGGGTTGCTTACGAGATTTATTCCTGTAATAAAGAGAGATGTATATATCACGGGGGTCTCTTCCGGTCAGAATTACTTTCATTTTTGGAAAAGCATTATATAAATTTTTCCAGTATCGATGGTGGATCTCTTTTATTCCAATCTGAAAAAAGAGCTTGAGAAGCTTTGGCAATACTACATTACGGAAGTATGTGGTCCGAGAACCATACCGAATGGCTGAAATTTTTTCCTGAAAAACATTTAGGTCTACTCCTCTGTAGGAAAAAAATTTTTTATCGCTTTCTTTTGGGATAAAAATTCTTCTATTGCTCAACTGTGGTTCCCGAAATATCCATGAATATGGCGCTAGTGTTAATGCTTCACTCAAAACCGTTGTCCCTGTACGTCTCAAACCCGCAATATAAATAAATGGCAGCTTTCTCATCAGAGTCATTTTCAAAAATGTTATTGGAGAGCAAGTAAGGAAAATACGACAATACTCATCGACAGCGATTAAAGAAGGCCACCCGCAGGTGGCCTTCCCTTCTTGCTTAGAGAAAGAGGTTTCTCTGTAGAGCCTATCTTTTTATCCGACGACGGCTCAGGGCGAGAAGTCCTCCCAGTCCCAGGCCGAGAAGCAGGAGAGTCCCAGGTTCAGGAACCGACGGAGTCTCAGGGCTGGGGTCGGGCGTAATCACCACCACAACAGCGTCGTCGCTGTCGCTCACACTGCCTGCTGCTGACGCGCCGCTCACGCTCGCTGTATTCGTAAAACCTGCACTCAGCGGCCCGGTACTGCAGTCATAGCTCACAGTCGCGCCTACTGCCAAATCACCGATCTGACGCTCACAGGCTGGCGTCTGCGCATCTGACA
>PDSJ01000035.1 GCA_002748425.1 candidate division KSB3 bacterium | reverse complement strand
ATCATAAATCTGGCTGATGTTATTCAGAGTCGTGCCTTGGAGGGCCTTATCGCCGATTTCCTGGGCAATGGCGAGGCTCTCTTCCAGGTAACTCAGGGCAGTGCTGTCGTCGCCGCGGTCGTGGTAAATCTGGCTGATGTTATTCAAGATCGCGCCTTGGAGGGCCTTATCGCCGATTTCCTGGGCAATGGCGAGGCTCTGTTCCAGATAGCGCAAAGCCGTGCTGTCGTCGCCGCGGGCCTTATAAATCTGGCTGATGTTATTCAGGGTCGCGCCTTGGACTTCCTTATCGCCGATTTCCTGTTGAATGACGAGGCTCTCTTCCAGATAACTCAGGGCCGTGCTGTAGTCGCCCTTAGCATAAGCTGTTGCAGCCAAATTATTCAGGGTCGTGCCTTGGCCGGCCTTATCGCCGATTTCCTGGGCAATGGCGAGGCTCTCTTCCAGGTAACTCAGGGCGGTGCTGTCGTCGCCGCGGGCCTTATAAATCAGGCTGATGTTATTCAGGGTCGTGCCTTGGCGGATCATAAATCTGGCTGATGTTATTCAGAGTCGTGCCTTGGAGGGCCTTATCGCCGATTTCCTGGGCAATGGCGAGGCTCTCTTCCAGGTAACTCAGGGCGGTGCTGTCGTCGCCGCGGGCCTTATAAATCAGGCTGAGGTTATTCAAGGTCGCGCCTTGGAGGGCCTTATCGCCGATTTCCTGGGCAATGGCGAGGCTCTCTTCCAGGTTACTCAGGGCAGTGCTGTAGTCGCCTTGGGCGTGGTAAATTAAACCGAGGTTATTCAGGTCACTGCCTTCGCCGGCCTTATCGCCGATTTCCTGTTGAATGGCGAGGCTCTCTTCCAGATAGCGCAAAGCCGTGCTGTAGTCGCCGCGGGCATCATAAATCTGGCTGATGTTATTCAGGGTCGCGCCTTGGGCTTCCTTCTCGCCGATTTCCTTTAGAATGGCGAGGCTCTGTTCCAGATAACTCAGGGCAGTGCTGTCGCCGCCGCGGGCATCATAAATCTGGCTGATGTTATTCAGGGTCGCGCCTTGGGCTTCCTTCTCGCCGATTTCCTTTAGAATGGCGAGGCTCTCTTCCAGATAGTCCAGGGCAGTGCTGTAGTCGCCCTTAGCATAAGCTGTTGCAGCCAAATTATTCAGGGTCGTGCCTTGGCCGGCCTTATTGCCGATTTCCTGTTGAATGGCGAGGCTCTCTTTCAGATAGTCCAGGGCAGTGCTGTAGTCGCCGCGGGCCTTATAAATCAGGCTGATGTTATTCAAGATCGCGTCTTGGCCGGCCTTATCGCCGATTTCCTTGAAAATGGCGAGGCTCTCTTCCAGATAGTGCAGGGCGGTGCTGTAGTCGCCCTTAGCATAAGCTGTTGCAGCCAAATTATTCAGGGTCGCGCCTTGGCCGGCTTTATCGCCAATTTCCTTTCGAATGGCGAGGCTCTCTTCCAGATAGCGCAAAGCAGTGCTGTCGTCGCCGCGGGCCTTATAAATCTGGCTGATGTTATTCAAGGTACTGCCTTCGCCGGCCTTATCGCCAATTTCCTTTCGAATGGCGAGGCTCTCTTCCAGATAGCGCAAAGCAGTGCTGTCGTCGTCGCGGGCCTTATAAATCAGGCCGATGTTACTCAGAGTCGTGCCTTGGCCCGCCTTATCGCCGATTTCCCTGGCAATGGCGAGGCTCTCTTCCAGGTAGTCCAGGGCGGTGCTGTCGTCGCCGCGGGCCTTATAAATCTGGCTGATGTTATTCAGGATTACGCCTTTGCTGGCTTTATCGCCGATTTCCTGGGCAATCGCGAGGCTCTCTTCCAGATAATTCAGGGCCGTGCTGTAGTCGCCGCGGTCGTGGTAAATCTGGCTGATGTTATTCAGGATTACGTCTTTGCTGGTTTTATCGCCGATTTCCTGGGCAATGGCGAGGCTCTCTTCCAGATAATTCAGGGCCGTGCTGTAGTCGCCGCGGTCGTGGTAAATTGAACCGAGGTTATTCAGAGTCGTGCCTTCGCCGGCCTTATCGCCGATTTCCTTGAAAATGGCGAGGCTCTCTTCCAAGTAGCGCAAAGCCGTGCTGTCGTCGCCGCGGGCCTTATAAATCAGGCTGATGTTATTCAGGGGCCCGCCTTGGCCGGCCTTATCGCCGATTTCCTTGAAAATGGCGAGGCTCTCTTCCAGATAATTCAGGGCCGTGCTGTAGTCGCCGCGGGCATCATAAATCTTGACAATGTTATTCAAGGTCGCGCCTTCGCCCGCCTTATCGCCGATTTCCTGGGCAATGGCGAGGCTCTCTTCCAAGAGTGGTAACGCTGCATCGTATTGCGCGAGATATAACAATGCGAGAGCAGATTGTCTTAAGTATCCTGCGTATTCTTTGTCATGCCCCTGTGGTAAGAGTTGTGCAGCCTTTTGGTAGTATTGAGCAGCTTTAAGAAAGTGAAATTGCAGCATCTGCAACTGTCCGTTGTCGGCATTCGTTTCAGATGCCGAAAGCCTGCGTTTGTCCGCTGCTTCCTGCAACTGCTCAATCGCCTGCAGATCGCGTTGTTCCGCCTGATTTAATAAGTGCTCAGCCTGATCGAAGCGGCCCTCCTCGATCGCCTGGCGGGCCTCGGCTTTGAGCCTTATGATTTCTGGATCATCGGATCCCACAATATCAAGGCGTTGCAATAATTCCTTATATTCTTTAGCGATTAGGCGGAGTTTCTCATCCAGCTCCTTCGGTGGAACCTGTTCTTTCTCCAGGATGTTGAAAAAGTTTGCGAGTGCAGTTTTGTGAACAGCTAAGTCTCCAGCCAAGGCTTCAAAACGTTTTTCGGAAATTCCACCATAATAATAGTTGTGTTGAATGGCAGTCCCCCCGCTTTGGGCGATATTCATTGGGCCGCCCTCACTCTGAAACGTCTTCTCGGTAGATGAAGTCGAAAGTTTGCGGCTATTGTAATTTTTCCAGGCTTCCAAACCTATCCCTGAAATTGTTACGCAAAGCGCAATCCAGAAGCCATAGCGCAGAACGTGTTGAAGAATACGTTCGCTGCCTCTGGCAGTAATTTGGCGCAGAAGGCCCTTACCTAATACGATCCATAATATGCCGAAGAATAATGCGATGCTTCCTGAGATAATCAAGAATTCAGTTTTCATAGACTGTTCAGAGGTTTAGAGCAATTGCAAGGTGAAACCGGCTAAAATCAGAATAAGTCCTAACCAGAATCCGTATTGCAGCATTAATTTAATGATTCCTTCACTTCCTCTTCTGGTCGTTTGGGCCAACAATCCTGATTTCATTAACTGGCGATGGATGCCAAAGACCAGCATTAAAACAAATCCAATTAAGACGAGAGGGTGTGTTAAATATTGAGCAATTTTCGCAAAACCTGACATGCTTTCCATATCTTCCTCCTACATGCGAGTTGTGTGGCACGCAACCTTATCTATCTTATGTCCGGGCCGGCATCTGGCTCACCGTACCGGATGCCGGAATGTGAGTGTGTTTTTTGAGTCATCAACCATGCTGTCCTTCCTTTCGAGCCTTGTAATAATCTATGATTCAGGTGATCTCGCCTTTGTTTCTGTCCACGGCGTCTCTCACCGGGCTGGCCGTTCCGGCAAGAGCTTTTTCTTGCTCAGCGCAAGGATACGTCATTCCCATTCTGCCTGAGCTTAGCCCTAAATGACAAGAAAAATATTGAACGATTTTTCGTGTATGGATTGTCTTGACCGAAGAGAGCGCTTTGGGGCATAGCTGATTACAGTGCGCCACGTCATTTCAGGTCCCGGCCTGCAAAGGAAGAGCATGCTGCAGGGCCTGCTCTTGCGGCGCATGAATGCTCTGAAGACGCCCCTGAGTTCTGTAAAGACAGGCTCTGTACGTATCAAGGATGGGCTGGCGTGTTTACTTTTCTTCATTCTCTCCTGAAAGTTCTCTTGACAGAGCCTGCATGAGAGGCCTGTGATGTTTGTGGCAGGACTGCGGCTTGTGCCGGGCCAGAGAGTGGCGGCAGATGCGTGCACAACTCGCATGACGGATACTTGAAACTTCGGCGCGTACTCCGATGTCTCGGCTTGCTGCTGATACCCACAGGGGCCCTGGAGAGATGGAAGCGCCTGGAGCAGGAGATGGGAGGGAGTATGGCACAACTGCGAATTGCGATGGCGCAGATGAATGCGGCTGTCGGAGATCTTGAAGGCAATACAGAGAAAATTCTTAAAGCCCTGCAGCGTGCAAAGCGCATAGGCGTGGATATCGTGACGTTTCCGGAGTTGATGCTGAGCGGCTGTCCGCCTCAGGATTTGCTGTGGAACGCAGGCTTCCTGGCGGATAGTCGCAGAATGCTCGATCGGATTGTTGAAGAGAGCGAAGGGCTGACCGTTATTGGCGGATGTGTGAACCAGCAGTCCGAGGCTCTCTATAATGCGGCGGTGATTCTCCATGACGGCTGTGTCCTGGGTGTACAGCGTAAAGCGCATCTTGCGAATTGCGGACTTTTCGATGAAAGTCGATATTTTCAGGCCGGTGCTGAGGCGCAGCCTCTATATCTGATCAGAGACTTGTGTATTGGGGTGATGATCGGTGAGGAGATCCAGGCCCCGGAGGGTCCGCTGCTGGTCCAGGCCCTGAACGGGGCTAATCTGATTGTGCATGTGGCAGCGTCGCCCTATTATGCGGGCGAGCCGGCGTTCCGTGAAAGACTGCTTGCAGCGCGCGCCGTTGAAAGTGGCGTGACTCTGGCTTCGACGAATATGATCGGCGGACAGGATCAGTTGATTTTCAGCGGCGCTGCAGTGATCGTGAATCCGCAGGGCACGGTCCTGGCGCGGGGTCGCTTGTTTGAGGAAGACCTTGTCATCGCTGATCTGGATGTGCAGGATCTGACGGATTCGAAGCTGCGTCATCCCGGCTGTCGTGGTCCTGTGCCGGAGATGAGCATGGAGAATATTCCGCGCTGCCGGCTGATCTGTGCTGAGCCTGCCGACGCCGGACGAGCTCTGCTGCCGCTGCACGAGCGCCCGCTGCTGCCGGCGAATCCCAAAGATCTCTATGCAGGGCGCTCAGCGCAAGAGCGGAACTTGAAGGAACTGTACGATGCGTTGACGCTCGGTCTGCGCGATTATGTGCGCAAGAACGGCTTTACGCAGGTGGTCCTGGGTTTGAGCGGCGGCATCGATTCGGCGCTGGTGGCTGCGCTTGCGGTTGATGCGCTGGGCCCGGATCATGTCTTGGGCGTGCTGATGCCGGGGCCTTATTCTTCACAGGGCAGCATCGATGATGCTCTGGCCCTGGTCGAGCATCTGAAAATCGCTCATCGCATTATCGCGATTACACCGATCTATGATGTCTTTCTTGAACAGTTGGCCGCTGCGTTTGAGGGCTGCCCGCCGAATGTGGCAGAGGAGAATATTCAGGCCCGCTGCCGGGGAGTGGTCTTGATGGGAATTGCCAACAAATTCGGCTCGTTGACGCTCACGACCGGCAACAAATCGGAAGTCAGCGTCGGCTATGCCACGCTATACGGCGATATGGCGGGCGGGTTGGGAGTGATTTCGGATCTGCCGAAAACAAAAGTCTATGCGCTGGCACGCTATCGCAACCAGGTGGCCGGATATGATCTGATTCCTGCAAAGAGCCTTGACAAGCCGCCGTCGGCTGAATTGCGTGAGAATCAGAAAGACAGCGACAGTTTGCCGGATTATCAGGTCCTGGACGCGATACTCAGCGCTTATCTTGATGAGCATAAGTGCGTCCCGGAGATTGTGGAACTCGGCTACGAGCCCAAGCTGGTCAGTGAGATCATCCGACGGGTGGATCGCAGTGAATACAAGCGGCAGCAGGCTGCCCCGGGCCTGAAGGTCAGTACCGCGGCCTTTGGTCTGGACCGCCGTCTGCCGATGACAAACAGCTATCGCTGCACATGAAGAAGGAGGACACGGTTTTGACGAATGAGGCAAAGGAGGCGCAGTCGCCGCTGAATGCGTGGGCTCATCAGGCCGGGTCGCTCTTGTCTGCATGATGATGAATTATCGCATTGAAAAAGACACGGCAGGCGAGATTCGGGTGCCTGCAGAACGCTTGTGGGGCGCACAGACGCAGCGCAGTCTGGAGAATTTCACGATCGGGACAGAGCGCATGCCGCAGGAAGTCGTGATGGCGCTTGTGCTGCTGAAAAAAGCTGCGGCAGTGGTCAATCATGCGTTTGGAACGCTGGATCGCGTCCGAAAAGAGGCGATTGTGACGGCATGTGATGAGCTGCTGGCCGGAAAATTTCCAGATGAATTTCCGCTGCTTGTGTGGCAGACCGGCAGCGGGACTCAGAGTAATATGAATGTGAACGAGGTGCTTGCCCGGCGCGCCATGCAGCTGATTGACGAGCCTGTGCACCCCAATGATCATGTCAATCTCTCGCAAAGTTCGAACGATATTTTCCCGAGCGCCATGCATATTGCGGCGCTGTCAGCAGGAGAAACTGCGCTGCTGCCGTCCCTGAAGCGCCTGGAAGTCTCGTTGCAGAACAAGGTTGAGGAATTCCGGGATATTCTCAAGATTGGGCGAACGCATTTGCAGGATGCGACCCCGTTGACTCTTGGGCAGGAATTCAGCGGCTATGCTGCGATGCTGCACACGAATGCCCGGCAGCTTCAGGATGCGCTGGACTATGTCAGAGAACTGGCAGTCGGCGGCACGGCTGTGGGAACCGGACTCAATGCTCCGCCAGGTTTTGCAGAGGCGATGGTGGAGAAGGTCTCGGAATTGACAGGACAGCGCTTTCTAACGGCCTCAAATACGTTTCAGGGGCTTAGTTCGCATGATGCGCTGGCAGGCGTGAGCGGGGCTTTGAAAGCCTTGGCAGCGAATATGATGAAAATCGCCAATGATGTCCGCTGGCTTGGCTCAGGGCCGCGATGCGGCATCGGGGAACTGCTTCTTCCGGCCAATGAGCCGGGCAGCTCGATCATGCCCGGGAAAGTGAATCCGACTCAAGCCGAAGCCGTAACAATGGTTGCCTGTCAGGTGTTTGGCAATGATGTGGCTGTCGGTTTTGCCGCCAGTCAGGGAAATTTTGAGCTCAACACGTTTAAGCCGGTGATTATTTACAATGTGCTGCAATCAATCCGCTTGCTGGGCGACAGCATGAATTCCTTCCGCGAACGCTGTGTGAACGGGATCAGAGCAAACCGGCCGCTTATTGCAGAGTATCTGCAAAAGTCGCTGATGCTGGTCACGGCGCTTGCACCGCATCTCGGGTATGAAACAGCAGCCAGGATTGCCAAGAGCGCTCATGAAAACGGGACAACGCTGCGGGAAGCGGCTGTCAGCCTGGGCTGTGTGAGCGAAGAGGAATTCGATCGTGTGGTGCGGCCTGAAAAGATGATTGCGCCCGCTTGAAGGAGAAAGAGGCGCTCGGCCTTCACACAGAGCACAGCCTTGACTGCGTAAAGATCTTCCTGTCTCAGTCCTGCCTGCTGTCCAGGATCTTGTCCATGCTCTCAGACGATTGCGTTACTCGCTTTTGCGATCAGGCAGATCAGGAGAGCGTGGGTCCGCTGCCTTGTCTTTGCGTTTGCGTTCATCTCCTCCGGAGATGAGTAGTCCGCCGAATGCCGCTCCCAGCAGAGTGGCTGTCAGAGGATTACTGAACATCATTCAGGTCCCGCCGGTACATGAGAGGACGAAACTGAGGCCGTAACCGGCCAGTGCGCCGAGAACGACGCCGATAATCGTTGTTTTCATGCGAATCGATTCGCTCCTTTGCTGTGAACTGTTCTGCGATTCTGTCTCAAGATCGTCTACAGGTCAGATCTACATGCGCTCTGGAGAAAATGCAAGCAGAAAATGCGCGTTCCTGAGTTCTGCGCCAAGATTTCTTGACAAAATCGCAAGGGCCTCTCATACAATTCGGCGCGTTGCCGCTGCGCTCACAGGTCGCTGACAGATCGAGCGCTCGCAGAGTCATGCACCTGCACTTTCCGCAATTCTGAAAACATTTTCAAGCGGGCCGACTCGACGCCCTGGTGTGCTATGTCTTCTGATCTTAGTCTGATCGTCTGCTGGTATGGGATTTTTTGGGCGCTGGGCTGGATAAGTCTGCCTGTGTGCTTTTCGGTTTGCCGTCATTTTCCGGATCGCGGCTTTGCCATCGCGAAATCACTGGGATTTTTCCTGATCTGCTATGCGGTCTGGCTGCTCGGCAGTCTTGGGCTTGCACCCTATCAGCGCCGCACAATCGTGCTTGTCCTGATCGGATATGCTCTGCTGAATCTTCTTGTGCTTGTCAGGCAGGCTCGCGCTCTTTGTCAGTGGCTGAAATCCCGCCTCCCGCTTCTTCTGCTCGAAGAGGCCGTGTTTCTCTTGTTTTTTCTGATCGTTACGTTCCTCAGAATGTACAATCCCGATATTGCCGGTGCTGAAAAAGAAGCTGATTTCACGATGTTGAACGCCATGATCCACAGCGACGGGTTTCCGCCGAAAGACAGCTGGTTTGCGGGCGCTCATATCAATTATTACTATTTCGGCTATCTGCTCTGGGCCACAGTGATGAAACTGACGGCGATCCCGTCTTCCTCCGGCTTTAATCTGGCCTTGGCCGGGATTGTGGCGCTGTCTGCTGTGAGCGTGTTTGGACTGGTCTTTCATTTGACGCGCAAGTTCTTGCCGAGCCTGTTTTCCTCTGCACTGCTGATGATTCTGGGCAATCTGGATGGGCTGGTTCAAGTGATCGAACGGCATGGGACGCTCCTGCCCTTTGATTGGTGGCGCAGCTCGCGGGTCATCCCGGACACGATTAATGAGTTTCCCTGTTTCAGTGTTCTTCTGGGAGATCTGCACGCTCATTTCATGGGCATTCCGCTCTTTGTACTGCTGCTCGCTTTGCTGGCGCAGCTTCTTGCGCAGCGGACGCAGGCTGTCAGCAGCTTGAGAAGCGCTCTGCTCCTCGGTCTGATCGCGCTCTGTCTTGGAGGGATTTCAGTCAGCAACCGCTGGGATGAACCGGGCGCGCTGATTCTGATCGGTCTGACGCTCCTGAGCGTCAGGCCTGCAGCCGGCGAATCTGAGCCTGCAACGCGGCGTTTCGCGCCCCGCCTGTCGTGGAAAAAGCTCCTGGCGCGTGCCGGCGGGTCCTGGATCGCTGTGCTGCTGGCAAGCCGTCTCTTTTTTCTGCCGTTTTACCGGCATTTTGTCCCGCAGGCCGGTCTTGGAAATCTGCGCCTGGTGTCATTCACACAGCGCACAGAGCTGCGCCATTTTCTTCTTATCTACGGCCTGTTCTTGTGGGGGCTTCTGCCGTTTTTTTTCAAGAGTCTCAAAGGTCTGAACTTCTTTTGGCAGGCTTCCCGCGAGCAACTGATTCTCTGGGCTAATTGCGCAGTTCTGGGCGTCGTAGTCTGTGTGCTTTATCCCTCGGAAATCGTCTGGCTGTTCAGCGCGCTGCTCTTGCTGCTGTGCCTGGCAGGCTGGAGCCAGGCAGGAAGCATTTCAGAGGACGCTGAGCGTTTTGCGGGCTTGCTGCTTATTGTCTCCTTTGGGATTCTTGCGGGCTGCGAACTGCTGTATATCAAAGATTTTTACGGACATCCGCTGGAGCGGCAGAATACGGTGTTTAAATTTTATTATCAGGCCTGGATTCTGCTCTCGGTCGGAATGCCGGTATCGCTTGTTTTTGCCTTGCGCTCGTGCAAGGCTGGGAAACGGATTCAGCAGATGAAACGAATGTGGCTGGCGGGCCTGCTGCTGCTGTGCGGAAGCTGCGCGATTTATCCGGCTGCGGCAGCCTGGCAAAAGACGAATTCTTTTAAAGGCCGGGACCAGGGCGGATTAGCCTATATCCCCAGCCTGGATGGAAGCAAATACATTGCTTATCGGGAGCCGTATGAATATGAAGCGCTTGACTGGATTCGCCGGCATACTGAGAGTCGGGTCGTGATTCTGGAAGCGACCGGCAACGCCTATTCTTTTTTCGGACGGGTCTCCTCGGTGACCGGGCGAACAACGGTCCTGGGCTGGGGCAACCACGAAGCCCTGTGGCGCGATCAGAGCTGGCTGTCGATTCTGACGCGAAGCGAGCATATTCGCCGCATCTACGACAGCCCTGATAAAAACGCGGTTCTGGACTTGTTGCGGGCATACCATATTCAATATGTGTATGTCGGCACGCTGGAAAGACGCGAATATCAGCGCGAGGGGCTGAGAGCCTTTGATCGCTTCGGGAAGCTGTTTTCAAAAGTCTTTGAGAATGCGGCGGTTACGATTTATGCTGTCGACTTGGCAGAGTCCTGACAGGGCCACCGCAGCCCGTATGCTGCGATTCGGGCCGTCATAACGTGAAGAGGTGCAGAGCTATGAACATATTATTGACGAATGATGATGGAATTTATGCTGACGGGATTGCTGTCCTGTACCAGGCGCTGACACAGGCAGGGCATCAGGTGCATGTGGCGGCTCCGGGCAGCGAACGCAGTGCCGCCGGGCATGCGATCACAGTGGCTGATCCGTTACGGGTCTCTTATGTCGAGCTTGAGGGCCGTATTGCCGGACATGCTGTTGACGGGACTCCGGTAGATTGTGTGAAACTGGCGCTCAGCTCGCTTTTAGGCGCCAGGCCGGATCTGGTGCTTTCCGGGATCAATCGAGGCTCTAATACCGGTGATCATATTTTGTATTCCGGCACGGTTTCAGCAGCATCTGAAGCCGCTGTATCGGGCTTGCCGGCGATTGCCGTGTCGCTGGAAGCGCCTTTTGATCGCCGCCGCGACCTAATGAGTTTCAGCTATGCGGCGCAGTTTGCAGCCAGGCTGTGTGAGACGGTGTTCGAGCAGGGTGGGCTGCCAGCAGGAACGCTGCTGAATGTGAATGTCCCGTCTTGCCGCGCCGAAGACATTCGAGGGGTTCGCATCGCCCGGCAGGCGAAATTTTGTCATGAAAATATCTATGAGGCCAGAACTGATCCGTTCGGACGCGCGTATTATTGGCTCAACGCAGGCAATGTTGAAGTGAACGATCCGCCGGATGACGCTGTGGATTTTCGTCTTGTCCGTGCGGGCTATGTGGTCGTATGCCCGCTGCGCTATGATCTGACGAACTACGAGATGCTGGAAGAGTTAAAAAAATGGGACTTTCAAAAAGAGAAAACAGCCTGAAACGCATTTTTTTCTTGACCATGCGCTGATTCTTTGCTAGCCTGAGACATATTTCAGTTGTCGAGGTATGTGACAGTAAAGGGGAACTTCTTTAAGGGTCAAGGAAGCTGGAGTCGAAATATGATGTATTTTGTGATTGCGTTTGCCGCCGTGCTTGTGGGTCTTTTGCTCTATTTTATCGTCAACACGCCGATTTTCACTGTACAGGAGCAAGAGGCTGTTGTCATTGAGCGCTTTGGAAAATTCAGCCGGGTCTTGGGTCCTGGTATTCATTTTATGTGGCCTTTGATTGAGCGAAAGCGTAAATTTACAAAAGACGGGGTGGAAACCGACACTGTGGACCAGCGTGAGCGTACTGTCGATCTCCCTGCTCAAACTGTGATTACGCGTGATAAAGTGCAGCTCGATGTTGACAGCATTGCCTATTATCAGATTGCCGATGCAGAACGGGCCATTTATAGCGTTGATGACGTGATTATCGCTGTCAATCAGTTGATCCGAACTGTTCTCAGGGATGTCATCGGTGATACAGACCTGGAACAATTATTGAGCGGCCGGGAAAAAATTAACGAGCGTTTGAAGAATCAGGTGGCACGGGCGAGCGGCGATTGGGGAATCAGTATCCGGCGGGTTGAGCTGCAGGCTGTCACTCCTCCGGCCAGCTATGCCGATGCGATGCGGCGGGTCTCGGAAGCAGAGCTGACAAAACGAGCGGCGATTACCGAGGCGGAAGGAAAAAAAGCCGCAGCGATTCTTGAGGCTGAGGGAGATGCTGCGAAGATCCAGCGGGTCTATAAGGCGATTCACGATGGGAATCCAAATGATGAACTTCTGCGCATCAAGTATCTCGAAGCCCTGGAAAAAATTGCTGATGGAAAAGCCACCAAAGTCTTTATGCCCTTTCCTTCAAATCCAGGAGGCGGCCGTGCAGGCGATTTTGGCTCGAGTTTGAATCAGGCTATCGGTATGGCCGCAGGCTTTGACGCCTATTCATCTGCTTCGAAAGAGACGGCATCGCCCGCAGAATCAAAAGAAGCTGCGGCCCCTGCAGATCAGACGACGACGCCGATTCCAGACGCAGACAAACCCAAAACCGTACGGCGGGTTGTTCGACGCGTTAAGAAAAAACCGCCGTCCACATCGGAATGATGCGAGAGCGTTTCTCCTGAGAGAAGCGCATCTGCACACGTTCTTGTCACCACGTTCTGCGTGCTGAGCTGTAAGGGCTTGCCTGTGAAGCAAAGACATCATCGACGTGTCTGAGGTTCTGCCGACATGACTGGATTTCTATGAAGCGGATCTGTGTCAAGCTGGACAAGATTTCAGAGAGTGATCTGCAATTCGCAAAAAGTCCGCGCGTAGTCGCTTTGCTGGATGAGATTATTGCGCTTCCTGCTGAAGAACGTGCTCGACAATTAGAAGACTTGCAGCAGAAGATCGACAGTGGGGAGGCTGATCTGTTTGAGGAGCACGTGAAGAGCCGTCTGCTGAAGCCTCAAGGTGCGGAATGGATTCAGCTTCTGCATAAGAATGCAGCAGTGATCGAGCAAAAGCTGCAAAAACGCTGCCTCAGTCCTCCCCCGGCCTTTCTGCGTTCTCCGCAGTCAGCATCGTCAACAGACGCTCAATGCCGCCGGGATTCTGCTCAAACACAATCAGAGCTTCTGGAATTTCTCGCCAGCCAAAAACCCCGTAAAGCCTCTGTGCCGGTGAATCGCAGCCGCACAGCGCAGGTCGAGCCTGAGAACAGCCCGGCCGTCCTGACTCTCAGGGAATCTGTTGTCACTGCGCTGCTTTTGTTCGTGCTGGCCTCATCGATCAGTTTCGTGCTCTTGTCAAAGAAAAAATCTTCCGAAGCTCTCCTGACCTTCAGAGAGCAGGAGCAATCTTCTGCAGCGCGGCAGGCTCGTCTTCTGGATGAAAAAGTTCAGGAAGAATTCGACAGCGCAGCCCGGGAACTGCGTTTTGGCGATTTTGAACGCGGCAAAGCACAATTATCGGCTCTGGCCGAACGTTTTCCAGAGAGCGTTTATGCTGAAAACGCCTATATTTCGATTGCCGATATGCTGCGTTTGCGCAAGCGCGATGCAGATTTCGCTCTGAGGATCTATCAGGACTTTCTGGAGCGATGGCCGCAAAGCTCTCAAGTCGATCTTGTCCGCTTGAAGATGGGGCTGGCCTGCGAAGATCTTGAAGATTTTTCGAGTGCAGAAGCCGTGTATCGTCTTTTACTGGCAACGGCCCGCGAAAACGGCCGTATCAGACAGCTTGCCCGGCAACGTCTCCGACGTTTACAAGAGCACAGTTTCTAAATTTTCCCAACACGCGGCCATTGACTGTGCTTTAGCTGTCATTCTGTTGCGGAGGCCGCCCAGGTTCGACGCCTTTGCGTTTCAGGAATTTGATGATTTCGTGAAAGATCCCTCGGATCATCCTGACTTCACGTTCGTCGAGTTCAGCACGGCTGAAAATGTGCCTGAGCGTTCGAAGGATGCCGCGACCGGTCTGAGTTTTGATGAACTCGATCCCCCATAAGCTGTCTTCAATTTGAGTGTACATCCCATCCAACTGCGCGTGATTGGCAAGCGGACAGGAACGTTTCGCTCGTGGGCTCACAAGCGGGCCGTCCTGAGCGGCAAGAAAGAGTTCATAGGTCGTCAGCAGAACCGCCTGCGCCAGATTCAGGGAACAATACTCAGGATTGGCAGGGATGGTGATATAGGCATCACACTGAGTTAAGGCGCTGTTGGGCAACCCGGAATCCTCACGGCCGAACAGCAGCGCAAGCTTGCCTTCTGCAGCCTTGACAAGCAGCTGTTTTGCCGCTGATCGGGGCTGCAGAACCGTATAGCCCGCTTTTCGCGATCTGGCAGTCAGCCCGACCGTATACTGCACATCATTCAGCGCGTCCGACAGCGAGGCACAGCGCTGAATCGCGCGAATCTCCTCTTCTGATCGCGGCGCAGCTATCCCGATTCGCCATGGATCGTCGGCTGCGGGTTCCACAAGACGCAATTGGTGCAGGCCCATATTCTTCATGGCCCGGAGGGTCGTTCCGATATTAATCGGGTCTTTCGGTTGATACAGCACGATCAGAATATTTGAGAAACATGACGGAAACTGCATCGGGCCCGTGTCTCCTGAAAAATTTGTGTGTCCTGTGGCCGTAAAAATAGCGGCTGACTCTCTAATACACGCTTTCGGGAACAGCCTTTACGGAGATGGTGAATTTGACAATAATTTTTTACACAAAGGATTTTATGATTTCTAAGTTGACAAAGCTTAACAAGTCATGTATCCTGAATGGCGCATGAAGAGCATGCTCTTAGAGCCTTGTTCCGGGCGACAATGCCGGCAGAGAATCCTGTCGGTCTGTAGTGAACTGTTAAGGTGGAACGTTTATTCCCGATCCGTGAGTGAGATATATTGATTATGCATGCAACAGATCAGACAGTCTTTATCACACTGCTTCACGTCGGAGCGCATAAAGAGGCGGTTGCCTCGGTTCTTTCAAAGATTCAGGGCTTAAAAGATTCCCCGGATCGATTGATCGCCGGAGTCCCTTGCCGTATCTCCGGGAAAGTCCCATTGCCATTAGCTGAAAAGGTCAAAATGTACCTGGAAAAGGTCGGCGCAACAGTGAGCCTTGATGATGAAAAACGTTCGGAAGCAGGCTTTTCAGCGCCGCAACTGGATAAGGACGAGCTGCCTGTCTTTGACGGTTCTGACGACTTTGAATGGTCGAGTGAGCAGGCAGAAGCAGTGCCGGATGAAGCTCTTATCACTGGACGATCCAGGCCAGCCGGGCCGATCGAGACTGATGTCATGAGCTTTGAGCAGATTTCTGAAGACAGTTCGGGCTCTGACACTGAGCGACGCGAGGCTGGGGCCGCGTATCAGGCCGAAGATGATGTGCATGGGACGCAGGCACGCTCGGGTTTTGTCTCGTTTGCGTCTTCTCCTGATCAGGCGGCCTTGTCGGACACTAAGCGCCTCAACACTTCTCGCGGGCTGAAGAAAGTCCTGCCGAGAAAAACGCTTAAAAGACGGTCGCGTAAGCCATCCAGATCGTGGCTGGGCATTGCAGTGCCTGTCGTGCTGGCGCTTGTGCTGTTTGCCGGTCTTGCAGTGGGGCTGTGGTTTTATCGATCCGGCGCGTTTCCTTTCCCGAGACTGTCAGGAGGGCACCGCTTCAGAAGCAGCGATACTGGCGTGTTGACGGTTGAAAATCCGGACGCCGCAGAACTGAAATTGTATCATGTCATCGGAACTCGTGTGATTGAGCAGATTCCTTTTGACGGGAAGCCTGTCAGTCTCCAGCGTGGCGACTACTATATTGAAGCCGTGAATGGCCGCGATCGCACCGGCTTTCCGGTTTACATCGCAGGACGCGGATCCCGGACAGTGCTTCCGGTCAGCGTTTCTGCTCCTGACAGCCCACTGCCGGGTCTTGTCTATATTCCAGGCGGATGGTTTCGGATGGGAAATAAAAAGACCGCGACTCCTTATGTCGGCTTTTCGGACGAGAGTCCGGCGGTCGACGTCTATGTCAGTGGATTTTTCCTGAGTCAATACGAAGTGACGAATGAGGAATACCGTAAATTCGTCGATGACGGTGGGTATGATGAAGAGAGATATTGGCAGCGTCTGATCGAGGACTGGCCTTCTCTGACTCAACGGGCTCCGGCATACGAGCAGGCATTTGGCAGGGATGGATGGCATTCGGTCTCACAGTATATTCGCCTTGCTTTCATCGATACCGACGATCGCCCTGGGCCTCGTCTGTGGCAGTTTGATGAGCCTCCGTATGATGATGGTCATGACAGCAGGCCGATTGTTGGTATCAGTTTGTATGAAGCTGATGCGTATTGTCGCTGGAAGACCCAGCAAAGCGGGATACTGCACCGTCTGCCCACTGAAGCCGAGTGGGAAAAGGCGGCGCGGGGAAAGGAGGGCTATCTCTTTTCCTATGGGAACGAATACGATGGGAGCCTGGCCAATACCGAGTCGCAGACGCCAAAAAAGGTCGGCTCGTATCCTCCCAACAGCTACGGCTTGTATGACATGACCGGAAACGTCTGGGAGTGGGTTTCGGATCAGTACGATGCTGAGCGCTATCAGTCCTGGCGCGATAAAGGGCCCTTTGCTGTTCGCGATCCACGAGCCTTTGATGCAGACAACGCGTATGATCGCGTGATTATAAAGGGCGGGTCTTTTCGCAGCGTGAACCGTATGAATGCCCGGACTTGCGTACGCTATGCGATCTTTCCAAATGATTGGCATACCAACATCGGTTTTCGCTATGTGGTTGCTCCCTGAGCTTGTTTTTTTACGAGGGAGCTGTGTCTGATGAAGAGTTAAGAAAAATGATCCTGTATTTTTCTTTTTTCTTGACAGAAGCAAGAGGTCTTCCGCAGCGTTTTCACGCTGCGTCTATTCGTTCACATGCTGAAGTTCGCACTTGTCGTCGATTCAGGAAAGTGCCCTTCTTTATCTTAGTGGAGGTTTTTATGAAATTCTTTGTGTTGTTGATCGCTCTTGTCCTTGTTGCCGCTTCTGTACGATGCAAAATCGCCGAAGCTGAAGAACGCGCTCCACAGGTTCGCCTTGAGACCAACAAAGGTCGCATTGTTCTGGAACTCGATCCGCAGGCGGCTCCCAAAACGGTTGAAAATTTTTTAGCCTATGTTCGTGCGGGCCATTACGACGGGACGATCTTTCATCGGGTGATCAAAGACTTCATGATTCAAGGCGGCGGTTTTACTGAAGAGATGACCCAGAAAAAGACTCACACGCCGGTTGAGAATGAAGCAGATAACGGCCTGAAAAATGATCGCGGCACGATCGCTATGGCTCGTACGTCGGATCCTCACTCTGCAAGCAGCCAGTTTTTTATCAACACGGTGCATAATGATTTTCTGAATTTTCAGAACAAAAGCGCTCAGGGATGGGGCTATTGTGTGTTTGGGAAAGTGATTGAAGGCATGGACGTGGTTGATACGATCGAGCGTGTCGAGACCGGATCAAGAGGAGCCCACCAGAATGTGCCCAAAGAACTTATTGTCATTGAAAAGGCTGAAGAAGTTCTGGACTAGGGACCGGGAAAATATCGTTCTTCGAAATGTGCCTGTCGCAATTCATTTTCATCGGCAAGTGATGAGAGGGGAGGCTTTGACTGATAACGATGAAATATCATAAATTATTGATATTTCATCGTACGTGACAAGACATACGGTCCCAACCCGGGGTCAGGACTCATTGTGTTTCACTTTTTGCGGCATCCCACATTCGCGCAATCTCCTCAGGCGACATATCCTTCCACTCTTTCTGCATGCTTTGCAAGTGCTTTTCGATCGTTGTGACGCGTTTCGTAAATTTAGCGTTCGCCCTGCGCAGTGCGTTGTCGGGATTGACGTTCAGAAAACGGGCGATGCTGACAAGGGTAAAAAGCAGATCGCCGAATTCGTCCTCGATCATTTCAGGCTTGCCATGCTCGTATGCCTGACGCAGCTCGGAGAATTCCTCATCCAGCTTGTCCAGGGCCTGCTGATAGTTGTCCCATTCAACGCCGGCATGAGAGGCTTTAGACTGGATATGCTGCGCTTTCATTAATGAAGGAAGATCGTTGGGAACGTCATCCAGAACCGAATTGCGTTCCGTTTTTTCCATGTGTTTCATGCGTTCCCAGATCTCCGGGACTTCGCTAGCGTCTGTGAGCTCGACTCCGCCGAAGACATGCGGATGACGCCGTACCATTTTCCTGTGGACGCTTTCGAGAATATCATAGATATCTAACTGATCTTCTTCCTTTAAGAGCTGTGCGTAGAACACGACCTGAAAAAGAACGTCGCCTAATTCTTCCTTGATTTTTTGCGAGTCGTTTTTTTCAACAGCATCGACGACTTCATAGCTCTCTTCGAGAATGTACGGCTTGATTGAAGCTTTTGTCTGTTTGCGATCCCAGGGGCAGCCCTTTTCGCTGCGTAAGGTCGCCATGAGTTCGATGAGGTCTTCAAGGGTTGTTTTGCTTTGTGCCTGTGATGTACTCATGATTGTTCCTCAGGTTATTCCGCCTGGTGGCGGGATTTTTGCATAAGAAAAGCCTTATGCAAAAGCAATTTTTTAAATTTTTATTGGAATGCCTGATTTGGAAAACATAGCAGGATTCTTAGTATTGACAAGTCCTTAAAAAGTGCGTTTATTGGGTGAAAAGCTTCCTTGTCAAGGAAACTTTTTTTGAACGTCACTTGACAAAGAGGGCATCTTGTGAGTTAAATCGCATACACGTGTTCATGAACGTGTAAAAGGAAAAATGTTTTTGAGGAGACGTGATGAAACAAAGTGGGGATTATGAAGATGTCGCAGAGTAAACGTGCTCTTACAAAGAACTTAGGCTTGCAGGTCCTTGCTGCCGGGCTGCTTATGATCTTGACGTTGTATGCTTGTACAAATTCAAAATCCAATCCTGCACAGCCTGCTGTCATTCCGACTGCCACGCCTGGCCCATTGCATGACGTTCCGGAAAATCATCCTGATAAAGAACTGACGCCCAGCGCCACAGAAGGAAGCTGCGATCATTTTGCTGACGATCGCGACGATCCTGAACTCCCCGAGCTTCCGGTTGATGGGACGCCGCTGACGGTTTCTATGGATTGTACCGGAGATGTCGATTGGTATGTGATCACCCTGCCGACACGTCCGGTGCGGCTGACCATTCTTCTGAGCGGCATCGATGAGGGCGATGATTTCGATCTGAACTTGCATGATGCACAGTTTGTCGAGTTAGAAGGCGGCCGGAGCACGCAAGCCGGTTCAAGCGATGAAGAGCTTTCTCTGGTCGTTGACGGATCGCTGTTGTATTTACAAGTCTATGCGTTTAGCGGGCGGGGAAAGGCAAGACTTGAAGCTCATGCGGCCCAGACCGATTCGGACGATAACAGTGATAAATCCGGGCAGGACGCTCATGCTGGCGATCAAGACGCTGCGTCGGAGGGTTCTCTGATCGAGCAGCTGAGTGCTGAGGACTTACTGAAGAGCACATTTTGGTTTTATCCGCGTGGGAATTCCTATGATCTGCTCGAACGTTCAACTGAGACCCGTATGGTCCATTCTATTGATTGTACGCTTTCAGACAGCGCGATCTCGGGTGATTTGACGCTTGTGAATTTTGCGCATGTTGAGCGTGATCTGCTTGAATCAGTCGATTATATTGATGGCTGGGCCTTAATCGTTTTTAATGGGTCAAAGAGTGTTCTCGAAGAGTTACAGCTCAGAATTCGCGTGAAGATTTCCTCGGACGAGCTTGACATCGAAGTCGTCCCCCCCGTGGAGATGACTTTTGATGGCAGCGAATACATCGTGTCAAAGAGGGGGCAAGGGGGCTATTATGTGTCGCAGTCTTACGGAGACCTTGCCTCGAAAAGTGAGAGGGATCTTCGGGTATCCAGCGGCGTGATCGGTGACCTTGGGCAAACAGATTCGAGCGCGATTTTCGAGCAGCAGGTCGATGTTGATTGGTTCATCGGGGAGAACGAAGGGAAAAGCCTGAGCTGCTCCGGGCATCTGTCTGGAAAAGCAATTACAGATTTTGACCTGAGCACTTACCTCAGATCACTCCACAAACAGCAGATTCCGCCACAGTGAACGCAGAAGATCCCGCCTACGCTTAGTCACACACGACTCTGTTCGGAACTCACCGTTTGGTTGCCGGGTTTATTCACATGTGAAAAAACGCCTGAAGGTGCTGACTTTAATCTCCCCGGCCAGCAGCTGGCTCAACCAACGGTTCGGCGTCCCGGCATCCAGCATGCTGAGCGCACATTCAAAATGTTCAGCATCGATTTGTTGTTCGGCAAACAATGTTGCCAGTTTGGCGGCCTGCTTTTCTTTAATGTAATTCTGCTGGGCTTCCCGAATGCGCCTCATGTTATAGGTGAGGGGAATACCTGCGCTATGTTCTCCCTGAATGACTGGGGTTTGGGGATATCCTTCCTGTCTGGCGCGTTCCGTGACCTTGTTTTTGACATAATCCCAAATTTCATCCACATCGACAACAGCATCCTGGTTGTTGTCTGCTTGCCCTTTCAGACCTTCCAGAAGATAGTACGTAAAGACCCCATGCTTGTATTCTTCAAGCTCCAGCGAAAGCTGCTTGCCGTCCGAAGCACTGATTGTGACACGTCCCTCACCATGGAATTCCTCCCATGGAATTCCGGCCGGGGCTGCACGGGTCTGGTTCTTGCGGTTGACGGTCGCAGCGCTGTAACATGAATCCAGAAAGGTAATCATGCGTCTTGCGGAAACTCGACTGAGCATGTCGGCGATTTCCTTATTATTGAGTGCTGTTGTGTAGAGGTCATCGATGTTGGCATTATACGTCACCCAATAGGTTTCCTTTCCTTCCGGCGCACCATGTCCGGAGTAGTAGATGATGACAGTATCGTCTTCTTTCGCGTGGTGGCCCAGCCACTTGCCGATCGCGCCCTTGATCGCTCGATCTGTAGCGTGTTCATTCAGCAGAAGCTTGATGTTTTCTTGTGGGACACCACCGTAAACAGGATCGGTCAGCAAGTCATACAAGCCCTGAGCATCGTTCACTGTGTAGCGTAAATTCAAACGGGAATCTTCGTATTGGCCGATTCCGATAATGACAGCATAGATTTTGCCAGGGCGTTGCAAATCCGTTTGGGCGACATCGTCTGCCTGTTGAGGGGCAGGGCTGGTCCGAATGATCTCGAGCAGACGCTGGCTTCTCAGGCCGTTCACATCAAAGGCTTCAATCAGAATCTGATTTTTGCCCGGTGTCAGTGGCAAGTGTCTCTCAAAGTTGTACTGTGAACGGTCGCTGGAAGGCTGCTGCTCCTGCTGAGTCGCGATCTCTAAGCCTCTGCTGCCGACTTGTTTGAGGCTGATCTGAACGTCTTCAACTCCATCAGGATCGCTAGCGATCCCTCTGAGCAGAAATGTCTCTGCGATTGTTTCGCGGGGGATCTCGGAGATGATGCTAATGTCCGGCGGAGTATTTTCAGCAACAATGGGTGTTGGCTCAGGACGTGGTATTACTGGGATTGGGCTGACCGCCGGCAGGATGTCATGCTCAGGCGCGGGCGTTGGCTCTGGAAGTGGGAGTTGCGGCTTATCAGCCGTATTCTGCTGCGCTGAGCCTTCCGAAGGCTCTCGAAAGACGGTAAACTCTTGTCTGGCAGTTTGCCCGTCGCTGTCGATCGCTTCGAGGAGAATATCATTTTGGCCGAAATCGACCGGAACGGTTATCCAGAAATTTTCCTGCCGGCCCTGCTGCATTTCAAAGCTGCTGACCGCAGTAATGCCGAGATTTGTGACACTGAGTTTCACCTGTTGAATCCCGGAGGCGCTCTTGGCGATTCCCTTGATGTCGAAAGTATGTTCACGAATTCTGGAAGGGAGTTCCGTCGTGATCGTGACACTTGGGCTCGGATCTGCAGCATCCTGATCCAGAGAGCCGTGCAAACTGCTTAAATATTTTGAGGTAACGGCGATACATCGTTCAATATCTTTACGGGGGGCTGCGCCTTTTTCATGCGATTGTGTACACGCGTCGTAGGCGGCCTGAATATCACCGGCGCCGATATAGGCAATGCCCATCTCAAGGTATGGAAAATACCTGATTCTTTTCATCCCGTATTTTCGGCGGGCCGATGGCTCTGGCTCGTTTTGAATGGCTTTTTGATAAAATTCAATGGCTTTTTCCCATTGCTTGTTTTGTGAGGCACGCTGTGCTTCACGGTAGTATTCATACCATCTGGATGCTGCTGCCTGGGGACTGAATGTCAGAATGCCGAGGACACATATAAGGCTTGAGAGCAGTAGACTGGATTTCATAAAAACGTCCCTCTTGCATTGCCAGAAGACCTTGGGGGGTTTATACGCTTATACCTTACAATATAAGCAATGATTGTTGTAAAAGTCAAGCATTTCGCATCGAATTATAGAGGAATTATGGAAAAATATTGTTGCTGGAGTTACGGATACGACTTTGAAAAAGGGTGTGATTATTGTATACGGCTGACGATCCTGCAGATCGTTGGCGGTCTGTTTTTTGTCTCAATGATAAAAAAATCTTGTCAGAAAGCAGTAAAGACGCTAGAAGATATTGTATACAGATTTTGATGGGGGAGGAATGTTATGTTGAAGACCGATCTGAAATCGATTATTGAGGCCAAACGGCCGGGATTTTTTGAGAAACAGCCCAGAGTTGTATCTGCGGCGATCCTGAAAATCCTGGAGCATGTGGTACATTTTAAAGAATTACAGGATTTTTTTGAACAATACGGTGACAGGCGGAATTTGGAATTTGTTGAGTCGGTCTTTAGCTATTTAGACGTGTCTTATCAGCTTGATGAGGAGGATCTGCATAAGATTCCTCCTGAAGGACCTTTGATTTGTGTCGCCAATCATGCCACCGGGCCGCTGGATGGTCTGGTATTGCTCAAGTTAATCGGCCAGGTGAGACAGGATGTGAAGATCGTGCTGACAGACTTGCTTGCTGAGCTTGAACAACTCAGAGATCTGTTTTTGCTTTACGATCAATATGCGCTGAAATTACAAAAGAAGAATATTCTGGCGATACGGAAAAGCCTGCAGCAAGAGCAGGCAGTGATTTTTTTCCCTGCCGGAGAAGTCACAAAGCTCTCCTGGCAGGGCTTGCGGGAGTCAAGCTGGATGGCAGGCCCGATCACGTTGGCAGGCAAATATGATGTGCCGATCCTGCCTGTGCATCTTCAGGCCCGAAACTCTCTGCTCTATTATCTGAGCGCCAAAGTGAACCGCCACCTTTCCACCTTACTGCTGAGCCATGAAATGTTCGCAAAGCGCTCTCAACAGATACCAGTGACGATCGGCGATCTGATTCCCGCCTCTCTGCTGCGGGACGAGCATTTCGATGCTGCTGCGCAGGCGGAACGCCTGAAGGACATCGTATATCAGCTGGGGAAAAACTAGCATATGGCGCCGCTGCCGTGTCCTCTGCCTCATGTCCGGAAGTCGCTGGAGTAATAAGCGCGTTCTCAGATGATGTCCGCTGCTTTCCAGTACTTTGCTGATCATTGCATCCTCATTCGCTTATGATGCCTGCCTGCCCGCAAGCAGTGGCAGTGAATGCTGCGGTAGTAGCCCTGAATACGTTGCTCTTCCTGTCATAATTGACAGCGTGTCCTCGTAACAGCGTCCTGAGAAAAAGCGCTAAAAGGTCAGCTAATTTTCTCTGAAAATGATTGACAAACGTTGCTTTTCAGTATATACTCTCCGAGACGATTTGGAAAAAGAAACTTGTCCTGAATCGTCAACGCGGCTGGGGTAAGGAGCTATCACATCAGTAGTAAGGAGAAAGGGTTGAACGATGTGTGTGGTGGAACGAGATAAAACGTATGTTCTCTGGCGTTGTACGATTGTGCTCGCGATGTTTTGCTGTGTATTTATTATCGGTAGCAACAGCCTTGGCAAAAGTCGGACTGAGTCTGGAATCTGCTCCTATGAGGGGAGCTATAAATTTATCCATTCTAAGCGCATTGCAGCAGGCTCACGGTGTAAATTCAGTAATGGAGCCAACGTCAGTCGTGACAGTGGTTACGCGATTCTCGAAGCCAAAGAAGAAGGCTTCAGCTTTTCCGGCGGTCAGGGCGCACGTTGGCATGTGCAGGCATCGTGCCGGAATCCGGAAAGTTTGACCGTCACCATACGGCTGGAGAACCGTGGCTGCCGGAAAGAGGTGGTGAGCACTGCGGTGAGCAGCTTTACAGCAGGGGACGACGGAGAGATCCGCATCAACCCGTATGAAATCACCTGGACCTGTGGTGAACGCAGTTGGTCATGCGACATGATCGAAACCTGGGTTCTCGTTCCCGAGCTGTGGTAGAGTCACGATCAGGAGGCGCCAGAGGGCTTTCTGGCGTTGAGAAAAAGCGCAAGAAATTTTGTCCTGCTGAGAGAAGACTCAGACCATGACGTGGGGAAGTATGGTCCCAACGGGACTCGAACCCGTGTCCTCGGCGTGAGAGGCCGATATCCTAGGCCGCTAGACGATGGGACCATATTCAGAGAGAATACAGGTACTTAACTATAGTGCGCAGAATCCTGTCAAGATTTTTTGCAGTAAAAAATGCAATACGGTCTGGTCCATGCGTAGTTTTGAGGGAATTGAAGACTGCGCTCAGACGTCATAACATTCCTGTATATGGGCCCATGCCACGTTGAGCAATTTTTTCCGCAGCCAGGGAATCTTATCTTTGACATCTTGAAGAGATTCCATTCAAGGAGTTTGACCACAAGAGTGCGGGCTCATGAGAGTGAACGCAGGTATTGCCGAATGTCAGCGACCAGAAAGAAGGAGCCGGTCACCAGCACTGGCAGCGTGTTCTCTGCGAATAATAGAGCCTGTTGCAACGCCGCTGAAGGATTCTTCTCCAGGTATACTGCGGCGTGATGCTGCTGGAAAATTTTGCAGAGCGCATCAGGATGGCTTTGTTTAAAATTGCCTGGCGTGGAAATGAGAATTTTCTGAAATGCCGGAGCAAGAATCCGGGCCATGTGTGCTGGTTTTTTCCCTGCTACCGAGCCAAAAATGAGAATGCCTTTTTGAGGAAAAATTTTTTTGAATGAGTCCAGCAGCCGGTATACAGAAAGCGGAGTATGCGCGCCATCGAGCACGATTGGCGGTCTTGTGAGGATGAGTTCCATGCGCCCGGGCAAAAAGGTTTCCTGAAGGCCGCGTTCGATCGTCTTCTCATGAAGTTGCGGAAGCGTTTTACTGATCGTGACATACGCCAGGGCTGCGTTGTCTGCCTGAAAGTCGCCTAAAAGAGCTAAGCGACAGTGGCGAGACGCAGTGTGCCGAAATTTGAGCGTCAACGTCGTACCATCCGCGCTTAAGCAGGACGACAATTCCTCTGCTTCTTCGTCAAGAAAATAAGCCGGGGCGTTTTGAGATGAAGCAGCTTCCCGAAAGACTGTTTTCACCTCATGAGCCTGTTTGCTGCAAAATACCGGAATTCCGGGCTTAATGATTCCACTTTTCTGGCTGGCAATTTCCTCCAGCGTGGTGCCGAGAATCTCTGTGTGATCGTAGTCCACAGGCGTGAGCACAGAAGCCAACGGTTCGATAATATTGGTCGCGTCATAGCGTCCGCCGATGCCGGTTTCCACAACCACATATTGGCAGCCGACTTCGCGAAAATACAGCAGGGCAAAGAGCGTGAGCAGTTCGAACATGCACACTGGGAAGGCCCAGGCTCGTGGACGCTGCGGAACTGAGTCGTGAAGTTGAGCGATCCGTGCTGTCAGAGCGGTCAGCAGTTCTGGAGGAGGGAGTTCAAATGACTTGGCATCGAATACGGCGATCCGTTCGGCAGGATCGCTGACATGCGGCGAGCTGTAGCGTCCTGTCCGATAACCGGCAGCCTTTAAGATTGAGGCTAAAAAGGCCGCAGTAGATCCTTTGCCTTTGGTGCCGGCCACATGAAAGCTCTTATAAGCTTGATGGGGGTTCCCGAGCTCTTCGAGAAAGAGACGCATTCTCGGCAGGCGCTGCCGCCGTTCGTGTTGCGACATCGTCCAGGTCCCGAATTTCGGGGAAAGGCTGAAGAAATAATTGAAGGCGTCGCTAATCGTGGCAATCTTCGGGATCGGTTTCATTGAAGGCTCCTTGCGCAGCCCACCTTCTGTCTTCTGTGACGGCTGTTTGTCAAGAAAAAGCGCCAAAGAAAATTCTCAGGCATCCCTTCTTGCTTGACGTGAGGCAGGCAGGAGAGTATGATGACCTTGAACGAGCCGTTTGATAAATATCTTTCTAAGGGAGAGCATTTATGAGCAGCAAAGATTTTCGATCCGATTACAACGTCATGATGGACGATCGTTTTCCGGAGAAGATGGAAGTGAGCTTTATCGAGGGTGAAAAACGTCAAACCCTGGTGTATGAGAAAGTCGTATGGTCGATCGATGGGATCGAAAAAGGGCTGCGCTACGGTGAGAATCCGGGACAAGAGGCTGCTCTGTATAAACTCTTGAACGGTAATTTAACTCTGGGAGACGTGAGCTGTATTCAGCCAGGGCAGTATCTGGCTTCAGCCGTCGAACTGCTGCAATCCGGGAAGCATCCAGGCAAAATCAATATTAGCGACGCAGATAGTGCGATGAATATTTTGCGCTATTTTATTGATACGCCCTGTGCAGTGATCGTCAAACACAATAATCCCTGCGCTGTGGCAAAAGGGGCGACACTGGCAGAGGCGTACAATCGGGCTGAGATGGCCGATCGAGTCGCAGCCTTTGGCGGGGTTGTCGCGTTGAACCGTGAAGTGGATATCAGCACAGCAGAACTGATTGCCGGGAATTACGTCGAAGTCGTAGTTGCGCCGGGCTATGCCGACGGGGTCCTGGATATTTTTGCAGGCAAAAAGAATATGCGGGTCATGCAAATCGACAATATGAAGAAATTACAGACGTTTGTCGGTCAGAGGGTGCTGGATTTTAGATCCCTTATGGATGGCGGCATTATCGTACAATGGTCTTTTGTTCCGAGAAGCATGACTGAGAATGACCTCTTACCGGCTCAGACGACGTATAAAGGGCGGGAATATACGATCGATCGTATGCCGACGGAGAAGGAGTATGAGGATCTGCTGTTCGGCTGGCTGGTGGAAACGGGCGTGACCAGTAATTCCATCATCTACGTGAAGGACGGCGTGACAGTGGGGATCGGCACTGGCGAGCAGGATCGAGTGGGGGTTGCCGAAATCGCTCGAGATAAAGCCTATCGCAAACTGGCTGACCGTATCTGTTGGGAGAAATATCGAACTCCGTATAATCTGTTTGACAACGAAAAAGCCAGGGCTGAAATCGATGAAGAGGTGCAGGAGAAAAAAGGTGGTTTGCCTGGAAGCTCTATGGTCTCGGACGCATTTTTCCCCTTCCGCGATGCTGTGGACGTAGGAATTCGCGAAGGAATTCGCGCGATCATTCAGCCTGGCGGGTCCTTGCGGGATTTCGAAAGCATCGAGGCCTGCAACGAAGCCGCCGTGACAATGGTGTACACCGGACAACGCAGCTTCAGGCATTAAGGGCTATGCCTGCAGATCGTTCACGGGAGTGCTCTTGGCAAAAGCGCGGCTTCAGCGTTCTGCTATAGAAGACTGAGATGAATTTTTCAGAGCCTGTTTATCGTTTTTTCTTTCCGAAACTTACGCCGGTTTTTTGTATACGACTTGTGCTGGTGGCGCTGGGAGCGTATTTGTTCTTCAGCCACATTATCGTACCCGTGCGCCTGCAGGGGGCGAGCATGGAGCCGAGCTATCATGACGGCAGCCGACATTTTTTCTGGCGACCGGCGTTCTGGTGGTCCGAGCCGCAACGCGGAGATGTGGTCTTGGTGCGGCTGGCTGGCAGTCGGGTGATGCTGCTAAAGCGCATCGTCGCAACGTCCGGTGAAACCGTGGAATTCCGGAACGGACGCTTATTTGTCGACGGTGCGCTGCAGGAGGAACCCTATGTGAGGCTGCCCTGCAGCTGGAATTTGCCAGTACGAACAGTTGCAGCAGGCCATGTTTATGTCATCGGCGATAACCGCAGTATGCCGATCGAGCAGCATGATTTCGGGCAGACATCGCATAAGCGTCTTGGAGGAAGACTGTTATGGTAAAGACCAAAGGTCTCAGTCTGTTGCTTGCTCTGATCCTTCTTGTCGGAGCAGTGCTGTATTTTTTTCCAACTGATACGAAACGTATTAAGAAGCAGTTTAAAGCTCTTGAACAGTGGGCTGCCAAAGACGGAGAAGAGGGACAGCTTGTGCTGGGACGCAAAGTCCGAAAACTGCGGGAACTGCTTAGCGGCAGCATTCAGGTCACAGCCTCTGTGTATGATGTCAATGGGAGATATGATGCCGACGAAGCGGCGCAGCAAGCCACATTCGGGCGTTCCCGCTATGCAAAGATCGAGTTGAAATTTTACGATCTGGAAATTGACATTTTGGATGAGCAGAGCGCTGCGGTGCTTACGACTGGTCTGCTGACAGGCAGATCGGCAGACGGTGCGAAGATCAGCGAAACTCATGAAGTGAAGTGCCTTCTCAAAAAAGTCGACGGGCAGTGGCTGCTGTCACAGGTCAGCGTTGTAGATGTGCTGAGCGTAAAGCGGCTGCAGCGATTAGTCCAATATCATCAAGGATGCGCAGCGAAAGAATTTCGTTCGGTGATGCTTATGAGTTCTCCCAGCTTTTGAGGCGGGCTTCCAGCAGATCGAGGCCGAGCTTGCCTGTCGCGCCAAGGTGAGTTTTGCTGCGGATGTTCTGCGCCGGATCTTCGGCCTCGACACTGCCGAGCTGTGCTTTGATGTCGCGATAGGCATCGCGGAAGGTCTTTCCTGCTGTGACAGAGCGATTGACGGCATCGGTGGCGAAAATCTCCGGTGAAAAAGCGGCCCGCATCTTGTCTGCATTGACGCTGGTATGCTCCATAATAATGGTCATCACCTCAATTGAAGTGGCCACAAGCTCGAGGCCCTCGAGAAAAACTGGTTTACTCTCCTGATAGTCGCTGTTATACCCACTGAAAAGGCTGGCAATGACTGACTGAGCCTGGGCAAGAAAGCCGGTAAAGATATGATAGCGTCCGCGGATAATTTCACATGGATCGAGGTTGCGTTTGTTCGGCATAATACTCGAACCTGTCGTACAGCTTTTGGCGATCGTAAAAAAGCCGAATTCGGCGCTGCTCATCCACACGAGATCGTTTGCCAGACGGTTGATAACGAACATGACGCCCCAGAACGCTTGCAGGGTCTGGCATTCGACCTGTCCGCGGCTGAGCTGGCAGGAGAGCGAATTGACCTGCGTTCTGCTGAACCCGAGTTTGCGGGTCACTGCCTCGCGGTCGATGGCAAAGCCGGTTCCATAGGCGGCGGCCGACCCGAGGACATTGACATCGTTCATCGCGTACGCTGCCTCGATCGTCTGCTGCTGATTGAGCAGAACTTCGAGAAAGGACGAAGCCCACATGCCCACAGATGACGGCATGGCGCGCTGCGTGTGCGTGTAGCCAGGCATCGGGACCATTTCATGACGCTTGCTGAAGTCCAGCAAGGTCTGCATAAAGGTTTTCAGCAAGGTTCTCAGCTCTTTGATTTTATCTTTAGCGTATAAACGGAGGGCGCTGACGATCTGGTCGTTCCGACTGCGGCCCATATACAGACGTTTGCCTGCATCGCCGCAGCGTTCGATTAACTCGGCTTCGATCAATGAGTGGCAGTCCTCCCATTCCGGCGACATGGCCAGCGTTCCAGCGACTGCCTCTGTCTGCATGTCTTCTAAAGCTCTTACAATCAGTCTGCTGTCCTCTTCAGGGATTAAGCCGCACTCTCCAAGCATTTCACCGTGCGCGATCAGGGCTTTGATATCGTAGGGCAGAAGTAAATTGTCGTAATTGAAATTTGTTTGAAAACAAATCTCATGCAGACGCTGGTTAAATGTTTCTTCTTCCACGCCTGACGCATATAATAATCTACTCATAAAAGCGTCCTTGCTCTAAGAGGGGCTGTTATTCGTCACTGTCATTGTTTCTGTGACAGCCATTAAGAACGTAATCTACTTTGCCACCCAAATGGGCTGTCTGAAGAAAGTAAAGAAAAAAAGTCGAGCGCTTTGACTTCTTCATGAATGTCGACAACGAGCACGAAAATGCTGAGAAAGGGACGGCGCGAATGTCCCTGGGCTGAACGCGGCGATGCAGGCTCTGTCAGTTCCTGCTGCTCTGCAGCGCAATTGTTCAGCGTGTTCAGGAACGCCGATCAATGCGCCTCATCCCAATTGCTGCCGTAGTGGGCTTCCACCTTGATCGGCACCTTCAGGTCGAGAACTGATTCCATCTCACGCACGGCAAAATCACGAAAGTCATCTGCCTGGGCTTCCGGAACGTCAAAGACCAGTTCATCATGCACCTGCATGATCATCTTCACGTCCGGATATGTTGTGGGTAACTGCCTGTGAATCGAAATCATGGCCAGCTTGATCATATCAGCGGCAGTGCCCTGAATCCGCGTATTCACAGCAGTGCGCTCGCCGAAGCGGCGGACGTTGCTGTTTTTGCTGTGGATTTCAGGAATATAGCGGATACGATCCAGCAGCGTTTTCACATATCCAGTCGTTTTCGCCTCGTCGATGGTGGCGTTGATAAATTCTTGTACGCCCTGGTACAGCGCAAAGTATTCGTCGATGTAACGTTGCGCTTCACTGCGGGGGATGTTCAGATCCTTGGACAGACTGAAGGCGCTGATACCGTAAATCACCGAGAAATTGACGGTTTTAGCTTCTCGCCGCATAGTGGCTGTTATCTCTTCAGCCGGCAGCCCGAAGATTTTGCTCGCGGTGTTGCTGTGAATATCCAGGTTTTCCCGGTAGGCTTTGACCAGTTCTGTATCACCGGTGACATGCGCGAGAATGCGCAGCTCGATCTGGGAATAATCCGCGGAGAGCAGGACCTTGCCCTTTTCCGGAATAAACGCCTGACGAATGCGGCGGCCGTCCTCGGACTTAATCGGAATATTCTGTAAATTCGGGTCGCTGCTGCTCAGACGGCCGGTGGCAGTCACTGTTTGATTGTACGAACAATGAATGCGTCCGGTTTTCGGATCGATCTGCTTTGGCAGTGCATCGCTGTAGGTTGATTTGAGTTTGGAGAGCTGCCGGTAGGCCAGAATTTTATCAGGCAGTTCGTAGCCGGCGCGCGCCAGGTCGGTCAACACGTCCACATCCGTGGAATAGCCGGTTTTGGTTTTTCTGCCGCGCGGCATCCCGAATGTGTCAAACAGGATCGGTCCCAATTGTTTTGGGGAATTGATGTTGAACTCCTGCCCAGCCAGATCGAAAATTTCCTTTTTAATGGCCTCCATCTTTCTGGCGAATTCGCTGGAAAGTTGCTGCAAGCGAGCAGAATCAACGCTGACCCCGTGCTGTTCCATCGTTGCCAGCACATCGATCATCGGCAGTTCAATGTCGTTATACAGCGCGTGGAGCTGCTGCTCTTCGATTTTCGGCTTGAGCGCCTGCGTTAATTGCAGGGTGATGTCGGCATCCTCGGCAGCATAGTCTGTCACGCAGTCCACAGGAATCATATCGATCGTGCTTTGCTTCGCACCTTTTCCCACCAGCTCGACATAGCTGATACAGCGGTGATTGAGAAATTCTTCTGCCAGATAATCCATTTTGTGACTGCGTTTCGAGGGATTCAACACGTAGGAAGCGATCATTGAATCAAAGGCAATGCCTTTAAGTTGAATGCCGTAATGGGCAAGGACGATCGCGTCGTATTTAATATTCTGGCCGTATTTGGGCAGTGATGGATCCTCAAGTAACGGTTTGAAGGCGTGAATGACCCTGTCCAGCGCAAGCTGCTGCGGAGCGCCGATATAGCGATGTCCCACGGGTATATAGAAAGCCTGATGTGGCGTAAAGGCGGCTGAAATTCCCACTAATTCAGCCCGCATCGGGTACTGGCTGCTTGTCTCGGTGTCTACGGCAAATCCGCCGGACGTGTTCAATTCAGCGATAAGTGTTGCAAGCTCCTCTTCAGTCAACACAGTTATATATGATATGTCAGGACCAGCATCAGCAGCGTCGACTTCTGCAAGACTGCCATAGCTCAATGCTTCATCGGGAATCATGTCGCGGAGAAAGGCGTAGAATTCCAACTCACGAAAATAGTCTTTGAGGGCCCTGTAATCCGGCTCTTTCCGTTCCAGTTCCCCGAGATTCAACTCGATCGGGACGTCAGTTCTGACTGTTGCCAGCAGCTTGCTCTGCAGGGCGATCTCTTTTCCGGTCCGCAAGCTTGCCTGCTGTTTTTTCCTCTTCAGCGCTTCCGGATGCTCTACTAAGTCTTCCAGCGACCCGAAGTCCTGCAGGAGTTTGGCCGCGGTTTTGGGCCCGATGCCTTTAATTCCGGGAATGTTGTCGCTGCTGTCGCCGACAAGGCCGAGAAAATCCTGAATCTGCGCGGGCTCAATGCCGTATTTCTCTTTGACCTTTTCCGGGGTGTAAAGAACTTTGTGACCCATGCGTTCGCTCAAGGTCACAATCTTATCGGAGACAAGCTGTAAGAGGTCTTTGTCCGAGCTGACGATCACCGTCTCCATACCGTCGGCTTCGGCCTTTTTCGCCAGGGTTGCCAGCAGGTCGTCAGCTTCAAAGCCCTGCAGTTCGTAGATCGGGATATGCATACATTTCAGGAACTCTTTGACCTTGGGTATTTGCTGAATCAAGTCCTCCGGCGTTTCTGGACGATGGGCCTTATAGGCTTCAAAGATCTCATGCCGGAAGGTCGGGCCGGGCAGATCGAAGCTGACGCCGAGATAGCGCGGCGATTCGTCCTGAATCAGTTTGCTCAGCATCCTGATGAAGCCAAAGACGGCGTTGGTGGGAACTCCTTCTGAGGTCGAAAGGTCCCTGACAGCATAAAACGCCCGGTAAACCTGTGCAGTTCCGTCGATAAGATAGATGCGCGGCGTGTCGTCTGTCATACAGTATGCTTTTCGCCTCCGATTATCGAATACAGTTAGTTGCTGATCGTGTCATACAATACATTAGTCGCATCACGTGTCTTGCGCCGATGTCAAGAAATTGAGGACAGAATCCATCTGCTCTGTTTTCAAAAAAAAGTCAAGCAGAAATTCGATTCTTCCCACAGCTGTCAGCAGAAGGCATTTTTCCTTGACAAAGCCTGGGCCTTCGTCTGTATATACAGCTATTATGCTACATACCTTCTTCTCTTCGGTGAAACAAGGCCCCAGACCTTGGCTCTATGCTGGATTCATCGGCATTCTGATCCTCTTGCTGCTGGTTCTGGCGATAAACGAGAAAAACTGGAAGCCTGTACAAGAAAAGGCTTCCTGGAACGTCACAAGCAATTACAGCAAGGAGCTGGTATGGCGGGCCGTCGACGGTAATCTGGCAACCCGTTGGTCCTCGTATGCGCCGATGGCCTCTGGCATGTTCTTTCAGGTGGACGTCGGCAAAGCGCTGACCATGAACGGAATCTTGTTGCGCGTAGACCGGCAGCACGCAAAGGCGCAGCCGCTCAGCTGGCAGCTCAAAGCGTCATTGAACGGGCAGGACTGGTTTGCCCTTGACGACCGTCCGGGCTTGACTGATCGAGGCAAGCTGGTGATTCCTTTCACAGCCGTCCAGGCGCGTTATATTCAGATTATCCAGAGCTCAATCAATTCAAACCCGCGTCCCTGGTATATTTATGAACTGGATCTGCTCCAGCCGATCGTGCCCTGGCAGTTCTCCCGCGTGACACTGCTCAACGTTATCGTCGGCTGGCTCATTGTGATGCTCAGCATAACGCTCTTTGGCGGCAGAAAGGGGAGTCTCTCCCTGACAGGCTCCATGATGGCCGTGCTTCTTGCAGCCTGGTTCCTCCGGAGCTATATGCTGGGGACCTATGAATGTTCGGAGCATGAGCTGCGCTTTTTTCAACGGCTGGCGTTTGGACGTTATACCGAGTCCGAGTGGCTGCGGACGTATTGGGAAAGCTTCAATTCAGGGGCGTATTGGCTGTATTTGCTGCTTGTTCGTCTGGTCTGTCGGCTCTGGCAGACGCCGTTGATGGCATTTCGTGTGACGGCCGCTCTTTTCAGTCTTGGGGCGTTTATCGCGGTTTTTTGGACCTGGAGAATACTTTCGCGCAAAGAAGACGCCGTCTGGGGAGCCTTTTTGATCTCAGCGTTTCTCAGTATTTCGGGCCGGCAAGTTCTTTTCAGCCGCAATGGAGATTTTTCAGCAAGCTTCTTGTGTGTATTCTTTCTGTATTTCCTTGGGGCCTATGCTTTTTTCTATATGCGAGCACCCTTGTGGTCGGTCGTGGGGCTGGCTGTCCTGCTTCTGACCGGGATCTGTCTGCATCCGCTCATGGGTTTTGCCCCGATCGGCCTTATACTCTTCGGGCTTTGGCATCTGGCTGTCTGTAAATATGCTCCGGCCTTTTTTTCATCCAGGCATGTCCAATCCTTTCAGGCGCGTCACCATCTGCCACGCTTGCTGCTCTATCTCCTGTCGACGCTTCCGGGGCTGCTCTATTGGCGGCTGCGGCTGCGCCCCCAAGTGTTTGAAGATCGTGCTCATGGAGAGGATCTTATGCGCTTTTTTCAGCATGAGTGTGGCTGGATCTTTCAGGATGCTGGTCTCGCCGTCTGGCTGGTTGGGCTGTTATGCCTTCTGGGACTGATCTCGATTGTAAGAGGACGCGAACATGGCGAATATTTTTTTATCGCACAGCAGGGAATCTTACTGCTTATGGTCCTGCCGTTTCTGCGTGACGAACAGTATGCTTCCGGATTCAGTCTGCTCATCCTTTCATTGGGGTCTCTCTTTGCAACAAGGGGACTGCTCTCATTAATTTCTTTTCTCAGTTTCAGACAACACGCTGAGCGAGTGCGGAAAATTCGGGTTATACTGTTTGCCGTAATCCTGGCTTACGGTCTCACTTCGACTGCTTCAGCGCTTTTCTTCAGGACTGATCCATCGGTATCAGAGCGTGTCGATGAGCGTATGAACGACTGCTGTACTGCGAATGTGGGGTCTTTGGTTCAGACGCTGCAACGCGATCCTGTGCAGTGTCACCAAATCGTAATGCTGGAAGAGCAGCTCGCTGACTTCTATAGGGCTGAATATCATCTCGAAACTGCTGTCAGGAGCCTTGCTGACTTGCAGGGACTGGCCCGGCAGGGGATATTGTATCATTACGCGTTTATCAGCCTTCGTGAACTGGACCGTTTTCCGGATCGGAAACGATTTTTCTCCCGCTATTATACGGAAGTCGGCAGCAGTTCGAATATGATCTGCTACCGTTTGCAGGAAAAATTTTCCAGACTGCCCCAGCGCTATTACGCCCGCAATCTCTTTCTCGCGACCGGAAAAAATGTGAGAGATGCACTTTCTGCGAACCGGTTAGTTAGAGCTGCGTCCGCCAACGATCGCCCTGGCTTCATGGTCTTCGGTCCTTTTAGCAGAATTTGTGAGGCCGGCGACTATGTGGCTCGTTTCAGGCTGCGGCTGATGGAAGCGTCGCAGAAGCCGGTCGCCTTATTAAAAGTGATGGCCGACCGGCACGAAGTGTTCGGAGCCATTGAACTTAGTGGAAGCGACTTTCCCCGTACTGACGTCTATTATGACTTTGATATCCCCTTCAGCCTTGACTTTTCGAGTCATCCAGCTTATCCCATGAAACGCCTGGAATTTCTGGTGGATTTCTATGGTCACGCTGAACTGCGGGTTGAATCGGTGGAATTGATTCCCGTGCAGCAGAAAAAGAATTCAGCAGGAAACGTAGAGTGATTTTTGCAGATTTCCCAACTGAAATAGTCTACATTCTATGATCGATCCATTCGTTGTCTCTTTTGATGCTGACCTCAGAGTCGCTGCAATTCTTGGAATTTTGACGCTGATTTTCCTGTTTCATTACTCTGCCATCACAGCCTTACATCGCGGGAAACTGTACTTTTGGCTGGGCTGCAGCGCTGTGATTATCGGGGCTGTAACGACGACAGGATTTCATGTTACAAAAATCCCGCGAGGCGTGCTCGGAACGTATTACGGGACTCCCGATCTCTCCGGCAAGCCTGTAGACTCTCTGCGCTATTTTGAACGTCCGGGTCAGAGAATCGATCGTTTTATTGATTTCGATCCAAATGATTTTAATGATCGTTATCCTTTTTCCGGGTCTTCTTTCAGCGTGGAATGGGAAGGCTATATCTACCTTCCAACAGCCATGTCGGGCATTGAGCTTGAAAGCAATTGTGCCACAGAGCTGACTCTTGACGGCAGGCTTATTCAGTCCCCACCGTTAGAAATCGATGCGGGACGCCCTGAAGCCGGAGCGTTTCTCGGAGACTGGTCTTATAATGAAAGCCGTCAGGATGGGGATAAGCTTCAAACATTTGTCTGGAGTTCTGGAGCAGAATCGGATGTCTATCTTGGCATTCCTGAGCCTGACGATTATCGCCTGAGCTTTCGAGCACTTTCGTTCCAATATCCGGGTTCTCCAGAGCAACACGTCACTGTCGCTGCGAACGGAATCGTTCTGGAGACAGTGCCATTCCCTGCGAGCTGGGACTGGAAGACCTATACCGTTTCCGTTCCCCGCAGTGTTTTTCGTCAGGCAGGGCCAAGTGTGCTTTGGATTCGCTTTTCTTATTCCAACCCTGTCCGTCCGTCTGAGGTCATCGACAGCTCTTCCGACAGGCGAAACATCTCCATTGCTCTTGATACGCTTTCAGTAAAACGCATTTCCGGAGAAGTGCGGTCTCCTGCGTTTCCTGCTCGACAACAGCAGTTTTCTTCGGGAATACATCGTATTCGTGTCAAGGCGTACAGCGATGGACACAATCCTTTTATCCGGCTCGTTTGGAAGACCCACAAGCGCTCTCAGTGGCGACGAATTCCTGCAGATTACCTTTTTCCCTCTGCTTCCAGGACAGCACAGTGTGAGAAAACCTTTTCAAGAGAGCGCGCCGCGCTGAGCTTGAGCATTATCTACAAGTGGGGACTTGTGCTTTTACTTCTCGGGCTGCTTGTTCGCGCCCACTACCCTCAGTTAAAAGCATTGCGCGGGAAAACATTTTTGAATCGCCATACGCTTCTTCTGGCCAGCATAGTCGTTTTCGCTTTTCTGGTCAGGCTGTTATTCCTGTTTGAAATGCGCTCACTTGATTCGTCATTTTATGTTTTGCCGGACACCACCGACCATTTGAGTTACTGGTTTTTTGCAAGAGGCTTTTTTCGGGGGTATTGGCCGTCTCTGACTCACGAAGCCTTTTTCCAGGCCCCACTTATTTCATACTATCTTATCCTCTGTTCCATACTCTTTGGTGAGAGTATGCTTATGACGAGGATTGCAACAGCGTTCCTAAGCGCTTGCTCGCTCATGTTCGTGTTCGGAATTGCCCGCCGTGCCTTTAACAATCCTGTTGCCTATACTGCTGCGGCTCTGTGTGCATGCAACGGAGTGCTGATCTTTTATGACACATCGCTCTTATTGGGGCCATTGATCGTTTTTTTGAATCTTGCGACCTTATGCTTAATGTACATACTCAGGGAACGCTTATCCTGGCGGACAACGATTTTGTTGGGTCTTGTTATCGGCCTCACTGGTCTGGCGCGCGCGAACATCGTTCTTTTAATGCCGTTCTTCTTTCTCTGGATGCTCTTTGGCTTTCCGGGATCGCTCTGGCGGAAATGTCTGCATTATGGCTGTATCGGTATTGTCGCGATCCTGACGATTCTTCCAGTATCGATTCGAAACTATTATGCCGGTGTTCATCACAGCTGGGTCTGGACAAATTCCAATGGTGGCATCACATTTTGGATCGGCAATAATCCATCTTCAAATGGCAAGTTTTCTTACTCAGGAACAGTTCTCAAAGAAAGCAGAGAACGCATGAGAAAAGAAGGAACTTCATACGGTGATGAAGTGTTTCGATACGTAAAAGAGCGAACAAAAGAATATGTGAAATTAGAGTATACTAAATTCAAACTGTTCTGGCGAGGCTATGAAATCGGGAATAATATCCCTTATTATGTCTTTCGCGGAATATCCAGGATTCTCAGGCTGCCATGGGTCAATTTTGTCCTGCTGGGCCCGTTGGCAATTTGTGGAATGGTGCTTGCCTGCAGACGCTGGAAAGAAGCATTCATCCTGTATGGCTTTGCCGGAGTGCAGCTCGCAACGACCCTGATATTTTTTGCGCTCGCCCGCTACCGGCTTCCGGTTGTTCCTGTTTTTTCTATATTTGCAGCGTATGCGACATGGAGAACAGTTCACTACGCGCGGCAGCGGAAGTGGCTGTTTTGTCTGCTGATCTTTGCAGGTGTCTCGTTGAGCTATGTTCTTATGAATTATCCGTATGCTTCTTCCTGTTATCAAGATCACTATGGTGAAAGGATGCCTGTAGTACGAATGCTGCGCTACTGGGACGTCTTTCATTTACAAAGACTATGAACGTTTGTCTTATAACAGGCATCTTTCCTCCGGATATTGGCGGACCAGCAAGCTATGTCAGTCGATTGGCGAGGGCCTTACAGGGGGAAAGCCACAAGGTGGTGGTGGTTACATTAGGGGATCATCCGCCAGATGCTCCTTTTCCAGTGTGGCAGGTTTCCCGAAAGCTTCCTTTGCCCCTCAGGATACTGAAGCTGTTTTGTGTCCTTGTCCAGAAGGGATGGAGCGCTGATGTCTGGTATATCAATGGCCTGGAACTGCCGGCAGTGCTTGCAGGAAAACTCCTCCGAAAAGCGCTGGTCATGAAAGTGGTCGGTGATTATGCCTGGGAACGAGCTATGAATACCGGGCTCACGTCAGATGCAATCGACAAGTTTCAACACACGCGCCAAGCCTGGAAGGTCGAACTGCATAAAGCGCTTCGCACCTGCTGCGCAAGGCAGGCAGAAACAGTCATCACTCCCAGTCAATATCTCAAAACTCTGGTATGCGGGTGGGGAGTTCCAGACGAACGTGTTCATGTCATTTATAATGCGGTTGAGCCGTGTTCTGCAGAACTGCCTTCAAAAACCGAAATACGAAATCAGCTTGGGTTTTCTGCTGACGATCTCGTGCTTATGACAACTGGGCGTCTCGTTGCCTGGAAAGGGATTGACCAGCTTCTCCAGCTTCTTCCCCACTTTGGAGATGCTGTGAAATTATTGATTGTTGGGGACGGCCCTGAAAAAAATAGATTGACTGCGCTTGCTCACGATCTGAAAATCACTCAGCGGGTAAGATTTCTCGGACAGGTGTCGCGGGAGCAGGGATTTGCGTATATGAAGGCCTCAGAGGCGTTTGTGCTTAACAGCGCTTATGAAGGTTTTTCACATGTGCTGCTTGAAGCAATGATGCTCGGCGTCCCGGTGCTGACGACTTCAGTATGCGGAAACCCAGAACTTGTAACGCATCAGGAGAACGGCCTGCTTTTCCCACAGGGAGATCTGGCCGCCATGAAAGAGCAGATCACGAGCGTATTGTCTGATTCAGCATTACGGGAAAGGCTTACACGTGGAGCTTCATGTATGATCCTGCAAACGAGCTGGGAAAGGTTGCTGCGGGAGACGCTGAATGTCTTGTGCCGCTTTTCCCGATCCACGTTATAGATTCTCTTATTCAGAGTGCTCTCCTGTGCGAAAACAGAGCGTTTTTTATTCTCTCAGCGTGTCATCATATATGCTTGGATGTCTGATTTTTAGGAGCAGCATGAAAATATATTGACAAAACCACTACAAAAAAACAGGGTCGTCAGCTGTGATACATCTAATATGCTACTTTGGGCTTGCGCCTGTAATCTGTATATGCTCCTGAAAGGCAAGCAGCTATGACGAAGAATGAAGGGTTGAATATCTGTTTTCTCGGGACTGCGCGTTACGCATATCCGCTCGATTTGACAACCAGAAAAAAATTCTGTCTTCTGTCTTCGTTAGGACAATTATATGCTATTGGATTTTCACAGGGAGCGCATTTTCGTCATTTTAGCGACTATGCTGACTTTTGGACTCTGCCGGCGTTCCGATTCCCTGTTTTACGCTACCTGACATTTTTTCTCATAACGCCGGTGTTGACACTCTGGCTTCTCTGGCGGCGAAATATTCAGATTATCGTTGCTCAGGGGCCGTACGAAGGAGCTGCAGCAGCTGTTTCCAAGCTCGTGTCAAGATGCTTTGGACATCCTGTGGCACTTATCGTAGAAAGTCATGGCGATTTTGAAGCAAGCCTTTTTATGCAACGACGAGTATTTTTACAGTCCGTTCATAAATTTATGATGAAATGTCTGGCCCGTTTTGGGCTTCATCATGCCGATCTGCTACGCGCAGTCTCCAACTCAACCCGAGAACAAGTAGAACGTTGGAAACCCAGGTGTCCTGTTTTTCAATTTGTCACCTGGACAGATATTGATGTTTTTTTTGAAGCTGGGGAGGCAAAACACGCAACTTTGTCATCAAGAATTCTGTACGCGGGAGTCTTTATCCCTCGAAAAGGCATTATTCATCTGATACATGCGTTTGAACGCCTTGCAAAAGACTTTCCGGAGGCAATGCTGGATATTGTAGGGAAGAATGACAACCCTGGGTATACAGAAAAGCTTAAGACCGCCGCGATGGCATCGGGGCTAGGGGACAGGATCTATTTTGTTGATGTTGTTCCACAGCAAATGCTGGCTAAACTCATGGAAGAGGCTGGAATGCTTGTCCTTCCATCTTACTCCGAGGGACTCCCGCGGGTCATCTTCGAAGGGATGGCTGCTGGTTTGCCGGTGATCGCAACAACGGTGAGCGGGATTCCGGAAATTGTGCGTGATGGAATAAACGGTTTCCTTGTCGCGCCTGGAGATGAAGCCGCTCTTGAAATCAAAATGCGCTGGATGCTCGATCACCCATCTGAAAGACAGAATATGGCAAGAAATGCATATCGATTTGCAAAAGATTTTTTTTCACCTCAGTTTTATGTTGAGCAGTACCAAAAAATGTTTGAAACAGCTCTCAACAGTTGATAAAGGCTGGTTCGGATCAATCATTTTTCTGTAAATCTTGATTTAGAAACAAACCAGATCTCGGAAGGGGGGACGCATTTTTTTCCAATTCAATATGCCTGCGACGTTTCTCGGAAAAAATGTGTATCAACTGTTCAAAGAAAGAGACGCGGTTATAGATCTGGGAAGAGTCTTTTTTTCAGTCCCCTCTCACCCATAAGCATGTAATCATGTCACATTGTAATGAAACGATTGTTACTGTTTAACTTAGCGACAGACGCCGACGATTCGATTCTTGGTTTTACGACGTCTTGGATACGGGCACTTGCCTCTCATGCAGAAACGATTGACGTCATCTCAATGAGAACTGGTCGTATTGATGTCCCAGAGAAAGTTTACGTTTACTCTGTCGGCAAAGAACTTGCTTACAGCGAAGCCCGTCGTGCTATTGAATTCTACCGTATTCTGTTTCGATTGCTCCGGAAATATCGCTATGATGGATGTTTTGCCCACATGATGCCGCTTTTTGCCGTGATGGCTGCGCCCTTTCTCAAAATAAAAAAAATACCGATTGTCTTGTGGTACGCTCATAAATCGGTTACAAACCTGCTCCGACTCGCAACATGCCTTGTTGACCGGGTCGTCACTTCGAATCAAAAGGGTTTCCGCATTGCTTCTCCAAAAGTTCACATTATCGGGCACGGCATTGACACAGCGCGTTTTGTGCCCAAAGAATATCAGGGAGCTTCAGAAAGTTTTACCGTGGTGACTGTTGGACGCATAAGCCCCATAAAACGTCTGGATCTTCTGATCGAAGCGATTCATCTGCTTTATCGGGACAAGCGCTGTCGTCCTCTGCAACTCAACATTGTAGGTGGAGCGCTTACGGACCGGGACCGACATTATATGGAAGCGCTGAAGCGACAAATCCACGCCAAAGACCTTGACAGTCATGTGAATTTTATTGGAAGTATTCCATTCGAGCGGATTGTCGGCTATTATCAGCAGGCGGATTGTCTTGTAAATCTCAGTCCTGACGGAGCGATCGATAAAGCTGTTTTAGAAGCAATGAGCTGTGGTTTGATCCCTGTTATCTGTAACCAATCTTTTCGTGAAGTGTTAGGGGCAGAGCTCTCAGAACGATGGGTTGTTGGAGCAGAGCCTTCCCTTATTAAGGAGCGTTTTCTTGAGGCAGCATCTCTCTCCCAGGAAGCACGTCAACAGATCGGACAAAGGCTTCGGCAGATTGTCATTGAAAAGCACAGCCTTCAGAAATGGGTTCGACAACTTGTTGACATCCTCGCTTCTCTTCGGAGAGAGAAATTGCTATGAAGAGAAAACTCTTACTAATACACTCAGCCTTACCGCAGAGTTCCGCATTGTGATGACGATCGGTTTTCTCTGGAGATATTCCAATGATTCGTCATTCAGTATCTCGTATGAATGTCAAAATACTCCACATCACAAAAATGAAAGGGATTTCCGGTTCTGAGAATCACCTTTTCACGCTGCTGTCAGGACTTCACAAACAACATTTTACTGTCGAATTGTGTATTCTGGTTGAGCAGGTGCATGTTGAACTATTACAAGAGATTAAACAGACATTGGCCCTGCAGGGCGTTACTGTTTCCATGCTGATCATCCCAAAGTATGGGAGTATACAGCTTATTCTGAAGCTCAGGAATTATATTATCCAAGAGCGCTTTGATATTGTACATACTCATCTCATTCACGCTGATATCTAACGTGATTGTCATCTCTGACTGGGTCGGGCAATTTTTACGCGAGGTTGAAAAGATTCCTCCTGAAAAAATTGTCAGAATTCATTATGGGTTAGAGGCTGCACCGATCCTAGAGCAGGCCGATGCATCCTATGTTCGTAAAAAGTTCCATATTCCCGACGAGGCCCCGGTTATCGGAACGATTGGCCGGCTGACAGAGCAGAAAGGGCATCGATATTTGTTAGAGGCTGTCAAAGAAATTCTTCCGGAATTTCCGGAACTGCGCGTCCTGCTTGTTGGCGATGGCGAATTACGCGAAGAACTGGAAGCCTTAGTAGAGGATTTGGGTCTCACAAACACTATTATCTTTGCCGGTTACCGCTCTGATGCGATTAAACTCTTATCCGGTTTTGACTTTTTTGTCTTCCCTTCGTTATGGGAAGGCTTTGGATTAGTGCTGTTAGAGGCCATGGCCTTAAAAAAGGCAATTGTTGCCTCCAATGTGAGTGCGATTCCAGAATCTGTGCGTGATGGAGAAACCGGCGTGCTGGTGCCGGACCAACAGGCCGGAGCATTGGCTGAGGCGATGCGAACCTTACTTTCTCAACCGGACTTAGCCAGGGAGATGGGAGCATCTGGCTATGCGCGTCTGATCGATGAGTTTTCTGTCGTGAAAATGGTCAATTCAACGATGTCGCTTTACCATAGCATGCTCCAGCAACTATAAGGAGAATGAGCATTTCGGCCATTGTATGAAAATTTCAAAATTTATTATATGGGCGCTGATGAGCCTGGCTATGCGAGAAATACGATCCTCCACAGTTAAGTTCATAAGATGATCGCTAATATAGCCTTTCAAGGCTTGGCGATGAGAAAGCCATTGTCACTTCGTACGTCACGAATCGAATCTATCTCAGGTAAGGACACAGTCATCCTGACGCCGCCAGAAGATCTTGAGCGGCTGTCGATGCCCTATTGACCTTGTTGCAAAACTGCGACCTGCGTCACTGCATGGGGAACGCAGGCTTTCGACGCCTGCAACAGAATCCTTCCGTCACCCGCATGGTTGTCGAAACAGCGCAGTTGTACGAAGGCTTGTGCGCAAAAACCTTGACAAAAACACTGCCTTGTAGAAAGTTCAGATAGAAGAGTGCTGAGGACAAACGTTATGTCAAGACGGCTTTGACAATATAGCTGCTCAACAAGTGATTTTTACTGTCTGACAGCTTTTCAGATTCGGATAAACTTGTCAGGCAAATATTGTCGGGGCAAGGGTGCTGGACTCCAGTGTCAAATATTCATAGTTTGCTTACATTATAATGAGAAAGAGGACTTCTTGAGTAGACAACAATCTTCGGCAGCCATATCGCAGAATCCTGTCTCACCGGGATCCTGCAGAGGAAAGCTGGTACACAGAGACGATAACATTCAACGCCTTTTCGCGTTCAATACAGCAGCAGAAGAATGTGTCCGCCTCGTTCAACAATATCGTTACGATTTTCTTGCTGAAGGAGGTTTGAGTCTGGTTTATGTGAACGATGAACGTTCTTTAGTGCTTAAGATTTTTGTTATAGAAAAACCCTTTCATATCAAGCAGCTTAGTCCGAAAAAAATGACGAGTAGTGTGCGGCGTATGCAGGACGGCCTGAGAGACCCTTTGAAACACCCGGCGTTGCAATGGTTAAAAATTCAGATAAAACGCACACACTCTCTCATCCGGAAAGAACAAAATGGCGCTGTTGACACAACACTTCTAAACCAGGTATTAAAAGGCTATGAATTAGGCATAAGCCGGCTCTCACATAAACATCTTGCAACACGTCTACTGATTTGTCCGTTAGAGTCGCTGCATTTACGCCTTCCGAGAACGATCATTAAAAACAAATTTCTTGCCAAAAGACTTCTCCAACAAGAGTCGACGATTGTTGTTCAGGAAAAGCTGCCTGAGGAGTATCTTTTCATCACCATTCTCAAAGCTCTTGCTGAAAAACAAAGATTTGACGAAATTCATGCCAGGCTCTGCGCAGTGTTCGACTTTCATGAACATGTTTTATGGCCAAGAAATCTCTTTGAAAGCGATATAAATCTATTTGAAAATTATCTGATTTATCCTGACGGCGAGATCGTTTTACACGACTATAGTGGAATAACAGACGACGTCGATGCGTTTCGGGAAGTTGCCCGAAAAAACGTCAAATATGCGACAAAAGAACTCAGACTTCTTCACGAAATTGGGCGTGTGGCAATTTCGGAACGACAGAACATCAAACCAATTACGCGACAATTAGTTAAAATTCAAGATGCACTCCCAACCAAAATGTACAAGCTTGTCTCCCAAGCCTATTTGGAAGAAATCTTACGACGCTTTGATGCTGACAGGCTCTTGTCAAAGCTCCCTGCACATCCCGAATGAAATTGCTCTATATCACCACTGCTATAATCCTAACTGAAAAAGCCTATGGGATCCAATATTGTGAAAATGTGCGAAGCATTCCAGGAGCTTGAAGAAATAGACGTGACACTTTTTGTGCCGACCCGTATGCAATCTCGACGAATGAAGCAAGTCAAAAATCTCTGGGAGGAGTATGATATCGCCCAATCATTCAGCATTCAATGGATTAAATCCCCTGATTTTCTGCAATGGCGTCTTCCCCCACGGTTTCTCATGTTTCTCTATCATACACAGGGAATCTTTTTTTCTTTAAAGGCATTGCTAACAACCTTATTTATCCGGAACGGAATCTATTATACTCGTTCACTTGAAGTCTTGCTCGTCTTGTGCGTTTTTAAGCTTATCCATCGGAAAAGAATTTATTTTGAGGCGCATGAATTACATGGAAATCCGCTTCAGAGGGGAGTATGTCGGAGAATATACAGATGCTTGATTCGCAGGGACTTTTTTACTCGGTATCTCCCATATCCGGGGCTGAGTGCTTATCTGAACGCGGCAGATGTTCTGATTTTGCCGAATACAGAAGCTTGTATACTTGGCCGATAAAACGTTTTGAATATATGGGGGCTAAACGTCCAATCGTTGCATCTAGTCTTCCATATTATGCCGTCAGCCTGATCGCGTACTAATGACGAACGAATACTCCCAGCTCTTCCATTTCAGGACGAGCTGAAGCTCAAGGGAGTCTCCTTTGGCTATCCGAACAGTGAAAAAATGCTGATCACTGGCCTAAGCCTTTGCATTAGAGCCAACACCAGTATAGGGATCGTAGGGACGACAGGCTGCGGAAAAACCACCTTAATCGATATTGTGTTAGCGTTGTTAGTTCCCCAGGAAGATATACTCACGGTCGATGGAGAAGAAATTCATGACGTAAATCGCCAACGTTGGCAGAGCAACATCGGCTACGTGCCTCAGCACATCTTTCTGAGCGACGCCAGCATCGCGCAGAATATCGCCTTTGGAGTGCCTCATGAGAATATTGACCAGGAGGCTGTTGAAAGAGCAGCGAGGATCGCTAATTTGCACGACTTCATTACAGGTGAGCTCTTGGATGGCTACAACACCATCGTCGGCGAACGCGGAATACGCCTCAGCGGAGGACAACGGCAGCAGATCGGCATCGCCCGTGCACTGTATCGCGATCCAGCATTCTTGATTTTTGACGAAGCCACGAGGGCATTAGACAGCATCACTGAAACTGCTGTCATAGACGCCTTAAAAGCTCTGAGCGGCCAAAAAACGATGCTTACAATTGCCCATCGCCTGTCCACCGTTAAAGTCTGCGATGTGATTTATGTTATGGAGAACGGAAAAATTGTCGCTCAGGGAGACTACGATGCCTTGCTTAGGACGAATGTCCAGTTTCAAAAAATGGTTTCAAGCCGCCCCTAACAAGGACACACAACGCCCGGCAGTCTGTCCATCGCCGTAGAGCAATGGATGCGAAGCGGGTTCTATGAAATGAAAGCACTGTTCGACAATCAGCTCTGCGTTTGCCCCAACAATGACATTCCATCCTGTATCGACGGTCTCGATCCACTCAGTTTCGTCGCGAAGGGTGATGCAAGGAACTTTCAGCCAGTACGCTTCTTTTTGCAGACCACCGGAGTCGGTTAAAATCGCTTTGGCGTGTTGAGCCAGGGCAAGCATATCCAGATATGGCACGGGAGGAAGGATACGAAGCTTCGTCAAGGAAAGATCGAGAGCGTCTAGCTTGTTACGGGTTCTGGGATGAAGCGGGAGAACGACCTCGATGTCTTGTTGCGCGATGCGTTCGAAGGCGCTGAAAATGCTGCGAAGTCGTTCCGGGGTATCCGTGTTTTCGGCCCGGTGGACCGTCGCCAGAATGTAGCGTTTCGGACTCAAGCCGAGCGAATCAAGGATATGTGACCGCTCTTCGGCCAAGTGAAGGTTATACCGCAGCGAGTCGTACATAACATCTCCGACAAGATGCACTCCTTCTGTAATTCCTTCATTTGCCAAATTATTTACTGCTATTTGGGTCGGACACAAAAGCACATCTGAGAGATGATCAGCAACAACGCGGTTATGTTCTTCCGGCATCTTGCGATTGAAAGAACGCAGCCCGGCCTCCATATGGGCGACAGGAATGTGCAGCTTAACCGCAGCCAGAGCACCGGCAACCGTCGAATTGGTATCACCGTAGATCAGCACCCAATCAGGCTTTTCAGCGAGCAAAACCTCTTCGATCCGTATCAGCATGTGTCCGGTTTGTCGTCCATGAGAGCCTGAGCCAACTTCCAAATTTCTAGCAGGCTCGGGGATATGGAGTTCCTGAAAGAAGATCTCAGACATGTCCGCATCGTAATGCTGGCCGGTATGGACAAGTAATTCGCGGTGCCCTGCTTCCCGTAAGGCCCGGCACACTGGCGCAGCTTTAATGAACTGCGGTCTGGCTCCGACAAGAGTAACAATGTTCAGCATACTTTTTTGTTGCTTATGCTCTTTGCAGGCCGTTCTCAGTCTTTTGATACGTTTTGCCGCACACGGCACAGACACATTGTTCATCCAGGCGTTCGCCACACTCGCACATCCAGCCGATCTGGCGCGCCGGATTGCCAACCACAATCGCATAGTCGGGCACATCACGAATCACTACCGTGCCAGCTCCGACAAAGCAGTATCGCCCTAATGTCACCCCACACACAATGGTGGCATTGGCCCCGACCGAAGCCCCGTTTTTCAAGAGTGTCGGC
>PDSJ01000019.1 GCA_002748425.1 candidate division KSB3 bacterium | reverse complement strand
CATCAGGGTGGGCAGCCATAAATCCGGCAACTTTCAGAAGCTGTTCTGGCGATAATTCCGTCCAGGGATGCTGTGAGTGGTGGGCAGTGATCAGCCGCCGGGCCCGTTCAAACAGATCAACGCGCAGATCGTCCATGGAAAAATGCGGCATGGCCCGCTGTTCGCTGAACAGACCCAGTTTGCGGTTGATAATTCCAGCCAACTGATGAGTCCCATGGACACGGTAGTCACCATCTTCACTTCGCATATAGATAACGCCAGATACCCGATGCAGTTGCGAACTGACAGGGACATGCACCACAATAACGGTCTTGCCGTCGATTGCCAATGCTTCCGGGAAAAGCAGATACGTTGGCTCAATTTTCTGAGCATTATTGGACAGATTGGCGATATCGGCCTTGAAGCGGGTAATTTTTTCAGGGGCGACGCCGACAATACGTCCGTCATCAGCAACACCCAGCAGGATATCCCCGCCATCGGTGTTCAGAAAGGCGCAGACGGTTTCAAACAGATTGGCCGGAAGAGTGTCGTATGCCTTCTTGAATTCGCAGTGCAGACCTTCGCCGCCTGCCAGCAGTTTCTGAAGTTGACTTGGTGTCATTATTTACTGGGCGCTCTGCTTCAGAGCCGAAGGGAACCATTTTACTGACAAACGTCAGCAAAAAAAACAACCGATTCCGTGTACCGGAAGCGGCAACAGGATCGGTTGTTGAAACGTGAATGGTGGAGGCGCGGGGAATCGAACCCCGGTCCGAAATTATTCAGCGTCCAGCGTCTACATGCGTAGTCGATGTGTTATTTTGACATGTTCAGGCTCCCACCGACAAAATCAAGAACACGCGAGTGCAGTTGAGATTTCGCGACTCAACCCCGCACATGAAAAGCCGCTAGTCCACGTTAATGACGTTCGCAGCGGCTCATGGACAAAGCACACATTGAACGCCGGGGAGTTTATGGTCCCCGGTTATGCTGACAACGCTACACTAGGCAGCCATTGCCATTGCAGGCATATTGTATTCGTCTGCAGTTGTTGTAGTCCGGGTTTAACGAGGGCCTCGGAACCTCGGCACGCAACTGAAGCCTCAACTAATCCCGTCGAAGCCAGGTCGCCCCCATTCTCAGCGGGCAAGAGATCGTATTCAGCAAGATCACTAAGACACGCCTGTTTGCTGAATAGTCCTTACTGATGACGCTGTTTGAACGCGCGCTGCATCTCGCGTTTTGCGTCTTTTTCTTTCAAAGAATGCCGTTTATCGTGGAGCTTCTTGCCTTTTCCCAGCCCAAATTCCAACTTAGCTTTGCCATGGGAAAAATACAAGCGCAGCGGAACCAATGTGTAGCCTCGCTCAGTGACCTTTCCGATCAACTTCCGAATCTCCTGTTTATGCAGCAGAAGTTTCCGGGGCCGCACCGGATCGTGGTTCTGGCGGTTGCCATGGCTGTATGGACTAATATGGCACTGATGCAAAAAAACTTCAGACCCTTTGATTTTTGCGTAGCTTTCTTTCAGATTCGCCCGTCCATTACGCAGAGACTTCACCTCTGTGCCTTGCAAGACCAGTCCGGCTTCATACGTATCTTCGATCAGGTACGAATGCGTGGCTTTTTTATTCACACAAATAATTTTTTTTCCGCTCATATCCAACTCACACCGAATGTCTAGAACTAATATAGTGATCGCGCGTCAATAGTGCAAGGAAAAAATATCTTTTTCAGACAATGAGATCAATTTGCTGAGCGACTTTCCCCCGTATTATACGAAAATTACGGAGCACATTTCTTCAAGGCTTCATCACATGACTCGCAGCAGCTTTATCGCCGCAAAGAGACCTGTGTCGAGCCTGCTCTTTGGCTGTACAACTCTGCCTGTGTCCTCTGTCCACGTTACGATAGCGCTGAATCATACGTCTGCCCAACTCTCAAAAATTCCCGCCATATAAATTTCTTGACAAGACAAAAGTGGAAAAAGTAAGGATATTCATTAAAAGGCAACGAGGCGATATTCCATCCGATTACATTCGGGAAAGGGGCAAAAAACTATGCTTGATTTTCTCATAAAAGGCGGCTATGTCATTCTGCCGATTGTGTTGTGCTCTGTGATTGCCGTGGCGATTATTCTTGAACGCTTCATGAATTTACGCGAAGACAAGGTCATTCCAAAAGATTTTTTTAACCGGATCAAGGGCCTGCTGCTTGAAGGACATATTAATGAAGTCTTGTCGATTTGTTCGAAAAGCAACAAACCGATTGCCAAAATCATCGAAGCTGGCATCATGAAATATTACTTTGGCCGCGACGAAATTAAAGAAGCGATTGAAGACGCTGGCCGTCACGAAATTGCCTATCTTGAAAGATACCTAATTATCCTCAGTACAATTGCTGGTATCACGCCATTACTGGGTTTACTAGGGACTGTGTGGGGCATGATCAAGGTTTTCAACGTGATTTCGATGGAAGGTATCGGACAGGCCGACAAATTGGCCGGCGGCATCTCCGAAGCATTGATTACAACTGCCGCCGGACTCGCCGTCGCCATCCCTACGCTGGTGTTCCATAACTTTTTTGCCGAGCGGGCCGATCGTTTAATCCTGAAAATGGAAAAAAGTTCAATGGAACTGACGGAAATCCTCTCCCAGGGCCAACGTGAAGAGTGGAAGGTCTAGCCCGCCACACGGGCACACGCCCGCAGAGAGTTTTTTCCAGTCTAAGGAGTGAGCAGACACGAATTCACGATCGACAGCCTGTCGCACTATGTCCATCTTCGTATGTCGTTGCGGCGCTCTAATCTGGTATGGCAGCAGAAACCCCAATGATCAGGCAGTACAAACGTATCAAGGCTGAACATCCTGATACGATCCTCTTTTTCCGCATGGGAGATTTCTACGAAATGTTCTTCGACGATGCGGAAATTGCGTCAAAAGCCTTGCAAATCACCCTGACCTCAAGGCATTCCAGCAGTCAGGCTCATGCTGTTCCCTTGTGCGGTATCCCCTATCATGCCGTTGACTCATATCTGGCACGAATGATCAAACAAGGCTTTCGGGTGGCGATCTGCGAGCAGGTGGAAGACCCTAAAAAAGCGAAAGGCCTGGTAAAACGCGAAGTCGTGCGTATCGTCACTCCCGGCACTGTCCTGGACAGCTCGCTGCTCGAAGCCAGGGAAAACAACTTTATTGCTGCGGTTTTCTCGCCGGATTTTGATGAACACAGCCGGCATTCGCGTCAGGAGCAAAAGCTGGGCCTGGCCTTTCTGGATCTCTCGACCGGAGAATTTCAGCTCGGCGAACTGTCTGGAGCGCAGTGTTTTCAAAGACTTCAGGACGAGCTTGAGCGTTTTGCCCCGAGCGAAATCCTGGTGCCGGAAGCCTATCACTCTGCTGAAAAAAGCCAGGCCCGCCGGACAATCGACCTGTATCACGCTGCCTGTGTTTCGACTCTTCCGGCGTATGCCTTTCAGCAGCGCAATGCCACAGAGACGCTCCTGAAGCATTTTGAAATACATTCTCTGGCAGGCTTCGGCTGTCGTGAGGCTTCATCAGGCATCTCTGCCGCCGGTGCGCTGTTACACTATCTTCAGGACACCCAGAAAACGTCGCTCTCACATATCCGCAAACTACGTATCCTGCGCCATGAACATGTGATGCTGATCGATTCGGCCACGCAACGCAACCTGGAACTCTATAAGACCATCAACGAGCACAGCCGCGCCGGATCGCTCCTGGGGCTGCTGGATAAGAGCATGACCTCAATGGGCGGCCGCATGATCCAAAAATGGATGCGCCATCCTCTGGTGGACGTCGAGGCGATCCGGAAACGCCTGGAGGCTGTTCAGGAATTGAAAGACGATCTGATTCTGCGGGGCGATCTGCGGGATCAATTGCAAGGCATTCACGATCTGGAACGCCTTATCACGCGCTTGACACTTTCCGCTGCCAATGCCCGTGATCTCACGGCCTTGAAAGCTTCCCTGCATCGTCTTCCGGGTCTTCGACTGCTTTTAAAAGATGCTGCCGCAGCCTTGACCCGCGATCTGATGGACTCCTGTGACGAGCTGCAGGACATCGCTCAACTCATCGAACGCGCCATTGCAGACGATCCGCCGATGACGCTGCGGGAAGGGAAATTGATTCGTGAGGCTTACAACGAAGAGCTGGACGAATTGCGAGCAATGAGCAGAGAAGGAAAAAACTGGATTGTCGGCCTGGAACGGCAGGAACGAGAGAAAACCGGCATCAACTCGCTCAAGGTGAAATACAACAAGGTCTTTGGATACTTTCTCGAAGTCACCAAAGCAAACCTGCACCTTGTGCCGGAACACTATATTATCAAACAGACTCTCGTGAATGCGACCCGCTTTATCACGCCGGATTTGAAAGAGTACGAATCAAAAGTGCTTGGGGCTGAAGATAAAATTGTCGAGATGGAGTACACCCTCTTTCAAGAGGTCAGAGACACGGTGACAAAAGAGGTCGAACGGGTACTTGGGACGGCTGAAAAGATAGCCGTCCTGGATGCACTAGCGGCCCTGGCAGAAGTGGCTGATCGGAACAACTACGTCAGGCCTGACGTCAGCGGAGACGATCGCCTGGAGATTGTGGAAGGGCGCCATCCGGTGATCGAGCAGATGAGACTTGATGAACCGTTCATTCCAAACGATACTCGACTGGATTGCGATGAGAACCGCCTGCTGATTATCACTGGCCCGAACATGGCAGGGAAATCTACATATATCCGTCAGGTGGCCTTGATCGCCCTGATGGCTCAAATCGGCAGCTTTGTACCGGCCAGGAAAGCCGAAATCGGGGTGGTCGATCGGATTTTTACCCGTATTGGAGCTTCGGATAACCTCAGTCGCGGCGAAAGCACCTTCATGGTGGAAATGAACGAGACTGCCAATATTCTGAATAATGCCACAAAAAAAAGCCTGATCGTGCTGGATGAAATCGGACGCGGGACTAGCACCTTTGACGGCATGAGCATCGCCTGGGCAGTGGCGGAGCACATCAGCAACGAACACATTCTGGGCGCACGGACCTTATTTGCGACCCACTATCACGAACTCACGGAACTGGCCACCCTGCTGCCGGGTATTAAAAATTATACTATTGCCGTCAAAGAATGGAACGATCAGGTCATTTTTCTGCGTAAGATTATCGAAGGCGGTGCTGACCAGAGTTACGGCATTCAGGTTGCCCGCCTGGCAGGTTTGCCGATTCCAGTCATCAACCGCGCCAAAGAGATCCTTGCAGATCTGGAACAGGATCGTCATGGCGAAGCAGCACATCACTTTTCAAAAGCGCCGGTAGTCCGAGAAGGCCGGCGAGCGTCGAAAAAATATCGCGCCTCCTCTTCCCAGCTTTCCCTCTTCGATGCTCCGCCGCATCCGGTATTGACAATGCTGAAAGACCTCGACGTCGGTAATATGACTCCTCTCGAGGCTCTCAACCTCCTGGATCGACTCAAAAAAGATTGTGAATGAATGCTTCCTCACACGCTGCGATGCATAGCACTCGCTGCTTTCCGTCAGTCAGCACGCACTGCTCACTCCCGTCCGTCCGGCACAAAATATTTGACAAAAGCCGCTTTTTTTGACGAAGATACCGACGCGTCAACACGGTCCCGCGCCGACAGTATGCGGGAGGCCTTCTCTCAATCGCTACACAACATAACATTGAGGATCCAAATGATGAATATGGACACGATCAAACAAGAGCTTCAAAAGCAGGCCCGCGAGATTGAACAGCGTATGTGGGATGCAGCACTGTTCATGCATGCCCATCCGGAATTAGGCAGACAAGAATTTCTGGCACAGGAACGCTTATGCTCACTGCTCGCTGCACACGGATTTCATATTGAAAAAGACCTCGCTGGCTTAGAAACCGCCTTTCGCGCCACATACTCCTTTGATGGAAACGATGCGCCGACAGTGGCCTATCTCGCCGAATACGATGCCTTACCGGAGATCGGACATGCCTGCGGTCATAACCTGATCGCTGCCATGAGTGTCGGGGCCGCTATTGTGCTTTCTAAAATACAGGGAGGACTGCACGGCCGCGTCATGGTTCTGGGGACTCCTGACGAAGAGGGCGGAGGAGGTAAAATCGAGCTGATTCAACATGGAGCGTTCAAAGATATTGACGCTGCAATGATGATTCATCCCGGGTCCAGAGATATAAAACGAAAATGGAATCTGGCGGCGGTCAGCTGTATTGTAGAATTCTATGGGAAAGCGGCTCATGCAGCAGACTGCCCTTTTGACGGGATCAACGCGCTGGATGCCCTGATCCAGCTTTTTAACAGTGTCAGCCTCCTGCGGCAACAGCTTAGGGATGATGTCAGAATTCACGGCATCATTACAGATGGGGGAAGCGCTGCCAATATTATCCCAGAATACACTCGCGCACAATTTCTCGTCCGGGCCTCTGAATTGCAGCGAACCTATAATGTGCTGGAACAATTCATACAGTGCGTCAAAGGAGCAGCACTTGCGACCGGAACAAGAGAACAGATCACGATCGATCGGGATCATATGTACGAACCGCTGATGACGAACAACCTGCTCATGGAACTGTATGCCGACAACATGCAGCGTCTGGGGGTGCAGGTGGAAGAGCAGCATCCCGGAGAATTAGGCGGCTCGTCAGACATCGGCAACGTGAGTCAGCTTGTGCCGGCGATTCATCCAACAGGACGCATTTTCCGGCCTGGGCAGGATGCTCCCGGGCATAGTCATGAGTTTGCTCTGGCGTCGAAATCCGAAGAAGCCAGGCTCAATATGTTGTTGGGCATCCAGGCCCTGGCAATGTGCGGCGCCGATCTTCTCGGACAGCCGGATATCCTCTGCAAGGTGAAAGAAGAATTTCAGAAGACCAGGACAAAAGCTTAAAGAAATACGACAAAGCGCCGCAATCATAAAAAAAATTATCCACAGCCTGTGGATAAAAATGTGAATAACTTTCAACGTATTATTATTGAAAATACAATCGTTAGAAGAAAAAAAGGTGTATTGAACCAAAAGCACGTCATACATTTTCGCCTTATTTTGCATACTCAAGGACGCGTTCCACGCAAAATTGCGCTTAGAACTTAGACTAATTTCGAACGGATGTTCAAAATTCTGTCCTTATTCTGAAAAAAGACCTCAACCAAATCAGGATCGAAATGTTTTCCCGCCCCCTCCTGAATGATTCGATCGGCTTTGTCCTCAGAAAATGACAGCTTATACAGGCGTGTGCTGATCAGGGCATCATAGACATCGACAACCGAGACGATTCTCGCCTCAAGTGGAATGTCAGTCCCGGCAAGCCGTTCAACATAGCCGGTACCGTCCCAGCGCTCATGATGATATTTGGCAATGTTGCGGGCCATCGGATCAATGCCGACGCTACTCAGCAATTCAGCCCCGAACTCCACGTGATACTGCATCTTGAGAAGTTCTTCATCGTTGTACTTCCCGGGTTTCTGCAGGATGCTGTCCGGCAGACCGACCTTTCCCACATCGTGAAGCGGTGCATACAGCCTGATACGCTTGACAAATTCGTGGTCGCAGCCATAGCCTTCTGCCAGGAGCCCAGCGTATTCTCCGACTCGTTTAATGTGGTTACCGGTGTCCGTATCATTCAACTTGTTGGCATTTTCAAGAGCATTGACCAATGCCAGCGTGATATTTGAAATCTGGCGGGTTTTCTCCTCGACCAAGTATCTGAGATGTGCTTCCCGGTCTTCAAGCATCATGTACATTTTTCGCAGTGTCAGATGCGTTTTAACGCGCGCCAGAACCTCTCCCGGCCGAATCGGTTTCGTAATATAATCCACAGCCCCGACCTCAAAACCTCTGACTTTGTCCGCCGTATCTGCCAGCGCAGTCATAAAAATCACCGGAATGGATCGGGTTTTTTCACTGGCTTTCAGACGCTGACAGGTCTCAAAACCATCGAAACCCGGCATCATAACATCCAGCAAGATCAAATCAGGCTGTTCGGATTCGACCAGCTTCAAGCAGGTTTCGCCGTCTGATGCAAACAGGACATCATACTCCAGGCTGCTGAAAATATCAAACAGCACGTTCAAATTTGACGGGTTATCGTCAACGACAAGGATAATCGATTCAGCAATATTCATGACTGGGGACTCTCTTCTTCAAGACGCTTGACAATTTCTTTCAATTCAAAACGCTTGGCCAGTTGCCGGAGCTCTTTAAGCTCTGGTTGAAGCCGCGCGTTCAGGGTTTCAAGGTGGCTGAGGAACGGCTTGACACGTCCGCTCAATGCATAGCGAAGTAAAATTTCCCGATCTTCAGCTGCCAGATACAGTTCCAGGTCTCCCGAATCTGTGCTCTCAGGGATAGAGATGCGGGCATGTTCAGCGTCGATGTCGTCGCTATAAATCCATGTGAGATGCAGATACTTTTGAAACAGATCGAGGAGCTCATCGACACAAAGAGGTTTCCTGAGGAAATCATTACATCCGAGTTGAAGGCTTTGCCGACGATCATTTTCGTACACGCTTGCCGAGACAGCGATAATAATATTATCGCGAAAGGTCGGATCCTTCCGAAGTTCCTGTACAGTATCGATGCCGTCCATGACAGGCATTCGAAGGTCAAGGAGCGTGATATCCGGTTGATACTTCACAATCTGCTCCATACCTTCCCGACCGTTTACCGCTTCAAGAACCTCGAAGCCTAAGGGGGCCAGCATATCGTACAACAGCTTACGATTTTCCTGACGATCGTCGACAACCAGTATCGTTTTGCGCTCGCCCGTATAACCGCTGACAGTCCGGCGCTCCGGTTCTGTCTGAGGCATAAAATCAGAGGAATTTTCGAGCATCAGATCAAAATGAAACACCGTGCCCTTTCCCAATTTGCTGCGCATGACCAACGTGCTCTTCATCAGGCGAATGAGTTTCTGACTAATCGTCAAGCCCAGCCCTGTTCCTTCAACAGAATGACGCTTCTCTCCTACCTGACGAAAGGGCTGAAAAATCGCCGAACGCTGGTCCTGAGCGATGCCGATTCCCGTATCCGCAACTTCAAAACGAACTGTCTGCACACGAGGGTTGCTGTGCTGCCGATTCCTCAGAACGTCGACACGAAAACTCACACTCCCTTTTTCCGTGAATTTCACGGCATTGCCCAATAGATTAAGGAGGACCTGACGCAGACGTTTTTCATCCACCAGCACTCCGGCAGGCAGGATCGGATCTCGCTTGAAGATAAAATCGACCCCACGTTGTTTGGCACGAATTTCGATCATTTCCGTAATATGCGCCAAGAATTTGAAAAAATCCACTTTCGTTGGATTCAGATCCATCTGCCCCGCTTCAATCTTAGATAAATCTAAAATTTCATTGATCAGATTCAACAAATGATTCCCGCTGTTGTTGATAATCTCCATGCCGTCCATCTGGCGCTCACTCAGATTAGATGCGTTCTTGATGATTTGGGCATAACCGAGAATTGCGTTTAACGGCGTACGAAGTTCATGACTCATATTGGCCAAAAATTCAGATTTCGCCCAACTGGCAGATTCAGCAATTTCCTTTGCCTTCTGGAGTTCAAGCTGTGTCTGCTGGCGTTCGACAATCTCGTCTTGAAGACGCTCATTCATGCTGGACAGTTCTGCCGTCCGCTCCTGCACCTTTTCAGCCAACGACGCCCGCTCCGCTTCCAGGGCCAGCTCCATCTGTCTCCGTTCGGTAATATCCTTAAAAACCATCACAAAGCCGACAAACTGCTCTTCATCGTTCACAATCGCATTGCCGCTATACTCAATAGGAATATACGTTCCATCCCTGGCAATCAGTATCGTATATTCACCCGGCACGATTGTAATCTGCGCACGTACTTCACCGTTGCTTCTCAATGTTTTCCGGGGTTCTTCTTCCCATGCATCAGTATTCACGACTTTAAATGATATGTCTTCTCCCATGACCTCATCAACCTTCCATCCGGTCAGACGCTCTGCAGCCGGGTTAAAGAAGCTCACAAGACCACGGGCGTTTGTCGTCACAACGGCTTCGCTCAAATTATTCAACGTCGCCGCCAGCCATTGCTCGTTTGACCGAACGATTCTTTCAGCATAGTCCCGCCGGCGTTCAAGATCGATATTATAAAGAGCAAAGGCCATGTCACAGCTAATTTCTTCCAGGAGGGCATACTCTTCTCTATCGGCGGCAAGATGATCAGGAATCGCGACGAACAGGATACCATACAGCGTGTCGTTGTAGCAGATTTTAATCGCAGCTTTTTCGTTCTGTTTGTGGCTTTGTCCAAAGCAGCACTGTTTACACATCCCTTCACAGTATTCGAAAAGGCTTCGTTCAGGGTGTTGTACAATTCGGCCAAGGCAGGAGAATAAACCTTCTTGCATCAGCGATTCGGAGACGTATTGTGAGATCTCGCCGTCTTGAGCTGTCGACCCGGCAGACAGCACGATTTCCCCAGCTTTATTCAGGAGAATGACCCATGAGCCTGCATAGCCTCTTGCTCCAACAAGATTATCACAGGCAGACTGAATGAGGCGTTTCGGGCTTTTCTCTCGGATAATAAGCTGGCTGATACCGCGAATGGCTTCCAGAACAGCATTCAGATGCTCAACTCGGGCGAGAGCTTGCTGCTGAATGCTAATATTCCGCGCGAACTCTACGAGGCCCAGGAACTGTTGATACTCGTCAAAAATCGGATAGACGCGAATGGACCAGGTTCCCCCTCCGGGCGAGGGAAATCTCCCTTCCTGCGGGCTGAGGGTCTCGAGCACTTTTTTCCAGAGTTCCTGTATTTCAGGGACGTCTTTGTGCCACCAGACATCCTGGAAAGGCTGCCCGATAAGTTCTACAGTACTTTTCTGCAAGGTCAATGATGCGGCCCGATTCATCCAGAGAATGTTCAGATCCTTATCATAATACAGCAGTAATTCCGACATGCTGTCAAGAATCAGCGATTTTTCCCATTCGGAGTGGCGCAGTGCATTATTCATATCCCAACGCTTTGTAATATCTTCACACGTCGTAATGATGGCGATCGGCTCTCCCTCATCATTTTTCACAAGATCGGACATGAGGTGGACAGGGAAGCGACTTCCATCTTTTCGAACATTCAGACTCTCCCGAACCCAGCCTCTGAGCTGTTCCACCTCTTCTATCGTCACATTGTGCCGCAGTTCGGGTGGGACAAAGATTCCGACATTCTGCCCGATCAGCTCTCCCGGACGATAGCCGTGCATCTCTGCATCTGCCGGATTGACATACACGATTTTCCGACTGAGATTGGTAATCGTGATTCCAAGATGCATCGTTTCGACCGCATTCTGAAAAATTCTGAAGCGTTTTTCAATCAATCGACGCGCTGTCTTCTCCCTGGACAGATTGGCATCCTGCCTTTTAAGTTTAGCCTGGAGGGTCTGCATCCGCTTTTGCAAGGCCTGATGACGTTGTCGAAGTTCATCGAGTTCGCGCTGCAACTGGTCCTGTGTGGAAGGATCTTGCATCATAACTTCATTCGTTTATATGATAAAATTTTTGCAATACTGTAAAAATATTCTTGCCACATCTTTCTATCGACAATGTGTTCTTCACTCATCGTTGCTGAATGCGCTCATTGGCGTCAAACGTCCCGCATGTCCAGGTTTTCCACAGGCATAATGAAACGGACGGCTGCAGTGCTCAATGCTCCGGCACTGGTCGACAGCAGACAGCACTAAACAGAACTTGTCAATTGAAACCTGCATTGCAAAACATTTCTCTGCGTTCAAGACCCCGGTTTTAACGCGACGCTTGCCGGGACAGTCTCTTGTCGCAGCAGGATAAGAGGGTGTTACTTGGGGAAAACCGGAGTGTCGGAAGGAATGATCAGGACGATTCTGGCACGTCATCACTTCAGCACTCGAAAAGGACAAGAGGGGATTTTCTCATGAAATACATCAGTTTTGATGCGCGGATGCGCCTGCGGACATCCACGTGAGTTAACATGTCTCATCGCGTAAGCAGGCGATTGAAGTCACGCGGTCTCCGCAGGACATGCTGGCGGGAACGACCGATACTGTAGGGGACACATCATGCAGGCTTGCCCTTCTGCAAAGAGCTTCAGCCCTGAACGCTCTTCACGAATTCTTCGAATTCAGCGATTTCAAGATTATACAGACAGCTTTCCCCAGGGGCCAATATCCTCAAACGACCTTCTTTCCGCTCCAGCGAACGGCCATCGACGATATTAGTGCCCGGCTCCATACCGACAACATAGGTTCCTTCGCCGTTCATCTTCCACTCAATCAGGACCGGCAATTGTTTGATATACAAACCAAAGCCCTCTCCATCCTGAAAGCCTTTATTGATCAAGGCGTTGTATACATAGCCGTATTCATCGGCTTTGACATCATGGTAGTAGACCTGTTCCTGAAAATTCGGCGTCGGCTCCTGAAAACTTGCAAAGCGTTCCAGCCCCCGGCGGGCATGGTCAGTTCGAGGCGTGGTCTTCGGTTACTGACTGCCAGCACAGCGAACGCCCGCAATAATCTGCCGCTGAAATATCAAGCCCCCGGTCGAGCAGCACGGTGAAATGCAGACCAGAACCGGTATTGAACTCTGCAGCTCGAACTCCCCGCGCTTTCCCATCGCTGAATTCCGTCGCAGTGACTCCACCGAGCTGACTAATGCTGCCGACCCGCTTTAACAGTTCATCTCTACTGTACTCCTGACCAAAAATCCGTGCCATACGATCCTCCTGTCAACATAGTGACATCCTGCCGTGCCTGGGCTGCCAAAGCTCTGACACTCAAATGCCGCTAGTCCGTCATTCCACCACTCCGGCTTATTCAAGAGACCGGAGAAGAGAAAAGGTATAATGCGACTCTGCCGCTCTCGCAGCGTATTGCTGGTGGAGCTCCGCAGCCTCCTGACGAAAACGTTCCGCCTCTGTTTCCCGGCCAAGCCGTGTCAGTAATTTGGCGATCATCTGACGACCTCCCACAAAATTCGGCTCAATGGCCAGCGCCTGGTACAACTGTTCGAGCGCAGCATCGAAGCGAGCGATGTCGGCATAGATCATTGCTCTGGAAAACAGGAGAAACGGGTTAAACGGATTATATTGCAAGGCAAGCTCATACTCGCGCAATGCTTTTTCGGCTGTTGCTCTGTTCGGCGAAAGCGTCTTAAAGAGTTCTTTGTACAATATTGCGCGAGTTTCATAAAATTTATAATAACGACGATTATAGCGGACAGCTTTGTCCAGCGCATCCAGGGCGCCCCTGAAGAGTTCGGAATCCGGGGCTTTTTTGAACGCTTCCATATAGATACGGCCGAGTTCATAAAAATACAAGGGATGAATCGGAACAGTATCGATTGCAGCCTGAAGATGTGGAATTGCGCGTAAAAGCTCATGCTCTTCTTTCAAATGAAGGTAGTCAAGATAGTGTCTGTGTCCAAGCAAGGGATAGACGATCGCGTACAGCAAAACATATACAGCCATAAGCAGAGTCAGGAGACAACAGAGCTTCGGGACCGCAAATTTCAGCGCTATCGGGGCTCTCAGGGGCTTCGACTCGAGGATAAGGACGCAGGCGAGCGTCATCACAAGAGCGATCGCCGGGGAGGCCAGGAGACAGGAAAATGTGCCCTGAAGAAGCCCTCCCAGCAACACTGCCGGAGCCGCAACCTCTGTCCAGGAATACGGCTTCCGGCGAAAACGACGCAGTGCATACACGATCACCAGCCCCAATTCTCCGAGCGCAAGTCCCAGGCCGGGAAGCCCCAGTTCATCGAGAATCTGCAAGAGATCGTTATGAGCGGAATTGATGTTTTTTCCGTAGCGGGCGATCGCCCGCTCTACCGGAAAATTGTAGGCCGGACTCACATATTCGAATTGCCCAGGCCCCACTCCTCTCAGGTAATTGTCGCGTGCCATTGCAACGCTGCTTTTCCAAATGCCGATACGTTCGTAGGCAAATTGATCGCTCTTTTTTTGCAGCCGTTCAAAGATGCTGCCTGCGGGAAGCGGAAGAAAAAAGCCCACGCAGCACAGCAAGAGAAAGCACAGCGCCAAACGGCGCTTTTTAAGGATAAAGATAAAAAATCCACTCCCCAGAAAAGCCAGAATCGCTCCGCGTGATCCGCCGTTGATAATGGTCCCGATCAGACAGCACAGCAGTATAGCAATCACAATCTTGAAGACCTGCGTATGCCGACGGGAGCGCTGCGGATCCGCAAAGATAAGAATACTCAGCCCAATATTCACTCCACAGACCATGAAACACGCGAAATTATTCGGATTAATAAAATCCGCCTGCAGCGCCGGGCGGCGTTCGGTCAGCATCCATCCCCAGGCGATCAGCATCTGCAAAACGCTGCTGGTAAAAAGCGTCGCCAGCAGGAGCTGTCGCAATGCACGAAACGGGAACAGCTGTCGGCACAGATAGAAGACGCCCGCATAGGAACAGATCTTAACCAGTTCAAGAAAGGCCGCATAGCGATAGACCGAAAAACACGTATTCACAGCCAGCCAAATCAGCGCAGCTGTCAGCATCCAGTCCAGAGGATCCACGCGGAAGAACGCGTTTCCCTGCCGCAGCGTCTGTACGCTCCAGATCACAGCGCAGAAGAGGAGAGAGCTGTGAGTGAAGGCTTGCACGATATAGCCATTGCCGCCTTCATCAAAGGGCATGACCACAATCAGCAGCAACAGACAGCCCAGAAAGATTCTGGCTGCCGGCTTGCGATCTGCACGCAACACGGCCTTTATCCAATACATGCTTTCTATCGGCTCTCTTCCAGCATCACACGGCCTTGTCGGCAGGCTTCCTGATAGATGTCTTTTACAGGAGTTTCAGGGTGAAGCTGAGCAAGTCGCTTACAATCGTCGTATTCCGGCTGAACATTCACGACTTGCCCTCCAAGGCGGGCAACCTTGACTGTCATCTCACCGAATATCGTCTCAATCGTGTACGATTCCCGCTGCGCTTTTGCGCGACGCACCTCATGCCACCGTAAACCGATCGTTGTACTTTCACGTAAGATCAGATCGATCGCTGCTTCACGCCGTTCCGCTGACGTCAGTACCGAAAGCAGAAAAGCCGGACGGCTTTTTTTCATAATCACAGGAGTGATATACAGGTCCAGCGCCCCGGCTTCATACAATTTGTCGAACAGAACATCGAACAATTGAGGATTCATGTCATCAATATTGGCCTCGATTTGGATGACTGTATCGGAATCGTAAGCTGCTCTCACAGCCATTTCGCCGAGTTGCACGCGCAGCAAGTTGGGAATTGGGAGCTCGCGGCTGCCGGCCCCATAGCCCACAGCCTCGAATGGACCATCAGGAGGACTTCCGAAGTCGTCACCAAGAGTCGTTAAAATTGCCGCGCCGGTTGGTGTGACAAGTTCGGCTTCGATATCGGTGTAGCGCGTGGGCTTGCCTTTCAGCAAAGCGACAGTGGCTGGAACCGGGACCGGCATTGTACCATGAGCGCAGTTCACAAATCCTGTCCCAAGAGAGAACGGCGACACGACAACTTTTTCCACGTCCAGTTTACGCAAAGCCGCGACTGCCCCGACAATGTCCACAATCGCGTCCAGCGCACCGACTTCATGGAAATGGATTCGTTCCACTGTGGTGTTATGGACCCTCGCTTCGGCTTCTGCCAGACGGGTAAAAATTCGTTTCGCATCTGCCTTGACCTTTTCATCCAGCCGGCTGTTGTCCAGGATGTCGACAATATGGCCTAAGTGGCGGTGGGCGTGGCTTTCTTCAGTCAGCACCTCCACAAATGTCCCTGTGATCCCATGCTTTGTGACTCGTGTCACGTTCAGCTCAAAACCGGACAGGTTCAACTTATCCAGCTCGTTTCGCAGGCTTTCCGCTGTCAGACCAGCGTCTAGCAACGCCGCTAAAATCATATTACCGCTTGCCCCGGAAAAGCATTCAAAATACGCAATCTTTGGCATATCTGACTCAGCTGTAAAGATGCTGTAACATGTGAAGAACACAGTCCTCCGTCACAGAACAAGTTGCGCCTTCCCACGCTGGCGGCACAGACCAAGCTCTTCTCCAGATTCAAACATTTTTACAGCATACAACGATCACATTCATCGCCCCGGCGGCAGTTTTTCACAGGTTTTCCTTGACAAATTACCAGAACCGGGGCCCTGTTTTCTCACCATAAAGAGAATCTATAACGCAACGAGTGAATCCGGTCAAGAAAATATCGGTTTTTCAGGAGCGTTCTGATTGAAATTACCGTCATAAAGGAAGGATGTATGGCAGACCTGCATATCTACCATCTCCACATGGACCCGGTCAATTTGATCGCAACGGTCAAATCCCGTTACATTCCTCATGAGAAAGAAATACTGCGTATTCAGCATTTCAATAATGTGGTGATGTATGCCGAAGTCCTGACCGTCGAGCATGATATCCGTTTGATGATGCATAAACTCGGCGAACACACTAACCGTATAAACATCACGGTCAGAGAAATCGACTTTGTCCCGGGACGGATCTGAAGCCGGCCAGCTCGACTCTGGACCTGCGGTTTTTCATAAGTCGTCTGAGAACTTCCAGCGCAGATACATAAGAAATTCCGTATTACCTTTTGCGCCTTTAATCGGAGATTCGACCACGCCTCCCAGCACAAAACCAACTGCCTCCGCATAATCCCCCACCTTTTGAAGTACCTGCTGGTGCTGCTCTGTGGCTTTAACAATACCTCCTTTGCCGACTGCCCCCCTGCCCACTTCAAATTGCGGTTTAACCAGCGCAACGACTTCGGCCCCTGCTTTCAGAAGCCAGCTCACATGCTCAAGGATTTTTGTCAGGGAAATGAATGCCAGATCAATCGTTGCCAGGTCAAATTGTTCTTCAATATCCTCTGGCGCAAGATGCCTGATATTTGTACGCTCCCGGTTAAACACACGTGGATCCCTGACCAATTTCCAGGCCAATTGTCCATAGCCGACATCTACTGCATAGACTTTTCGCGCACCTCGCTGCAATAAACAATCGGTAAATCCACCGGTTGAAGCGCCAATATCGATCGCCACCCTCCCTGCTGGGTCGATCTGAAATTCCTCTAACGCCTTCTCCAGCTTCAAACCGCCACGCCCGACATAATTGTGTTCCCGCCCCAGAACCCGAATGTGTGCTTCTTCAGCCACAGGAGTACCGGCCTTATCGATCTTGCGCTCGTCCACAATCACGAGACCTGCCAAGATTAAACGACGAGCCTGTTCGCGGCTTTCCGCCAATCCCTGCGCAAACATCAGCTTATCGAGCCGTTCTTTTTTTTTTGAACCTGTCATGGGAAGTGTTTTCGTGTCTCTATGATGACGCGATATGCAGCACGTCAGTCTGTTTCACGTTCATAGAATTCTTTGATTCGGCAAGATGCTTCAAGGAGTGCTCAATTGCTCTTTCAATCGGCAGATTCGCTGAAAAGATTCGCCGATGCGCTGCTCTGAGACAGCTTTCTGCGCCACGAGATCTTTAATAATCGCGATCGCCTTTGGGACCACTTGTGCGTCATAAGTCAGATTATTCCCAAAGGTCAGGATATCGACTCCGGCGTTTATCGCCTGATAAATTACGGTTTCAAGCGAATAATGCGAACTAATGGCCTTCATTTGCAAATCATCGGAAAGCACCACTCCATGATAGGCAAGTTCCCGGCGCAGAAGCCCTCCGATGATCTTCTCTGAAAGGGTGGCCGGCCATTTTGGATCGAGCCCAGCCTGAAAGATATGAGCCGTCATGATCAGATCCGCCAGCCCTTCCCGAATCAGTGCGCGATATGGGATAAGCTCCTCGGCCAGCCAGCTGTTGCTGACATCCACAAAACCGTGATGCGTATCCTGATCGGCACTGCCATGTCCCGGAAAGTGTTTGAGTGCGCACAGAATTCCCTGCTGACGATGTTCGCGGATCCAAGCCCCGGCATGCGCAATCACGGTATCCGGATCGCGGGAAAAACTTCGCTCCACCGCATTGATCGCCGGGCTTGCGGAGTTGAGATGCAGATCGACGACCGGAGCGAGATTCAGATTAAAGCCCAGGTCTTTCAGCAGACCTGCGGTCTGTCCTGCATACTGTGTCGTCAGTTCGAGAGAATTCCGTTCACCCAGAAAGCGGGCTGACACTGTGGGCCGAAAACCGAAACGCTCTTTTAAACGGCTTACTCTGCCGCCTTCTTGATCGATCGAGAGCAGCAAAGGCCCTGAAGCCGACTCAGACAAGGCTTGCAACAGGGCTCGAAGCTGATCGCGACTCTGAATATTGCGGCAGGGACTTTTTAAGGCAGAATCGTAATCAAAGAGAATTACGCCCCCAAGATGCCTCGTATGGAGATCCTCAAAAATGGGACTGTGCGTTGTCAACTCAAGACCACGAAAACCGACCAGCAACATTTGCCCGATTTGACGTTCCAGAGACGTGGTCATGAAAAACAATGGTGGAAAGCAGGATATGAAAAAAAATCGGGGTGAGAGGATTTGAACCTCCGACCCCTTGCTCCCGAAGCAAGTACGCTACCAGACTGCGCTACACCCCGATATACAATCACTATATACTCTGTCAAACCATATCCACACACCCAAAATTGTCAAGTCAAAAAAATAAAAAGTTTTCAAACGTCCGGCAGGCTCAAAGCGAGATGCAGCAGCTTATCGCAGATGACACGACCGCAGGGCTCCGGGAGAGACGGGATCACTCCAGCCAGCGACTCAAGCTGGGTCAAAACAGATATTTGATCAGCACAAAGCCGCCGATTAACGCCATGGTGAAGACAATGACCAACAGATTGAAATATTTGTCGATAAAATCCTTGATAGAGGGGCCAAAGTACCAGATCAGGCCAGACACCAGGAAAAAACGGGCAGAGCGGCTAACGCTTGAAGCAAGCAGGAACTTCAGGAAGTTCATACTGAACACACCGGAAGCGATGGTAAACACTTTATACGGAATCGGCGTAAACCCCGCTGTAAACACAACCCAGAAATCGTACGTTTCGTAAAGCTGCCTGACTTCCTGAAACTTCTCCTGCGCATGATAGAAATCCAGAATCGGAATCCCGATCTGTTCATAAAATTGCCATCCGATGACATAACCGAAGATCCCCCCGAGAACAGAACCGACGGAACACACCAACGCACAACGAAAAGCCCGGGCTGGGATGGAAATCGCCAAGGCGATCAGCAGGACATCCGGCGGAACCGGGAAAAATGACGATTCTGCGAAGGCAAGAAAAAAGAGTGCCGGCAGACCGTAGGGCGTTTCTGCCCAATGCAGGACCCAGTCATACAATTTTCTCAGATATCGAAGGGGGTTCCATGGCGTGCCTTGTTCTTTCTCAACTGTTTTGTTCATGTTTATCTCGTTACAAACTCGTTAATTTTCATCGATGACCTTCAACTCATCCAGGGCAAAGCACTCTGGCCTGGCCGCTCTCCGACATGTCCAGCATCCACCTGTTTTTTCTTGTTCTTCTGAGCGAGTCCGATCGTATTACAGCCGCAGAAAATGTCAAAGAAAAGTTCTGCATAATGTCCTTGAGCCTTTCGCTGCCGAGTGTTTCAGGCAGGAAATTCTTGACTTCCCTCTCTCTGACAGAATATCAGTAAGAGGGAAGAATGCGTCATTGAGGAATCATGCTGAGCGATTGATTGCAGGAGATTATCTGAATCATGAAGGCGCGTCGTCCGACAATGGGGACGTGATGCGCCTTCGGTTGACACTCTGGAGGTGCAAAATGCTTGATGTCTTAGCTGTAGGAGCCCATCCCGATGATTGTGAAATTATGATGGGAGGCACCCTCGCAATCCTGAAGAAGCAGTCCTATAAGGTCGGGATTTGCGATCTCTCGAGCGGAGAAGCCGGGACCTACGGATCGGCAAATACCCGCCGACAGGAGCTGGCGCAGGCGAGTACAATTTTACAACTGGACGCCAGAGACACTCTCGACATGCCGGACGGTCATATTCGAAATACTGAAGAGAATCGTATGAAGCTTATCAGAGTGATTCGAAAACACCGTCCCACAATCGTGTTTTCTTTTTTCAACGCCATGCCGCGTCACCCTGATCATTATTATTCCGGCCTTTTGACCAAAGAGTGCGTGTTTCTCGCAGGACTGGAGAAAATTGAAACCGGCTCTCCGCCTCATCGACCCTCTAACCTGATCCATTTCAAAGAGCTGGTTCTCAATGATAAACCGGACGTTGTCGTGGATATCAGCGAGGTATGGGATCAAAAAGTGCAGGCGGTCAGAGCCTATCAGTCGCAGGTCGTTGCCGGAAACGACGCTGAGCAGCCCCCAAAAACATTCATTAAAAGCAAAGCCTTCTGGGAAGTGTTCGAGGCCCGCTCACGTATGGCCGGGGCCATGATCGGCGTCAGATACGGCGAACCATTCTACTGCGAGGCTCCAGCAAAAATTCTGGACATCCCGGCGTCATTTTCACGGGGAAGCAACGTATGAAGCAGCTCGGAACTCTGCTTCTGTTGTTAAAAGGCCATGCAGTGGAACTTTCCATCGGATTTTGTTTTATGTTGTCGCAGAACTATGGCTTCATGAAAACGCCGATGTATATGCAGAAAGTCGTGGATGCGCTCACCGGACACAACAGCCGGAGTCTCATTCTGCACGATCTCTGGATGATCGTTGTCTACACGGCGCTGACGGTCGTTTCGATGTTCCTGATGCGGAAGCTCATCATCAGTGTCTCCCGTAAGATGGAATATGAATTACGGGACCGCATCTACCGCAAGCTGCTGACGCTGAACATGCGTTTTTTTCTGGAGCATGAGACCGGCGATCTCGTGTCGCGCTGTACGAACGATCTGAACAAAGTCCGTTTTCTGCTGGGACCGGGCATTATGTATATTCCCAATTCGTTAAGCCGCTTGCTGATGTTTTTCCCGCTCCTCCTGAGTTTGAACGCTCCCCTGCTGGCAACAGTAGTCCTGATAATTGCTGCAATTGTGGGGCTGATTTTTGGGTTTGTGCCGCGATTACGCCCTTTGTTCAAGAGCATGCAGGACTATATTGGCGTTATCAACAGTCGGGTCTGGCAAGTGGTGTCCGGCATTACAACGATTAAACTTTATGCTCTGGAACACATTGAAATCGAGCGTTTTAAACGTCTGAACGAAGAATATATCCGCCGCCACATGGCGATTGTGAAAACTCGTGGTCTTTTGTGGCCGCTGCTGATTTTTGTCTTTTCTTTCACCGAACTGCTGATGCTGCTGATCGGCGGGCGGGAAGTCATTCAGCAGAAGATGAGCCTGGGACAACTTCTGCAATTCAAAGTCATGATAGCACAATTGTCCATGCCAGTGCTTTCTCTGGGTTGGGTGCTTCCCTTGATTCAACAGGGAATCGCTGCCATGGGGCGTATCAGCCATATTTTAGACTATGCTGTTGAAGAGCGCGATGACTGGATAAATGTGGACAGCAGCGAACTCTGTTTTCGCGCAGAAGGTTTATCGTTCCGCTACCCTTCCGGCAAGAAAACCAGCTCTGAAACGCCCGCTGAGCAGCTCAAAATGCGCTCAAACCATCAAGCATCTCCCGATCGGGACAATGTCCTCAAAGATCTCAATTTTCGTATTCCAGCAGGCCAGTTCATTGGCATTACCGGGACGATCGGCAGCGGCAAAAGCACACTCATCAAGCTCATCAGCGGTCTGTTTACTCCGCAGCGCGGGATGCTGTTTGTCAACGATATCGACATCTGCGATATCGAGCCGGGCAGTCTGCTCAACAGTATTTCGGTGGTTCCCCAGAAAACTTTTCTTTTTTCGCGCAGCATTGCTGAAAACATTGCCTTGGGGATGGACGGGTCAATAGACCTGGAACAGGTCAAAAACGCTGCCCAAAATGCCGGACTGGCTCAGGAGATCCAACATTTCCCGGAACAATATGATCAAATTCTGGGAGAGCGCGGTATCACCCTGTCAGGCGGGCAGAAGCAACGTACCGCAATTGCGCGCGCATTAATGAAACAGAGTCCGGTCCTGATTTTTGATGATGCCCTGTCCAGCGTTGATGCAAAGACTGAATCTCACATCCTGGACAAGCTGAGCTCTTTGCACTCTTTCAGCACGCTGATCGTGATCTCGCATCGCATCTCGGCCTTGAAAAACGCTGATACGATTTATGTGCTCGATAAAGGACGCATCGTTGAAGAAGGTACTCATGAAGAACTTCTGGCTCGCCAACAGCTCTATGCCAGGCTGGCCAGATTGCAACACATGGAAACCGAGCTGGCTTGAAGGGCTAAGCCCCCTGACTGCAATCCGATAAGTTCTGCGCAATTTTTATCGTCTCCAGAAAGAGTGTAAGAAGCTGAAGGAATAACGATCATGCTGTCTCCCAATACGAGCAAGTCACAAAGATCCAAAATAGTCGATCCTGTCGTCGACTGCCACGCCAATCAGCACGCTGAACGGAAGATGCTGGATCTGACCCTGATGAAAAGACTTTGGCCTTACATTCGACATCATTATATGCTCCTGGGCCTGTCGATTTTTTTCATGTTAAGCATGAACGCGAGCAGCATTCTGCACCCTTATCTGATCAAAATCGGGATCGACCGGCATGTCAGCAGGGGGAATCTTCAGGGCCTGTACCATATCTGCCTCCTTCTCGCGATCGTACTGGCCAGCAATTTTGTATTTTTTACAGCGTTTAATTATTCCGTCAATTACCTGGGGCAGCGCCTGCTCTTCGATATTCGCCTGGATCTTTTTCAAAAGGTGCTGGCGCTGTCGAACAACTATTTTGATAGCACGTCAGTCGGGCAAACGCTTAGCAACGTCACCAACGATGTCGAAGCGATCCGACAGTTTATCTCTGAAGGGATCGTCAACGTGGCCGGCGATCTTCTCAAGATGTGCTTCATTCTGATCGCCATGCTCCTGGTGAATGCCCGTTTAGCCTTATTATCCTTTACCGTCATCCCTTTTTTTCTGGCAGCGACTGCAATCTTCAGAAAAAGCATCCGAAGTGGCTATCGCGGAGTGCGCAAGGCCAACTCCGACATCAATACCTCGTTGGTTGAAACCATTAACGGGATTCAAGAAATTCATCTTTTTAATCACGAAAAACGCAGTCAAATCGATTTTGAGAGCTATAACCGCAATTATCTTGATGCCTTTCTGGAAGTCGTGCATTCTTATTCGCTCTATTTTCCGATCATCGAAATCGTTGCTAACGGCAGTATGATCATCATTTTTCTTTATATCCATTTCGCCATCGGCAGTAAATTCGAAATCGGTGTGATTTTCGCGTTTTTTTCCTACATCAGCATGCTGTTCAAGCCTCTGCGTCAGATGGCTGAAAAATTTAACATGTTCCAGTCCGCAATGGCGGCTTCAGAACGAGTGTTCACTTTACTGGATGAAGACATCGCGATCCGTCATTCAGAACAGGCTCTCTGTCCTGATCGGCCGATGCGCGGCGAGATTCGTTTTGACAATGTGACCTTTGCCTATACCCCGGGAACTCCCGTCATCAAAAACCTGTCATTCACAATTCGGCCCGGGGAAAAAGTCGCCATTGTCGGACATACCGGCAGCGGCAAGACCACGACAATCAGCCTGCTGAATCGTCTGTACGACATTCAGGAGGGCACCATTACTATCGACGGCGTGAATATCAAGGACTACGAGCTACGCTATTTACGCACGCAGATCGCCACTGTCCCGCAGGATGTGTTCCTGTTCACAGGCAGCGTCGCGGACAACATCACCCTGCATGATCCACAGATTCAGCGTCAGGCCGTCGAGCTCGCCGCCCGTCAAGTCTATGCCGATCGCTATATCGAAAAATTGCCCAACCGTTACGATGAGCATATTCTCGAAGAAGGGAAACTGCTCTCAGTCGGTCAACGCCAGCTTCTCAGCTTTGCCCGGGCCTTTGTCCGCAAGCCCTCAATCGTCGTGCTAGATGAAGCCACCTCCAACATCGACTCGGAAACCGAAGCCCTCATCGAAGCCGGTGTCAAAAACCTGCTGAAAGGCAAAACCGCCATCATCATCGCACACCGTCTTTCCACCATCAAAAGCGTTGATCACATCCTGGTGCTGCACAAAGGCGAGTTGGCAGAAGAAGGTCGCCACGACAGCCTGCTGCAGGCAGGCGGACTGTACAAGCAACTCTATGACATGCAGGCGTTGATGCTGGGGGCGTAATACGGGCAGAATTCAGAGGGATCAGCAGAAAAGCCCCCGTCAAGTTGTGACGGGGGCTTGTGCCTGGAAAGATACTATTGGAGGAAGCTTATCTTTCCTGCTCTCGCATGTATCATGAAGCTCCTGCCAGCACGTCTCTCTGCCGGGAAACCGGCCGTACCCGCGTTTTGCTTACATGCGGCTCAGGAACATGTCGCTTTTCATGTCCGTCGCCTTCTATACTTAACACATCTGCCTTTTGGCAGCTGTGGGATAAAAGTTAAGATCTCATCAGGAGAACAGTCATCATTATGATTGTGTTCATGTTGTCGTGTGTATGCTCGCTTTTTTATTAATACAAGAGCTGTGCCAACAGAACAATATTTTAAGAAAAACTCCCTGAAATCCCCTAAAAACAGAAGAAAAATATTTTTGAGGACTCATTGGCAGCATCGCTTTTCAATCATTTGCGAACAAATTTATTATGATATAACAAAATTTTATGAAATATCACTAATGCAACATTTTCTTTTCCCGATTCTGACAGACAGTCTGACTTGCGACCATATAATGCCCTGCCTTGTCAGGGGATCTGTGCCATCATAGGTTCTGCCTTTGCTGCCGGGTGGATGATCGCATCTGAGGACTGACTTATGACATATCAGAAATTTATGTCGGCCGAACGATGCCAAGCTTTTTCATGCGCGATACCAATGTTTGTGAATTAATATCCAGGATTTTTGCCGCGCCTTTTTCGCCGCTGACACGCCAGTTCGTAAATTCCAGCGCTTTGATGATATGAGCGCGTTCCGCGTCTTTGAGCGGCGCAATACCAGAGTATTTTTCAGAAGGCGCAGAGATAAACCAATCACCAAGTTCGAGACGCTCGCCGGAACTCACAATCACAGCCCGTTCAATAATATTCTCCAGCTCACGAATATTGCCCGGCCAGTGATAACCTTCCAGATTTTCCATGACCTTCCTGGGAATTGTTCCGATCTGTTTCCCGACTTTTTTGCTGAACTTTCGTACAAAGTGCTCGACGAGCAGCGGAATATCCTCGGCGCGTTCCCGTAATGGAGGAATGTGAAGCGGGAAGACATTCAGACGAAAATAGAGATCTTCCCGAAAGCCTCCTTCCTCGACCGCCTTTTCCAGATTACGGTTGGTGGCGGCGATAATCCGAACGTTCACTTTCTTTGTGTTCGGATTGCCCAGACGTTCGAATTCACTCTCTTGCAGGACGCGCAGAAGCTTGACTTGCAGGTCCAGCGGGAGTTCGCCGATTTCATCAAGAAAGATCGAACTGCCGTCGGCAAGCTCGAAACGTCCGATCTTTTGCGCGATCGCGCCGGTAAAGGCGCCTTTTTCATGGCCGAAGAGCTCACTTTCGATCAAATTTGCCGGGAGTGCTGCACAATTAACTTTCACGAGCGGGCGCTCTTTACGGGGACTTAGATTATGAACCGCCCGTGCAATGAGTTCCTTTCCGGTTCCCGACTCGCCCAGGATCAATACCGTCGCGTCAGTCGAAGCCACCTTTTCGACCTGCGCCAGGACCTCGGCAAAACGTTCGCTCTTAAAAATCATTTCTTCAAAATTATGACTATGCTTGATCTCCTGTCTCAGATAGATGTTTTCTTCCTCAACGCGATTTTTTAAGAATTCGACCTCTAGTAAAGCATGAGTCAGATCTTTTTCCGCCTGGATTTGCGGACTAATATCGTTAAAAAATCCTTCAACGGCGATGACGTCTCCCGCGTCTGAATAGACACCGCGAAAACGGTTGGATATCCATCGTTCACTGCCGGTTGCCGTCAGAATCCGATAGATAATCCGTCCGGCTTTCTGCTGCATCAGGACTTCCTGAAAATACGCAAGCACCTTATCGAGGTCATCCGGATGGATCAGCTTGACAGCATGAGTGAGTTCGCGCGGCGCGTAGCCGGTAATCCTCCAGCACCAGGCCGTAATAAATTCGATCGTCATCTGCTCGTCGGGTTTACAGCGATATACGGCCCCAGGCAGATTGTTGATGAGGGTCGATAACGCCCGCTGACTTTCCTGCAAGCGTTCTTCGACTTGTTTCCATTCGCTGATATCGTGCAAAAAACTGCACAAATATTGCCTGCCTTCATGTTCGATCAGATTCGCCCTGACTTCCACAGACACCCAATCGCCGTTCTTTTTCTGCTGACGCCGTTCGTAACAAATATTTTTCTCTTTCTGGAGTTCCTCCCAGCGTTCCCGCCAGCTCTGTTCGGTTTCATCTGGTAAGAATGTGTAGATTTTGCTTTGCAGCATGTCCTCGCGTGAATAACCAAAGAGACGGCAGGCCGCATTGTTCACCCGATGAATAGAGGCATCAGCGTCGATCCACAGAACAGCGTCCTGAGCTTTTTCAATCGTAAATTGTGAGAGTTGAAGCGTTTCTTCATCCTTTGTTCTTTCATTCACCATACAGACATCACACATTATGAAAAAAACGAATTTTACCGATTCCTCCATCAATCAAGCATTGAGAGAAATCATGAATATTTTCTCTGACGTATATAGACGATCTCGGACGTTCTGTCCGGAGATAGTTACAGAATAATTCTGGATAGGGTCTTCATCCGCTCTGAATGGCTCCACTTTATGCGGAGCTCATCTCATACTCGATAAACTTGAGCGTGCAGGCTCCAGTATGAGATGAAATTTCAGGAGGAAAGAATTTCCCCCTCATGCTTCTGCCCTGGACCTCATTTTGCGAGCATCACCGGGCATTCGGCGTGTTCGATAATCGGCTCGACGGCAAGGCTTTCTTTACGGGAAGAGCCGCTTTTGCGATGTTTACCGAGCACAATCAGATCTACATTGTATTTCGCGGCCGAGTCCAGGATAATCCGCTGTGCTGTGCCTTCTTCGAGGATCAGCGCGACTTTGACGTGCTGAGAAACGGCCTCCTCTTCCAAACTATATAAAATTTTCCAGCCGCTTTCCTCAGCCTTGACCAATAACGATTCTTTTGATTCCGAGCCATAACGAGCCATGGTCTCGATCGCCCGGACCTCGACAATATGAAGAAAGATAAGTTGTGATTCATGCGCGCGGGCGAGGTTGACAGCGAAACGGGCCGCGCCAATCGAATATTTTGAATTATCTACCGGAACCAATATCTTTTTAAAGAGTTGTGACGTCGCCATCGCGCAAAAAGTCTTGGCATGCGAACTACGAGGATCAATCGGCATATCCAGGCCCTTTGACCCTCGTAGTTCGTGACTTTCGCTGTTACATTGTCATATCGATTCTCAGACACGGTATCGCGCTTCCGGAAGTTCTCAGCGCAAACGTCAGGACATTTTTCAACATGTCTCGAACACTGCACTACTGTTGTAATTTTTCTTTCACGCGCTTCAGTTGAAAAAGAATCTCACGCTCTTTTTCTTCCAGAGTATATTGAATGTATTTAACAGTTTCCGTATATTGCGGAATAAGAATATTATCCAGGGCATTGAAGCGCCGCTGCGTTTTTTTCAATTCTGTAGCCAGCCGCCATAAAGTGGTTTCGATTTCCGCGAGTTCCACAAGGTTCTCGAAACAGGCGGAAAAACGTTTTGACGCTTTATCCAGAGCGTATGTGGTACGCGTAAAACCATAACGGGGTTTTTCAGATTTTTTCCATTTCACTTGTACCACCGGAACCACAACTCCCATCACGCTGCGATCATGGATATCCAGCTGCGCTTCAGCCTGAATGCCAAAGGCTGCGCGTTTCAGATCTTCCGGTCCCAGCAGCACTTTCGCGACCGCAAAGGTCTTGTAGGCATCTGCCAGCGCTTTTTCCATAGAGAGCCGTTTGCGATGAGCATCTTCCAGGGTTCCCATAATCTCCATGATCAGGATTTCCCGCTTTTCATCCAGCAGCTCGCGCCCTTCAACGGCAAAAGTCAATTCATCGCTGAGGCGTAATAAATTACTTTTTGTTGACGGAATATTCAGTCGTGCCATAGTCCCTGCTGTTCTTCAGTCTCTGTCGAGCGTTAGCGTTAGCGACAGCATGTGGTCAATACTGCCCGTATTCTGCAATCTGCTCGTCAGTGACACGCGTCAATTCGCGGCGCGGCAAAGTCGAGGCCAGTTGCCAGGCCAAGTTCAAGGTCTCCTCGATGGTACGGTTTTCCGTCGGGCCTTGCTGCGTAAACATGGTTTCGAACTGACGCCCGACTTCCAGATACTGTTTATCGAGATCCGACAGCTCGCTTTCGCCGATAATCGACGCCAGTGTCTCAACGCGTTTGACGTAGGTGTAGGCGGAATACAGCTGGTTCGAAATATTACGATGATCCTCGCGGGTCTTCCCTTCTCCGATACCGTCGTTCATCAGGCGAGACAGCGACGGCAGCACGTTGATCGGCGGATAAATCCCCTGCTTTTCCAGATTGCGATCCAGCACAATCTGTCCTTCCGTGATAAAGCCGGTGAGATCGGGGATCGGATGTGTGATGTCATCGTTCGGCATCGTCAGAATCGGAATCTGCGTAATCGATCCTGTACGCCCGACAATACGGCCGGCCCGTTCGTAAATCGAGGCCAAATCGCTGTAGAGGTAACCTGGATAGCCTTTACGGCTTGGGACTTCGCCTTTTGACGTCGACACCTCCCGCAGCGCTTCGCAGTAGTTCGTCATGTCAGTTAATACCACCAGCACATGCATACCGCAATCGAAAGCCAGATATTCTGCGATGGTCAGGGCCGAACGCGGAGTCACCAGACGTTCGATCGGTGGATCGCTGGCCAGGTTGGTGAACATGACCACATTGCTCAAGACCCCGCTTTCTTCGAAACTGTGGCGAAAGACTTCAGCGTCATCATGTTTGATGCCCATCGCCCCGAACACAACGGAGAATTGAGTGTCTTCTTCACCAATGATCGTGGCCTGCCGCACGATTTGGGCCGCCAGCTTATTGTGAGGCAGACCGCTGCCGGAAAAAACCGGAAGCTTTTGGCCGCGCACCAATGTGTTCATCCCGTCGATCGATGAAATTCCGGTTTGAATGAAATCGCGAGGATATTCGCGGCTGGCCGGGTTAATCGGCGCACCGTTGATGTTACGGCGCTCATTGGCAATCGGCTCCGGAAGGCCGTCGATCGCTTCACCGATCCCGTTAAACACACGTCCCAGCATATGTTCAGTCACTGGGATTGTCAAAGGATGCCCTAAAAAACGCACTTTGGTGCCGTCGATTGCCAGACCGCTGGTCCCTTCAAAAATCTCGACCGCTGCCACGCTACGTCCAACCGAGAGGACGCGCCCGTGTCTGATTGTCCCGTCGGAGCCTTCAACGTGCACCACTTCGCCGAAGCCGATATCAGCAACACCCTCCATGTATAAAATCGGTCCTGAAACCTTTTTGAAACCAAGATATTCTCTCATTAGGGATTTCTGGATTTTTGATTGTTCTCCCTCACACAATCAGCAATCCAACCATCTTCAGTCTAGAAAAAAGCTCCGGAGTAGTCTTGTTCGAGCTCGTTGAATTCGCTGTCGATCTCCCGGACTAAGTCCGCAAATTTGTCCACTTCGTTATTCGGGATACGGGCTTTCATCCGACTGATATTTTCGATCGCCTCCATTTCACGAACGCGGTAAATCGGCGCACCTTTTTTGATAATCGCGCCGGCCCGCTCGTAAAAATGGATGATAACGTTCAGCATCCACAGCTGACGTAGCGGTTCAGCATACATATCGACATCATCGAAAGCGCTTTGCTGCAACAGTGATTCCTTGAGCAGTCTGGCTCCCTCGATAATCAGGCGTTGATCATCGGGAAGAGCATCTTCACCGACCAGTTTGACGATTTTTTGCAGTTTATCGTCCTGTTGCAGCAAAGCCATTGCCTGGGCGCGAAGTTCGCTCCAATTCGCTTCCTTGAACTGGTCCCACCATCCGGAGATGTCTTCCAGATATTCGCTGTAACTGTCCATGTAATTAATGGCCGGGAAATAACGCGCACTGGCCAGTTCCTTATCAAGTCCCCAGAAGCAACGTACAAAACGTTTGGTATGCTGTGTAACCGGTTCGGAGAAATCACCGCCCGGTGGTGAGACTGCGCCAATCACGCTGACAGAGCCTTCTTTCCCCATTAACGTTGAGACGCGCCCGGCCCGCTCGTAAAATTCTGCCAGACGGGTCGCCAGATATGCAGGGAAACCTTCTTCAGCGGGCATTTCTTCCAAGCGTCCGGAAATCTCCCGCAGGGCCTCGGCCCAGCGGGAGGTTGAGTCTGCCATAATCGCCACATCATAGCCCATATCGCGGTAATATTCAGCAATCGTGATGCCCGTGTAAATGCTGGCTTCGCGGGCTGCCACCGGCATATCTGAGGTATTGGCAATCAGAATCGTGCGCTCCATCAGCGGTTTCGCAGTTTTTGGATCGATCAACTCGGGAAAATCCACCAGCACACCAGTCATTTCGTTGCCACGTTCGCCGCAGCCGATGTAGACGATTAGATTGGCGTTGCACCATTTAGCCAGTTGGTGCTGCGTAATAGTCTTCCCAGTTCCGAAGCCCCCTGGGACCGCTGCCGTGCCGCCTTTTGCAAGCGGAAAAAAGGTATCGATGACTCGTTGACCGGTGATTAAAGGGATCGTGGGATTCAAACGCTGCCGGTACGGTCGTGGATGACGTACTGGCCAGCGTTGATACATGCGAACGTCCTGCTCTCCATCCTGGGTTTTAATCCGGGCAATCACCCGTTCAATCGTATAATCGCCTTCTTCGGCAATTTCAAGCAGTTCGCCTTTCATATTAGGCGGGCAAAGGATACGGTGAACCAGGGCCTCGGTTTCGGGAACTTCGCCGAGGATTTCTCCTCCGAGGATCTGTTCTCCCACTTCACGGACCGGGGTAAAATGCCAATGCTTTTCCCGGTCGAGCGGAACCACCTGAGCCCCGCGTTCGATAAAATCACCCTGCTGTGTCTGAATACCCTCCAGAGGACGCTGAATGCCGTCATAAATATTTTTCAGCAGGCCCGGCCCCAACTCCACAAATAATAAAGATCCTGTCCCGTAAATCGGAGCTCCGGGCTTAAGGCCGGTGGTATCTTCATACACCTGGATCGTTGCCATGTCGTCATCGAGTTCCAGCACTTCGCCGATGAGACGTTCTTCGCCGATCTCAACCTGCTCCATCATGCTTAATTTCCCGACATTATCAGCTCGAATGACCGGTCCGCTGATCCAAGACACTGTTCCTACACGATGTTCACTCATAAGCTATAATTCTTCGTGTTATTGACTCATGCTGTGCAATCAGTCCCTACTCCCAGTGTTTAACGCAATCCCAGACAGATTCCAGGACATCGGGAGTTGTCTCCAGCGTTCTCCCTCTTATGAGCGCAGGAGGAAAGGCGATCTTGCCACGCGCTGAGTTTATTGTTCGCCAAAAAGCGTGTTTGCAATCTCGATGCGGACTTCGTTTTCGCGCTGCTGCAAGAGACCCTGGAACGATTTATCACATTGCACCCGACCGTCAGCCCGCTGAACAATGGCTCCGCTGATACCGGGAATCGAAGTCTCCGAAAGCACGGCACGGCACTTGCTCTTTTTCTGAATCGCCTCTAAAAAGGCCCGATCAATCAGACCTCGATCTTCCGGCGCCACGAGAATCTCGAAGTCTTCACCATCCAGGCTCTCAAGTCCTTCAAGAACCAGCTGCTCCAGCAGCGCGGAATAGCGGCCTGCTCCGCGCAGAGCCAGCAGACGCTCCGCCACCTGATCTTTGACAGCCTGCATGAGCTTTTCGCGAGCAAGCAGTTCTTGTTTTCTGCTTTCAAGCTCAGCAGAAGCAATGAGTTGCTTATAGCGTGTTTTCGCCGTCTGAGTCGCGGCTTGGGGGTTCTCCCTGCCCAACTCTTTCGCAAGCTGGTCACGAGCGCCATCGATGATTCGCTCAGCCTCACGCACAGCAAGATTAATGATGTTCTCAGCGTCTTGACGGGCTTCATCAAGAATCGCCTGCGAAAAATCCATGTCTGAATCTAAAGGCATAGTAGCATCCTCAAAATTTCACGCCGATCGCTGATTTGACAAATTCATGCGGTGTCCGCCGATCCGCCATCGGTCCCTGGTGATCGGGAATCTCTACAATAAGAGGTCGTCCACCGCCGATGACCCAGTTATCGACTGCCTCACGGATATGCTGCGCTATTCGCTCGGTCAACACGACGATTCCGACATCATCCCGACGCGTCGCCCGCTCAAAGGCCGTCCGGATTTCTTCCTGTGTTGAAACGATCACCCCCTGTACTCCAGCCAGTGAAAAACCCAAGACCGTATCTTCGTCAGCGATCACAATAGTCCGCATTACAATTTCCCCAAAATCATAATGGCGATAATCAGGCCGTAAATAGCAATACCTTCAGCCAAACCAACAAAAATCAAGGCTCGTGCTGCCATTTCAGGCTTCTCAGCCATTGCCCCCATGGCTGCCGATCCGACGGAACTCACGGCGATTCCAGCCCCGATCGAGCCTAAGCCCACAGCAACAGCTGCCGCTAAAAAGCCCCATTTCACGACATCAGGATGCGTTCTGCCGGCTTGTGCCTCTTCACTGCCCAGCGCCACACTCATGCCGACATGCAGCATGATCGTAAAGACACTCATTACGACGAGAAAACCTAAAGCGACTCCCACAACGTTTCTCAAATTCACGATTTGTCCTTTCATAGAAACTCCTCACTCTGTGTACAGCATTATTCACCTTATTGAATGATATGACAAAAGAACGCTTTTACGCTCACGACTCTGTTTCAGTCGTCCTTGCCAGGACCTCTGAATAATGCCGTAGTTAATGAACTATTCAATTTTCAATGGGTGAAATCGTTCACCACCATCCTTGAAAAATTTGCTGAAAAATTCATAATATTCAAGTCGAACGGTTTGAATCGATACCACCAAGCCCTCCAGGGCGATAATCAGGACATTACCGAGGAGGATGACCAACCAGTACCACAGTCCTCCACCCTTCATATTCTCGACAATGTCTGCCAGAGAGAAGACTGCGATAAATAAACCGCCATGCGCCAGCGCAAAAGCAGCGGTTCTGATAAACGACACTGTACTCGCGAGATAACGCACGACCACGTCGATGACGTCGATCACAGATTCCATGAGGAACATTCCGATCCCTGATGGAAACATCGACTCATCGCCGCCGTCCTCTTTTTTAAACAAGATGTGAGCCAGCGGCTCTTTAAAAAAGATCACTCCGAGGGGCATGCCCAGCAGCAGAATCAAGGCTTTGGAACTGATTCCGAAATCGCCATAAACCGCATATTTCAATCCAAGCCCGACACTGAGCCAATAAAACAACGCACCGATAATGCCGTAATGTCCAAGAATACCAGCTTCATAGTCTTTACGGCGAAAGGAATTCAGAATGTTCAAAATAATACCAGCACTGATCATCAGCACACCGAAGCCCAGCGCAAAAGCCATAAATTGCCCGATATGTTCCGCCGGGTGGAACCAAAGAGCGGGGATCCAGTGCTCAACCCCGAAAATACTCCCGTAAAGGAGGCCGAATACTGCCGACGAAACGCCGCATTCCATCATAATAATCCCCAAGTCCATCATCTGATAACAATGTTTACACAGCCCGCGGCCAATCAGAAACAACACAAGCCCGTGCCCCACGTCGCCGAACATCACGCCGAACATCAGCAGAAAACTGATCGCAATAATTGGGGTCGGATCCAAGGCCTGATAGTCCTGGGTTCCATAATTGAAAAGAATCGTCTCAAAGGGACGGACCAGATAGGGATTGTGAAACAAAATCGGGATTTTCAGTGTGCCTTTTCGGACTTCTTCCACCATTTCAGCTTCGGAGAATTCAATTCTGGCCCGACCTTCTGTGACGCGAACGATCTCATTCTGAAATCTTTGTGTCTGAGTGGCCGGCAGCCATCCCTGAATGATATACGATCGAGTGCCTGCAGCATAGTGTTGTTCGGCCTGCAGAATCAGCATGGCGATCGAGACTTTCTCGCGCAGGTCCTGAAGTTCCTCGACAGCCTCTTTCTGCGTATCTTGCAATTCCAGGCTCAAGGCAGTCTTTTTTTCAGCCAACTGCTGAATCTCTGTCTCGAGTTTTTCCAGGATCTCAGAGAAGGCCCCCCGCTCGAGCGGGGGAAGATCCACGGCTTCGAAATATGCACTTTTTAAGGCCCGGTTTAACACATCTTTATCTTTCTGCGAGCAAAGCACCACAATCAAGCTGCGCCGCTCGAGCGCAATCAAGGTCTGCAACGTCACATGAACAGCCCCTAAACTGGCTTCCAGGCGCGGGATGTCTTTAGTCGCCACGAACCCCACCTGTTTATAGAGATAGCTGAATTTTCTTATGACTTCAAGGTCAGCCCCCGCAGGAGAGATCGAGCGAAGCAGCGCAAGCTGTTCCGAAGCGTGCTTCCGCTGCCGTTCAAGACGCGTGATCTGTTCAGCGGGCAGACTGAGCTTCTTTTGAATGCGCTTGACAGCATCTTCAATCATCTGCAGCTCTTGCTCTGGCTCGACTTCAAGGTCTTTACGAACTTTCCGCGCCAGGGAAAGACGGCCGCAAAGCTCTTTCAGCTCCTGATTGAGGGCCGTATAGCGGCTCATACATTCCTGAAACGCTTCTCCGCCGATCTTCACGGCTGTTTTCGAGAGTTCCCGGCTGTCCAGCAAATGGAACAGGCCCATTTTTGCGATCACATGCGTGACTTTTGCAGCATCTGAATGAAGCACCTGCAAAGCCACATTCACCATTTTCAGCGGTTTAAACATAGGGGAAAAGCGATGAAAGTCAGACGTTATAGCGTTTGAAGCGCCTCTTGTCTCGTCAAACGTCCGACTTCACAGTCACGTTAGTCACGACTCGTCTCTCCGTGAATCACATAACGCCGGCTTTCTTCAGGAGAAAGACCATATCGTTTGGCTTCAACGATGCTGATAATATCATCAATTTCAAATTCTTTGATCCAGAGGTATCCGAGGATGACACCGATCTGAAAAGGGTTTCCAGAAAAATACGAACGAATCTGCGCGAGGAGATAACGATTGAGTAAAATGTGCAGGGTGCTGAAATCCTGAATCTGTTCCGGCAGAGCTTTTCCATACACACTCTGTCTCAACACATCAAGGACCTCGCCGGCATTCTTCGCTTTCGACAGCAACTGGCGATCCTGTAATCTGAAATATGCGCCATGATGAATCGTGTAATTCAAAATTTCTTCAAAAGACAGACGATATTCTTCTTTGAAGCGTACAATCCATGCGACGTTCAGGATGTCGATCCGGATACCGAGCAATTTTCGGATAATCTTCTCTTCGCCGCGCGGCAATTTTCTCATGGCCTCCCACAGCGTCTGATAATAATGCAGATCGAGCGCCATTTCCAGGGGGAAGATTTCTCCTTCTTCCTCAAAACGTCGTAATGCCTGGTTCAAGGGATAATGAAACACACTATCCTGCAGATATGCAATCAGCTCTTGAACGGTGTGCAATGCCAGCAGCGCGTTTTTTGAGAAAAGCGTATAGCGTTCGGTCGGCAGCAACAATGCCTGCACTTCCTCGACCGCAGCCTGACTGAAAACTCCTCGCAGAATCGTTTTCAGATTCGTCAACTCATATTGTTGATAAAGCAGGATGAAAAATGGCTGAAGACTGCGGTCAAGCGATCGAACAGTCTTTTCATAATCCCCAAATAAACTTCGATACAGGATCAAACTGAGCTGAAGAGTCGACACATCAGTCCCAGGCAGTTCTCTAAGCGCCTCGGCGTAGTCAGTAGTCCGCAAGACATTCAAAACGTCTTCAGGGCGTTCACAGTTGAGCAATGCCCGAAAGGTCTTGTCGGAAAGAAGCCGGCCTTTTAAAGCACGCACTTTAGCGTTCGGGTAAGCGTATTTACAAATCGATCCCATCATGACTGTGCGCCGCCGCAGTCATCCAGGAGCAGATTCACCACACGCTGCACAGCCTTCTCGATCTGTTTTTCAGCGCCTTGTTCCAAAATTTCCCGGCGTTGCTGCGCTTCGTTTAAGATACGCGTTCTCTGGACATCAGCCTCTTTTTCCAGTTGCATGATTTCCTGCTGCAACTGCTCCCGAGCACGATCTTTTCCGTCGGCAATGAGCTTTGCGGCATCATCACGAGCTTTTTTCCGAATCGCACCAGCCTCTTTCTGAGCGTCTTCAACAATCTTTTGCGCTTCCGTTTCAATCTGAAGCATATTCTCAAGAATATTCACGGCCCAACATCCTCTCTCTTTATGCCGCAATGTCTCTAGTGCAAAGCAGCCCGATAGTCACGACTGTACTCTGAAGAACTCTCGCTTCATCAGGAAGCGTCTCAAAACCTGTACCAACAAGAAGAGGATCGTGTCAAGATTTTCTCTTATGAAAGTTCAGGCACCCTCGAAAAGCGATGGAACGCGCGCGCGAAATGGCTCGCAGCTTGTGCTGCAAGAGGGCGCCTGCCTGGCAGCTTTCAGCGGTGACGATATTTTTTTTCTTGACACTGAAGCAGCCCAAGACTATCAATCTCCCGACAGATTGTTGTCGCAGAATTGTGAAACCATATCATGTTAACCAGGCAGGTAAGGAGTTGTGCAATGAAAAAATATAGATGTTCAGTATGTGGCTATATCTATGATCCGGCTGAAGGTGATCCTGATAATGACGTGGCTGAAGGAACTGCTTTTGAAGATCTGCCCGAAGATTGGACATGCCCGGATTGCGGCGTGGAAAAAGATATGTTTGAACCGATGGATTAATGCTGAATGCAGGAAGCATCATGAGGCGCATCATTAAGAAATGATGCGCTTTCTGGGGCTGAGAGGCGAGACGATGTGAAGGGCATGAAGGGTTTTATCCAGGGAGATCGGAAGGCAAATCATCTCCCTTGAGTGCTGCGGCAGCGAGCCGATCGCAGCGCTCGTTTTCTGGATGCCCGGAATGGCCCCGCAGCCAGCGAAACGTAACGTTGTGTGTGTTGCATAAGCTCAGAATTCGTCTCCAGAGATCCACATTCAAGGCCCGCTCCTTCTTGTTGCGCATCCAGTTATTTGCTTTCCAGCGATAGACCCAGCCCTTATTAATACTATTCACAATATACTGGGAATCGCTGTAGAGCATTACCTCGCAAGCGCCTTCAAGCGCTTCCAGCCCAGCGATAACCGCCATCATCTCCATGCGGTTATTTGTCGTATTCTGAAATCCACCCGAGAGTTCGCGCTGTTGCTCGCCATCCACGATAATCGCTCCATAGCCTCCATTTCCGTATGGATTATTCAAACATGCCCCATCAGTATAAATCTCTACATGTTTCATAGTCGTCCTCTTCCTGTTTACGCCGAAAAACCCGTCACACAGCCTCCCATTTTTTCGAAGATCCTGAGAGACAAGACTGCTGAGTCACAAGCAAGACGTCAAGCGAAAATTCTCTCAATGCAGAGAAATAAACTTGACGTATGAAAGAGCTGATACAATTTTTATCTCCTGTGACAGCAGCAGGCAGAGTCCCTCACTCCAGCAACTCTTAACATGAAGGAGACAGCAAAGATCATGGCAGCACGAAGCTCTCGAACGCGACGACAACGTCCTCGTCCACAAAAATACCCGCTCAAAAATCCCATCTTATTCATCCTTGTAGCGTGCATTGCAGCAATTTCTGCGATCTATTTCGATTATGTTCCCCCGCAACTGCTTGAAGCCCTTCCGCCAGAGATGCAGGAAATCATCATCTTGCTTCTGCCGGTCCCGAAGATCGCCGACCTTTCCGGAATTCCAACGGAAGGAGGGAATACCACCATTGAAAGCTTCAGCAAATCCAAGCGCTATTTGCTCAAAATGCATCTCAGCGAAAAGCAGTTGGATACATTTTACTGTGGCAGTACCTTTAACGGCAGGAAAAAAGTTTTACACAGAGATTCGGGCTATGCGCCCGCAACAAGCGATCGGGATCGTGAAACCCGGCTCGAATGGGAACATGTTGTTCCGGCATACGCCTTTGGCATGAGCTTTCCCTATTGGTCGGGATACGGCGAAGATCCTCATCCAGACTGTTTCGACAGCAAAGGCTCACCGATCCCCAACCGCAAATGTACAGAAAAGAACAGCAAACAATTCCGTTATATGCAGGCTGATTTACATAATTTAAGACCGGTAATTGGCGCCGTCAACGGCCTGCGCTCAAATTATGAGTTTGGAGAGATCCGGGGAGAGTCCCGGGAGTTTGGCGACTGCGACATGGAGATCGACAGCAGGAAAAAACGCGCTGAACCGCCGGAAGGTGTGCGGGGCGACATTGGGAGGACCTACTTATATATGGCGGCCGCCTATCCGGACGTGCAGTTTCTGACTGACAGGCAGCGCCGGCAAATGGAAGAATGGTCTGCAAACGATCCGGTTGACGCCTGGGAATGCAAACGCGAACGCCTGATTTCACGCATGCAGGGCAACCGTAATGCCGTGGTCAAGGCTGCATGTGAACAAGCCGGTTTGTGAATACAGGGAGAACGTATCCAACATCTCGATATCGTCTCCTGGGGCGCCTTTATGGTTTTTCCTCCAGCAGTGCTGTGACGCCGATCTGCCTGCCTGCTGTCCGGTTTGTGCTCCTGCTTGTCGCAGTCCTGCTCGACTGGCGCATGAGCCGCTGCATTGTATCAGCCTTTAATCGCTCCGGCCGTTAAACCTTCGATAAGGCGTTCTTTAGCAATGCCGTACAGGAGCAGAACCGGCAGCGATGACACCAGCAGCGCCGCCATCATTGCCGGGACATCCGCAGAATATTGTCCTTGGAAATCCCACAACGCAAGAGGCAGGGGGCGGACCTTTTCAGAACTGAGCAGGGTCAGCGCAAAAATAAACTCGTTCCATACGTGTACGAGGTTAAAAATGCCGACAGCCGTTAAGGCTGGACGCGATATCGGCAGAACCACATGCCAGTAGACATGCCAGCGTGATGCGCCGTCAATATAGGCCGCTTCTTCCAGGCTGCGGGGAATCCCCTTCATAAAGGCCGTCAAGATAAAGACCGTCGTCGGCATGGCAGCGGCGACATAGGGACCGATCAGCGCCCAAAGCGTGTCATAGAGTCCCAGGTTTTTCGTGATCGTGTACACCGGGATCAGGGTCACATGGACCGGAATGGTCAATCCTCCGACAAAAAGCAGATATAAGGCTGTATTTCCCCGAAATCTAATGCGTGCCAGGCCAAAGGCCGCTGCGCTGGCCACGATCAGGATCAGCAGCAAAGAGCTGCTTGAAAGAAAGATGGAATTCAAAAAATATCTCCAGATCTGATTCTCCCAAATCTGGAGATAATTTTCCAAGGAAATTTTCTCCGGGAGCGCCCAGACACTGGCTCGATAAAATTCCGTTGCTGCTTTCATCGAATTCTGCGCTAAAAAGAGAAACGGATACAGCGTCACCACAAACCAGAACAGCGCTGCCCCGTACACCAGCAGCTTTGAGGCTCTTTGCGGCAATTTGGATTGTCTTTGATACATAAGCTGTTGTTCTCACGGTCTGCATAGAGCCAAAACAGCACTCAGGCAGAGATCTCGTCGTCTTTTTTGCCGCCCGAGAGGGTGAGCATCGCCAAGGCAAAGGATAAGAAACACATGAACACAGCAATGGTGCTGCCGTAGCCCATTTTAAACGACGTGAAGGCCTGCTCGAACATGTACGTGGCCAGCAGTTCGCTGGCGCGATTGGGTCCGCCTCCTGTCATCACGTAAATCAGATCGAAAAAGCGCAGCGAGCCGGTCAAAGACAGGACGCAGGCGACCCGAATCGTATTTTTTAACAACGGCAGCGTAATTCGACTGAATGCCTGTAAGCCTGTTGCTCCATCGATATATGAGGCTTCATACAGATCCTTTGGAATGCCGGCCAGAGCAGCCGCAAACAAAATCATATAGAATGGAATAAACTGCCAACACGTAGCGACAATGACTGAGCCAAGAGCGAACGCAGGATCTCCCAGCCAGCCTTTGGCCAGCATATCCAGGCCGATCAGCCGTAAGAAGCTGTTGAGCAGACCGAAATTCGGGTCATAGACATATCTCCAGGTGATCCCGATCGCGACCGAGGAAATCATCATCGGAATAAAATACACCAGTTTAAAAATTCTGCTGCCCTTCAGGGTTGACGAGACAAATACGCCTAAAATAATCCCGACCGGTATTTGCAGAGCAATGGAGGCGATCACGAGGACCATATTATTCATGAGCGCTTTCCAGAAGATCGGATCGTGGAACAATGTATTCCAGTTGTCAAAGCCTAAAAATTTTTTTCCGGTGTAAGAATATGCCAATATCTGATCCCGACAGCTCTCGAAGTCTTTTGCTCCGATATGCTCTTCAAGTGCGGCTGAAAACTCTGCTTCCCCTTGAAACTTTTTATTGCGGATCGGCTTGAGTCTGGCACTCAACTCTTCAGGAAAATTCTGCTCTTTTTCCAAACGCTTGAGAACCGGGGTCGAAATTTTATAATTTGAGGGTAAGCCATTCCACTGAAAAAAGCTGTAATACAGGGATGATGGGATCGGGAGGATGAAATACAACGCATAAATCAGCAGAGCAGGACCGATAAACGCACAGGCTGTCAGAACGTTATGACGGGGTTTCATGCCCAAGCACTCCTCCTCAAAGGCTGTGCCCGGCGCACAGCGCCATGTGCCGGGCACGTCATCAAAAACTCCAGGTGAATATTTATTGGTTCAATTCCACTTGAAGCGCTTCCTCATGAGCCTTTGCCACGTCTTCAGGACTCAGTTCAAGGCCGAACAGCGCTTGCGTCGAATTTTTATGTACTTCGCCCATGGCCGGAGGCATAAACTGATCGTAGTATACCTGTACGCCGTTCGCGGCTTCAAAACTCCTGGCGATCTTTTTGAGCATCGGATCCGTGACAAGGTCGGACGCCCCTTTGACCGGAGGAACAAGCCCGTTAGACGCCATTGCCTGGACCCAGGCCGGATTCATCACCTGTGTTTTGAGAAACTCAAATGCCGCGTCCATATTCTCGCTGGACGTCGTCACACACGCATAATCCTGTCCCGGACTTCCGATTAAATTGCTCGGATCGCCTGCACCGCCTTCAACTGCCGGGAAAGGAAAAAAGTCGAGCTGATCCATCATATCGGGATAATTCCTCATGGCCTCACTCAGAAACCAGGTCCCCATCAGATACATTCCAGCTTTTTTGGTATATAATAACGCTGATGCCTGCGATAAGTCTTCATCCAGACCGTTGACTCCTTCAGGAAAATAACCCTTTTTGACAAGCTCCTGAATCATTTCACCGGCTTTGATGTAAGCCGGGTCCGCGAAGGTGACGCCGTTTTTGCGATAGAGTGCATTCTGAAACAGCTCTTTTCCACCAAGCCGGTCGGCCAGATACATGTAATAAAACGAGCCCGTCCATTTGTTTTTATTTGCCAGCGCAAAGGGAATAATACCCTTGGCTTTCAGGGTTTCACAGACCTGAAGCAGTTCCTTCCAGGTCGTCGGAACAGTAATGTCGTTTTCCTGAAACAGATCCTTGCGGTACCAGAAATACACCCCGGTTAAACCCGCAGCCGGAAGGCAGTATGTTTCACCGTCAAAAGTGACCGGATCAAAAGAGGCCGGGATGAATCTGTCTCTGACAGCCTCCAGCACGTCTTCCGGGACAGGCTCGACCATGCCGGAATCCACATATTCCTTGAGTGGGCCGCCGCCCCAGCTCTGGAAAATGTCCGGCGGGTTCCCGGCACCCATGACGACTTTGAGTTTGGTTTTATAAGGATCGTTTTGTAAGTGAACAGCTTCGACCGAAACATCAGCAGTTTTATTAAACTCTCCTGCCGCCGCATCGACAATTTCTTTCAAAAAATCCGTCATGTGGACATCCCACCACAGCACTTTCTCTGCGGCAATTGCGAGACTTGCTCCAGCCGTCATAAAAACGGCACACATGACAACAGCGATCAATTTTTTCATAACGTGGTCTCCCTGACATGGACATCGTATAGTGTTACAGACAATACTCGACAACACAACAGGTAAAACAATTCACTCTGGATCATTCCGGGTCATCTCGCCCGAAAGCGCATCACCCCTCTTTCGATACTATTCATCACATACGCAGATAAACACATCTGAAAGCAGTCTTGTTTGACATGACTCATCCAGACAATCCATTCATAGCCCTCTAAGCGCTATTTAAGCCAATGTCAAGCAAAAAATTCACCGACTCCGCACACAGACCCCACGTCGTTATTTCAGCAAAACGCGGCTGAAAGGGCAACCGGACTTCGAGCCCGAAATGGCTTGCAACGAATGCGGTCATCATGGAGAGGACAGACAGTTCCCGGAGCGTTGCCGATTCGCACAAAGCAGCCGGCATTTACAGGAGCGGCTTCAGGCAAGCCGCAGTGTTCAGCCTCTTTCATGTCCTTTGCAGCAGCAAAAAAGCATACAGTCCGTAAAGAATAGCTTGACAGAGCAACGAAGGCATAGCAGGACCGGATAGAAAAAATCGTCCTCATAGAGATTGTGTTCTCGAGCACGCAAGGAGCTTCCCTGAAATGGAGTATGAAGAGTTAAAGACAAAAGAGGCTGTCTCAGACTGCCTGAGCAGCCTGGAAACGCAGATCATCTGTCTCGACCTTGAAGGAGAGTATAATCTGCATGAATACGGGGAGAAGGTCTGTCTGGTACAGATATACGACGGGAAGACGTTTTTCATTCTTGATCCTTTTAAAGTGCCACGCGAAGGGCTGGTGCTGATTTTCGAAAATCCTCGCCTGCTCAAAGTGATGTATGGCGCATCGAGCGATCTTTCCGTCTTAAAAAACGGGCATAATATCGAATGTAAATCGATCCTCGACCTTCAGCCCGGCTTGAAACTGCTGGGACACAGAAAGCTGAATCTCCACGCGATTCTGTACGCCTGTCTGGGCATCGAACTGGAGCAGAAAAAAAAGTTTCAGAAGTATAACTGGACCAAAAGGCCGATCAATGCCGATGCGATCGACTATGCCCTGGGAGATGTGAAATACTTATTTGATTTAAAGCGCCTTATCATGCGCCAATTGCAGGACCAGGGACTGATAGAGCAGTTTTTTCTTGAAAATCTGATTCTGCAGCAAAAAGACTATACCCGCGAGCCAGGCCAGCGTCTGCGCAAGACGCGCCGCTTCCACAACTTTTCCCATACCGAAAAAGAACGTTTCGAAGGGATCTTTGCGATCCGGGAACGTTATGCCCGACAACTGAATCTGCCTCCCCATCGCCTGCTTGGCAATCAGGATCTCCTGGATATTTCCGGCAGTCCGATTCTCTTTGCGCAGGTTGAAGTCTCAAAGGGAATCCGCCGCGACGTTCGAGACGCCTTCCGCCGCGAAATCCGAGTCTTTCTTCAGAACAATCAGCGAGCACGCTGTGCTGGCGGCAGAAGGAAGAGCAGTGAATCAATGCCTGAGTACATTGTGTAAGCGCCCTTTCAGCATCATTGGCTTAAGCAGCATCAGGCTCCTCAGTGAAACTTTTTTCTTGACACTGCCAGAGAAGTATACTAGAGCTGAAAGAGTGTTTGTATATTTTCACATCGAAACGCCAACAATTTCGCAAAGGGGGATAAATCTCATGAGGAAGAAACAGACTTCAACAACCGTCATCTCCTTATGGATGACAGTCTTTGGGTTAGTTTTCTGCAGTATTGCTATCGTAAGTTCTCCTGCTTATGCCTTATGGGTTGGTCAATCTCAGATAAACCCTTTCCTTGAGTTGAAGGGAAGCTATGAATCGAATATTTATCGTGTGAACGAAGATACAGACAGCGATACGATCATCACTCTCAGTCCCGGAGTGCATATTGAATATCCAACAGGTCAGGGCTCTTCCATCAAGGCGGTTGCAGACTACCGGGCCGACATTACAGTGTACGGTCATCATGGAGACGAGACGATCGATCCGGATGAGCAGTTGAATACAATCGACCACCGTCTGGGAGGATATGTCACGTTCAACCTTCCGTCGGGTCTGTTGGGCAAAGCTGGCTATGTATTTACCGTATCTTCGATAGCGCCTGATTATAAAGGAGATACACGCAACGATTACAAGCAGCATACGCTGGAAGGCGTGATCGGCTATCGTTTCGCTGATCGCTATAAAATCGAATTCGATTACACGGGACGTTTCCAAAATTTTGACGAGAGTGAATTTTCTGCCGACGACATCCATTCAAATACGATGGATCTCCTGGGTTTTTATCAGATTCGTCCTAAGCTCTCGACTCTTCTCGGCGGAGCGTATGCGCTTTTCGATCGTCAGGATCCTTTTATCGACAGTGAAGAGTACAGAGCCTACGGAGGCTTTGAGTATGAGCTGAGCGAGAAAACAGAGGGACTCCTGAAAGTGGGGGTTGCCAGCAGGCAATTTGACTCCGATGCGCTCGACGATGTGACCGATCTCTTCCTTGACGGTCATCTGCGCAGTGAGTACCTGGAACGAACGCAGTGGACCTTGAACCTCTTTCGGCATTATCATGATACAGCGCTGTCTGATCTCACTGTCGAAAACGGCATCTATTACATCAGCACTGGCTTTGGCGGGAGCGTGAAACACAGCCTGGCGACCTTGCCTAATATGTCCTTCGTGGCGGAACTGACTCTGAGCAAAGACAGCTATCCTGACGATCCGGACGATCGGGAAGATAATTTCATCGATGCCAATGTAGGGCTTAACTATAAATTCTATAAGTATCTCAGCCTTGGGGCCGCTTACAATTACATAAACCGCGATTCCAATATTGATGTGCGCAATTACACCAATCATCTGGCGATGATGAGAATTCGAGGCTTGATATAGTTTCGTGCACTGCACGTTCCAGGGACGATCTTATCATGATGCAAAAATCAGTTCAGAGAAGACGATGTCAACAACAATACAGTTATGTCTTGCTGATAGGCCTGCTGCTCTTCAGGCTTTGCTGGGCAGAGGCTGTTTCCGCTCAAAAGGACGGTTCTGCAGACAACTACGTCATCGGTGCCGAAGACGTCCTTGAGGTGACCGTCTGGGATCATGACGACCTGACCCGTGACGTGACAGTCTCGGCGGACGGTTATTTTTCATTTCCCCTGATCGGACGCATCAAAGCCGGCGGTTTGACGCTGCGGGACCTTGAAAAAAAGATCGCCAGGCTGCTTGATAAGGACTATATCGTCAATCCACAGGTAACGATCGCGGTACAGGAGTACAAAAGCAAAAAAGTCTTCATTTTAGGGGAAGTGACTAAACCGGGAGCGTATTACCTGTCTAAAAGCGATACACTCCTGGAGGTCATCTCAAAAGCCGGAGGTGTGACGCAGGAGGCTGGCCGGGAAATTGTTATTGTTCGGCCTGCTGCAGGAACTGTCCTCAATCAGCCTGCCAGACTTGACAGCCGAAACAACCGGCTCATCCATGTTGAGCTCCAGGCTCTGCTCGCCGGAGACACGCGCAAAAATATCGGCGTTCAAAATAACGATACGATCTATGTCCCCAAAGCGAGCGTGTTTTCGGTGTTTGGAGAAGTCAGGAAACCCGGTTCGTATTCTTTAGAAAAAGACACCACCGTTCTGGAAGCGATCAGTATCGCAGGGGGGCCGACTGAAAATGCAGATACACAGAAACTGGAACTGCTGCGCAAAGAAAACGGGGTACAGCAAAAGCTGATTCTTAACATCAGACAGCTTCTCGAAGCGCGGGCCGGTTTTGAAGAATACATGATTCGGGACGGCGATGTGATCTACCAGCCCAAAGCTGAATTCTTTTTCGTAATGGGAGAAGTGAAAAAACCCGGAACCTATAAACTCGAAGAAGGCATGACGGTGACCAAGGCGATTTCCGTCGCCGGCGGATTTACCGAAAAAGCTTCTAAAGGAAAAGTCAAAATTCTTCGGGATCACAACGGAAAACAAGAAGAACATCGAGCAGTGCCAAACGAGTTTGTTCATGCTCAGGATGTCGTGGAAGTCCCGCAAAGTTTCTTCTAAGCCTCTCGCTGTCTCTGTCAGCTAAAGCTCTCTCAGCATGTCTTCCTGAATACAGGCCTGCCAAAAGAGTTTTCATGCGGTTTTGCCGCTAAGAGAAGACCTTCCTTCAGGGCTCTGTCTACAGCCCTTCACCCCCTTGCCATTGCCTCATCCCACGTTATAATACCAAAAAAAGATTGACAAAGAGAATGCCTCGATCGTAGGATTAATGTTTACATCGCACAAACAGAGGAGCAGCTCTCAGCTGTCATCACTTTGTTCTTGACAAAAACGACAAAACGCTTACAATAGAGAACACATTATCTATGTGCTAAGAGTCGTTGTAGAGCATGACGTAGTAATATTACGCACATTTTCATGACTGGAGAGTGAAAGAGGGTCGGAACATGAGCAAGCTGAATGTATTAGTGATCGCAGAACATGCAGAAACTCAGGAGGAGTTCAAAAGCATTCTCGCTGGTGAGTATGAAATACTGACGGCATCAAACGGAGTGGATGGGGTGGCTATTTCCAGAATGGCCCGTCCTTCGGTGATTTTCCTTGATGCGGACATTGCCCAGCCGAACGCTGCGGGGATCTGTCACTCATTGCTTGCGCATGATGATGTCAAAAGCATTCCGGTGCTCGCACTGGCAAACTCCGAACATCTCACTGGCGCGTTAAGCTCCCTGGCAAATTTAAAAGGAGTGCTTCAACGACCGCTTCAGGCTGATCGCGTGAGAACAAAAATGCAGGAAGTGGCCGGGGCGGCAGCTGCAGCCGGTGCAGATGTTAAAAACACTGTTGTAAAACGTAACGCTCCGATTCGAGTCCTTTCGATCGACGACAGTTCGGTGGTACGAAAACTGGTCACCATGATTCTGACCGCAGAGGGTTTCAAGGTCGCAACGGCCTCAGATGGACTGGATGGCATTAACAAAGCGAAAGAACTCAAACCTGATATTATCCTTCTCGATTTTGTGATGCCCAAGATGAACGGCTTCCAGGTCTGCCGAATTTTGCAAAAGGATGAAAAGCTTCGGAAGATTCCCGTGATTCTGGTCACCTCAAAAGGTGACAAGGTCGGCGATAAATTTGTCGACCAGCTCGGCGTTACCGGGTATATTACCAAACCGTTCCAGCCGGAAGAACTCGTGAATAAGATTCATCAGACCCTCGAAACTCCCACAGAAGACACCGCCGTGCCAAAGGCTGTTGCTCCAAAAACAACGGCCGCTGCTTCCGCACCGCTTGCAACGACTCAGGCTGGAGCGAGTCCGGCCGTTCAGACCAACGCACTTGACGAAGGCAAGATACGGGCCATTATCAGGAAGGAACTGTCGAAGCTGCTGGACCAGGAACTAAAAACGACTGTCCAGAAAGAACTCGAGAACTTCTCAGCCACCCTTGATAAACGCATAGAAAGGCGTGTGATTGAAAAAATGAATGAATATATACGGCGAGCAAAGAAAAAATAGCGGTTCAGCGGACGGTGGCGTTATATGGGAAAAATTTTAATCGTTGACGATAGTATTGTCGAAATAAAAATATTGGAAAGCATTCTGGCCAGAACTGATCATCAGCTTATGGTCGCCCGTAACGGCGAAGAAGGTGAAACACTTGCAAAAAGTTTTCGGCCGGATTTTATTTTTCTTGATGTGGTGATGCCGAAAAAAAACGGCTTCCAGGTCTGCCGCGATTTACGCCGTGATCCTCAATTTACCAAGACGCCAATCGTTCTTCTGACATCAAAATCTCAGGATATAGATAAATTTTGGGGAAAACAGCAGGGAGCAACTGAGTATATCACGAAACCCTATGACGGCAGTACCATACTTAAAATAGTGAACAAGTATCTTTAAAGGAAGCAAAACGGACAATGACGCAGCAGCAGGATATTTCTCAAGGTCCAACAACAGAAGTACAGCCTGAGCAGGAAGCAGACAGCCCGGAATATATCCAGCTCTGTATCTTTGAATTGTCCGGAAGATTGCTGGCCCTAAGCATTTTTAACGTCCAGGAAATTCTGGAAGATGCCTCTATGACGCCGGTTCCGACCACACCGAATTTTTTACACGGGGTGATCAACCTGAGAGGCGATATCGTTCCAATTGTCGATATCCGGGAGATCCTGGGATTTCAACTCCGGGAACGAACTCTTGACAATCGCATCATGATTTTAAACGCCGGCAAGACCCGTTTCGGAATTTTAGTTGACGCCATTTCCGAAGTGGGCCGCATAGAAAAACGTGTCATTGAACAAGACGCCTCGATGCTGGATATTGCTGACGGAAAGTTTATTTCAAATATCGTGCAATATAATGATGGTTTGCTGGTCTTGTTGGATGTGGATGCCCTTTGTGCTGCGGTACAATTATAGACAGGGACCTCATTCGACTCCCTGAGGCAGAGGTTTCGACCGCATCTCATTGAGGAATACTTTCTCAACAAGGACGAAGAAGTGGGGAATGATCCGTATCGTCTGTCGATAAGCGGCTTTTTCCCCTTGCTCTTCAGGCTGTTAACGCTCATGAGCCATAAAAATTTTTTCACGGGTGACCGCGTGCGCGCTAATATTCATTCCTTCTGGTTTAAATTCACTTTCATCAGCGCACTACTCATTACTATAGCAGTCCTTGTCAACTGGGGGATGCTGAACTTTTCTTCCCAGCGAGCCTTGACACAGGAAATCGAACAAAAAGGTCATATTATCGCCAAAATGGTCCGTTCTTTTGGGGTTGAAATCCGCTATAGAGAGGGACAGAAGAACGGCGACTATCGAAAATTACAGGGCCTTTTAAAGCTCGCCCGTAAAGATCAATCTGCACATACAGAAATTGCGTACATCTTTGTCAAAAATGAGAAGGGAAGCCTCCTCGCGATCTCTCCTCCGGAAATGGCAGACAGCACAACTCCAGACGGCGCCTTAAAAATGGTGAATCCCATCCCTCCGGGTAACGCTGTTTCCAGCCAAACGCTGACAGTCACTGATCCGGGCGGAAGGCAATACACTCTGCAGGACACCGCAGTGGAAGTGATTCCAGGACAACGGGCGGAACTTCATGTCGGAGTTCGCACGGACGTCAGGCAGACCTCTTTTCGCAACACGATGAACGTGATCGGGATTATCATCGTCTGTGTTGCGGCAAGTGCCATTATTTTAAGGCACTTCGTGCTCTCACAAATCCAGAATCCGTTAAAACAGTTGAATAACTATATCAGGCAGATTGGACAGGGCAACCTGGAACATAGTCCTACCCTGAATGTGAAAAATGAGCTGGCTGAGCTGGGACATGGCCTGCAGGATATGACCTCGCAATTAAAAGGCTCAGTGCAGACGGAAGCCGATATTAATCGTATGCAGGGTCAAATTATGAATATGCTGAGCACGGTGAGCGCAGCAGCCGATGGAAATCTGACCGTTGAAGCTGAGGTAACGGCAGATGCTCTTGGTTCGCTGGCTGACGCCTTTAACATGATGGTGGCAAGTCTGGCATCGCTCGTGCAACAAGTTCGGGACTCTGCTTCAGATACCAGTTTAGCGACAAATGAAATCCTCGGCTCGTCAGCTCAGATGCTGAAAGGCGCAGAAGAGCAGCAAAATCATATCAATAATATCACCAGCGCTGTTGATGAAATTGCGGTGTCGATGCAGCAGGTTGCCAATAACGCTGAAGCCGCAGCGCACGCTTCGCAAAAAGCGACTGAAGCCGCGCAAAAGGGTGAAAATTCGGTCAAAGAAACCATCCGGGGCATGCATCGGATTCGTAATACTGTCCAGGTCACCGGGAAGAAGATCAAGAGTTTGGGCGATCGATCGATCGAGATCAATGAAATTATCACCACGATCGACGATATCGCCCGACAGACGACCATTTTGGCGTTGAACGCCGCGATCGAAGCTGCACGAGCTGGTGAGCACGGACGAGGATTTGGCGTGGTCGCAGAAGAGGTCAGAAAGCTGGCTGAACGATCGAGTAAAGCGACACAGGATATTGCGGATTTGATTAAAGGCATTCAGGTAGAAACCAATGAGGCTGTACGGACAATGGAAGAAGGCACCCGGGAAGTCGAAGAAGGCACCCGTCTGGCCGATGCTGCCGGGTCTTCACTGAAAGAGATCGATAAGAGCGTCGGTCAGGTGGCGAACCTCATTCAGGAGATTTCACTTGCTGCCAAACAGCAAGCCCGTGGAACCGACGGGGTGGTACGTTCAATGGAAACCATTTCGGATCTCACCACCCTCTATGGCGAAGGAGTCCGCAAAACAACGACAACAATCCAACAACTGGCAATGCTCTCCGATCGTTTGATCGAAGCCATTGGGAATTTCAAAATCGCCGAAAGTCCTTCAAAAGTCGACGTGCCGCAATCAAGACCTATCAGAGCGTCTTCGTCACCATCAGCAACGCAGCAGGCCCAGCTTTCGACACAAGCGGCAGGGGAAGCCTTCTCAACCTCACACGCGCAGCTCACTCAGGCCAACGCAGCGCAGACGCATGCGTCCCAGCCAATGATGTCGTTTGAGCCTCACACGCAAGTATCTCCGCAATCACAGGATTTTTCGGATTTTCAGCAGACCCTCCCGGACTTTAAAAAGGCGTTCGGCGATGATGACGACGATGACGAAGATCTAATCACCGAAGATGATTTCTTTGCAACTTCATAGGCCTCGAGAGACGGAGGATCGAAGAACAGGGACGCAAAGCACACAGTGCCCCGCAGAGAGCAGGCTCGACAGAAATTCTTCGCGCGCTCTTATTTCTTCAAATCCCTGCCCCCTGACTGTCCATGAGTGAAGGCTTAAACCGATCCGACATTGTTGGTTTTTTCCTGGTTGAAGCCAGTGAACATCTCCAAATCCTTAATGATGGCCTGCTTGCCCTTGAAGCCAACAGCAAGGATACCGGCGTCATAGACGAAATTTTTCGCTCGGCTCACACGATAAAAGGCTCGGCTGCCATGCTCGGCTTCAATGTCGTAAGCAAGCTCGCCCATAAGATGGAAGATCTCCTCGGCAAAATTCGCAGCGAGGAAATCGAACTGTCGGAAGCCGTCATCGACCTTCTGCTTCATTCGATCGATACACTGACGCTCCAGGTGGATGAGATTCCCAGCGGCGCTCCGGAAGACGAAAGCCTGCTGTTGATGTTCGAAGACCTCTATCGGGAATATCTGGAGGGAAGTGATACATCCAACGCCGCCGCCACGGAGAGAATCGCCCCGCTGCCTCCTGAAAGCACAAAGGAGGATATCGACGACGATCTTGTGCTTGAAAATGAATTCGAGGAAGGGGAAAGCTTTGAGGACGTCTCTGATGAAGATCTTGACATATTTGAAGCTTTTGAAGAACTCCCGGTTGACGACAAAGAGGCACAGAAAGAAAGACCACTAACAGGCCCCAAAAGTCCTGAGCTTGCGCTGGAAGGCACGGACACAGAGAAGGCCCGTGTATCGAGCTCTAAGTTCCGCCCTGCCCCAAAACCCCAATCCCCCCATGCAGTAACAGCCGCTCCACAGCGCTCGATGGTCTCGGCAAGCGACAAGAAAATTGTCAAGGTCGAAGTCGAAGGACTGGATCTGCTCATGAATCTCGTCGGGGAAATGGTGATTAACAGAACCCGACTCGATCAGCGCATCGCATACGTCCATAAATTAGGCGGGGAACTCAATTTCAGTCAGGAGCGTTTGTTGAAGGTGATCCGGGACTTCAAAGAAAAATATGAATTCGGACAAGCCCTCGCAGACAGCTCGCCACAGCCCAGTCACTCAATCGAAGACGCCCTGTCGAAAAAGACTCCCAGCTCGCCGGATCTCCTCGACGACTTTTTTGATATGGAGTTTGATAAATATGACGACTTCAATATCCTTTCGCGCAGCCTGGTCGAAATAGGCTCTGACATCTCGGAGATCATGAACCAATTGACCGAATTTTTCGATCAATTTGAGGAAGAATCCTCGCAGATTCAGCGTATTACAAATGAATTACAAGAAGAAATCACAAATATCCGCATGGTGCCGGTGGGACAACTCTTCAACCGCTTCCATCGTACGGTTCGAGACGTTGCCAAGCAGGAAGGCAAGCAAGTCAGCCTGACCATCGCCGGTGAAGAAGCAAAACTGGATAAGACGGTGATCAACGAAATTGCCGATCCCTTGATGCATCTGGTTCGGAACTCCGTGTCACATGGGATAGAGAGTCCGGAAAAACGTCAAGCTCTGGGCAAAGACCCCCAGGGCTATGTCGCACTCAATGCTTTTAAGGAAGGCGATAGTATCATCATCGAAGTTACTGATGATGGAAGCGGAATTCACCTCGAACGCGTGCGCGAAATCATCGCTGAAAAGGGACTCTGCTCCATGGCGGAAACAGAGCGCTTGAGCGATGACGAGGTCATGAAATATATCTTTGCCCCGGGATTTTCCACCACTGCGGAAGTCAGCTCGATTTCCGGCCGAGGTGTCGGGATGGATGTCGTGAAAACAAACATTGCGAAGCTCGGGGGCATCATTGACATCAAAACCAGCAAAGGACAGGGCACGAAATTCTCCATCACGCTTCCTCTGACGCTTGTCATCTCAGCAGCCTTACTGTTGCAAAGCAGCGGGCAGGAATTCGCAATCCCGCTTAGCTCTGTCGAAGAAACCGCACGGATTCCGGCCCAGCACATCCACAACGTCGGCCGGCAGGAAGTCATTAAGCTGCGTGATCAGGTTCTCCCGCTTCGTCGTCTGAACAAAATTCTGCAATACAGTTCTGAAAACACCCCGACGACTGGCGACGCGTATGTCCCGATCGTGATCGTCCGTTCCGCCGAACAGTCGCTTGCCTTACTGGTCGATGAACTGATCGGGCAGGAAACCATCGTCATCAAATCGCTTGGAGATTATCTGAAAAAAGTGCGTCTCTTTTCCGGAGCCACGATCTCAGGTGAAGGAAACGTTCGATTAATTCTCGACATCTCCACCATCATCGATCAGGAATTGCTGGGAGCAGACCCGAAACACAGTTCCTCCGGCATAATCGGCCCAGGCGGCCCGATAGAGGCCCAGCCGGATCAAGCAGTCCCCCAGTTGCTGCTCGTCGATGATTCCATCAGTATCCGAAAGATTATTGGAATGCTGCTGGAAAAAGCCGGCTATGAGGTAGATACGGCTGTAGACGGTGTGGACGCTGTTGAGAAATGCAGCGAAAAAAATTACGACCTGATCGTCACGGATTTGGAAATGCCGCGTATGCACGGCTACGAGCTGATCGCCGAAATCAGATCCGGGTCCATGGCAGACGACATCCCGATTATCGTCATGACCTCGCGGGCCGGCGAGAAACATTACAAAAAAGCCATGCAGCTCGGTGCGAACGATTATATCATTAAACCAGTGGAAGAAGAGAGTTTAGTGCAGAGCGTACGAACGCTGCTGGCGAAAAAGAAGGCGGGGAGAGGCGCGTGGTGATACGGGTTCTGGTGGTGGATGACTCTGCGGTGATGCTGCGTCTCCTGAGCGAGATCATCAACGACGATCCCGGCTTGCAGGTAATTGCTACGGCATCTCACGGCTACGAAGCGATTCGCAAAGCCGAGACTTTACGCCCGGACGTGATCACCATGGACGTCAATATGCCCCACATGGACGGACTGAAAGCCGTCGAGCATATCATGATCAGCGCTCCGACGCCGATTGTCATGATTAGTTCGCTGACTCGCAAGGGCGCTGAAATAACACTCAAGGCGCTTGACTTAGGCGCTATTGATTTTGTGTCCAAACCTTCAGGCTATGTCTCGCTGGATATCGGCGATATTGCTCATGAAATTTTATCAAAAATCAAATTAGCCGCAAAGATCCGGGTGGTCGGCACAGTAAAAAACTCGACGATCACGACGAACTCTCCGAGCCTCCTTCGCCGCGCCACCCTCCCTGAACCCCCAAAGAGGGGAGAAGACATCGATATCGAGCATGCCATCTTCCGTTACGTCCTCTCCAGGTCATCTGGAAATATCTATAATTATAGTCGGGTCGTCGCCATCGGCTGTTCAACCGGAGGCCCGCAGGCACTTAACGATATCCTCCTGCGCTTCCCGCAGCAATTCCCTGCACCGATCCTCATCGCACAACACATGCCGGAGAAGTTTACCGAAAAAATGGCAGAGCTGCTTGACAGACGGGCCGAGCTGCACGTTGTTGAAGCGAAAAGGGGCATGAAACTCCAGAAAGGACTGGTCTATATCGCGCCTGGAGCCTATAACCTGAAAGTACTGCCGGATCGCACACTCGCCCTTATCGAGGACAACACCCCCAGCTCGCAGCCCCGGCCTTCAGTGGACATGCTCTTTATCTCGGTCGCGGCAGTCTTTCGGGAACAGGCGGTCGGCGTACTGCTCACAGGAATGGGGGGCGATGGTGTTATCGGTATGAACGCGATCAAAGACGCCAAAGGCGTGACGATCGCCCAGGATGAAGAAAGTTCGCTGGTCTTCGGTATGCCCAAAATGGCGATTGAATCAGGCTGTGTGGATTCAATTGTCCCTCTGGCATTGATGGCTGATGAAATTATGGATTCTGTCAATATGCCGGCAAAAAGATGACCGTATCTCCAGCGTGAAAAGTGCTCATCGAACAATTTTTTTGTAAAAAAGCTGTTCCCGGAGCATTTTATCCTTGCAAATGGATAAAAATGGGGTACAATTAGTATGCTTTACAGTTTGCGGGCAGAAATATGCCTTCAATATGGACAATCTTGTCGAAATCGTACACGTTCGGCATACGGAGATTGCTCCGTGTTTGTCAGCGCTTCCGCTTGTCCGGGGAAAATGGGCATATCGCGGAAACGATGTCTATATCATCGATCTCAGGGATTTGTTTGAGCTGGAAGATCAAAGGCCAGAACAGGAAAACGCGTCCGGGCATGATAGGCCTGCGCATCCGGTGTCAAAAACCATCCTGGTCGTAAAGATCCGAGAACAGATTTTCGGCCTTCTGACGGATACCGTGCTGCACATGCACATGCTCAAGGTATTTTACGAATACCCTGTCATGATTTCAACACTGCCGCGACGCTATTTCGCCGGGGTCACGATCCTCGATCGCGAACTTGTCCTCTTGCTGGCAATAGAGAATTTTATTAATGGGGATGAACTGGAGAGCCTGCTCAGATTGGACGCAAAGCCGGAAGAAGCGGAATTCCCCACGCAGGCCGAAGAGTAAGGAGAAAATATTATGGCTCATAAAGTACTTATCGCAGACGATCAGATCGCCTCGCGCCGAATGTTTGAACTGGTGCTGTCGCGGGAAGGTTACGACGTCATCACGGTTGAATCCGCAACAAAAGTCCTGGATACGGTTCAGGAAAAACGTCCGGACCTCGCCTTAATCGACGCAATCATGCCCGAGCTTGACGGTTATCAGATCTGTGAAACACTGAAAACGACCCCGGCCTTTCAAAAAGTTCCGGTCATCTTACTGGCAGGGCGATTCGAGGACTTCGACCGGGAAAAGGGCCTCAAGGCAGTGGGAACGGAAAGAGCGATCCTGAGCAAACCGGCCACATCAAAGGATATTCTTGCAAAAGTTCAGGAATTCTTACAGGCCGCCGAACGCAAGGAAGAAGCCGCCCATACCGACGCAGTTCCATTGCCCGCGCCCGAGGCTTCAGTCGTCGAAGAACCGCCCATGGTTCAGGAAGAATACGAATTCGACGAAGATTCCGAAGAAGCTGATCTGGTCGTTGAAAGCGAAATTCTCGAAGAAGGTGAAGTATTTGAAGAAGACCTCTCCGAGGAAAGTGCTCCCCCCACAATGGGCGAAAACGTGCTGAACAAACGCACAGAACGCACACTACTGAAGCAAGACAGTCGGCCTGCGCCGCAAGAACGCAAGATCACGGCCCGCGCAGAGTTTTCCGACGAAAATCTTGACACGATTGCTGATGAGCTTGCACAACGTTTAGCTGGAAAATTACTTCCGGTCCTGGGACAGGAACTCGCCAAATATCTGATGCAGTTTCCAGCAGTGAAGCAAGTGATCACGTCTGCCGGGAAAGAGATCGTCAAAGAATTATTGCCGGATATTCACGATACACTCTAGCAGCGATTTGTGAAAGCTGTCCAAAGACAGATCGTCAGAAGAGGCCGCAGGTCTGCTTGTGGCGGTCTTGGCGGGGTCTTCGGAATCTTCAGTAAATGCTGCCGCCCCTATCCTCAAGAACATCGACGAAGGAAGAAGCGCTATGAACGCAGAACAGAAAAAATTTATACAGATCGATCCGTCCTCCCTGCCAAAACACTTTGACGCTGAAGAAGCCGAACTGCGCTGGGATCGCCAGTGGGATGCCCAGGACGTCTATCGCTACAATCCGGATGTTCCAAGAGAGCAGACCTTTGTCGTGGATACGCCACCGCCGACAGTTTCCGGCTCGCTGCATATCGGTCATGTGTTCAGTTATACACATGCCGACGTGATCGTCCGCTATAAACGGATGAAGGGGTTTAATATCTTCTATCCGATGGGCTGGGACGATAACGGACTTCCTACGGAGCGCCGGGTGCAGAACTACTTTCATGTCTCCTGCAATCCTGCCGTAGCTTATGAGGAAAATTTCACGGCTGGACAGGCTTCTGCCAAAATTCGGAAAAAACGAGCCAAAGACGTTTCCCGCAAGAACTTTACCGAGCTGTGCCTGCAACTCACGAAAGAAGACGAAAAAGCCTTTATGGAGCTTTGGCGCCGAATCGGCTTGTCAGTGGACTGGAAAGAAGCATATGCCACGATCGACGATCATTGCCGGCAGCTCGCACAATACAGCTTTCTGGATCTGTACGAAAAAGGACAGGTCTACAATCAGGAATCTCCAACCATGTGGGACATCGGCTTTCAGACCGCTGTCGCGCAGGCCGAACTGGAAGATCGCTCCATACGCGGAGCCTTCTATAAAATCGACTTTGGCGTAGAAGAATCCGAACGCTGCTTCACGATCGCCACCACCCGCCCGGAACTGCTTGCGGCCTGCGTCGGCGTGACGGCCCACCCAGACGATAAACGCTATACAGAGCTCTTCGGGAAACGCGCGATTACGCCTCTCTTTAAGGTGCCTGTGCCGATCTTTCCAAGCCCGCTCGCTGATCCGGAAAAAGGGACCGGGATTGTCATGGTCTGTACCTTTGGCGATCAAACCGATGTGGAATGGTGGAAAGAACACGGACTGGCCTTGCGGCAGATTGTGGGCAGAAATGGCCGTCTGTTGCCAGTACGCTTTGGGACACAAGGCTGGGAAAGCCTCGATCCCGACGCTGCCAACCACTGTTACGAGCAGCTCATCGGCCAAAACGTCCGCAAAGCCAAAGCCATTGTCGTTGAGATGTTGAAAGCCCCTCAGGGATCGGCCACAGGACGCGGCGCTCCGCTCCAGGGTGAGCCTGAGCCGGTCAATCAGGAAATCAAATTTTACGAAAAAGGCGACATGCCGTTGGAATTCATTACAACCCGTCAGTGGTTCGTACGTCTGATCGATAAAAAGGACTTGTTGCTGGAAAAAGGCAGGCAAATCCAATGGCATCCCAGACACATGGGTCTGCGTTATGCCAACTGGACGGAAAATCTCCAGTTCGACTGGTGCATCAGCCGCCAACGGTACTTCGGCGTGCCCTTCCCGGTCTGGTATGCTCTCGATGCCACTGGAAGCCCTGATTACTCCAATCCAATCCTGGCGGATGCTGAACGGCTTCCGGTGGATCCGACGCTTGATACGCCGCCGTCCTATACTGAAGAGCAACGTGATCTTCCGGGAGGCTTCACCGCAGAAACTGATGTGTTCGACACCTGGTTCACCAGTTCACTGAGCCCGCAAATCGGTTCGCACTGGGCCAAAAATAACGAACGGCACAGCAAGCTCTTTCCCATGGATATGCGCCCGCAAGCGCATGACATTATCAGAACCTGGGCCTTTTACACCATTGCCAAAGCAGCCTTGCATGAAGACACGATCCCCTGGAAGCATGTGGTTCTTTCGGGCTGGATCCTCGATCCGGACCGCAAGAAGATGTCGAAAAGTAAAGGAAATGTCGTCACACCAATGGAATTTGTCAAACAATTCACCGCAGACGGCCTGCGCTATTGGGCAGCAAATGCCCGCCTGGGCACAGACACGGCCTTTGATCAGAAAATGTTGAAAGTCGGGAAACGGCTGGTGACAAAACTCTTCAATGCTGGAAAATTTGTCCTGGCAAATGAAGGAAAACCCGTAGCAGTCAGCGAAGAGCTTGATCGGGCATTTCTGGCGCATCTGGCCCGACTGGTGCAGGAGGCAAGCCAGGCCCTGGAAGAATTTGATTTTGCCAATGCGCTCGCATCCATTGAGAAATTTTTCTGGCAGAATTTTACAGATACGTATCTTGAATTAGTCAAAAACCGTGCCAAAGGCTTAGGCAACGTCACAGAGGCCCAGAAAAATTCAGCCGTCACCAGCTTACGGCTTGGCCTGAACGTCCTGTTGCGGCTCTTTGCGCCGATGCTGCCCTATATTACGGCAGAGATCTGGTCATGGGCCTTTGCAAAAGAAAGCGCATGGCCGGAGATTCATAAAGCGGCCTGGCCGAGTGAAGCTGACTTTGAGGGTCTCGAAGCACCGCAGTCTGCGGACAGCTTTGATCTGGCGATTGCCGGCGTCACGGAAATCAGAAAGTATAAAACCGAACAGGGCGTCTCAATTGCCAGGGAGATCGAGCACTTGACCCTGGGTGCAGATCCAGAATCGCTGCAGACCTTTCGGTTGGTTCTTGACGACGTCATGGCGGCTGTTCATGTCACACAATATCGCTTAGAAGAAGATCCCAACATGGCAAAAGGCGTCTTCAGGGTCATTGAGGCCAAGATCGCGGAGAAGACCTGAAAACACGACAGGAAAATCCCATAAGGACTTTCCATATCGTCAAGAGGCTGCAATCTGTTCTTGCGGCTGCAGCCTCTTTGTCTGCGAGAGCTTTTATCAGGCAAGCAGGCGAACAGGAAACGCTCATCATGCGGACGAATACACGATCAGCAGGGAAAAGAATCACTCTGACAGACAGTAACAGTACCCAAGCCAGACTTCTGGAATTACTGCGCTCGAAACCGCATGACTACATCTCTGGCGAACGGCTCAGCAATGACTTGAACATGTCTCGCACCGCGATCTGGAAACATATCAATACCCTCCGGAAACTGGGCTATCAGATTGAGGCGATCACCTCGGTCGGCTACAAGCTGCTCTCCTCGCCCCGACTTCTGCTTCCGCTGGAAATACGCAATGGTTTGAAGACAACGACTATCGGGCGGCATATCCATTGGAGCTATGAACTTGCTTCCACCAATACCTTGGCCCTGGACCTGGCTGAGCAAGGTGCAGAAGAAGGCACGGTCGTGCTCTGCGAAGCGCAAAAGCACGGCAGAGGCCGCATGAAACGTGAATGGCTTTCACAAGCGGAAGCCGACATTGCGCTTTCGATCATTCTGCGGCCCGAATTCGCCCCGGGACACGCGTCGGGCATCACCTGTATTTCAGCGATTTCTGTGGTTGAAGCGCTGGAAAAATCGTGCCAGCTCAAGCCCGCCATAAAATGGCCGAACGATATCATGATTCACGGCAAAAAAGCGGCCGGTATCCTGACCGAACTCCGCGCCGAGCTGGACAGAATTCACCACCTGATCGTCGGGATCGGCATCAATGTCAACAGCACCCGCTTTCCTCAAGAGCTCCAGGACAAAGCCACCTCATTGTGTTTAGAACTGCAGGAAACAGTCTCACGGACCAAGATCGTGCAACGCCTGCTCGAATCATTTGAATTTTGGTATCAGACTGTCTGTGGGCTCCGCCCGGAACGTGCTTTTGAACGCTGGCGCGAACTCTCCTGTACGCTGGGGCGTTACGTCACAGTCAACCTGGGTGACACAACGCTGCACGGAACAGCCAGCCGTATGGGCCTGAACGGCTCGCTGTTCGTGAGACTGGACAGCGGAGAAGAGCGCGAAGTGCTGGCCGGCGACGTCACCATGGTGAACAAAATTTAAATACACGGTATGCAGCACATGGACCAACAGAGTTACTGGCAGCAGATCGAACGCTATTTCGTGGAAAAACGCGGCAACGCTCTCATGCTCTCTCCCAAAGACTGGCCGCTCTTATCTTCCTGGGAAGAGCGCCAGCTGCCGCTTGACGTCATATATGAGGGCATCGACCAGACCTTCGAGCGTTTTGAGGAACAGCACGGCAGCGCTTCGCAACAGACGATCACATCGCTCCATCGCTGTAAACATGCTGTCGAAGAAGCCTGGAACCGCCGGAAAACGGATCATCCCCAGGATGATGGTCCCGACAAAGATGAGCTTTTTGAGCTGACGCGTCAGCGACTGCTTACAAAACTTCGCAGCACACGCCAGCAACTGCATGGCTATGCCTCCAAACCGCAGTACCAGAACCTTCAGCAAGCCATCCTGAAGAGCGCACAGCTGATTGCTGATTGCCTCAGCCGTATCGAAGCAGCGCAGGAAGAGCGCGACCTATTTCGGATTGAAGGCGAGATTCGGGCTGAAGAACAAAAACTGTTCAGCAGACTGGGAGAAGATCTCTGCGCAGAAGAACGGGAGCGGCTTTTCAACAGGGCGGAAGCCAAAATACGCTCCCATAAGCAGGGCATGAGCCGACAGGTCTATCAGGAAACCGTCAGGCTCGCCTTTTTACAGGAAATCCACGATGCCTATCCCCTTCCGTCATTTCTTTGAAGCGAACGCCAGTGTCGGCCTGCCGTGTCGATCATAATCGCCGCAGGTCAGCACTCACAACAGACAGACGACACAATGCCTAGTGCCCATATTCGAACGATCCCGACAGAGCTCTGCCGGAAACTGCAGTTTTTTTTCACTGACATTGATGATACCATGACTCGTGACGGCCAGCTCCCGTTTCAGTCTCTTCAAGCCCTTTGGGAACTGGCAGGACACGGCATTCAGGTCGTAGCCGTCACAGGCCGTCCTGCTGGCTGGTGCGACTATTTTGCGAGAATGTGGCCGCTTGCAGGCGTCATCGGCGAAAACGGCGCGTTGTATTTTTCCTATGACCGCACACAACGTAAAATGCACAGACGTTTCCTGCTCGGAGAAGCCGAACGCTCGCAAGGGCGTCAGGATCTGGAGCGCATCAAAAGCAGAGTGCTGCAAGAAGTGCCGCGCTGTAAGATCTCTGCGGATCAGGCCTATCGTATTGCAGACCTTGCAATCGACTTTTGTGAAGATGTCGACCCGCTGAGCAAGCCCGAGATCGAACAGATTTGCCGAATCGCCTCCGAAGAGGGAGCCAGCTATAAAGTATCGAGCATCCACGTGAATTGCTGGTACGGAAACTACGATAAAGTCAGTTGTGTAAAACAGTTTCTCCTTGATCTGAGTGGAAAAACCCTCGACCAACTGCAGGAAACGATCGTATTCAGCGGAGACTCTCCCAATGACGAACCCATCTTCAAGGAGTTTAGGCACTCGATTGCGGTGGCCAATATCAGAAATTTTCTGGAGGAGTTACAGCACCCGCCGCGCTATATCACAGAGCATGAGGCGGCTGACGGATTTTGCGAGGCGGTCGACACGATCCTGCAAAAGAGGCAGCAGAGCACTTGAACGTATGGAATCGTACACAAAAAAATGTAAAAAAACAGAAAAGTTCTTGATTTTTACGAGGCCGGCCATAAGATGATAAGCAAGAACTAACACGACCTCAGGTCCAGCCTGTCTGGGCCGTCATACAGGCCGCAAGGCACTGCTGCGAGAGTAAGCCTCACGGCGTAGAGAGAATCTTTACCATACAAAGGAGGAGAATATGAAAACTATCGGCTTAGTGGCACTGCTCGTTGTCAGCTCGATCGGGTGCAGTACGCTTTTCTTTCCGCAGGCGGTGTGCGCCGCAGCAGATCAGGCCCCGATACTGTATTTATTCTGGGGTGACGGCTGCCCGCATTGTGAAGAAGAAAAAGAATTTCTGCTAGAGATCTATCAACAATATCCCAACATTGAAATGCGCTGGTTTGAAGTCTGGGGGCATCCGAAATACGCTCTGCTGGCAGATACGCTCCGCAAGGCAGCCGGCATAGCCACCACCAGCGTCCCGATGACTTTTATTCATGACTGGAGTCTGGTAGGCTTTCGTTCGGCCGAGACCTCAGGTATAGAAATTATCGAGCAGCTCGAAGAGTGCCTGAATACGGGCTGCAAAGATGTTCTCACGACGATCGGGCCACAGCGCATTGCCGAGGAAATTCGCAGAGATATTGCAAAGGGAGAATGCGAAGACTGGGAATATTTTCCGCCCAGGGAGGCGAAATAGCCGCTCACATATGATTCGCTGCATCAGGTGCTCATGCAGCTCCCGGATGAGACCCGTGTCTTTCCCGGACATCATTACGGCACGGCTCCGGAATCGACGATTCGGCGCGAGCGTGAAAGCAACCCTTTTCTGCTTCAAAAGGATTTTACGGCCTTTGTCGAGCTTAAGCGCAACTGGGCAGCTTACAAAAAAGCTCACGGAATTGCCTGAAGCTGGCATAGTATTTGCTTCTGTGAAAGAAGACGGCTGACGGTCTTGACACTCCCGAAGGCTGGGCTGTGTCACTCAAGAGCGATTAGCAGAGCGCAGAACGACAACAACAGAGGAGGATGTCTCATGAAAAAAATCGTTATCTTCTCAGCATTGCTGCTCACAGTTACGGCAGCATCCAGAGCACAGGCGGATACGCTCGAGATGAAGGACGGCCGCTTACTGAACGGACAATATCTCGGCGGAACCCAGCGTTCGATTCGCTTTCAAATCCACTCGCAGGTGAAGGTCTTTCCTGTGCAGGATGTGCTGGCCTTGACCTTTTCATCCCAGCCCGAATCCAGGCAAGGCGCTTCAGGCTTTCCGAGCCAGAGTTCACGGGCTGCCACGCCCACACCGGAAGCGTCTGCACACACAAAGATCAAGCATGAACTTGTGCTCGATCCCGGGGCGAAAATCTCTGTACGCATGCTGGACAGCCTGTCGCTTGACAGCAGCCGCAAAGGCGATGTCTTTCACGGCAGCCTCGACTCTGATGTCCGGGTCAACGGCGTCACCGTGCTTCCCAGGGGGGCGCAGGTCAATGGGCGCGTTGTCAGGTCCGAGCAAAGACGAAATGGCGCGACCCTGGCAATCACGCTCGGTGAAGTCAGGCTGGATGATCAGGTGATTCCGCTGAAAACATCGAACTACATGGTCCAGGAAAAGTCGTCCAATGTCATTGATCTGGACCTGAGCACTCTGAGAATCGTCAAGCGCGTCCGGGATATGCGTATCCCCTATCAAAGTGTTGTCGAGTTTAAGACGCTGCAAGCGATCACATTTTACCAAGATCAGTAAGCTCAACAGACGTCCTGCCCGCTCTGAGAACACAAGTCTACTTACTCAGTCGTGCTGTTCTCGACCTCGGGTCCCGATCGCAGCCTTTTTGCTGATGGACCTGCTGTTGCAAAAAGCAGCCTAAGAGGTATCAGGAGTTCTGAAAAAGCAGAATAGCAATTTCCGACGGAGGATTTCACCATGAAAAATATTCAGCGCGATCTCATTGTCTGTATCGCAACAGTCGTATTCCTGGCAGGCTGCGGCCCGCTGCGGTCAAAAGTCTATCGGATTGATCCTGAAAAGCCGATCGATCTCAGCGGAAGATGGAACGATAGCGACTCGCAAATGGTCTCTGAGGAGATGATCGCAGCCTGCATGAACGACTCCTGGGCTGAAGAATTTACGACAGCTGCCGGGAAACTGCCGGTCGTGCTGGTCGGCTCGATTTATAACAAGACCGACGAGCACATCAGCTCGGATTTGCTGATCAGCGACCTGGAACAAGCCTTCATCGAAAGCCGGCGAGCCAAAGTGATCCAGAGCGGCGCAGCCCTGGATGAAATTCGCGCGATCCGCCAGAGTCAGCTTGCCTTCACTGCTCCGGAGACGCGGCGTTTTCTGCGTGAATATGGCGCAAACTTTATCATGCAGGGCAAGATCAACAAAATCGCGGATATTGATGCCCGCCGCGAACTTCTGTTCTATCAGGTAGAGCTTGAACTGATCGACATCGAAACAGTGGAAAAAGTCTGGATCGGCCGGAAGAAGATCAAAAAATACGTTGAACGGCCCAGATACGGCTTCTGAAGCCCTGAGCCCCCGGATCACGGAAGCAGTCGGACAGTGAGTGGTGCGCTCCTGTCCTGGACTGCAGTCCGTTGCAGCAGACGCATGAAGCCATCACAAGCCCTTTTCTGGATTGTCCTCGCGCTGACGCTTGCCCTGGGCGGCTGTTACGCGCACAATTACTCTGTCAGCATGCGCACTGTTCAGCAGGCAGTGCAGAGCGGCGACCTTGAGCAGGCCAAGCAGTCGATCGAAAAAATCCCGGCACTCAAAAAAACGCGCAATGCGCTCCTCTACGATCTGGAACTGGGCGTCTTAGACCATCTCAACGGCGACTATGCTGAAAGCAACCAGCGCCTGGAGCAGGCCGTGGCCCTGATGGAAGCCCAGGATGCGGTCCGTCTGTCCGGGCTGGCCGCAGAGTGGATCTTCAGCGAAAGATTCCATCCTTACTGGGGCGAAGATTACGAACGGGTTCTGGCGCATTATTATATGGCCCTCAACTATCTGATGATGGAGCGGCTGCCAGAGGCGCTGGTGGAATGCCGCCGCTGTAACACGCTGCTGCAGCGCTTCAATGATCGCTATGAGCAGAAATCCGTCTATAAAAGCGATGCCTTCATGCTCTATCTTTCCGGGCTGATTTACGATGCCATGGGCGAGCTGAACGACGCCTTGATCGACTATCGTCACGCCTTTGAGATTTACAGCAGCGACTATGCCGAATATTACGCCACGCCACTGCCTTTGCAGCTCCCGGAACAATTGCTGCGGACCAGTGCAGGGCTGGGCTTTGCTGAGGAATTTCAGGACTATCAGCAGCAGTTTCCCGAAATCCGCTGGAACACGCAGGAGGAATTCCGCAAGTCTGCGCGGCTGATCGTGATCTGGAACAAGGGCTTCATTCCCGCCAAGGTCCAAAGCGTATTCCGCTGGAGAATCGGTGGAGACGGGCTCAAACAGCCCGGCTGTGTCATCAGATTCGCCTTTCCCGAGCTGCGGCCGCGCGTCGAGCGGCTTGCACAGGCTGTTGTCAGGGTGAATGGACACAACTGGAACTTAGAACTTGCTGAAGAACTGGCAGACATCGCCCGGAAGAATCTTGAAGATCGCCGCCTGCGCAGCATTATGCAGGCCAGCAGCCGCAATATCATCTCATGCACGGCCGAACAGGCTCTGGAGGACGTGCATTGGATCTGGGGCTGGATTTTCGCTGGCGCTGCTGAGCTGAGCCAAGGCGCTGACCTGCGCCACTGGTCGCTGCTGCCGGCTGAAATACAGATCACCCAACTGCTGCTGCCCCCAGGCAAAGCAGATCTTGAACTTTGCTTCAAGGATCACAACGGCCGTCTCGTTCAGCAGGCCCGTTACCACAAACTCGACCTGCAAGCCGGCAAAAGCCGCTTCCTGATCCACCGCACATTTTGATCTGTCCAGCAGAATCCTAGCGCGCATAGTCCTGAGCATGATGTCTGCACAGCCAGAGATAATGCCCTTCAGGGGTAAGCACTTTTTTCAGGCCGCCCCAGTGCTGCTGCGGATCCTTTTCTTCCAAAAGCTGGCGCAAGGCCCGCAGTGCTGCGCCAGCAGCGCGTTCCGGGCTGCGCTCAGCTCTCGGAAGATCGCTCAGGTCAGGGTCTGACTCGCTGCCGAGGTCCGGCAGTGTTTTGACTAAGGCTGTCATCATGCTCACATCCTCTTTCAGGAGCGCTTTATAGTCCGGGGCAGACATGGACATCCATGGTCCAACAAGAGGACTGATAAATTTCAAAACCTGTACCACGTTCCGCAGGTAGGGCCCAAGAGCGTTGATCCATTCAGCGGAGAGCCTGATCTCGTAGCAGCCGCCTTCTTCGGTCGGATGCCAGGACCCGGGCTGCTGGCAGTAGAGCTGCAGCCAGAAGCGTTGGCCCAACACGGTCTTTTGCCAGCCTGAAGAGTTGCAGGGACGCAGCACAAAGACGTTCGGGCATGCCGAATCAATGTCTGACTGCAGCTGCCGAAAGCTGTTGAGAAACTGCCGCTGCGTGAGTTCGCGTAAATTGCGCAGCTCTTCGGACTGCCTGGCATGCTCTTCGGTCATCGTAGCTTCCAGCGTGCTGAGCCGCTTCAACACGGCGTCCTGCGTATTCCAGTCCACGCCAAAAAGCAGACCCGGCACAGACACCATTTCGAATGTTTCCGAACACTGCATCATCGTGACAGGCGGTCTCTGTTCAAGAGCCTTCTGAAGCTGGGCATAGTTGAATTCCTGCTTGCAGGCTTGGCCGTTGTGCCCGGGACAGGGCATAAAACGCTTGATCTCCAGGCCCGGGTAACGCTTCAGGGTCTCCTCGATTCCGTCTTTGAGCAGCGTAAAAAAATTGTGCGGGCTGGGACCGCGCACTGTCAAGCTCAGGCAGCGATCATGGGCAAAAGCGCGCAGCAGGGCCAAATGTTTCGGCTGCTCGCGATCGTCGCCAAAGATCGCGCCGCTGCGCCAGTGCGTGTGCGTTGTGAAACGATGCGTGCGGGCAATGAACCAGGTCGGGATGCCGGCCGGCAGGGTGCTGAGCCGGTAGATCAGAGTCATTTCCGAAAACGGCTCGCAGGATTTGAGGCTGTCCCAGCGCTCTGCGTAGTCAGGCGGGTCCAGAGCAAGGCGTTCGACCACCAGACTGATGTCGCGGTTCTCCAGTGTGCGATAGGACAGATCGAATTTTTCCATCAGGCGCAGAAAATGATCCTGCATTTCCGGGGCAATATCGCTCCAGAGCTGCTGTTCGTGTTCACGGGTAAAAATGCCGTTTTGTGCGCTGACGTCCTCGCTTTCCAGAACCTTGCTGATATATTCCGTCACCCACTGCGGAGCAAGAATCACAAGATTCTGAAGGTCCTCATCGTCGTCAAAATAGAGAATATCTCCCAATTCGTGCAGCCAGCGGGCCAGGACCTTGTACGCGGAGACATGCCGGGCTTTCATCATCTCATAGAGCTGCCTGGGCCGGATGTGCTTTTTGGCACTTGCCCGAATATCCTCTGCGGCCTTGAGCCAGTTGGAGGGCCACTTCTGCCCCATCAGCGGCAAGCGCGCTGCTTCAAGGGCAATCGCCTTGCGAATCTCTTCAATCCCGCAGTGCTTTTTGCTGCTGACACTGTAAAAAGCAACGATCTGAGGATATTTGGCTCGTAATTCATCTTTGGGCAGATCGGCAGGGCGTTGATCAAGATGAGTCGCTGCAATCAAGACCGGCGACTGCGGAGCGCGGGCCTGAATCTGATCGAGCCAGTAATAGATTTTGCCCTGTTCATAGCCATGCCTGGCATTCCAGACCAGCACGAAAAGCGAGCGATCGGTCAGAAAGAACTGATGGGTTGCATGGTAAATCTCCTGTCCGCCAAAATCCCAGCTCTGTAAGTGCATGCTGACAGCGTCGTTCTCAGGATGCGGCACGTTCAGCATGCTGGTCTGAATCCCGTGGGTTGTGTCCAGCCCTTCCACAAAAGGCTCGTGCTTTAAGGCTCGCAGCAGGGATGTTTTCCCAACCCCGCCTTCGCCAACCAGGATCAGCTTGGAACGCCACTGCTGGCTGCTGCCATCCTGCAATTCCTGCAGAAAAGCCAGAATCCCCTGACAGCCCTGCTGAAGAATTTCAGGAGGCGGACAAGCAAGGGGATTTCCAGCAAGGCCCAAGCGCCAAAGCTGATGCAGGCGGCCGAGGTCCAGGGGCAGCCCAGTCAACTGATTCTTACTGAGGTCTAAGTCCAGCAAGGGGCGCAACTGGCCGAGGTCCGGCGGCAGCGCAGTCAACTGATTCTGGCTGAGGTCTAAGAGCTCCAAGGCGCGCAACCGCCCGAACTCAGGGGGCAGCGCAGTCAGCCGATTCCCACCGAGGTATAAGTCCTGCAAAGCACTCAGTTGACCGAACTCTGGCGGCAGCGCAATCAGCTGGTTCTGGCTGAGGTCTAAGTGCTGCAAGGCGCGCAACTGCCCGAACTCCGGCGGCAGCGCAGTCAGCTGATTCCCCCAGAGGCTTAATTTCTTCAAGGCGCGCAGCTGCCCGAGCTCCGGGGGCAGCGCAGTCAGCTGATTCTGTCTGAGGTTTAAATACTGCAAGGCGCGCAGCTGCCCGAGCTCCGGCGGCAGCGCAGTCAACTGATTCTGGATGAGCTCTAAGTGCTGCAAGGCACGCAACTGCCCGAACTCCTGCGGCAGCGCAGTCAGCTGATTCTGGCTGAGTAATAAATACTGCAAGGCGCGCAACTGCCCGAATTCCGGGGGCAGCGCAGTCAGCTGATTCCCCCAGAGGCTTAATTTCTTCAAGGCGCGCAGCTGCCCGAGCTCCGGGGGCAGCGCAGTCAACTGATTCTGTCTGAGATCTAAGACCTGCAAGGCGCTCAGTTGACCGAACTCTGGCGGCAGCGCAGTCAACTGATTCTGTCTGAGATCTAAGACCTGCAAGGCGCTCAGTTGACCGAACTCTGGCGGCAGCGCAGTCAACTGGTTCTCTCTGAGGTCTAAGCGCTCCAAGGTGCTCAGGTTGGCAATCTCCGGCGGCAATTCAGTCAGCTGTTTTCCAGAGAGATCGAGGTAAATCCTGCCATTGGCAGCAGCTTCTTCAATGCGTTGCAGCAGCTCTTTTGCTGTCATCGCGCTTCCTCCGTGTGCAGCGTATGTTTTACATATATATCCATCAGGCGATCTGACGCCGCTTCAAGCATTCCAGGGCCAGAAAGATCGTTGAGATAGAATTGCCGACGCAAATCTCGCCGCTGATGATCAGCTCTGCCAGCTCGTGCAGCGGCCGCAGTTCCACTGCAATATTTTCGTATTGGTCCAGACACTGTCGGCCGGTTGCGGCGGCTGGCGCTGCCAGAAAAAGAAAATCAGTGTTTGTGTCCTTGGTCGGATTATCGTGAATTTTGCCTAAAAGGTGGAATTCCGCGGCCGTATAACCGGTTTCCTCGGCCAGTTCGCGCCTTGCAGCCTCAACCGGGCCTTCGCCAGCTTCGATAAAGCCGCCGGGCAGTTCCAGCAGCAGCTTTTGCACACCGTGTTTATACTGCCGCACCAGCGGCACCCTGTGCTCTTCGGTCACAGCCAGGACCAGCACAACATCCGGACGCACAGACACAAAATAATCATCGAGAATGCGGCCATCAGGCAGTTCCACGCAATCCTGCCGCACTGTGTACCAGCGATGCTCAAAAGCCTTGCGCGAACGCAGAATTTTCCACGGCTTCATGACCTGCTCCTTGTGATTCCGCTTTGTTCCTCAGCCCAGACTCTGCGCAGATGCCTGCAGAATCGGCCTGTCCCGGGCTCAACTCGGGCTGAAAAGTATGAGTGCTCAGTCTAGATACTGCCGCAGAAACTGTCAACGACTTTGATGATGATTTTACGAGCTGCGCGCGCCTTGGGCAAGTGTTCCCCGGAAAATAGCGCTCATTTTCACAGGAGTTCTTGACAAAATTCACGAGCTGTTCATGATCGGAACAGAGTCGCGTCAGCAAAGAGGCATGTCCCTCAGAATTTTTCAGGACCTCAGGAGAATCAGCATGACACAGACGATGAGTATGCAACGAGCCTTGGAACGCGCCCCTGAAACCGGGGACTTTCTTCTGGGCGCCGGTTGCCGCTTCAAGATCCCCGCAGTCTTTCAACGCTGCTTTCCCGGCAAGGTCGCGATCATCATTGCCGACGACAAAACCTTTGCAGCAGCCGGCAGGACTGTGCAGGCAGCCCTGCAGGCATCCGAAGTCGCGAGCGTTGAGCCCTTTGTGTTTCCAGGCGAGCCGACCCTGCACGCAGACTACGAGCATGTCGAACGCCTGCGGGAGGTCTTGAGCGCGTCGCCGGACCTTATCCCTCTGGCTGTTGGATCCGGCACAATTAACGATCTTGTCAAACGAACGGTTTTTGAGCTTGAGCGGCGCTATCTGGTTCTTGCAACCGCTGCATCAGTGGACGGATATTCGTCTTTTGGAGCGCCTATTGTGCAACAAGGCTTTAAAAAAACTATGGACTGTCCAGCGCCGCTGGTGATCGTTGCGGACAGTGAAGTCCTGCGGGATGCGCCGCCAGAGATGAGCGCCGCCGGCTATGCAGACTTAATGAGCAAAATTCCTGCCGGAGCAGACTGGATTCTCGCAGATTTACTGGATCTTGATCCGATTGAGCCAGTGGCCTGGGACATGGTTCAAGCCGGGCTGCGGCGCTGGGTCGGCGCTCCTGAGCAATTGCAGCAGGGCGATGCGCAGGCTTTTGAAGCCTTGTTTGAAGGCTTGACCATGAGCGGTTTTGCCATGCAGGCGATCCGCAAATCACGACCTGCTTCAGGGGCGGATCACCTGCTCAGTCATATCTGGGACATGCAGTATCATCGCGACGCTCAAGGACACAGCGTCTCGCACGGCTTTCAGGTCGCGCTCGGTTCTCTGGCCAGCATCGCGCTCATGGAACGCTTTTTTGCCAAAGACATTCCCAAGCTCGATATCGATGCTGTGTGCAGAAAGCGGCAATCCTGGGACGCGCGCGCAGCTGACATTCTGAAAGCCTTTGGAGAAAATGCGATCAGCCAGCGGGCCATTGAGGAAAGCCGCGCAAAATTTGCGGATCACGAAGAATTACGCGCGCGGCTGACTCGGCTCGTGTCCAAATGGGACGAGATGCGCGCCAGAGTGCAGGCCCAGCTCTTTCCTTATGCGGAGTTCAGAGCCATGCTGGCAGCGGCCGCCTGTCCAGTCACGCCGCAGCAGATTCATCTGAGCCGCGAACGTTTCCGGGAAACGTTCAGGCTTGCCCAAATGATTCGGAACCGCTACACGATTCTCGATCTTGCGTATGAAACGGGCTTGCTGGAAGAATGCGTTGAAGAAATTCTGGCCTCGCCTTGCTATTTATCATAAATCAAAGACGTCTACCCCTCGTCTTCATCGTTGTCGCGCGCGTTCAGCCGTTTCGGCGTTTGGGCGTCTGCGCTGACATTCACACAAAGGACACGAAGTTATGAGACTTACATCGATCGTAAAAGGTCTTCTTTCGATCTTTGGCAAAGCGCTGTTCGCAGTGCTGAGTTTTATTGTGATGCTGCTCTTGCTCAGCCTGTTGGTCACGGCCATCGGGATCGGTATTGGGATGCAGGGCAGCCGCAGCGGTCTGGGGCTCACTGCCGAAAGCGAGCAGCCGGACTACAGTTTTCTCTCCGGCAACCCAGACAGCGAAAACCGTCTGCTCCAGCTGACACTTCAGGGCATCATCCTGGGCAGTCCTCCGGCCAATCTTCCGCAGTCGCCGTTTTTCAGTCCCTGGGTGACGTATGGCTATACTCTGCAGGAGGTTTTGAAAGCAAGCGCTGAAGATGCGTCGATCAAAGGCATCTTTCTGCATATTCAATCCCCAGGAGGGACGATTTACGGAGCGCAGGCGATTTTTGATGGTATTCGGGCTTACCGCGAGATAAGTCAGAAACCAGTGCTGGCCTATATCGAAGGGTTGTCTGCCTCAGGCGCGGTCATGGCGATGGTCGGGGCAGATGCGATTTATGCCGATTACGGCAGCCTCATCGGAAGCATCGGTGTGATCGGGCCGAGCTTCCTGTATTATAATAAAGCGATCGCTTTTGACGGCGGCTTGCTCGGTTCAGGCGTGCACACCGAAGGCGGCATTGAGCAGACCACTGTTTTTGCCGGCAAAGGCAAGGATTTAGGCAATCCTTTCCGGCGCGTCAGTGCAGAGGAACTGCAGCACTGGCAGAACAATCTGGAGAACGAATATCAGGATTTTGTGCAACATGTGGCTGAAAACCGCCATATTGACGCTGCAATGATCCGTGAACAGATGGGGGCCCAGATCTTCGATAACAAAAGCGCTGAAGAGCTCGGCCTGATCGACGGCACGCTGAACCAGCCGGATGCTCTTGCCAAGCTGGCTGAACAGGCCGGCGTTGGCGATGATTATCAATTCGTGCGCTCCCGCTCAGACAAAGGGAATTTCCTGACCCAGCTTCTGCAAGGCTGGTATCATGCACGCGGGCAGACTCAGCAGCAGCGCGACATCCTGCAGCGCAGCATCCGCCAGGACATCTGCGCCCAGACCGCTCATATTTCGCTGGTGTATTACGGCGATACCGGCAGGCTCTGCCGCTGATATTTCACAGGAGACTCAGGAACGCAAGCATTATGCAGACACGTTTAAGCACGAGCATATATAATCCCCACGAGCAGAGCAAGGAAGAATTAATCGAACACTTTGCCGTGCGGCAAAACCTGTTCGAGGAGCTCTCCCAGCGCCTGCAGCAGTCGCCGGACAAGGCTCCGCTTCAGCACTATCTGATCGAAGGGCAGCGGGGAATGGGCAAGACCACGATCTTGCTGCGTCTCTGTTATGAAATCGAGCGCAATGCCGGTCAGCACACTCTGCTGCCGATCGCGCTCAAGGAAGAAGCCTATTATGCTATCCAGCAGCTTGTCCAGCTCTGGGAGAGCATTGCCTGCGAGCTTGCGGGAAAAGATCAGGGCTTTGCCAGGCTTTCCGGGCAAATGGCTGCTGTCTCTCACGAGGACAGCGACTATGAACGCCGCTGTTTTGAGCTCCTTCGAAATGCCTTGCGGCGCCAGGGAAAACGTCTGCTGCTGTTTGTGGACAATCTTGGGGAACTGCTGCGTAATTTTACGCCCGAGGACCAGAAGCGCCTTGGTAATCTGCTGCAAAGAAGCCCCTATCTGATTCTTGTCGGGGCCACAGCCACGGCTCTGCGGGCCTGTGAGGACATCTCCGCCTCTGTCTTGGCGCTCTTCGAAGTCATCCATCTGCAAGGCTTAGGCCCAAAGGAGACCGAGGCTCTGCTCTTGCAGCTGGGACGGGCCAGCAAGCAGGAAGAACGCATCCGGCGCATTGTCTCACAGCAGCCGGGCCGCATCGAAAGTCTTCGGATTCTCACCGGCGGGGTCATCAGAACCATGGTCCTGCTCTTTGAGGTCTTTTGCGATCGGGAAGACGGCAGGACCCTCGATGATCTGGACATGGTCCTGGATCGGCTCACTCCGCTCTATAAAAGCCGTATGGACGATCTGAAGCCGTTGCAGCGCACGGTTGTCAATACGCTGGCCTTGCAATGGGAAGCGATGACGCTCGAAGAGATCGCGCAGAGCGCTCGTTTCGACCTGAACAAGACTGCCAGGGTTTTAGAGGATCTGAAAAATGTATTTATCATTGAAGCCATCGCTTCTGAGGCTGCAGCGCCGTTGTATCGTCTAAAAGAACGTTTTTTCAATATCTGGTACTTAATGCGTCTCAGCCCCGGCAATGCGCCCTCACGGGTGGTCTGGCTGGTTCATTTCCTTGAAAACTGGTATAGCGCCAGCGAACTTCAACAGCACGCCGGACGCCATCTCCAGGCCTTATCTCAGGGCCGCTATCATTCCAGAGCAGCGTACTACCTGACTGAAGCGTTTACGCAATCGGCTCAATTAGACCAGGACACCGAGCACCGCATGATTCACACAGCCAGAACTCTGCTCAAAGAGAATGCTGCTGACCTGGCTGCTGCCCTCTCGCCTTCGGACCGGGACCTGTTTTCCAAAGGCGAAAGGGCCTATCAGCAGGAAGCGTATGAAGACGCGCTGAATGCATTTTCACAGATCAGGCAGAAGACACAGCACCTCAATTTCCGGATCGGCTACGCCTCCAGCCGGATCGGCGATTATTCCAGGGCTGTCAAGGCCTTCAGCATAGCTGCCGAACAGGGACATCCTGATGCGCTGATTTCTCTGGGACAGATCTATCATCATCAGTTTCAAAATGTTGACGAGGCTGAGACCTGTTATCAGCGCGCCATCGAGCATGGACGAACAGACGCCATGCTCTATCTCGGAAACCTCTATCATTACAGCATGCATAAGCCGGAGGCTGCGGAACAACACTATCTCCAGGCAGTCAAAGAAAGCCAGGACCGCTCAAACCTGCTCAAGGCCAGAGGAATTTCTCTCAAAGGCTTGAAGAATTACCTGATAACAGCCATCAAAGGGACAGCAGAAGAGTCTGACTGTTATCAGCGTCAGGATTTTCCGGGGGTTAAGGAAAATTACGTGAAGCTGCTCGCCCAGACTGCCGCCGAAGCTCTGTTTCAGCTCGCGGCGTTATACAGTCGCGACTCGAACAGAGCTGCCGAGGCTGAACGCTATTATCAGAAGGCCGCTGAAAGCGGTCATGCCAAAGCTGCACTGACCCTAGCAGATCTGTACAATTATCGCGATCACGACTATCCGAAAGCAGAGAACGCATACCTCAGGGCGATCCAGCACGGAAACGTGACAGCGATGGTCAAGCTGGCGCTTCTGTATCATGAGGTTCTGAAAAAGGTCGATCGTGCGGAAACATATTATCGCATGGCGGCTGAACGCGGTGAGATGAACGCCATGAACGGTCTGGCCTGGCTATATTTCGAGCAGAAGCGTCAGAAAGAGCAGGCCCTGGCGTTTAGCCGGCATGTCATCGGCCTTGAAAAGAATATCTATACCGCCCACACTGCGGCCTGCATCTTTCTCTGGAATAATCTCATCGAGGATGCGATTCAGACGGCCGGGGAATTCATGTACTCACAGGAAGCCTATCAGGACCTGGAAGAGGACATTTTGTTGTATTTGATGTTATTATGTGCAAAACACGGCGAGCAGCAGCTTGTTGACTATTTCGAGACCCCTGGTCTGAAGCTGCATGAACGTTATCAGCCTTTATACTACGCGCTGCTTTCGCTGCTCGGGGACGTCAACTATCACAAGTGCCCGCCAGAGCTTCATGCGCCCGTGCAGGACATGCTGCGCCGGATAGAACAACTGCGTCAGGACTATAGATAGCTTGTACACAGAAGAGCAGATCTGCTGGGGCCTGACACACAAAGCGCGTCACAAGATACTACGTGATAGCAGGGACAAGACGCAATGGCAGTAAAACTTTTTTTAGCATTTACCCTCATTCCAGCACTGGAAATTTATCTTTTGATTTATCTCGGCGCTGCGATCGGTGCGTGGAATACGCTGCTGGTCATCCTGCTGACCGGGGTTGTCGGAGCCTTTTTAGCCCGGCTGGAAGGCTGGCATACGTTTCTGAAAATTCAGCAGAACCTGCAGCAAGGCCGTATGCCTGCCGAAGAAATGATCGATGCTCTGATTATTCTCGTGGCCGGGATCATGTTACTGACTCCGGGCTTTCTTACTGACAGCGCCGGGCTGCTGCTGCTCATTCCCCGGGTGCGCTTCTTTTTCAAGCGTTGGCTTCGTAAGAAATTCGACCGCTGGAACACAACTGAACACATCGATTTCAGGTTCATGCGCTAAGCCTGAACGCTGCTCTGCTCGGCCGCTGAGATCGATAAAAAAAAGACTCGCTGCAGAGCTTGAGCAGCGTGTTGTCTGTAAAAACACTCCGCCCTCGTCATATAGTCATAGCCATACGGTCTTTGTACCCGACACCAGGCAAGGTGTTCCTGTCTCTTAGCTTACTTGAGCCTGAGAAAGCTCGGCAAGTTTTTCTCTGATCTTTTGTGCAACTTCCTCATTGGCAAGTTCTTTCAAGACGTTAATCCTTCCCTGAACGTGCCCGGGCTGCTTGCCGCTCGTAAAGGCTTCATAAAAGTAGTGCGAAGATTTCTGGACGATCAGGCCGCCTGCTTTAGCCTCTTTCAGTAACTCCGCTTCCTGAGGATACTTGTCTTCGGGAGATTCGACGTTTTCTTTGCTGCGTCGCGGCCTTCGCGTTCTTTTAGTTGTTGCGTTTTTCTCTACACTTTCAGCATCATCATCAGCGTGAAATTCAAACTCGTACTGCAGTTTTTTCAAATCCAGTAATATTTGTCCAAAGGCATCGCTTTGGCCGTCAAAATAGTATTTGCTTTTCAGTTTTTTCGTACGCTCTTTCTTGGACCGAGCCTCATCCAAAAGAACCGACAACTTATTCTCCAATTCACTGATATATTTCTTCAGCATTCTTCTTTCCTCCAGATAAACTTTGTGTTATAGAACTTAGTATCGTAATGTTTTTTTCTCTATCAACATAACAAATGCATTGTTCAGATAGCTTAAAATCACTCTACAGTAACAGTACGCTTTACGACTAGATCAGGAATAATCTTAGAGAGATTCTTGTCAAAGCTTTTTTCTAAAAAATTAAAAAAACAGTTAAATAGATCGCTTTTAAGAAGCAACAACAGATAGTTTTTTCGCAACGTTAGTAAGCTTCTTATTACGCGTTATGATAGAGTATCGCTTTATCAAAGCTTTTTGAATACAATCGTCTGTCTGCGCTAGCCGCAATCTAGCTCGTTGAGTAGCGTTGACTGCTGTCGCGGACGTAGACGTTCAGACAAAACCCTTGACTTTTTCGACCATCAAAGAACTATACTTGCTTAACGCATTGAGCTTTCAAACGCTGATCAAGCTCTTTTTTTTTATCGAAATTCTCTCTAAGGATTCTTATGCAGCATACCCTCTGCTTTTTAGGAACCGGAACATCCAGCGGCGTCCCGATCTTAGGCTGCCGCTGCCCGACCTGCGTGTCTGACGATCCGCGTGACGCGCGTCTTCGTACCAGCGCGTATCTCTGTATGGCCGACGGAAGCCGGATCGTGATCGACGTTGGCCCGGATTTCCGCCAACAGGCCTTGCGGCACCGCATCGAGCACCTTGACGGTATTCTCATTACCCATAGTCATCACGATCATATCGGCGGTCTCGATGAGTTGCGTCAATTGAACTTTTTAATGAAACGAGAAATCGACATCTACGGCAATGCCCTGACACTGAGGGAGATTCAGACACGTTTCAATTATATCTTCAACACTACTCAGGAAGGCGGCGGCAAACCTCGGCTCGCCTTGCATCAAAGCGAGCCCGGGCAGGCTTTTTCATTGAAAGGATGGACGGTTCACCCCCTGGCGGTGATGCACGGAGCACTGCCCATTTCAGGCTTTCAGATCGAAGGCCTGAGCTATATTACCGATGCCAGTTCTCTGCCTGCAGACACGCTGGAACGCATTCGCTACACGCCGCTTCTGGTGGTCAACGCACTGCGCTATGCGCCGCACCCAACGCATTTTCACCTTGATCAGACTCTGGATTTAATCCGGGAGGTCCAGCCGGAACGAGCCTATCTTGTCCACATGACGCACGATATAAAGCATGCCGATGCCCAGAGATTTCTTCCGCCACACGTTGCGTTTGCCTGCGATAATCTTGAACTACAGTTTTAACAGTATCCGTCGCTCTTATCGCGCCCAGCATCGCGAATTGCCCGGGGCCGAAAAAGAGCATCCACAGGCAGGAATGTTAAGCAAGAACAGTGAAGGACTTCTCTAAGAATCGCTGTTTTCGCTTCTTTTTCATACAAGGGCGCGTGGAAATTTTTTCTTGACAATAAAAACAAGAACTGCTATAAATTTTAGAGAACATATAAAAAATTCCCCCTCTTTAAATCCGTCGATCCAGTGGGAGTGAAAAAATTATGAAAGATGATGAGAAGAAAACTCAGCGAAAGGATATACATTTTTCCAATGAAGAAGATCCGGAATCTGAAATCCTTAACGCCTTCGAAAGATTAGAGCGGAATCGTCCCCGGCCTCGATCCAGCCAGGATCGTTCCAGCATGTTTCATGAGAGTATCGATCTGAATTCAGATAATGACGATCTGAGCTTTGGCGATGAAGCTCCAGACGTGGAAAGCAGTTTCAGCTTTGATGACAGTCTGAGGGAGGACCTGGAGCAAGACCTGATCCACGAAGCGAACTTCGATCTGGATGGATCGCTGAAAGACGATCTTGTCAAAGAAATTCAAGCGGCTCCAGGAGAGGATTCTTTTGTTCTCGACCTTGATAAAGAACTTTCAGACAGCGAGCTGGATCTTGACGCTGATGAGGATTTTGACATGTCTTCGGCTCCAACCTTGACGTTCAATTTCGACAAAGATGATCATCCTGATGATGAAAACGATGGCCTGGATCTCGGGAGCTTTTCCAATAATGAAGACGATTTTTCAGAGCTTGATTTAGGGATAGAAGGAGTTGAAATCAGCGAGGATTTTGCTGATTTAGGCCAGGATATCAGCCTTGACGACCATCAGGACCCAGTCAGCGGGGCAGAGCAGATCTCGGGAAAAGCCGTTATCACTGTTGGAGATGACGAAGTCATCGACCTGGGCGACGAAGAGTATCTCACACAAGAGCAGCCTGTGGCTGTCCGCGAGCAACGCCACGCCACTCCGGACGGCGTGACGGTCGAACAAATTCCATCTCCTCCTGATATTGAAGACGACGATGGAGAGCTGATGGCCTCCCTCGAAGATATCGCAATCGATTTGGAACAAGAGAGCAATGACGTTCCCGTTCAAAACGCTGGCGGACCCGTTGTCGCAGAAGAGCTGTCTCCGGAAACTCTCCAAAAGAGGCTTGGTGCACACGACGATGAACTGCCGGGATCTGCAGAAGCTGAATCCGCAGAAGCCTCCTCTCAGGAGAGCATGGATGTCCGGGACTTTTTAGGGTTAGACTTACGATTGAACGACAAAGAGCTTAGAGAATTCGAAGCAAAGATCCGTGAAGCTGAAACCCTTCAAGCCTATCTCAACGGACTCGAAGAGCATCGTGGGGAGGTCAGCGAACGCATCTATGAGAAACTTCAGAAAGAATACGTCGCACGTAAAACAGTGATTTTCAACTCAGAAGCCTTTAGCGCTCTTTTAACTGATGTCCAGGACGATCTTGAGCACATGCTCCACAAACGCGCAGAGATTGTGGAGATGGTCGAGCGTTTAAACGAAGAGCTGGAAGAAATTAAGGTCCGAAATTTGGTCGGGGAGTATGACGAAGCGACGCTGAGCCAGAAACAACGTTCTCAGAATTCGGAAATCGCCTTATGGAGCGAAAAAACAGAAAAAATTAACGCCTTTATCAATCGTTATCAGGCCTCTCTCGATGCTGAGAAATCCCTCAACCCTCTCAGAGACAGCGCTGATGAATCATCTTCTGAAGCAGCGCTGCCAGAAGACGCACAGAGCGGTCTTGCCCCTGAGCCCGGAGCAGCCCAGGAAGGCTTCTGGACTGAAGAGCTTGCTGAAGAAACGGCAGGCAGCCTTTCTGAGCCGACAGCTGAGACGGTCTCAGCTCATGAATATGAGAGCGCACGCGGGCCGTCCCCTGACGATTCTTTTATGACAGGCGGCGAAGAGCTTGACAATCAGTTTTTGATGGATGAAGACCTTGAAGAGGGCGATTTTGCCCTCGGCGATTTGCCTGCATTCGACGATGAAGAAGAGGAGACAATGATTGTCTGCAAGCTCTGTGGGCGTCAGACAGCTGCCGCAGAAAAATTTTGCACTTACTGTGGTGGAAAACTTCAGAAAGCAGCACACGATACCGAACTGTCCTGTAAAAAATGTGGACGCCGGACTCCCGCTGATCAGACATTCTGTATTTACTGCGGCGGAAAAGCTCAATAAATGTTGAGGAATAATTATGGCACTTTTTAACTATGCAAACCGTGAAATTACAGCGAAAATAGTGTATTATGGTCCTGGAGTGTGTGGGAAAACCACCTCGCTTCAATATATTCACGAACGCATTGCTCCAGTTCAGCGAGGGCGGCTTCTTTCACTGGCGACTGAAAAGGATCGGACGATTTTCTTTGACCTGCTTCCATTAAAACTCGGAGAGATCGGCGGCTTTAAGCTTCGGTTTCAGCTCTATACGGTCCCAGGTCAGGTCAAATATAACAAAACCCGCAAATTGGTGCTGCAAGGGGCTGACGCGGTCGTATTCGTCGCCGACTCCCAGATGGGCCGGCGCGAGGCCAACATCCAAAGCTACAAAAACCTTCAGGACAATCTTCAGGAACAGAACCGCTCTCTCGAAGAACTTCCGCTGGTCTATGAATTTAATAAGCGGGACATGAATAACATTCTCTCCATTGAGGATTTAAATGCCGATCTCAACCCGAGAAACCTCCCGTACTTTCCTACCATTGCGACTAAAGGGGTCGGCGTCATGGAAACGCTTGAGGCGATCTCGAAGTTCACGCTTCAGGATTTGGAACAGCGTCTGAAACCAGATGAAAGCGGACAAAGTCTCGATGATGAGGAGGAGGATGAACTTTTACGGATGATGGACGAAGACCCTGATGACTTTATTGATCTGACATCAGGGGGGGGCGAGCTCTCTTTCTCGGAAGATGAACTTGACTCCTTACTTGAATCAAAGCCAATTGGTTATGATGAAGGTGTCGTTATTGAGGAACTTGAAATTAATGACGATGATATTGCGCAGACCGGAACCTTTCAAGAATCGGAATTTTTCAATTTAAAAGAGATTGAAGAACAGGCTCTGCGCGACCTGAATGATTTTGTTGACGGGGCCGATGTCCCTGATGCCGAAGCAGCATTTCCGGATGATGAGACGGCTTTGTCATTTGACATGAACGACGACATCGAAGTCAGTGCTGATCACGCAGAAGTCGGTCGTGATCTGCTTGATTTCTCCCTGAACGAAGAAGAACAGGTATCGAATGACGCGCAGATGTTTTCATTCTCACAGGATGAAGACGGCACAGACAACGACGTGGACCTGAACTTTGAGCTGGAAACTGCAGACGTTTCCGAAGCGTCTGTGTTTGCTGATCTCACCCTGGCAGAAGACGGAGAGAACGTTGCAAAAGGCGACATCCAGACTCTTGATATTGATGATAGTGAATTAGACCTTGCCTTTGGCAATGAAGAAGACCAGGACGATCAGGATGAACTGCAGGCATTCAGTCTGAATGACCTCAATGACGATGAGAACGCCTCTGAGAGCGACGGCCTTGGCGAACACGACGAGTTCGCATCCTTCACGCTCGACAATGAGAATTTTGACCTGTCCGCTTCCAATGAACTTGCTTCCCTGAATTTCGGTGAAAGCGATTTCGATCTGGCCTCCGGCATTGGGGCACTGGATGAACGTGACGGGGATGACGGCTTCAGAATTACCGACAGCGTTCGTTTCGAGATGCAGGTCGGAGAAGATATTTCCACAGTCACGCCCTTTGAACAGCAGTTGGAAGAGTTATCCGAGGAAGGATTTCCGGGAAACGACGTGAGACCTGAGGATGAATTTCAGCCTGAGGTCTCGGAGCATGCTGAGGAGGAGGCATTCCAGAGCATTTCCGATGAATGGATCCGCCTGCTCGTTCTCGCAAAATACTTTTATCACCGAGGTGAGCAGTTCCGCGCCCAGCATACGGTCGGTGACAATATCCTGGCGGTAAGCATGTATTACACTGCTGTCGAAAGCGCGTTAAAAGCCGTTGCGTCAAAATATGAATCCTGCAACCCGAAAATTGCGTCATTTCACATGACCCTCCAGAGTATTGAGGAGGAGACCGGCAAAGAGATCGCCGGCTCAAACTCACTGATCAATAACATTGTAGGACTGAAACATCGCATTCAGCTTGAGACGACATATCCGGATGATGAAGAATGTGAGATCGCTGCGCGTATCAGCGAACGTTTCCTCAGTACGCTGGCAGATGATTTTCTGACAATTGATTTTTCGAAGCTTTCTCCAGTGCTTCCCCGTGAAGCAGGCAGATAAGAAACAACTCTCATCATATCAGGTATGGCAATCTTAGACATTAAAACCTATCCGGATCCGATATTAGCCTGTAAGGCAGCGCCGGTCGAGAATTTCGATAAGACGCTGCGTCGTTTATTAGACGACATGGTTGACACAATGTACGATGCCCCCGGCGTCGGGCTGGCTGCCCCCCAAGTTGGGGCTTCATTGCGGGCAATTGTGGTTGACGTTGGACGGCAAGTGGAAGACAGCAGACTCCTGAAACTCGTGAATCCTGTCATCGTGCATGCTGAAGGAAGATCTGTCTGCGAAGAGGGCTGCCTCAGTGTGCCCGGTTTTACATCTGAAGTCGTACGCCCGGCGAAAATCTGTCTCAAGGCCTTTGACGAGCAGGGACATCCGCTTCGCATTGAGGATGAGACTTTTCTTGCCACAGTGCTTCAACATGAGATCGATCATCTTGACGGTATACTGTTTATTGAGCATATTGGACGCTTAAAACGTGATTTAATTCGCAGGAAACTCAAAAAAAAGGCTCGTCAAAAGAGCAAGCTCGGCTGAACAACACAAACGCCTTATCAACACATTTATCAATAACAGCATGATAGAGTCTTAATACCCTGTAAGGCACAAGGGTCTTCGTGCTCTATCACTTCACCACGTTACAACATTGAGGTAAGACATGAAAACATCTATTACGATCTGTCTGGTACTTGGTCTCTCTTTTCTTGCAGGAGTCGTCACAGCGTCTGCGGAGCAGCAAATCGTATATCGGGAAATTACCGGATTCGGAGGCATGTTGTTCGGGCCGGACGAGAATGATGCGTTGGGAGGGGTTGCGTTGACCTTTAATACGTCTCCCCGCTTGGGTCTTGAGGGGGAAGTCGGCGCAGTTTTTGCCGAAGACACCTTGTTCAATGCCAGTATGAATATTGTCCTGAACTTCGGCACCGGAGTCACAGCAATTGTTCCATACGTTATCGGCGGCGGGGGCATCCTTGCTGACGGCGGAACCGAGATTGCCGTCAATGCAGGGCTGGGAGCAAAAATCTTTCTGGCGTACAACGTCGCCCTTCGTGCCGATTTTCGGGCGTTTTTCACCAGTGAAGACGGCGATGCAGAAGACATGGAACGCATTTATGGCGGAATGACTTTATTTTTCTAGAAGCTTACGGTGCCGCTCTGAGCTGTCAGTCGATTTGAACCTGTCTGACAGCTCTTTTCTTTGTCTCCTCACAGGATTGTTGCTCACGTCGGCGGCAAGCGCGCCCAAAAGTGCTACAACGTTTTTCTGACGTAGAGCAGGACATCGGAAGAACCGGTTGGAGAATAGACCTTTCGATACAGGAAATAGTTCCACCAGTCTTTCACTGTGCCTCCTTCTCCGGGAATCCACCACTCCCTCAGCTTAACGCGAATTTCCTGATAATCATTCTGAAAGAGCTCATGATACGTTTCCCGCTCTTCCCAGTCGATCACGACCAGCGGACGTGTCATGTCCTTCAGCTCTCCGGGATAATACCACCCTTCATAATCGCGTAAATACCAGTGCAGGGGCCAGACCGCATTGCCCTGTACAGCGATCAACGGTCTTTGAGCGTCTTCCGATCCAATACCGAATTGTACATCCTCAACCAGTTTCATTAATTTCAAGACATCAGTCGAAGTCTGCGTATAGACCATGCGTTCAACCGGATTCGCGCGATTATGATAATTCAAGACGATGGTAGTATGCAGTGTGTAAAGACTGAACAGGCCGCCAATGCTGATGGCAGCCAGCTTGAGCATTCTCGGGCGGATTCCCTGCTCCCGCCAGAGTTGTGCTTCAGATAATTCCCGCAGGAAAATCCCCGCCAGGACAGTTATCGGGAGCATGATGTGTAAAAACAGCCAGGGCACTTTTTCTCCGGCATAAGAATAGATTAAAAAGCCGATCGCCGACCAATATGTGAACAAGGCCGTAAATCGCTCTCCCCTGTTAAGAAAATCGATCGTCGCCCACAAGCCGATACAGAGCACATAGCAGGTCAGAATCAGATCACAACGATTTTCCATGTGCGTCGGTCCAAACCAGGACGGCAACGCCTGCCTGCCGTAGAACACAATCAGGATTCCAGAAAACACTGTCGCCCAGATCGACAGGATCAGCCGATTCACGGTCGTGGAAAGCTTATACAAGACTCCTCCCAGTGCAATCAAGACGACCGGCAGTTCATAGAGCACGAAAAAAGGGACATAGTAATGGAACGGACCTTTAATACGTTGAATGCTGTGCTGCTCCCACCAGTAGATCCAGGAATGGGAGAGACCGTCCCATAAACCGGCCCTGTTCGTGAAAACACTCGTATACAACAGAAGATAAATCCAGAAAAAGAGGAAGGCCGCAAAAATCACAGGATACGGCGATGACTGTTTTTCAGGCGCCTGTCTTGCCAAGTAGCGATCTTCCTTCCAGAAATAGATCACCACCCAGATTCCAACGGCAAGTGTCGCCACTACGATCAGCATACGCGCGATCCCAATCAGGCTTCCATCTGTCATGTTCTGCTGAAGAGCATCGAGCCAGGCAGGATGCGGCGCTTTCTCAAAGAGAACAATCGGCGCAATGCACAGCAAGACCACCAGGATGATTGCGAACCAGGCGAGCAGCATTTTCCTCCGAAAAACAGCATCGGCGCTTTTCGACAGCCCTGCCAGAAGATCTTTCAAGAAGATAAAGCTCATAAAAATAAAGGCATGGATATAGGCGTTTTCTTTGACACAAAACATCAGTGCCAGTGCGGCCGAGCCCAGATAGAGATCCCGCTTCCGTCGATGACGATAGTAGAGAAGGCCGAAGATGACCGAAAGATAGGTGAAAAAGGCCATATAGCTGTCATGACGCATAAAGCGGCTGAAGTAAAGATGTGTTGGAGAAAGGGTCAAGAGCAGCGCCAGCAATACGATGCCGACTTTCCCAATCCAGTCTTTGAGAAGCCAGGTACTGGCGATCAGCAAGGTTCCTAAAAACGCCGGCGCAATCCTGAGCGTAAAATCCCCCACGCCAAAGAGAAAAAAAATCAATAACTGGAAATGGAACATGAACGGGCCGTGCATCATCGGATCGTAGTTGTAGCCCTCTCCGTTGAAAAACCGCCAGCAATAGACTCCATACAGACTCTCATCATGATGCAGCGGCATGTTCGCCAAGTCGTAAAATCGCAGGGCAAACGCCACGGCCACGATTCCCCAGAACGCAAGCGTCAGCCAATCAATACGCGCCCGGCTCCGTTCTCGCATCTCCTGTGTGTCAAATTCAGCATGTAATTTTGCAGTCACGGCAACGTCCCCTTTCTTGATTTCATATCGTAAAATATTCCAAAGCTCTTACAGAGTACATGCTATAGTAGTAACGTGTTACATCGATCACTGCTCAGAGAAAATCTGTCAAGGAACTTACGTATCAGCGAAAATTATTCTGGTCCTGCTGAGATCAAAGAAAGACAGAAATCCTCAAAAAGCTGAGAAAAGCCTTGACGCAACGTGAAAGACCTGTATACTTAGCGTAGTTTTCTTCTGCAGATGAACGATTCTGAAAAACCCCTGCTGAGAACAAAATGCTATGAACGAACGATTGTCATCTGAGCCGAACCCTGTGACGACTTTCAGTGATCCCGTCTGCAAAGCGTCTGCTGACTCTTCTCACAGGCAATCATCGCAGGGCCGGAAGATCCCCTTTATCCACATCATTCTTTTTCTCTCGACGGTTTGCACGACAACGATCGCCGGCTTCTTTTTACGAGGGACCTGGGCCACAGCTCTGGCCTTTTCAGGCACGTTATTGACGATTTTACTTTTCCATGAATTCGGCCATTATCTGATGGCCAGAAAACATCACGTCAATGCGTCGCTGCCCTATTTTATTCCCGGAATCCCGATCCTGGTGGGCACGTTTGGCGCAGTGATCAAAATGCGCTCAGCAGTCAGATCAAAGCGTGCGCTCTTCGACATTGGTGTGGCCGGCCCGCTGGCCGGAGTCGCTATTGCCCTGCCTGCGATCATTCTGGGGCTGATGCTGTCTGATTTTATTCCGGTTCCTGAAGAGACGGCTCCCGGCGGCGGACCCGTTTCACTGGGCTCATCGCTGATCTTTTCCGCCTTATCCCGTCTTATTGCCGGGGCAACTCCGCCGGGATACGATCTGCTGCTTCATCCGATAGCCTTTGCCGGTTGGATCGGGATGCTGGTAACAATGCTGAACTTGATGCCGGTCGGCCAACTGGACGGAGGGCATGTGACCTACGCGGTGTTAGGACCTGCACTCCATCGGAAGATTGCGTCATCTGTGCTGCCGATCCTTTTGATATTAGGACTCCTGCCGATCCCGCAGCTCATGTATTACGCCAGATTCGACACAATGCCCCCGGAATGGATGCAGTTCATCGGACGTTTCGGCTGGCCCGGCTGGCTGCTGTGGTTTGCGATTCTCCGCTTCCTGATCGGGACGGCTCATCCTCCAACGTGCGATGAGCATCAAGCGCTGGATCCACGCCGGAAAATTATCGGATGGATTGCTGTAATCATTTTCATTCTCACCTTTACCCCAGCTCCTTTTGGGGTGTTATGATTCCTGGCATATATGGATCGCGGCCAAACAGATCTGGCTGCTGAAGAAATCCCGGCGATGATGCGTCATAGCCCATTGCCGGGATTTCCTGGAACTGTCTTATCTTTTCTCAAAACGGATGCGGGGATCGGCCAGAGCATAAGCCAGGTCGGTAAGTAAATTGGCGAAAACATAGCCAAAGGCGATGAACAGCACACAGCCTTGTACAAGAGGATAATCGCGCTTCTGAATGGCGCTGATCGTCAAGCGCCCGATGCCGGGCCAAGCGAAAATGGTTTCGGTGATTAACGCACCTGAGAGGAGTGCACCGAATTGAATACCAAATACCGTAATCACAGGGAGCAGCGCGTTTCGCAGGCCGTGTTTGAACATAATGAAGCCTTCTCTGAGTCCTTTTGCACGGCTGGTCGTGATGTAGTCTTCATGCAGAATTTCCAGCATACTCGAGCGGGTCATCCGGGTCAGTTTGGCCGCAAGGGCAGTCCCAAGCGTCATCGCAGGCAGAATCAAATGTGCGATCCCACCTCGTCCCGACACCGGCAGCCAGCCTAAATTCACGGAAAACAGAATAATCAGCAAAGGCCCCAGCCAAAAATTCGGCATAGAAATCCCAATCAGCGCGAAAAACATCGAACCGTTGTCGAGAACAGAGTATTGTCTAGACGCAGAAATCACCCCTAAGGGAATCGAAATCAGTAACGCTACGATCAACGAGGAGATCGTTAATTCCAGCGTGGCGGGAACACGTTCCAGGATGCTGGAGACGATCGGCTGACCTGTATGGATCGAAACGCCGAGATCGCCGGTGAACAACCCTTTCAGAAACGAGAGATACTGCTCTCCGAGCGGGTTATTGAGCCCCAGCCCTTCGCGCAATTCCTCCATATTGGCCGAAGCGGCGCTTTCTCCCAGCATGACCTGTACAGGATCACCGGGGATAAAATGGATAAACAGAAATACCAGCGTTACGACGCCGAGCATCACCGGAACCGTCAATAAGAGACGGCGTATAATATAATTCTGCATAAACAGACAACGTCCCTGAGCTAGCTCTTCCCACTTATGAGTGCCAATTGATGATTCTTGATGTAATTAATCGTTTTCTCCAGTTCGATCAACATGTGGATCTTAGTTTTGAGATCACTCTGATAGTGCTTATCCTGCAGATGCTCATAGGGCAGGCGCGGCTTTTTCTCCTCAATAATTCCGAGTTTCCGCAACACTTTTTTATAATGGCGCGGCAGGCTGTCCGGCAGTTCGGTCTCATTCATAATGCCCCAGGCTAAGGTCCAGGCTCTTGGTACGTTAAAGACATCATAGCCGCCACCGCCAAAGGCGATCCATTTTCCCGGAGACAGCTCTTTCAAGCCTTCCACCACCCGGCAGAATCCTCTCGTAGTCACGTCCAGCGACGCCAGCGGATCAGTGCGCAAACTGTCGGCTCCCAGTTGCGTTAGCAGAACATCCGGCTGAAACGCCCTTAGCAGCAAAGGGACGATCTCATAAAATGCGTAATAGAAGACCTCATCGTCGCTGCCTTGTAAGAGAGGAATATTAACTGTGTAGCCTTCGCCCTCTTCCTCACCGATTTCCCGCTCAAAGCCAGTGCCAGGAAAAGCATAAAATCCGCTTTGGTGCAGAGAGATTGTCAACACTCTGTCACTGCGATAAAAAATACTTTGCACGCCATCACCATGATGAGCGTCGATGTCCACATAGGCAACCCGATAGCCTTTGTCCAGCAGATATTGAACTGCAATCGCAATATCATTAAAATAGCAGAAACCAGATGCGCGATTACGAAAGGCATGATGCTGCCCGCCGCCGATATTAAAGGCAACTTCAGCCTCCCCGGACTCAACAAGTTTTGTGGCCTGCAAGCTCGCTCCTACAGAGAGAAGCGACCATGTATAGACTTGTGGAAAGACAGGATTATCCAGCGTATTCAAACCATAAGCCTGCATGTCCCATTCCGGCATATCCGGATTATAATGTTCGACAGCTTCGATGTAATCGATCGAATGGACGCTGAGCAAATCATCGACTGCACAGGGTTTCGGCTTAACAACACGTTCTTGAGAAGATTTGAAGAGCCCGTAAGACTTTGCCAGCTCATAGGTCAGTTTAAAGCGCAAGGGTTGCAGAGGGTGCGAAGAGTCATAGGCAAATTTCTCAAACTCGTTTGAATATATGAATACATTTTTCATCGTGTATATGCTCTGCATTCCGATTTGGACTGAGGCGAGACACACTGAAAGTCTCCGTGTCTCAAGAGCTGTGCCAAGTCGTGTTCGTTCTCCGGAAGCTCTTCAAAAACGTTATAGTATTTACCGATCTGACCTCTATGATGCCCGTCGGAATTACTCATCACCTTGAAATTAAATTGCTCTGCAAGCGAGAGAATACGTTTTTGGCAATGCGGCACAATATGATTGGAATATGCCTCAAGCGCATGCGGTGGATAATTGCGATAATCGATTTCAATATTCGGAGTAAAACGATAGGGATGGTTGAGCGCCATAAATCCCTGGCCTTCCTGCACCAGATCGTATAAATCCGGATAATGCCAGGCATATTCTTCCAGGCGTCTATCGTCAATGCCGTAGACCAGTATATGCTCGCCACCGATCACCGAGACCTCGATTCCGCTGAAAATTCTGAACGGCGCGTACATCTGGTTCAAGTCTTGCAGCAGGTCCTTTGGCCAGAGTATATCGTGATCAGCAAAACCAACAGCATCGAGGCCCGCCTGGATTGCGGCCTGAATCTGTTCTTCCGCACTCAAACTCGCGCACGCGGAACGCTCGCATGTATGCACATGAAGGTCGATTTTAATCTGTGCCATATTGTGTTCCCAGTCCTCTCGTAAAATGACCTGCGCTCTCGCCCCAGACGCGTTGTCTGGAAAAAATTTTCGTCAACGAACTGCGCGCCACTTTCATGTTTGTCAATTCAGCCCTTAGCGCTCACCTTCGGATCGTGCCGCAACAGATCGGAATACATGCCGCGTTCCGCTTGTGAAGCTTCGATCACTTTTGCGCCGACGTATTTTTCGTAAAACCGCGTCGGACCGGCCCAGCCGATCACTGCATAGGCATAGCCCTGATGGCGCATATCGTGTAATGCAGTCAGCAGCAGGCTTTTCCCAATCCCCCTGCTACGGTACTCTTCTGCGACGCCCATCGGGCCAAAAATTCCTTTGGCCGTCACATCGTACACAGAAAAGCCACGTATTTTCCCTGCGTTGCTGGCAATGAAGCAGGAAACAGGCTGCCGGGAGAACGCGATCTCGCACTCAGCGGCCCACACAGAGGAAAAATGTCCCCGCAGCCACTCCAGGAGAGCTTGTTTGTCGGGCCCCATAATGCGTCGAATTCGGATCCCGCCGATGTCAAGAGGCGGCGCTGCAGGCAGCTCGTACAGTTTAACCAGCATATCCATACGTCGTTCCTCCATGAACGACAGTGTATTGCGTAATCAACATGTTCAAATCTTCTCTCTGATCACCTTTGCGAGGATATTTATGGCACGATCGATTTCCGTTTCACTGCTCATCGTAAAATTCAAACGCCTGCTTTCGCGACCTTCTTAAACGGATAATGTTCACGCCCATTGTCTGCGTTCTGCCAGCCAGCAGATTGCTCAAATCCATACTTGTCCTCCTTCTGCAACGATACGTCCTGAAAGCTGATACCTGGTGGGGGCTGTTTCCCATCAGGAAGAGCCTTCATGAGTCCCCTGAGCTTCTTCAGCCGCACCCTCTGAAGGATCACGATCAGATACGCGAGGAGTTTCCTCTGAAAGATTGTGATAAGCCAGACTCTCGTCCACGATCTTCCAGGCCTGCTGCATAGCGTCATCAGCCTGCTCCAGTTTTGGGATGTATTTCGCAAATTTGACCATATCAGATTCCGGGAGAAAGCTGCTGATGCGAGCTGCGATCGGCTCTGGAATGTCTTGCTGCCGGATGTCGTGCAGAATTTCCTCTGTCGTGCGTTCTAACACGTGAAAACGATATTCCGCCCCCAAAAACTTTCTCACAGAGTCCGAGAGCAAAAAGTAATATTGCTTAAACTCCCCTTTGGCCGGAAGGTTCATTGCCTGAAGTTCGGTCAGTTCCCGATGGGCGATTTCTCCGGGCGGCAGCGGCGCTGGGACATAGTCTTCCTCGCTTCTACGCGCTTGACGATATTTTACGAAGAAAAAGACGAACAGCCCCCCGATCAGCACAGCCACTGCGACAATTGCCGGTCCTGTGAAAAAACGGTAATCTGTTGCAATCTCCTGATTCGCAGAACTGGGATTCAACACGAAAATCTTCGTTTCTTCAACTCGCTGCTCAATGTCTTCGCCGCTCGCTGTCCGGTAGCTGACCGTAAACGACGGGATGACATATTCTCCGGCCTGCACTGCTTGTGTGCTGGGGTGGTAGCGATAGTGTTCGATGGTCCCGCCGTCGACCTGTTGGGATGCAATCTCTTGTGACTGATCCAGGGTAAACAGCAGGGGCTCCGGCGCTGGTGTCGGAGTGTTCCCTGGATCTTCACTCTCAGCCTTTTTCAGCGCTTGTTGTTCCAGCAGTTCGAAAGGCTTCAGCTTCGGCACAGCGGCTTTCAGTTCTTGGGGCATGGCCGAAATCATCACGGGCTTGCGTTTAATCACTTCCAGACTCAGTTCGAGCGCTTCACCGAGCATCAAAGGGCTGTTGGTCAGCACCCGAAGTTCGAGTACCGCAGACACCGAGAGCTGAACCGGATCGGCAACAGCTGCTGTCGAATTCACACGAGGCCCGCTGTAATTTATCGAGACCGGACTGAACTGAAATTGTCCGGGCGTCGAAGCTTTCAAGCGATATTCATACTGCTCGATGATCCGGCCTTCAAACTCTTGTGCATCGCGCTCACGGCGTTCGAGAATCGTCACGTTCTGTTCATCAAAATGCTCTTCAGGGTCTACGCGAAGCCCCTTACGATAATCAAACTTCAGAGAATACTGAAACGAATCTCCCACCACAGGCGTTGTCGTAGAAAACCGCGATTCCAGAATCGTCACATTCTGGTCTGCTGGCGGACTTTCTGCAGAGGCTCCCTGAGCCTGGGCCGCCAACAACAAGACTCCTATTGCAACAGATTCAATGATGCGTTTCACTGAAAACATTTCTCGATTCATAGCTCGTTATATGATGCGTCAACTACGCGCAAAAGCACACTGTGTACACTCCTCATCACAGTCTGTATCAGACGTCTTAACGTTCACGGTCAATGCTGCGCGTTGACATTTCTGTGCGCAGACAAATATTGGTCTTTCTTCGACAATTTCAGCACAGCAGTCATATTTAATATCGTTTCGCGCGTCGCCGAAAAAATGCTATCAGCGTCTGCATATAAGGCCGATCCGTGCGTAGCTCGATGCGGTCTAATTTCATCGAACGAAACAGACGGTCACGCTTGGCTGCTTCCCGGCGCGCAATGGCTTTATAAGCGTCTCTGACTTTCGGATCGAAACTGTCCACCAGCAGGCGCTCGCCGCTTTCGGCGTCCTCCAAGTCCAGCAAGCCGACCGACGGAAGCTCTTCTTCGCGCGGATCAGTGATGCTAATCGGGATCACATCGTGCTTACGGCTGGTCACTCGCAGGGCTTGCTCATAGCTATCGTCCATAAAATCCGACACCAGAAAGATGACAGCCTTGCGTGTGATGACTTTGTTGAGATAGTCCAGGGCTGACTGGATATTCGTGCCTGCACGCTGCGGTTTGAAATAGAGCAGCTCCCGAATGACCCGCAAGACGTGGTTGCGCCCTTTTTTAGCAGGAATATATTTCTCAACATCGTCTGTAAACGTAATTAAACCGACCTTATCGTTATTCCGAATAGCGGAAAACGCTAGCACCGCGCAGAGCTCGACAGCCAGCTCCCCCTTCATCTGATCGACCGTGCCAAAGCTGCCGGAGGCACTGGCATCAACCAGAAAAATGACGGTCAACTCACGTTCTTCAACATGAAGCTTGACATAGGGATGTCCCATGCGGGCGGTGACGTTCCAGTCGATCAGCCGAATATCGTCGCCCGGCTGATACTCGCGCACTTCGGAGAACTCCATACCGCGTCCCTTAAAGACACTGTGATATTCCCCGGCCAGCGAATCACTGACCAGCCGGTTAGTGTAAAATTCGATTTCTCGGACTTTCTTGAGGATTTCTTTCGGGATCATAGGCTTATTTATGGGCTTCTACTCTCACAAAATACTGTTCCTGTCCTTGTTCAGGAGAGCATTTTAGGTATAGTCCAGGCTATACTGGGAAAACGCGCAGAGCATTACGGCACTTCGATCGTGTCGAAAATTTGCCGAATAATATCTTCCGCTGTCCGTTCTTCGGCTTCAGCTTCGTAACTGAGAATGACACGATGCCGTAAGATATCGAGTCCTACAGCTTTGACGTCTTCCGGAGTCACATAGCCGCGCCGGCGGAGAAACGCATGGGCCCGCGCCGCTTTATGCAGATAGATCGACGCGCGCGGTGAGGCACCGTATTCGATCATGTCTTCCAGCTCTGGTAAAGCGAAGTTCTGCGGTTCGCGAGTGCTGAAAACAATGTCGATGATATACTCTTTAATCTTCTCATCAATATAGACCTGATCCACCACGGAACGGGCTTTGAGAATATCGTCCGGCGTGATGATTTGTCTGGGGCTTACCCCTGTGCTGCCGGCCATACGTTCTGTAATCTGTAATTCTTCCTGACGGGTCGGATAGCTGATAGTAATTTTCAGCATGAAACGATCGACTTGCGCTTCCGGCAGCGGATAGGTTCCTTCCTGTTCGATCGGATTTTGGGTCGCGAGCACTAAAAAAGGCTCTTCCAGGGGATAGCTTGTATCGCCGATCGTCACCTGACGTTCCTGCATCGCTTCTAAAAGGCCACTCTGCACTTTCGCCGGTGCGCGGTTGATTTCATCTGCCAGGACGATATTGGTAAAAATGGGGCCTTTTTTTGGCACAAAGGTCCCGTCTTTCTGATGATACACCATCGTGCCGATCAGATCGGCAGGCAGAAGATCCGGGGTAAACTGAATACGCTGAAATTGCGTATGAATACATTCGGAAAGCGTTTTTACCGTCAAGGTTTTCGCCAGACCGGGGACACCTTCCAGCAGAATGTGACCGTTCGACAGTAAGCCGATCAAGAGGCGATCCACCATATACTCCTGCCCGACAATCACTTTGGCGATTTCAGCTTTCAGAGTGTCGACAAAAGCACTCTCCGCCTGAACCATTTCATTGATGACTCGGATATCCTGATACATATGTACTACGCTCCTCCTCATTCTGAAATATCATTGTACGCATGCCAGAGAATCACGGCCTGCGCGAAGATTCTTGAAAAGGTGAAAATTTTCAGGATATTCCTTTCAACTGGGGGGCCTGTTGTCAATAAAAGAATGCCGGGAAAAATGAGATCGGAGAGCTGCACCAGGAGCAGATCAGGACAGTCGACCGTTAGATCGTCGATCGTGAGAAGGCAGACAGCACAGCTGGTCCAGCCCTCAAAGATCCTACCGATTCAGGCGCTACGTTCTGGACAAGACGGTTTTCGCGCCCAGGTAACGGCTCTTGAAATAGGGCTCATCCAGGCTGCTGATACTGACGCCGTGCCTGGGGGACGCATGAATGAATTTATTGTTACCGATATAAATCCCGACATGCGAAGGCCCGGGTTTATAGGTCTCGAAAAAAACAAGATCGCCCTGAATAAGACGATTCTTCCGGACCTTTTTTCCGAGTTTCGTACGGTATTGCAGCCAGGACACTCGCGGCAGTTCGATACCATTGAGTTTATAGACAAAATACGTCAGACCTGAACAATCGAAACCGCGCGGCGTAGTACCACCCCAGATATAGGTTTTCCCCAGAAACTGTTCTGCCGTGCTGATAATATCCTGGCGCTGTCCAGGGGCTTCCTGATGGACAGAGATCATGGGCAACGGCTTCTTCGAAAGCTCCTGCCTTCCTTGAGAGGCAGGGCGATCAGGAACGTTCTTTGTCTGAATCAACGGCTGTTCCCGCAACGCATTAGGATTGTTCCTGGGTTTGACCGCCAATTTAGCGATACGGCCAATATCATTGGTCGGCAGACGGACAAGGTACCATTGCGCTGCTTCCCCGAGAAAAGGCAGTTCAGTGCCCATAGCAAGAGGCAGAGTCTGACTGGGCCAGACAAACACATCACTGTGCTTCCGGCGTATGACAATCGTCGTGATTTTACGCTCTTTCAAATAAAGAGCGTCGGCATCAAGAGGAGTGACAAAGGTTTTCGGTATCCAGCCGGCAAGTTCGGGATATGGGCCGACCTTCACGTAATACCACCACTCTGTCTCACGTTCAAGGCGGACGACATCACCGTATATGCACTGACTAAGACGTTTGGAAGTCATATCCGGCTCCACATAGACATCAGCCAGGGTATGGCGCACTGCGCCAAAACGGAATGATGTCGAGCCTTGGTCCAAAGAATGTTCGGAATGGAGTGACCGAGGGGGCCTTGAGCAGCTCTGACAAAGCAGAGAGCAGGCTGCGAGAAGCCCCAAAATGCCTCTGAACAAGAGGCGCTGCCGAGATTGATCTTTATGTTTCATGATGTTTCGTCGCGGTGTCGTGTTACATAGCGTTGTCGATAGCGTATATATTTTATCATAGAGTATGCCTCATAAAAGCGGCGCTGTCAATAAATAAAAGTTTCAGACAATCTCCGAGCATGTTTCATCCAGTAAGAACTCAAGAGCACGCTCTCCAGACTCGAACTGCTCTACGTAGGCATCATAAGCTACTTTACATTGTTTCTCTCGAGCTCTTGTGAAGGACATTCAGATGAACAGATCACTTTGTGAATTTTGTTCTGTTTCGCTATCCATCACCCAAAGAAATTCAAATTTTTTATTGACTTTTGGACCGGTTCGGCAAATGCTGGAGTCTAATGAAGAGAAGATCATCTTGGAAAGCTATGCTCTATAAATTCACGGCTTTCGCGTTATACTAACTTCGTGAAAAAAGGAGAGATGCAATGGCCAGGCCTAAGGTCTACGTGACTCGTCAAATTCCACAAGAAGGCATTGAGGTATTACAAGCCTCCTGTGATGTAGAAATCAATCCTGACGACCGTCCGCTTACGCGCCAAGAGTTACTGGAAAACGTCAGAGGGCGTGATGCAGTACTTTGCTTGTTGACGGATAGAATTGATGCTGAAGTCTATGAGGCTGCCGCCGGCATAAAAGGCGTTGCAAATTACGCAGTGGGTTACGACAATATTGATGTCCCGGAAGCCACAAAACGCGGCATCCCAGTGTCCAATACGCCGGGTGTACTCACTGATGCCACAGCTGAGATGGCCTGGGCGCTGCTGTTTGCAGCAGGGCGTCGAATGGTCGAGTCCGATGCTGTGATGCGTTCGGGACAATGGAAAGGCTGGGGCCCGATGCAATTCATTGGCGGCGATGTCACGGGCGCGACATTAGGAATTGTCGGGGCAGGACGGATTGGAACGGCGATGGCTCTGAAATCCAGAGGATTCAGGATGAAAGTGCTTTATAGCGATGCGTTCTGCAACGAAACGCTGGAAAAGGAATTAGGAGCCAGAAAGGTCGGGCTTGAGGAATTGCTGCAAGCGTCTGATTTTGTCAGTATCCACGTCCCCTTAATGCCAGAAACCCGTCATCTCTTTGGCAAAAAAGAGTTCCAACTCATGAAAAAGACGGCTTACCTGATTAATACGGCGCGCGGGCCAATCGTGAATGAAACAGAACTGGTTCAGGCTCTACAAACTGGAGAAATCGCCGGAGCTGGTTTGGACGTGTATGAAAAGGAACCACTCATGGTGGAAGGTCTTGCAGAATTGGACAATGTCGTCCTCACTCCGCATACGGCGTCTGCCACCAAATCCTCTCGTGGAGGCATGGCGCGCATCGCTGCAGAAAATATCCTGGCAATGCTGAAAGGGGAGAAAGCTCCCAGCTGTATCAATCCTGATGTGTACACGCAGTAATTTCGTTACGGCATGGCGTCTTCCAAGCGTATTGATCCTGGAAGACGCCATGCATCGATAGTACAATGCCGGGCTTGATTTTTCACTGAGCTTTGACTCTCAGTCTCAGGCCCTGATGAAGCTTTCTGTAAGTTGTGGCTGCCAAGCTCCTTCCTCCATATTCCGTTTTATCTGCCACAAAGGAATTTTTTCATGCAAACAGGAGATGTTTCAGAGACAGAATACTTCGCAGCTGTAACATTAAACAGTGACAAACATGACGATGAATGCCGTACAGACATATACCCGCCGAGACATCTTGCGCATGGGCTTGGCCGCGGGCGGTCTCCTGGCGTTAGGAGGCTGCTCGTCTTCCTCTCCCACCGGGCCATCCGGAGGCGGCAGTACAGACTTTTTGGCTTTTAACGTCCATCCTTACAATGGACTGTACACTCTTCAGCTGAAGGCCTTGCAGGCGATTGGCGCGACCTGGATCAGAACGACCCTGGGGCTTCCGAATGACATCGCCGGAGCGTATGCTGCGCCCCCGGGTATCAACGTGCTGGGTCTCATCGGAGATTATACCCACACCAGCATCGATCAGCGTGATTGGCCTGATATGCTACGGACAGTGATTCAGCGTTATCCGGGCATCCGCTATTTCCAAATTTTAAATGAGCCGGAAATTTTTTATGATATGTCAAACACCGAGTATGTCCGGAATTATTTGAAAGTCGCTCACGACCTGATCCGCCGGGAATTTCCGCATGTCAACATTGTGTCCGCTGCGCCGATCGGACAATACAGCGGTCTCGTGGATTTCGCGCAAATGTCGCTAGCCGGAGCAGATGACTACTGTGACTATCGCGGCGTACATATCTATTTTGAGGAAGATATCGTCTATTCCTGGTCCGAGTTCCGCCTGGCCACCGAGAATCCGATCATGATCACGGAAACCGGCAGTTCGAACCCCTCAAAGCATCTGAGGTGGTGGCGGAACGCGATCCCTGAGATGAAACGCAAGCTCAACACGGATTTCGTGTTTTATTATACCCTGCTTGAGCAGCCGGCCTATACGGGCTATGAGATCATTCAGGCAGAGCTCAACGCTGCCGGAGAGATCGTGCCGGCGTCTGGCTCAGAGCTGTATGAGTACCTGAAAAATTCTTAAGAAGGCATTCTGTTGCGCATACAGATAACGATGAGCTGGCAGCATTGCAATACATGCGTGGTTCTTCTTATACAGTATCATACTATTGAAACATATTTTTTCCAGAACCACCGTCCAGTCTGGGCGGAGATCGATTTAGACTGCGTCGCGCATAATCTTCGCGAATTTCAACGGATTCTGCCCCCAAGCACCCTGATCATGGCAGTGCTTAAAGCCGACGCGTACGGGCACGGGGCCGTAGAGATCGCCCAGACCGCTCTGGAGAGCGGCGCCTCGTGGCTGGCGATTGCACTGCCTGAAGAGGGAGTGCTGTTACGCCGACAGGGCATTGCCGCGCCGATCTTGCTGCTGGGCAGCTCGCCACCGGGCACGGAAGCGGCCATTATCGCGAACGATCTTTGCCCGAATATTTTCACGATCGAATCAGCGCAGCGCTTTGCGGAATGTGCGACATCTCACGGCAAGACGCTGCCCTTTCATCTGAAAATCGACACCGGCATGGGACGCATTGGTGTCCGTCCCGAACAGCTTCAAGCATTTCTGGATGCTGTCAAAGCCCTTCCACAGCTTGAGTTGCAAGGCGTATTCAGCCACTTTTCCAAAGCAGATGAACGCGATAGATCGTATTCTCAGAAGCAGTGCGACCGCTTTCAGGACTGCCTCACGATGATTCATGAGGCCGGCTTTCGACCGCAATATCGCTATCTTTGCAATAGCGCCGCTGCGATGGACCCGCCGAACACCACGCATGTCGATATGGTGCGCATCGGGATTGGCATGTATGGACTCTATCCTTCTCATGACGTCGACCGTACAATTGTACGCCTCAAAACTGTACTGCAGTGGAAAGCACGCATCACGCATCTGAAAGAGCTGCCTTCTGGCGAAGCTGTCAGCTACGGCGGGAAGTTTATCACCCAGCGCCGGACCACAGTCGCCACGCTGCCGTTGGGCTATGCAGACGGCTTTCGGCGAGGCCTGTGGGCCAGACAGTGGCAGGTTCTGGTGCGTGGCCAACGCGCCCCGCTTATCGGACGCATCTGCATGGATATGTGCATGATCGACGTCACGGATATTGACGGCGTTGAAATCAATGACGAGGTTGTCCTGCTGGGGCAGCAGGGAGATGAGATGATTCACACAGATATGATGGCAGCGGCCCTGGAAACGATCAACTACGAAATCACCTGTCTCATCGGAAAACGTGTCCCGCGAGTATATATAAAGCAGGGCAGAGTCATCTCAGTCAAGAGTCTTTTGGGCACGAGATAGAACTTAGATAATTTTTCTCTTTTTTCGTCTCGCGTGTCATTCACGTGCTTCACTTGCGATCCCGGGAACAGAACTTTTCGCTTTTAATTCTTGACTTTCCTTTTACTTCTGTTGATGAGTGTTTTACAAAACATTTTTGTTACATATCGTCGCATGTCTATTTGAAACAGCATCAAAGAATCAGCGTTTTATTTTAGAGAGGAGAGCGTTTTATGTCAGGACATTCAAAATGGCATTCTATCCGTCATAAAAAGGCCAAAGTGGATGCCCAGCGAGGAAAAATTTTTACTCGTTTGATTAAAGAATTAACGGTGGCGGCCAGAATGGGCGGCGGCGATCCGGAAGCCAATGCGCGCCTGCGCACTGCGATGGCGACTGCAAAGGCCGCAAATATGCCGGCGGACAACATCGATCGCGCCATCAAAAAAGGCACCGGCGAACTCCCCGGCGTCACGTATGAAGAAATCACCTATGAAGGCTATGGCCCGGCTGGCGTGGCGATTATGATCGATACGATGACGGATAACAAAAACCGGACGGTCGCAGAAATCCGCCACATAATGGGCAAACACGGCGGTAATCTCGGCGCCAATGGCTGTGTGGCCTGGATGTTCAACACGAAAGGGATTATCACAATCGAGGCTGACGCTGTGGATGAAGACGAACTCATGGAAATTGCTCTCGAAGCCGGAGCAGAAGACTTCAGCATCGAAGATGGCACATATCAGATCACGACAGATTTGACGGCCTTCGAAGACGTCCGCAGCGCGATTGAAGGCAAAGACATTGACATGTCAAGTGCTGAAATCAGCAGGATTCCCGAAAATACCGTAGAGCTCAGTGAAAAAGATGCACCAAAAGTCCTGAAACTCATGGATGCTCTGGAAAACCAGGACGACGTCCAGAATATCTACGCGAACTTCGATATATCGGAAGACATTCTGGAGCAATTGGAACAGTAAATGCGGGTATGCGGTATCGATCCCGGCTCGCTGAAAAGTGGTTTCGGTATTATTGACAGACACGAGGCGACACTGATCGCGATTGCGTACGGAGTCATCCGAACAGATCCAAAGACCCCGCTTGCCCAACGCCTTCTGACAATCAGTACGCGTCTGCAAGAGCTGATTCAGACTTATCAGCCGGACGAATTTGCCGTTGAAGATGTTTTTGTCGCCAAAAATGCGAAATCTTCTTTAACGCTCGGTCAAGCCAGAGGCGCGGTTCTTCTGACTGCTGCTCAGGCCGGGCTGAACGTTGCTGAATACACGCCTCTGGAAGTCAAACAATCAGTCGTCGGTTATGGCCGGGCCGACAAAAGCCAGGTTCAGCAGATGGTAAAAGTCTTGCTCAGCTTGCAGGAAATTCCTCAGCCTGATGATGCTGCCGATGCTTTGGCTGTCGCGATTTGCCATCATCACTCAATGAAAATGTGCACCCAGCTAAAGGGCGTTTGACACACAGATATTATGATCGCACGCTTACGCGGACAACTTGCAGTGAAAAATCCCGATCGAATCGTTCTTGACGTTTCCGGCGTTGGATACGAAATTTTTATTCCGATCTCGACCTTTTACGAGCTTCCGGAATCTGGCGATCTCCTGGCGCTGCACATTTTCACTGCCACGCGGGAGAATGCGATCGAATTGTACGGTTTTCTGACGATGCAAGAAAAGGAGCTGTTCAAGCTCTTGCTGAGCGTCTCGAAGGTCGGCCCGAAACTCTCGCTGGCCATTCTCTCCGGCATTTCACCCGATGAGCTGACTATGGCGATCGCGACTGGCGATGTTCTCAAATTAAACTCAATTCCAGGGATCGGAAAAAAGACGGCTGAGCGGATGATTCTGGAGTTAAGAGAGAAAGTGCCGACAGCTCAGGCTGCTGATCAGGATTTGTCCAGTCTGGCGGGCGGACTGCTGGATGATGCCCTGTCTGCATTACTCAATCTGGGCTACAAACGGGCCCACTCCGAAAAAGCTGTTAAGCGGGCCATCAACGAAGCCGGTCGCGACGGCGCGCTGGAAGAAATCATCCGTCTGTCCTTGAAATATGTCTCGGCGTAAGGCGCATGATGTGCCCGCTGTTGTGCGTTACGAGCAAAGCGGAGTAGCCATTTGTGGAAGCTGATAATCGTTTAGTCAATCCAGAGACCACCCCCGGGGATTTCGACGCTGAACAAAGCTTGCGTCCTCAACGGATCGAGGATTATATCGGTCAGCACAAGGTCAAAGAGAACCTGAAAATTTTTATTCAGGCCGCTAAAGAGCGTGGTGAAGCACTGGATCACGCGCTGTTTTACGGTCCCCCGGGACTCGGAAAAACTACACTGGCTCATATTATTGCTCACGAACTGAACGTCAACATTAAAACGACTTCAGGGCCGGTGATCGAGCATGCCGGAGAATTGTCGGGGATCCTGACCAATCTTGCCGACAAAGACGTGTTCTTTGTCGATGAAATCCATCGTATGAACCGAGTGGTCGAAGAGAACCTCTATCCGGCAATGGAAGATTTTCAGTTGGATCTGATCGTTGGACAAGGGCCGAGTGCACGTTCGATCAAATTGAATGTGCCCCAGTTCACCATGGTTGGTGCGACGACCCGTGTCGGACTGCTGACATCGCCTTTACGCGATCGTTTTGGGATTATTCAGCGTCTGGAGTTTTATCGGCCGGAAGATCTGCAAAAAATCGTGCTCCGCTCGGCAAAAATTTTGGACATCGAGATTGAACTGCAAGGCGCTTTTGAAATCGCGCGCCGCTCGCGGGGCACACCCCGCATTGCCAATCGCCTCTTGCGGCGAATCCGCGATTATGCGCAGGTTAAGGCGGATAACGTCATCACCCTTGATGTCGCCAAGGTGGGACTGCAAATGCTGGAAGTCGATGAACGCGGACTCGATTATATGGATCGCAGCCTCTTACTGGCGATTATCGAAAAATTCGATGGAGGGCCGGTCGGTCTGGATACGCTGGCAGCCGCCATCAGCGAAGAAAAAGACACCATTGAAGATGTGTATGAGCCGTTTCTGATCCAATGCGGGTATCTGGAACGGACTCCGCGAGGACGAAAAGCGACCAATTCAGCCTATCAGCATTTTGGCATACCAGCAGGGCAGCATCGAGGAAAATCCGTAGAGCAGGTTCAGCGGAATTTGTGGTAACACATACGAGAGCATTCCCAATTTTAAGACCGCCTGACAGCGCTGCTCAGTACCTGTCAGGCCCGGCAGGCAAGCAGAAGGAGGAGAGTATGAACGAAACAATTGCTATGATACTGGCGGGGGGACAAGGCAGTCGCTTAACGATCTTCTCAAGTTCACGGGCGAAACCGGCAGTCCCTTTTGGCGGCATTTACCGTATTATCGATTTCTCGTTAAGTAACGCGGCTCAGGCCGGGATCAACGTCGTCGGCGTGTTGACGCAATATCGGCCGAGTTCCTTGATGGACCACTTAAAAACCGGAGCCCCCTGGGATTTAATCGGGCGCAAGCACGAAATCAAAGTGCTTCCACCCTACACAGGAACCAGCAGATCAGACTGGTATAAAGGCACGGCAGATGCCATTTATCAGAACCTGTGGTATATCAAACGCTACACACCGAAAAATGTGCTGATTTTATCGGGCGATCATATTTATAACATGGATTACTGGAAGATGATCGAATACCACAATCGAAAAGGCGCTGCGCTCACCATCGCCACGATGCAAGTTGATATTGAGGAAGCCCATCGCTTCGGTATCATGACCATCAATCAAGAAAATCGAATCATCCGTTTTCAGGAAAAACCGGCAGAGCCTGAAAGTACGCTGGCCTCAATGGGGGTCTACGTCTTCGACGCTGAGACGTTGATCGCCAGGCTGGAGGCTGACGCCAAGGATCCCGACAGTAAGCATGATTTCGGTGGAAATATCATTCCGGCGATGATCACCGAACAGAATGTCTATAACTACGTGTTTGACGGGTACTGGAAAGACGTCGGAACGATCCAGTCCTATCTGGACGCTAATATGGACATGCTGAGACCTGATTCCGGGCTTGATATCGCCACCTGGGAAACCAGGACGAATCTTGAGGAGCGCCATGTCGCGGACCGACCGCCGACAAAATTCCTGCGCGATGCCAAAGTGTCGAATTCGGTCGTTTCCCGAGGCGGCATCATCGACGGAACAGTCGAACAGTGCGTTCTCTCTCCCGGCGTGATTGTCAAAAAAGGTGCTGTGCTAAAAAATGCTGTAATCATGCACGACTGTATCATCGGAGAGGGCGCTGTGATCGAGAATGTCGTCAGTGATAAAGACGTTGTGTTCGGCAAAGGCTGCAAAGTGGGGGTGAGCGGCGAAAACACCGCGAACGAAAAGTATCCCGGATATCTTCACACCGGTATTTCGATTTTCGGTAAAGGTGCCATGGTGCCCGAGAATGTCACGATCGAACACAACTGCATCATCTGTCCGGACGTGAGCGCAGAAGACTACCCCGGCAGTATCGTCACGAGCGGTAAAATCGTCGGGAAGCTCGACGTGTAAAGGCAGCAACGCCGCAGTTGATCTGTTGAGGGCTCATCAAGAAGAACTGCCCGAACAGGCCGTCACGCAATTTTTCAGCAGCATGTGTAGCCGCAGGAAAAGCCGTGAAGCGGAGTTCCCCCTCCGCTTCACATGGGTCACAAGCGGTGAATTTTTACAACGCGATAGTGTTAGCTCCTGGAGGAATCTTCAGGAAACGAGCTGCGCCACAGCGTCTTTCAGCATCTTGAAACGTTCCAGAATCGGAAGGTGCTGGGTACAGGCAGCTTCACACTGTCTGCATTCGGTACAACGCTCAAGTTCGGAAATATCGGTTCCCCAGTGATTTTTTAAACGATTCAGGATATTGTCACCGCCTTTAAGCAATAAGTGATTACAGGTCTCCATCAACATCCAGACCGGAATATCTTCGGGGCAGCCTTTGCAATACATGCAGGAAGTACAAAGATCGTTAAACTCTCCCTGAACACGTCGTCTCATGTGTTCGAATTCTTCCGGACGGTAAGGTCTGTAATTTTCCAGCGCAGCAACCGCGCTATCGACATCAGCGCTGTTTCTGAATCCAAGCAGCGACACACTAATCTCCTGCTGTGCAAGCAGAAAATGCAGTGCTGCTTCCAATATGGACTGCCTCTCATGAACCTTGATAAAATTGAAGGCTTCCTCATTGGAGACAATGGTTCCACCGCCCAGAGGATTCATGACGACGACCCCCATACCGCGTTCTGCAGCCGCATTCACACCATCCTGCCGATACGGGAAATTAATCGCTGAGTAGCCCAGCGTGACTCCTTCAAAATATCCTTCTTCAATCACCTTGCGAATATCAGCTCCTGGCAGATGCGTTGAAAAGACAGCGTGGCGAATCAAGCCTTCTTCTTTCGCCTTCAGAATCTCCTGCACTGCGCCGCCTGATTTTCGAAGCGCCCAATCTTCAGTGCTTAGGACGTACCAGCAGTTGTAAAAATCGATCACATCGACATTCAGACGCATTAAGGACTTCTCCAAATCACGGCGCAGCTCAGCTCCGGTCTTTTTATTGGATTTTGTCGAAATCCAAAAGGGGCGGCCGAGTTTTTTCATCTCCAGAATTGCCTTGCCCATGATAATCTCGGACTGTTCATGACAATAGCTCGGTGCGGTGTCAAAATACGTGATCCCCTTGTCAAATGCATGTAAGACTGTTGCGACCGATTTCTCATGATCGTTCGGATCCTCAAAACGCATTCCGCCAAAACCGAGCGCTGAAACCTCTGTTCCGGAATTTCCATAGTTTCTATACTGCATTTTCTCCTCCCATTCTCATTTCACTGTTGGAGCCATTTTCAACGGGTTTATTCTTCCTGGAGAGGCAGGAAAAGACAAGTTAAAAAATCAGCCGCTTTCACCTTGACGCGCAAGCCTGCAAGAGAAAAGATGGTTTAACAGCAATTGCAACTCAGCGGCAGGATGAACGTGTGCAGGCCGCAGGAAGATCATAGCTCGAGAGGAGAGAGATGATGTATGTCGGCAGAATTGTCGCAGCAGGAAAAAACAAGTTCGGGAGATTAACGGCTATGTACCGTGTTTCCTCACGGTCGTTCCCGAATCGGCAATCGAAGCAGATCGGTGAGGCAATCGCAATTGTGCCGAAAGAGGGTTTTGAACGAGATGGTTATGACAATCCTTATATTTCATATAATTGCCTGCGGCTGACGGGATCATACGCTGTTGCGGCGAACGGAAGTCATAGCGATCCGATCGCGGAAAAACTCGGCAGCGGCATGAGTGTCCGCGATGCCGTGATTACAGTGTTACACGCGATGGATTACGAACATGATACGTATAATACGCCGCGTATTACGGCCGTTATCGATACCAGAGCGCGGTGCGCAACGCTGGGGATCATTCGTCATGACGCCATTATTGTGAAATCCTTTCCGCTCAAGGCTGGTCAGGCTGTTTACGTGGCCACGTACGAGCATAATGAACCGTCGGACACATTCGCTGACAACGATTTTCATATTGATTCCGCTGAAGAGGCGTGCAATTACATTCTCGGGCAAGGTGTGTTTGCCGATCTGGAGCGCCCGGTTTCCGCCGCCTGCGCACTTGAAACAGCGGACGGCTTTTCCATTGCGTATCAGGACATGGAACGTTCTGTATAAGAGCCTGGAGACACTGAGTGGAATATGTATAGAACAGGATTACTCTTGCTGTTAAAGGAGTATCAGCGGCGCTATCCTGAAGAATCGAGCGTTATTGAAGCTCTGCAGAATTTTGTCCAGGAGCACCCAAGCTGCTTTGAGCGCTCTCTGAAGATCGGCCATCTCACCGGTTCTGCCTGGCTGGTCAATCAAGCCGGCACGCATACGCTGCTCACACATCATAAAAAACTCAACAAATGGATCCAGCCCGGAGGCCATGTTGATGGCAATCCGAATGTGTTAGAGGCCGCTCTTCGGGAAGCGGAAGAGGAATCCGGAATCGTGGGCCTTCTCCCGGTTTCCGAAGACATTTTCGACATTGATATCCATGCGATTCCTCCACATAACGGCGAAGCCGAACACTCGCATTATGACATCCGCTTTGCAGTTCACACAACAGATTCGGAAGCGTTTCAGCTAAGCGACGAATCACACGATCTGGCCTGGGTGGATCTTCAGAAGGTGCAGCAATTCAGCCAGGAAGAATCAATGCTGCGCATGGTGAGGAAATGGCTCAAGCGCATCGCGGACAAAGAAATGCCTTGACAGCAGAGAAGTTCCGGCAAATTTGGACATGATAGAGATCCACTTCATCAGAGCAATCCACGTGTAACAGCGTGATTCAAGAATAAAAGCCACTGCACGGTCACGGTTCTGAGTGCCGTAGTCCTGAGTGATAAGGCTGGATGAGAATGAAGAACTATGCACATCGGAGATCGAATCGAACTAACGCTTGAGACTCTTGCCTTAGGCGGGGAAGCCATCGCCCGCATCGACAAAGGCCTGGTGGTATTTGTCCGGGGCGGTATCCCTGGGGATCGGGGCATTGTGGAAATCGTTAAACGCAAACGGAAATTTGCCACCGGAACACTCGTGGAACTTTTAGAGCCGTCCCCCATACGCATCGAAGCGCGCTGTGAAAACTTCGGACGCTGCGGCGGCTGTAAATGGCAGTACCTGAACTACGAGGATCAATTGAGATTCAAACAGCAGCAGGTCATCGAAGCCTTCCGGCATATCGGACAGCTTCGGGAAATCGACGTCAACGATATTATCGGCATGGAATTTCCCTGGTATTATCGCAACAAGATGGAGTTTTCCTTTGGACAGGATGAAGAAGACGGATTGATTCTCGGACAGCACTATGCCGGACGCTGGGACAAAAAGATCGATATACGGAATTGCTACCTGCAATCGAAGGACAGCGTTGACATTTTTGCGCTCTGCCGCGATTTTGCTCGAAGACAGCAGCTCACAGTGTTCTCATCAGACACGGAAGAAGGGTTGCTGCGCCACCTGATCGTCAGAGAAGGAAAACATACCGGTGACATCATGGTGCATATCGTGACCTCCGGAGAGTATTTCCCCCAGCTGGATCGTTTTGTCCGCTACCTGACAGCTGGCATGCCGAGAATCAAGAGTATTGTTCATACGATTAACCGCCGCAAAGGGCAGAGCAGCCAAGGCCAGGAAGAAATCTTACTCTACGGCGAAGCAACGATTCGGGAAAATATCAACGGACTCTCTTTTAACATTTCCGCTCAGAGTTTCTTTCAGACAAACAGCCGGCAAACGGAGATTCTGTATCAGACGATCCAACGTATGGCCGAGGTGCCGCAAGGCGGCACTGTCGTGGATCTCTACTGCGGAACCGGTTCAATCGCTCTGCACGTTGCGTCACAGGCTGGAATGGTGTATGGAATCGAATTAGTGGAAGATTCCATTTTGAACGCCCGAAAAAATGCCGAACTGAACAACATCGAAAATGTCGAATTTCATTGCGGAGAAGTGCAGAACGTGATGCCGACGCTCGGTTTCGAGCAGCCTAACGTGATGGTAGCAGATCCGCCTCGAGCAGGCTTATCAAAAAAAGTCGTGGGACATATACTCAAAGCCGATCCCCGTCAAATCATTTACGTCTCGTGCAATCCGGCCACGCTCGCGCGCGATGTGGCGATGATTCTCAACGGCGGTTACACGATCCGTGAAATCCAGCCGATCGATATGTTTCCACACACATACCACATTGAAACAGTGGTCAATTTAATGAAATAACTCGTAGAAAAGCCTTGCAAGCAAGGCAAAACAGCTCCGATGCTTTCAGCTTGACACGCTTGTTCTGCTCTGCAGCTTGTCCTTATTCAGCAACCCATCGACACTTAGATGCTTTTAGCACGTTCATTGGAGGAAGTATATGGAACCCCGTAGTCTCAATTTTTTACACACACTTCTTGCGACTCCCAGTCCATCGGGTGATGAAGCGGCCGCAGGCAGACTCTGGCGTCAAGAGGCTGAAGGCTTTGCCGATGAAGTCCGCCCTGATGTGCGGGGCAACTCTTTCGCTGTTCTGAACGGCGGCGCCCCGCGTGTTCTGCTGGCAGGCCATATTGATGAGATCGGCGTGATGGTCAGCTATATCGATGACAATGGTTTTCTCTCATTCTCCGGTATCGGAGGATGGGATGCGCAGGTTCTGGTCGGGCAGCGTGTCCGTCTGCTCGGAAAACAAGGCGTCGTCACCGGCGTGATCGGAAAAAAACCAATCCATCTGCTCGAAGCAGGTGAACGAAAAAAAGGGGTTGAGATCAGAAATCTCTGGATCGACCTTGGTGTAAAAGACCGTCAAGAGGCCGAAGCACTCGTGCGCATTGGTACAAGCGGTATCATCGACAGCGATGTCGTGGCCCTGCCGAATAAGCGGCTTGTGGCCCGGGGACATGACGATCGAATCGGGGCGTTTACCGTGCTCGAAACCTTACGCCTCTTATCACACAATCGTCCGGAAGCGACAACCGCCGCTGTAGCCACCTGTCAGGAGGAAATCACGATGGCGGGCGCTAAAACCAGTGCGTTCAGCTTCGATCCGCAAGTCGCGATTGCCGTGGACGTGACCTTCACCACTGATCATCCGAATTCAGACAAAACGCAGAACGGCGACGTTCAACTTGGCGGCGGCCCGGTGCTCTCACGTGGTTCGGCAAATAGTCCGGTACTCTTCGATATGTTGGTGAAAATTGCGGAAGCGGAGAACATACCTTATGCCGTTCAAATTGCTCCGAGGCGCACCGGAACCGACGCAGACCAACTTCACAGCAGTCGCGGCGGTGTGGCAGCAGCAGTGGTCTCGATTCCCTGCCGCTATCTGCACAGCCCGAATGAGATGATCGATCTCAACGATGTGGAGAACTCTGTCAAATTGATCGCTGCTTTTGTACGCTCCCTGTCAGCCAGCACTGATCTGATTCCACGCTGAACGCTCGAACCATACGCGCGGAAGCAGGGACGTAATTTTTTTGCGTTCCCTGCTTTGCAGCGGCTTCTCCGTGTGCCTGAACTTAGACGTCAGCAGCTTCTCCGTGCTCTCGTTTTCGGAATTTTCCTGCTTGTCCTGAGCCGTTTCATTGAATGGCAGCGCCTCAAAGAGGCATTCCCGCAGATTCAACCGGAAGTCCTTTTGCTCGCAATGCTCTCCTACTGCCTCACGATCGCTATCCGCTCATATCGCTTACAGCTCATCCTGAATGGTCGCACACAACGGATCAGCATGAAAGATGCCTCTGCGATCACCCTGATCGGCTTTGCCCTGAATCTCTTCATCCCTGCCACGCTTGGCGACATTGCTCGATCATACTATGGCTACAAAATTTACGGCATCAGAGAAGAAATGTTTTCAAGCTCACTGCTGGATAAAATCTTCGCGCTCTGCTCATTATTTCTGATCGGAACGCTTTCAGGCTTCATCATGGGCTCTGCCGGCTTAGCCGTGACTTCTCTGTTCTGCGCCATATTCAGCGGAATTCCTCTGCTGTTTCCCACTCTGCTGCCCTGGAGCATGGTCAATACGCTTTTAGCCTGGCTCAATATCTCGCTGGACCAGGAAAAATTTCTGGAGACCTTTCAGCTCTCAACATGTCGAAAAGTCGTGGTCATGGGGCTGTCATTCGCGGTCTGGCTCTCGGCCAGTCTCTTTTTCTATTTAGTCTCTCGGGCCTTCCCGGTCAAAGTCAGTTTAGCGTATATCATTCTGATGATGCCGACGATGACCATCGCCCGGCTTTTTCCTTTCACGATAAACGCTGTGGGTCCCCCAGAGGTCGCCACGACCTATTTTTTTCACATGATTGGCATCGATTCCACCATGGCGATCGCCGTTTCACTGTCAGCAAACCTGCTATCTTCGGTTGTTCCCGGAATCTTGGGTTGTTTATTCATCATCTTTGCCCGCAGAAAGGCCTGAAACGATCAGGTCCGACGGGCAGCTCAAGTTTAAAGGTCTGAAATAACAGCTGCTCCCTGCAGTATTGAAACGGAGGATTGGCGGGAAGGCTTCTCTCGGCCTCAGACAGTCCAGAGGGCACAGAGTTGAAGGATTGTCTCTGCGGCTTTTTGCAGGGCAATTTCAGGAATCCATTCTTTTTTGGAATGAAAAAGCATGCCACCAGTAAAAATATTCGGACAAGGCATGCCTTTGAAACACAGACAAGCGCCGTCAGTACCACCGCGAATTGCCTGCCGGATGAGCGGAAGGCCCGTCATCCTGATCGCCTCTTCGGCTTTGTGTATGACATCGGGATAATTTTGCAGGATTTCCCGCATATTTCGATATTGATCTTTCAGTTCGAGCTCGATCTTCAGCCCGGGGTATCGTAATTCGAACGTCTGAATGAGCTGCTTAAGCAAGTCAATTCGCCGGAGGTTGTTTGTTCGGTCGAAATCTCTCAGAATAAAGGAAAGCCCAGCCTGATTCTCTTCTCCCTCCATTTTCGTAAGATGGAAAAACCCTTCACGCTTCTCAGTGTGCTCGGGACTGTCATATTCCGGCAGAGACGCGGTAAAGCGGGCAGCAACAGCGGCGGCATTGATCATGCGATCCTTGGCCTGCCCCGGATGCACGTTGATCCCCTTGAAGATCAAATCAGCCTGAACAGCGTCGAAACACTCATCTTCCAACTCTCCCATTTCACCGCCGTCAACAGTGTAACCATATTGTCCGAGTTTTTTCAGATCGATCCGATCACTGCCTTCGCCGATTTCTTCGTCAGGAGTAAAGACAATGCGTAATTCCGGATGGGGCAAGTCGTGAAAATGCTGCAAGGCTGCCAGCGCAGCCATAATTTCAGCGACTCCGGCCTTATCATCGGCTCCCAGCAGCGTGTCTCCGGACGCCGTGATAATGTTCTGTCCCATGTAATTTTTGAGCTCCGGAGAATCATCGGGAGAGAGCGTTAAGTCCGCTGCATTGGGAAAATAAAGGGGTCCACCCTCATACTCTTCATGAATCAACGGCTCGACCCCTTGTCCAGACTCAGAGGGCGATGTATCGATATGGGAACAAAACGTGATCGAGGGCGCAGTGACGCCTTGTGATGCCGGCAACCTTGCGTACACATAGCAAGAGTCATCCAGCAGGACCTGGTCCACGCTGAGTTCTTCAAGTTCTTGTTGCAGAAGCCTGGCCAGATTCCATTGGCCCGCTGACGAAGGATGACGTCCGGAATTCTCATCGGATGTCGTCTCGATCCGTACGTAGCGCAAAAAACGTTCCCTGGCTTCATTCAGCAAAAATGCTCGTATCTCCGACGTTAACATGAGAGCGTATTCCCTCAGTATCGTCCCTCTGCGTTCACTGCCACGCAGTTTTCCGATGCCTGTTCTTTACAGAAAACTCTGCAAGGCTTGTTCGAAATCATCATGAATTTCGAAGACCCGATCCAGACGCAGCAGAGTGAAGATTTCTTTCGGCTGACCGATCAGCCTGGAAATTTTGACCTCACCTTTGTTCGAACGCACGCGTTTGAACAAGGCGACAAACGCCCCGATTCCGGAACTATCTATTTGTTCCAGATCGTAGAGATCGAACAACACCTTATGCTGACTGGAAGACAGCACAGCATCAAGCTCGGTCTTCATTGTGGACACAGTCCCAATATCGAGGCTGCCTGCCAGGGTAAACACGATAACACCATCACGAAGATCTTTCGAATATTCAAAACGATTATTCACCATTGCGTCATTAACCTTTTCAGAAAAAACGCTTGAGAACACGAAAACTGTTACTGAACTGTTCGCGATTCTCAAGCCGTGTTCATGTGCTTCACAGGTCCAGCACCTTACAATACGCACTACGGATAGCGAGGCGGAATGATCTGGACTTCTCAGGAGAGTTATTATCTACCCCTTCCATATATTTCCGTTCGTGTCAAGAGTAAAAATCCTCAGAACGTACAACATGATGGAAGGTCCTTCATTTCCCCCATGCTCTCCACTATACGACGATCCGTTTTGGAAGCATAGTGCTGATTCTCGCAGTAATAGCGGCATGTTCGGCTTCAAGCCCGGGCTTGCCCAGCAAGGCAAACATATTGCTCTTGTAGGCTTCGACGCCAGGCTGATCAAAAGGATTCACCTGCAGCAGATATCCACTGACCGCTACCGCAATTTCATAAAAGTAGAGCAATTGTCCCAGGTAATACGGCGTCAATTCCGGCAGTTCGATGGTCATACTCGGTACGCCACCATCCCGATGAGCGAGGGCTGTGCCTTGACAGGCTGAAAAATTGATCGCATCCAGGTTTTTGCCTTCGAGGTAGTTCAGGCCATCAAGATTCCCGTCATCGTGCGGCACACACAGTTCATGATGGTTCTTCCCGACGATCAGAAAACTCTCAAAAAGGCTTCGTTCGCCATCCTGGATCAGTTGTCCCATCGAATGTAAATCCGTTGTAAAATCCGCACTGGCCGGGAAAAGACCTTTACCGTCTTTTCCTTCGCTTTCGCCGAATAACTGCTTCCACCATTCAGAGATATAGTGCAGCGCTGGCTCGAAATTGACGAGGACTTCAATCTTTTTTCCCTGGCGATACAGCAGGGTCCGCATGGCAGCGTAGGCCAAAGCCGGATTGCTCCTCAGATTCTCTTCCTCTTTCAGCATCATCGCCATGCTCCTGAAACCGTTGACAAAGTCCTGAATATCAAGTCCGGCACATGCGATCGGCAGCAAACCGACCGGAGTCAATACGGAAAAACGTCCTCCAACATCATCGGGGATCACATAACTTTTATAGCCTTCATCATCTGCCAATTGTTTCAAGGCTCCCCTGCTTTTATCAGTAATCGCGACAATTCGCGTCCGAGCGCCGCGTTTACCATACTTTTTCTCAAGCGCATCTTTTAAAATGCGAAACGCGAGACCAGGTTCAGTGGTCGTTCCGGATTTGGAGATGACCACAACACTGAAATCTTTCCCGTCCAGCAGAGCCAGTAAATCCTTCATATACCATGAGCTGATATTCTGGCCGGCAAACAGCAGCGGAACGCTTCCGTCGACACGATCGCCGAAAGGACCTTTAAGTGCCTCGATAACAGCTTTTGCGCCAAGGTAGGACCCTCCGATCCCAACAGAGATGATGCGATCGCTCTTTGCCCGCAGTCCATCTGCACATTCCTGAATGTCCTGCACAAGCGTCTCCTTGATCTGATGAGGCAGATCAACCCAACCGAGAAAATCATTCCCGGGTCCGCTTTTCTGCAGAACAGCCTGAAAGGCCTGAGTGACTTCAGCCTGGATATCAGTCAGCGCCTCTTCAGACAACAGCTCAGCAAGATGTGTATAATCCAAGACAATCGATTTCATGAATTCTCTCCTTTCTCCATATCAGCGTCATTCTGCACATAGGGAGTTGCGTTACATAATGAACGAAGACCTTTTGATCGTGAGCACAGAATCTTTCAGCATTCAGCGCTGTCCTTCCCTTCGATATTGCACACCGGTTGATCCGAAACCGCCTTCACCTCGACTCGTCTCGTCTAATTGCTCGACTTCGACCACTTCGACACGCATGACAGGACAAATCACCATCTGAGCGATCTTCGTCTGCCGGCCCACGTGAAACGGCTCGCGTCCGTGATTGATCAGAATCACCTGCACTTCGCCTCGATAACCGCTGTCAATGGTTCCGGGGGCATTTGCCAGACTGACGGCATATTTGAGTGCCAGACCGCTTTTTGGGCGAACTTGTGCTTCATAGCCTTCGGGTACGGCGATTTTCAGTCCAGTTCGTGCTAAGGCCGTGTCTCCGGCTTCGATCGTCATCTCGTCAATGCAATACAGATCCATTCCCGCATCCCCGGGATGAGCGTAGTGCGGCAGAACCGCATCGTTATGGACTTTCGTAATTTGTACAATCATAAAGCAAGAAGTTCTTTTAAGGCCCGCGATTAAGTTAATGCTGACATGTTGCGCATGAATGAGAGGAACAGGATCCACAAGAGGAAGCTGACGATGAGACAACCTTCTCTCCGCTTTTCATACCAAACGTTGAAAATTTTTTTTGAACCTCCCAGGCCTGGCAGGATGGACATGCAACAGGCTCGGAACGCTTGAACACGAGCTTTTCAAAATCACACCCGCACTCTGTACAATGATATTCATAAATTGGCATAGCGTATTTCCTCAGACAGTTATAATAACGTGGAACGTGAACACTCTTTCGACTGTTGGATAAGCTGTACTATGCTTTCAACGTCGGGCTCTGAGGGAAGATCATGCAGTAATGACACAAAGCTGCCCATATTTATGGCCTCCAGATCTTCAATCGAAAGATTCGGAACACGCACAACTGTCTTTAAAATCAGGCGATTCGCTTTTGCAATCTGCTCAAGACGCGTCGCGATCTCTGAGTGGGCCTGCGCAATAAACTCCGCAACAATTTCAGCATTGATCTCGTAAAGCTTATCCGCACACAAAGAAACTTTTGCCTCAATGTCGTCAAAGTCCGTCGTCTGTTCAACCTGCACCTGATCGAGAGTCCCGAGTTCTAAAATTGTCTCATCCGACGTGTCGAGAACACTGTCAATGCCGACAGCTTCCGGCATCACAGTAAAAACCGGAACTTCCTCACACTGAGCCTGAATGACCTTTTTTACACCGGGCGGCGTCAATGCATTCGCCAGCAACACCATCAGCACGTCTTTGGAGTTGCGAAAGTGCTCGCTAAGCAATTGAAGAATTTTGGGCGGGGTATTCGGACTTTCAGCCAGTAAAACCGCGACGTTCTCAGGGAGATGCTGCAAAATAAACTGCCGCGTCGGGTCGTCGGCCGATGGATTATGTAAGATTGTCAGAAGCACCTTGAAATTTGTATCGAAGAGCCGGGCAAGATAATCCAGAATCTTCGGACTGGCATTGACGTCACGTCCTACGAGAAGCACATTGTCCTCAGGGAGAGCATCGTAGACCTCCCGGACGAATTCGCGGGATTGTTCGTCGTCTTTGGAACGAATGTGTAAAAACGCCTCAATCGTCACTCCTAAATTCGCCTCGATATCGTTCAGCAATTTCGAGACTTTCATCTTGATCCGGAACTCCGCTGACTGGGCAGAAGTATTCATCTTCGCTCCGTCAGCCTTTGAAAGCTGATTCACGATCTGAAGAACTTCGGGTATCGTATCTGCCTGCTGGAGAAGCGTCGTCAGCGTTCCCTCCGCTAAGTGCTCTAAAATATAATGCTTTGTCGTTTTGGAAGACGATGGATTCTGGAGAAGCGTCAAAAGCACCTCGTCGTTTGTGTCAAATAAATGACACAGATAATCCAAAAATTCCGGGTTAATGGCGGAGTCGCTCGCCACCTGAATGAGTTCATGCTCTGGGAGAATGCTCAAGATGCCGCGCACTAGCTCACGAAATTCCAGGTCGTCCCCTGTTGCCAGCTGCGTAAAAACTTTTGGCGTGATCCCAAAATTTGCCGCAATGTCATGTAAGGGATTTGAGTTTCTCATGAACCGATTTTTACTCCCGTCAGTAAGGCTGAGGGATGGAAACGACTAGAGTCGGATATAGATATAGCCTTGATTGTATAGAAACACCACCAGGAGCAAGAGGAGAATCACCGTAAACAGCATCTTCAACACGAAACGCCCGGAGGTTCTGGAACGTATCTTCTCTCGCGTCTGGTTCTCGCGCCTGGTCTGCGAAGCGTGCTGGATGTATTCAAAATTGCTCAGCACAAGCTCTTCATCGACATCGATCATACGAGCATATGAACGCAGGAACCCCTTTGTAAAGGCTTTTGCCGGAAGTTCGCTGAAATCGTCCTGCTCGATCGCTTCCAGAAAACGGATATGCACTTTGCTTTGTGCTGAAATTTCTTCAAGAGTGATGCCTCGCAATTCCCGTTCTTTACGTAAGGATTCGCCAAATTTCATCAGCAAGAAACTCCACTTCGTGTGATTACCGTCGATCATCGACAGAACACAACGCGCTTTCAGAATCAGATATTATATTACTCGTGGTGAGATTCCTGTCAATAAAATTTGTTGCTTTTCCCTATGATTCTCATGAAAATGTCTTGACCAGGCACGCAAATTTAAAATATTGACGTATGGTATCTCATCACAAGGTGTTATGATTTAGATTCAGTATACAAAATTTGGGCGTTTCAGCAGTCAGACAGTTTCACATAACATTGCCTGAAGACTGTCCAAAAGACATCCTATGAAGATATCGGAAGACCAAGTCCGCCACGTAGCTCAACTCGCCTGTGTAGAATTGGAAGACGTCCAGCTCCACGAGATCTCCGAGAGTTTAAGCACAATTTTACTCTACATGGATACGCTCAACGAAATCGACACCAGCGGCGTTTCGCCAAGCTCCCACATCGGAAAGCTGGAAACGGTTTTCCGGGAAGACGAGGTCAAAGCGTCTCTTGCGCAGGATGAGGCCCTGCGTAATGCTCCTGACCGTGCCGGAGCGTTTTACCGGGTTCCCAAAATTCTTGAATAATACGCAGATGAGGAAAAAATTCATGGATTTATATACCTGTACCATACGAGAGTTACATGATAAATTACGCAGCGGCGAAGTCAGCTCACGCGAAATTACCGAGTCTGTGCTGGCGCGCATCGATGAGGTCGAACCGGTCCTGCATGCCTATATCCGCGTACTGAAAGATGACGCGCTGGCGCAAGCTGACAATGTTGACGAGCAGCTCAGAAAAGGCGACATCGAACTCAACTATCTCACCGGAATCCCGATTGCCATAAAAGATGTGTTCTGCACAAAAGGCGTGGCCACGACCTGCGGATCAAAAATGTTGGAGCATTTTATACCGCCCTACGATGCGACCGTGATTCGCAAGCTCAAAACCCAGCACGCGATCATCATCGGCAAGACGAATATGGATGAGTTTGCGATGGGGAGTTCGACTGAACATTCAGCTTATGGTGTGACCCGTAACCCGTGGGATATCAGCCGGGTTCCCGGTGGATCGAGCGGTGGGTCTGCGGCGGCAATCGCTGCCGGAGAAGCGATCGCTGCCCTGGGCACCGATACTGGCGGTTCGATACGGCAGCCAGCGGCCTTTTGCAGCGTGACCGGCCTTAAACCAACGTACGGCAGAGTCTCCCGCTATGGACTGGTCGCCTATGCCTCGTCTCTGGATCAAGCCGGCCCGCTCACCAAGGACGTGTTTGACGCCGCTGTGATGCTCCAGGCGATCAGTGGGCACGATCCTCAGGATTCCACGTCAATCGATATGCCTGTTCCTGATTATACTGCCGCGCTCGTCCCTGACGTTCACGGGATGACAATCGGGATCCCGCACGAATTTTTTGCCGAAGGTATTGCTCCGGAAATCGAACACGCGGTACGCAACGCACTGACAGTCTATGAGCGGCTCGGCGCCACATGCCGCGAAGTCTCTTTGCCACACACCGATGCCGGAGTCGCCACCTATTACATCATCGCTCCCTCGGAAGCAAGTTCGAACCTGGCCCGCTATGACGGTGTGAAATACGGCTACCGCGCAACAGAGTATGTCGATCTGAAAGATATGTACGGTAAAACTCGGGCACAAGGCTTCGGCTCGGAAGTCATTCGGAGAATCATGCTAGGAACTTATACCCTTAGTTCCGGATATTATGACGCCTATTATCTGAAAGCCCAAAAAGTGCGCACTCTGGTTCGACAGGATTACGAACATGTCTTCAAAGACGTTGACGTGCTGGCGACCCCGATTAGTCCGACACCACCATTTACAATCGGAGAAATGGCTGACGATCCTCTCACGATGTACCTGGGTGACATCTATACGATCCCCGTCAACCTGACCGGTGTGACAGGGATCTCGATTCCCTGCGGTTTCACGGGAGACGGTTTGCCGATCGGCCTTCAGCTCATTGGCGGGCATTTTGAAGAGGAAAAACTCCTGCGCACGGCTTACGCCTTTCAGGAACATACAGACTTTCATAAACAACAAGCTCAGGTGACGCGCTAAGCTGTGATCCATCTTCACGCATGACGCGTCATACAACGACATGGCAGCATACGAAGTAGTGATTGGCCTGGAAGTGCACAGCCAATTAATGACCCAGTCGAAAATTTTCTGCTCCTGCAGCACGAAATTCGGCGCCGCACCGAACAGCAACACCTGCCCGATCTGCGAAGGTCTGCCCGGAGTGCTTCCGGTCCTCAATAAACAGGTCGTGGCCTTCGCCATCCGCAGCGGCCTGGCGACCAATTGTTCGATTACACAGCAAAGTGTTCTGGCTCGGAAAAATTATTTTTATCCTGACCTGCCCAAAGCCTACCAAATCTCGCAATACGAATTGCCGATCGCTGAACACGGCTGGATCGATATCAGGGTGCATGACACGGTTAAACGCATTGGTATCACGCGTATCCACATGGAAGAAGACGCCGGTAAACTCCTGCATGAACTTCCTGAAGAACCAGCCGGCAAGTATAGTTTTGTCGATTTTAACCGCTGCGGTGTGCCGTTGTTGGAAATTGTGAGTGAACCGGATATGCGCAGCCCTGAAGAAGCGCGGGAGTATCTGGTGAAATTGAAAACCACCCTCGAATACCTTGAAGTCTCCGACTGCAATATGGAAGAAGGCAGCCTGCGCTGTGATGCCAACATTTCGCTGCGGCCAGTGGGCACGAGTGAATTCGGCACAAAGGTTGAGATCAAAAACATGAATTCATTCCGCAATGTTCAACGAGCGCTGGAGTATGAGATCGACCGTCAGACTCTGCTGCTGGAGTCCGGCGAAAAAATCGAGCAGGAAACCCGGCTCTGGAATGCGGATCAGGGAATGACATTCTCGATGCGCAGCAAAGAAGAGGCCCACGACTACCGCTATTTTCCCGATCCGGATTTACTGCCTGTGATCGTGTCTGACGAGTGGATCGCCGAGACGCGCAACGAGCTGCCTGAACTCGCTGACGACAAAAAACAGCGTTTCATTGAAGACTACAAGCTTCCGGAGTACGACGCCGACGTCCTGACCTCCTCCAAACATCTGGCTCACTATTTCGAAGAATGCGTCAGCATTTTTCCGCAGGCCAAAATGGTCGGCAACTGGGTGATGGGCGATATTCTGCGAGCATTACGACAACGGAACCTGGAGATCCGCGACTGTCCGGTGACGCCGGCGCATCTTGCCGAGATGCTGGCCTTGATCGAGAAAAAGACGATCAGCGGAAAAATTGCCAAAACCGTCTTTGAAGACATGTTCACCACCGGGAAACGGGCCGCAGAAATCGTGAAAGAACGGGGTCTGGTCCAGATCAGCAACGAGGGACAGCTCGAGGAAATCATCCTGAAGGTCATGGCCGATCACCCCGGCCCGGTCGCGCAGTATTGCGACGGAAACGCCAAGACTCTCGGCTTTCTTGTCGGGCAAGTGATGAAAGCCACACAAGGCAGAGCCAACCCGCAGCTTGCCAACAGCATGCTCAAGAAAAAGCTGGAAGAGCGGCGCCAGGCTTGACAGTCACAAAAAACGATGAAAACAGCAGCCCGCCACGATCTGTTTCAACAGCTGCAGCTGGCTCTGGCGCATCAGCAAGATGGAAATATCCCACTGGCTCTTGCGTATTGGGAAAATCTGCTCAAACTTCTTCCCAGGGAAATCCAAATCCATAACGAAATTCTCGACGAATTCCTTCGTCTGAGCGAGCATGAAGCCTTGCCCCCCAAGGTTCGAACTCAGGCACAACGCTCGTTTACGCGCCTTTATCACAGCTATCACCTGGCCTTAAACGATGATGAAAAGAGAGTCGCGCAGACCTTGTATCGCGCACTCTGCCAGCAATGCGGCGGAAATCCGCTGCTCGCCGTGCAGTACTGGCCTTCCCTGCAAGAACACATTCCCGAAGATGCTTTAATCGTCACCCTGGTGATGCAAGATTTCCGGCGACAAGCCGATCTCTATCTTGAGAGCCGGCAGACGGAACAAAGTATTCGGCTGTACAAGAGCCTCTTACGAGTCTTTCCCAATTTTCTTGAGGGCTATCTCAATCTCAGCATTATCATCTATCGGAACGGCCTGACAGAGCACGCGCTTCCGATCATCCAGCGTATTCCTCAACAGTTCCGGCATGAGTTTATCGTCATCCGTTATACTGATCTCTATCAAACGATCTCAGAACTCTCGAAGTTCTTCGCGCAAGTCCCGTATTCCGCCATTGAAGAGATCATCAACGATCTTCGCATGGAAAATACTTTTTATCCTTTACTGAACGGGACATATTTCGAGGAATTCGTCAATGACATCATTCTCAGAGAAAAACGCTTCTTCGAAAGACGCCGTAAAGCCCAGGAAGAAAAAGCGCTGGCCCAGACCTATAAACGACTGGCCTCAGAAGGTATTGCCTTGGGAGAACGGGTGAGCATGGCTAAACAGGCCGACAGCGAAAGTCTCTACGATTTTCTCTACGATAATCATATCCGCATCGCCGAAGTCTTGCTCGACAATCCCAATATCACAGCAGATGATGTCCTGGTGATGGCTCAAGTCTCCCACATATCGGATATTCTGCGTGACATCTCGCAGCATCGCAAATGGGGCGTCCTGCGCAGCATTCAAATGGCGATTCTCCTGAACCCGCAGACACTGCCGAACGATGCGCTCCCGCTGCTTCAACGCCTCAGTTTCAAAGATCTGGCAGCCCTGTTTCATAAAAAGACCATTGCCGCCGAGATTCGTATCCAGGCCAAACAGCGCATCCAGGAAATTTTCCATTCGCTGTCTTTCCAGGAAAAAATCGCCTTGCTTGACGCCACATCCGGTGAAGTGTTTAAACTGCTTGATACGGTCCGCTTTAACCTGCCCTCATTTCTGATCAATACGATCGGAACCTTTCAGGACAGAAGTGATATTCTCAGCAATATCTGCCGCTGGAAGCTGACACCACCTGAAATTCTTACATTTATCGCGAACACCACGCCTTTCCGCTCCAGTATGCCCATGAAGTTTGCCCTGCTTTCAAACCCCAGAACTCCACAACGCGTGACGGACGTGCTCCTGCGCTCGATCTCCGAACGGGATCTCCGCTGTTTTCTGTCGAACGACTACCTGCCCAAACACGTTAAAGACTCGATTGCAACGATGTTTCCGCATCTTTTTCCTGAATCGCCGAAAAGACAATGACCTCTCCGGAGCCATGGGATTGACTCAGCACACTGTGCTGATGCCCATAGCTTGCTGAACGTCTCTGACCAAGCAGCCTTGCGAAGCCTAAAAATGTCTTGCCTATTTTGCCGGATCAACAGAAAAGAGTCCTGATAGTATCTACCTGATCCAATTTATTATTTCATTAATCCTGTACTCATCGCTCACAATGACTTCACGTTCATACTTGTGAGTTCTACGTGGAAATATTTTCTGACTCAAAAAAATACTTGACACATTTTTGTCGATATTAATATTATTCTAAATTTGGATAGCATGGGTGTCTGACTTCAGACAAGAAAATATGGAGTGATGTTCCTAAACATCTGTAACTACAAATTCATCGTGCAAGGCTTTCTGGAACGATGCTCTTGCGATATATCTCAGTGTCTATTTTGTCCTGTTTGCTGCGTTATGCGTAGAAAGAGATCCACGGCGAATGTGCACCGGTCTGAAGAACATACGACCCACGTTTGACACGTAAACTTGACAAAAAAAGCTGATGAGAGGAACATAAGAACGATATGGCGCGAAACACGACTGCAAAAGGGAAGATTGTCCGCCGCTTCGGGGTCAATATTTTTGGAAATTCGAAATACGATCGCTTGCTGGAAAGGCGCCCGACCCCACCCGGAGATCACGGCGCAAAACGCTCGAAAGAAACTGAGTATGGAAACCACCTGCGGGAAAAACAAAAATTACGTTTTGCCTATGGCATGAGCGAAACTCAATTTAAAAATACTTTCATGAAAGCTAAAAAGATGAAAGGCGTGACCGGAGAGAATCTGCTCGTGCTGCTCGAACGGCGACTCGACAATGTTGTGTATCGTCTCGGCATGGCCTCCAGCCGTTCACAAGCCCGCCAAATCGTCATTCACGGGCATATTATGGTTAATGGACGTAAAGTGACAAGTCCCTCGTATCGCGTCAAGCCATCAGCAGTCATCAGCCCTAAAACATCCTCAAAAAGCCAAAAACTGCTCAAAACCTTTTTGGCCGAAAACAAACATCGCGCTGTGCCGGAATGGCTTTCATTTTCACAGGAAAATCTGAGCGGTCAGGTGCAGCGTTTCCCAGTCCGTCAAGAACTCCCTGACTTTGCGGACGAACAACTCATCGTCGAGTTTTATTCCCGCTAATCCTCCACATACAAACCCTGCGAAGCCTCAAATACTTTGCAGGGTTTTTTTGTGATGTTTATCCTTCAGAATTTCCTCTCATGTATCATACGCGAGCAGTGATTCGCCGATGCTGTTTCTCAACGTGTTCCCGCTGTAGAAGTCTCTGATTGATGTGAAGGGAGAGCCCGCTTCTGTTCCGTCAGCAGAGCGTGTTATTTCACGATGATGCCTTTTCCGCCTTTTTCAGCGTTCAGGTACACCGCAAAGACGACCAATGTGCCAAACACAATCTGC
>PDSJ01000049.1 GCA_002748425.1 candidate division KSB3 bacterium | reverse complement strand
AGGCGCTGTTACCGCCTGCTGCACAAGTTTTGCTATTTGAGCAGGATTGGCCGGGTCACTATTAATGCCATATCTGCAAGCAATTTCAGCGCACCATTTTACGCATGTTTCATCAGCCTTTGCCAGTTGTGAAAAAGAGTTCTTCTCCAGAATATCATGCACCGCGCTGCCAAAATGCGCCCCCGCGGGAAGCCCGGTAACAGCAATCTGTGCCCCCACCCCTCCCTCTTGACTCTTTTTGGTAATTTCGAGACCATATTCACTTAAATCGGCCAGAGAGGAAAAAGAGGAGAGCCGCCATAAGGAGGAGAATCCCTGCCGCCGGAGTTCACTCTTTTGCAGTTTTATTTCCGATGATGAAAAGTCAAAAACAGTAGTCGCTGGCACATCCTGCAAAATCCGCATAAAGACGCCTCTCTCTTTACTGGTCAGGCCAGAAATCCTCTTCTGCTGACAAAGATCATCACAAACAGCAGCCTCCTGACCGGGAAAAAACAGGTAACCAAGAGGGGAAACAAAACTATCAATATTAGAAAAGTATGGTCCGTTCCATCCTTTGACATCAGCCCAGGCGAGATAACAGCGCATTTTTGCACGGGTTAAGGCAACATAAAGCAGCCGTAAATCCTCTGCCCATAATTCTTGTCTTGCCTCTTCCCGATGTCTGTCAAAACTCTCCGAACCAAGATCGACAAGGAGATCTCCATTTTCTCTACATAAAATCTGGTTTTTCTCCTTAACCAGCCAATCTGTTCCTCCCCATAAATCCACACAGAACACCACTCCATATTCCAGCCCTTTGGCACTATGCATGGTAACAATTTTCACCGCATCTCTATCGCTTTCCAACAGGAGTTCACTTTCTTCCACATCCCCGGCACCGTTATACTGCCGGAACAGCCATTGATAAAGCTCCTGCGGCAGCAGGCTGCGAGCCAAAGCCTCCTCTTCAATCACCCTGAAAAGCTGACGAAGATTTGCAATATGCCGCTCACCACGCATACCTTCTGCCAGGCGAGCCCAAACACCCTCTTTCTGCATCAGGGTTACCATCATCGAGAAAAAACCATTTTCATGCCACTGCCTGGCATATTCCATCAAGGAAAACTGATGCCCCCCCATACTGCTTTCGTCTCTGCCTATCTCATAGATATCTTCTCCATTACGCCCAAACCAGGAAAGAGTAAGGGCTGCTTTTACCTTGTCCAGACGGTTCGGGGCAAGAATCGCAGAGAGAAGCAGGAGAAGTTCCCAGCATTCATCAGAAGAAAAAACTGAACTACGACCATTTACAACGGCAGGAATCCCCTTATCAGCAAGGGCATTGGCATAAGCTTCAGCAGTCTTGTTACCACGCACCAGCACAGCAATATCCTGAGGAAGCAGTGGCTTCTTTTCCCCTTCTTCGCAGATATAATAGCTACCTTTTGAAAGCAGGCTGCCAATTTCCTTCACGGTATGCTGCAAAAGCAGCTCCTGAGCGTCTCCTTTACTCCATCGCTTATCACCCTTGCTCTCATCTGGAGGCAA
>PDSJ01000050.1 GCA_002748425.1 candidate division KSB3 bacterium | reverse complement strand
TCCGCTGGAATTCGGCGTGATCCGCAACCACTATGTTGGCCGCACCTTTATCCAGCCCACCCAGTCGATGCGCGATTTTAATGTTCGGGTGAAGCTCAATCCGGTGCGCTCCTTTTTGCAGGATAAACGTATTATTATTGTTGAGGATTCGATCATCAGAGGGACAACCGGTAAAAGCCGGGTAGCGGCGCTGCGCCGGGCGGGTGCCAGGGAGGTGCATATGGTGGTAAGTTGTCCGCCAACCCGATATGCCTGTTATTATGGTATTGATTTTCCATCCGTCTCCCAGCTTGTTGCCGGCGGCAGGGAGGTGGGGGAGATCTGTGACTATCTGGGGCTTGATTCACTGCATTATCTCAGCCTTGATGGGCTTGTCCGGGCAACAGGTATGGACAGGGAGAAGTTCTGCCTCGCCTGTTTTGATGGTCTGTATCCTGTGGCACCTGATCGCAACTTTCATAAGGATGCCCTTGCATCCGGGTAGAGATAGTTCGCACTATGATATTTATTAAAAATCCCGAAGATTATCCCTCCCATTTTTTTGATGCCGGCAACGGTGCGGATCCGATTGAGGAGATCTGTGTTCTTGCCAAGAGCATTTATCAGGATGTGGATGTCGATATGCTTACCGAGATTCACTACGATGTCGTTGATATCTTTACCGGCAACAATCCGCTTTTTAAGCGGAACAGCATGTATTATCATACCCTGCGGCATACCATGATGGTGGCATTGGCGGCCATGCGTCTCCTGCATGGTCTGCACTGTGAGCAGCGGCCGGTTGACAGGAAAAATGTCCTGCGGGGACTTCTCTGTGCCTACTTCCATGATATTGGTATGCTGGTAAAAAAAGGAGATCCAACAACAAACGGCTCCTTTTATATCCCTATCCATGAACAGCGTTCAGCTCTTTTTCTTAAGGAGTATATTGCCGGCAAGGGGTGGCCGGCGGAGCTTGCCGAGGATGTGGATGTGATTATCGCCTACACCTGGCTGCGGCTTAACCCGGCAGATTTTCGTGCCCATTCTCCCCAGAAACAGATACTTGGTCAGGTGGTTGGCGCTGCAGATCTCTTTGCCCAGATGGGTGACAGATACTATCTGGAATCCTTGCCCCTTCTGTTTAAGGAGCTGGAGAGAGGAAAGCTCAACATGTATGAAAATGTGCTTGATCTGCTGGCGCATACCACCTCGTTTTTCCGGGAGATTGTCGAGGTTCGCTTAACCTCCACCTATCGTGATGTCTTTGGCGCAATGCAGACCCACTTTCGTGTCTGGGACGGTATCGACAAGAACCTCTATATGGAGAGTATAGAGAAGAATCTGAGCTATATCGGGAAAATTCTGCAGGAATGCGATGATATCGACGGGATCTACGCCCGGCTGCGCCGGAAGACCCCGACTCTGGAGCCGATAGAATCTCCGGCATAGCGTACCGAAAAGCCGTTAGCCCTGATTTCACATGAAAAATTCGGGTTAACGGGCGCGAGGGTCTCTGCCTGTCTCAAACATTTCAAACAGTTCGTAGAAGAGTTTGCTGATGGTGCTGAAGTTGGTTGCCGAAC
>PDSJ01000037.1 GCA_002748425.1 candidate division KSB3 bacterium | reverse complement strand
TCGTGCCAGAGCAGCAGCATCCTTATCCTGCTGAGAATCCCCTGCCTGTGTGGACATCCCCTGTTCCTTACGCGAAAGACCATCTTTGCAGAATTTCTTGTGAAAATCCATAATATCTTTAACGAGACGCTTTGTCGTGAAGAATCTGATGATTTTTGTCAGTCTACAGAAGCAATAAATTCTTCCATGCCTTTTCCTCATGTGTGCTTCGTTGAAATTCCATTCAGAAAGAATCTGATGCATATCAACACGTTAAATGTCTCTGATGAAAGCAACTCTTTTCATATTTTCTGGGCTTCCGGGAACTGGAAAATCAACCGTGGCGATAGAACTTGCCAAAGTTGTAAGAGCCACCTGTTTACGAGTTGGTACTGTTGAGCAAGCGATAAGAGAGTTATGCAATTTCAAGGTTGAGGGAGAAGGTTAGAGGCTTTCATACAGGGTGGCCTCAGATAATCTTGAACTAACTAACAGCGTTATAGCTGATTCCTGCCAAAAAACTTTATTCCAGCAGTTAGTGAGTACGCTTCGTAAGCAAGGCAACATTTAACAACAAGTCGTTCCACCGGACGCTGCACACAGCGTGGCATCGGTGAACTCTGCGATCTTTTGGACCTTACCCTGTAACATAAGAAAATATTTAAGCTTTTCAAAAAAGAATATGTAAGATTTTTCTTGCGTGAAAAATCTTTTGGTGTTAATATTTATAGTATTGTTGAATGCACGCTGTGTTTTTATGGGTGTTTGACTTCTGCGGTGTGACGTTGCGGGATTTTTCAGGAGCCGGAAGCTTTGAGCGTTGTTGCCAAGTACTGGGTTTGTGCGACGTTGCTTGATGAGCAGACGTTTTGCATATATACTACAAATTTGAACATGCAGAGGAGATAATTCCATGACAAGAGATGACGAGATTATTCAGAGGTTTGAAGAGCGGGCTGGTGCAATTTTGGGGAAAGCTCAACAATTTTTGACAACGACGCTTCCGGGCGGACCTGGAGTCTTTTCGTATGTCGTCATGTCGAATCTTGTATCAAAATTGTTTGGAAATGTGAGAGAATATGTTGAAAGTGCGGTGAGCCGTCCTTTAACGATTCCTGATTTTGTGTATGTTGAGCCGTTGGATGAAGAATTGGAAGAGTTCTTTGAGGATGAACGCTTTTATTCATTACGCCGGGAACTTCCGGAAAAATATGAGAGCTTTAACAGTGATGATTGGCTAAAATTGCGGGGGTATTATCGACCGCTGTATTATACCTTTTACTATAAAGATCCGTTTATGGTGGATTTCTTTTCCTTTGAAATCCAAAATCATGATTTGAAGCGGATTATTCTCGACTATGATGCCTTACCTGCCTATAAACAGGTTCTCAACAGTACCCCGTCTGCGTCACGCCAGAGCGCTTTATGGGAAGCAGTAAGCTCGATTCTCAAAAATACGGTTGATGATATCTGGAGTAAGCAGTATGCAAAGGAACTTTTTGAAAACGCGAAGGAAATTCCTGAAGTTGCAAAATTGGTAACCAGCATTAAAGACAAAATCCGGGAACGTGTCGAGATTGATGAATTGATGGATCTCTACAATGATATTAAGTATATTAGCGGACGTTCTTTGTCCGAATCGCTTCCCGAAACTCCTCAAGAACCTCCGATGCCTTCTGTTCAGTATGTGACGAGTGTGTTGCCCGGTGGACACCTTGTGGTTCCAGGCGAAGTGATTCGGCGCTTCCACTTACAAAGTGTGACCAAAATGCGGGTGATCCTGGTGGCGGAGGATTGACGGCTGCGTTGTATCGCTTGAATGGGCAGCTGAATAGTTATGAATGTTCCTGACGAAGGAAGGAGTTGTCAATGAACGCAAAATATATATCCTGTGTATTTCTCATCGTGCTTCTCTGCATGACGATTTTTGGATGTGCCGCCTCAAATCTGAATATGGCGAAGAAGCAATATGAACTGGCTCAAATTGCTGAATATCCTCTTCCCTATTATAAGGCGGCTTTAGAAGAATTGGATGCGGTCATTGCCCGTGACCCCAACTATTATCAGGCCTATGCCATCAAGGGATTGATTTATCGAAATTTAGAAGATTTTGAGCGGGCCACCGAGAATTTGGAACTTGCAAAGCAGGGGAGTTACGGTGCGATTCAAGAATGGGTTCCGATTGTTGTGAATTTGACTTATGGCGATATCTTTCATGCGCGAGCAAGTAATGCGGCTCGTTCTGGCGACTGGCCCCGGGCGCAAAGTTATCAGGAGACAGCACTGGAATTCTTTAGTAATGTCATTAATTCATCGTTTGCAAATTTTGGTATGCGGACTGATGCCGATCAATATGGTTTAACCATGCAGCACCTTTATGTGAGTGCACAGAGTCGTTGGGCGGCTGGAAAGTTTCAAATGGCCACTATTGCCGCGAAAACCGAGGGCAAGGAACGGCGGGATGAATTGCTGAGAGAAGGGACTCGTCGCTTAAGTTCGGTCGTTGAAGCGTTTCCGGAATCTACACCGCTTCGGTATTACCTTGCAGAAGGGTATCGAAAGCAAGCCCTGACAATCCGGAAAAGCGATCCGGTTGAAAGTGAACGGCTGTCTACGCTAGCGAAGTCTCAATTGCGCGCATGTGCGGAGCTCAGCCTCCCGAATGAACTCCGGAACCCTGCGGCACAGTTGTTCAATATGTTGTCCAAGGGCACTGAACCGGAAACCGAGCAAAAGCTTCTCGGAACGATCGCATCTCAATAGGAATCTTTGAGGTGATAAAAAGGGTATCGCTTTAGGAAATAGGCTTGAAAGCTTCTTCTGGCAGCCAAGAGTTTTTCAAAGAAAAATGTTGACAGAATTCTCATTTTCAAAACCTATTTACACAGCTGATATCTTGTGTGAGTCTTTATGGTATGGGCTCGTATCTTTTGTGGGAGGTGACACACAATGTTTTTCGTATGGGTCTTTCTAATAATCGGAGCGCTGTCTCTTATTGTTCTTGTGGATGTTGTTTTACGCAATCCAATGTTTACTGAGACGTTTGTGATTAAGGTTGGTGTGCCGTTTACCCAGATAGAATATATCCAGGAAAATGTTGATTTTATTTATATTATCGCCGGAAGCCTCTTGCTGGGGGCATTTGTGATTGCAATCAGCACTTGGGTGGTGGATACAAAGCGTAAACTCAAGGTGCGTAGTTTGCGGAAAGAATTGAAAACGCTTCAAAAAGCTGTCAAAGACGCAAAAGAAAAACTTCCTCAGGACGTAGAGCTGCAAACGCGTGTTGAGGCGGACGATGACGGTGACGCTTCTGAAAAATCGTTTGGCCCGGAGGAGATTAAGGAGTCCTTTAAAGATGTTGTAGAGGAGGAAGACTTTTTAGAAAATCCTTTTGAAGAAGGGCCTGTTGAAGGAAAGGTCTCAGGCAGACAGGCTGGGGAAGAGGAGCAATATTCCTCCGACGAGAACGAGGCAGCGTCGTTACCGCAGGACACAGTGGTCGAAGCTGAAGTTGTCAGTACGGATGAACAGGTCGTGGGAGACGCAGCAGATTCCCAGAAAGTTGCTGCGGGAAAAGAAGCGTCTGACGAGACCTGAGTGTGTGAACACGCATGTTATTTAGAAAACGACGACGGGTGGTTCCCCAGGTGAACATCACATCGCTGATTGATGTTGTTCTGTTATTGTTGATTTTTTTTATGATCTCGACCACGTTTGTCACGCAGCCCGGTATTCGTGTCAATCTGCCGAAAGCTGCGACAAAAGTAAACAATATGGCGCAGGAGCGAAATACAATTGTGATTACTGCGGAGAACTCGATTTATATTAATCGTCAGGAAATTCGTGATATTCAGGGACTCCGCGATATCCTCAAGAAAATGCGCAGCCGGGATCAAACGGACGAGCTGATCGTCGTCAAAGCTGATGAAACGGTAGCCCACGGCGTGGTGGTCAGCGTGATGGACCTTGCCAAAACATCAGGTTTTAACAGGATCGCAATTGCGACACGATAATTTCAACAACAAGCGCTCCTTGCTCCGCGTCTAAAATCGAACGGAGCTGTCGGGCCAAAAGGAGGAAGTTTTAGTGCATACGTACGAGACGCTCTTTATTATTCATCCTGACCTCGATGAAAGTGATATTAATAAAGCAATCGAGGCGGTTCAGGATGTGATTACCGCTGAAGGCGGAAAAATCCTCAAAGTCGATGTCTGGGGACGGCGACAACTCGCTTATGTGATTCAGAAAAAAACAGATGGTTTTTATGTGCTGATTTACTTTGAAGCGCCGGCAACCCTCATTGCAGAGCTCAACCGTCGATATAAACTGGCTGATGCTATTATGCGCCATCTGGTCATTCAATTAAATAAAGCCCAGATCGCAGAGCTCTTCGATGAGGAATCTGCAGCGAAAAAGGCTGCAAGAGCTCAGCTGGGAGAAGACGAGGACGTGGAGAAGACTCAGAATACGAATGATGAACATAGTGCTGCTGCCCTGGACGACGAAGATGAGTTGGTGGCTTCTACGGAGGATTAAGCATGTTTATTAAAAGACGAAAGAGATTTCGGCGGAAGAAAGTCTGTAGCTTTTGTGTCGATGGAATTCAATATGTCGATTATAAAGACGCAAAGACATTACGTGGGTTTATGACGGAACGCGGGAAAATCATCCCCAGGAGAATTTCAGGGAATTGTGCACACCATCAGCGTCAGTTGACTCTTGCAATTAAGCGGGCGAGGAATGTGGCACTGTTGCCCTTCACTGCTGAATAAGTTTGCGGCAGCACTTCGGAGAGCAGGAACATTTCCCCAGAGAGAAACGTATTCTCTGGGGAAATCATCTTTATAAGGAACAGTCGGTGTGCCGAGTGTGAATGTGATGACGGAAGCGGGAAAGCAGGGTGTGCAGAAGGAAAGAGTGGCGTTCTCCGCGCAGCTTTTTGCTGTTGTGTTGGTGGTGACGTTGGTCACTCTGACGTTTTATGGGATTCAACAAAGCGCTTCAATGGGCTTTCTTCAGTTCTTTCTGCCGGTCCCGATCGTATTCCTTTCTTTACGGAATGTGTCGCTGTGGTCCGGGGTAGCTGCGGCGCTATGCTCAGCTGCTGCTATCAGCGTGTGGTTTGGTCCCCGGACGGGAATTCTATTCCTCTTTGGAGTAGGCGTCGTTGCAGTGATTGTCAGTCTCTGTTTTCTCCGGAAATATACGGCAACCAGTTCGATCGCCTGGCTGACTGCCTACTACGTCATACTCGGCATCTTGGCAGTTTACATCCAGGAAGGCCTGAGCTTTGAAGAACATACGCAGCGCTTGATGGGCCTGTTTATGCAACATCAACAGGAATTCATCGATTTATACAAGCAGCAGGGCTTGCCGCAATATCAGATTGAAGCTTTGTTTGAATCATTAGCTCGAGTTATGAGTGTGACGTTCCCCTTCATTTCAGCCTCCGTATCTGCGATCGTGACATATTTCGTCATTCGACTGCTGCTGAAATTCCAGCGTGTGATACTTCCCCCGTTGCGAAGCTTCCAGGATTGGGGGGTCTCTGATCATATGGTCTGGCTGTTTATCCTGGGAGGACTGTTGTTTCATTTTGAGGAAACGAGCATTGTCGGGATAAACCTGTTGCTGGGATTGACACTTCTGTATTATTTGCAGGGCTGCGCCGTCATCACCTTCATCATGCGCAAAAAGAGGGCTGCTAAATTTTTGCAGTTCGTTGTCTATCTGCTGCTTTTTTTGCAAATTCCTTATGGTATGATTGGGATGGGACTCCTGCTGACCGGGGCTGCTGCTGAAGGTTTATTGCTCTCATTACCAGCGTTGATCATGGTTGCGGGAATTGGATTGGCAAATGTATGGGTTGATTTTCGTAAACGGTTGAAACAGGCGAGGTTGTAAGTAACGTGAGGGGACGGCACGTTCTCGCTCACAATAAAACATACTGAAGGAGATATATTGATGGAAATTATTTTAAAAGACACGGTTGAAAAACTTGGCAAACCTGGCGATCAGGTGAAAGTGTCGGATGGATATGCCCGGAATTTTCTCATTCCCAAAGGGTTTGCTGTCAAAGCAACGAAACAGAATGTGGCTCGTCTGGAGCATGAGAGAATGCTGATCGCCCAGAAGAAGCAAAAAGAGTTGAAAGGCGCGGAAAAACTCGCGAATAAAATTCGCAGCTTGTCATGCGTGTTAACACGGAAAGTCGGTGAGCAGGAGAAGTTGTTCGGTTCGGTGACGTCGATAGATCTGGCAGCTTTCCTGGAAGAGAACGGCGTAGAAATTGATCGGAAGCTCATTCTGCTGGATGAGCCGATTAAGGCGTTAGGAACTCATAAGGTCACGGTGCAGGTGCATCCTGAAGTGAGCACGGAGCTGAAAGTGAAAATTAAAAAGGAAGGCTGAGAACCACATCTCCAGATATAACGAGGTTTGTCCCATGACGACGACTCAAGAAGAGAACATGAGTGTGTTAGTCGTTGACGATCATAGTGAGAATGTCGAGTTTCTTGAAGATTTGCTGACATCAAACGGCTACAAGGTCACAACGGCATTTGATGGCGACGAAGCATTGTTGCGTGTGGAGGAAGCGCATCCCGATCTCATTCTTTTGGATATCATGATGCCGAGAGTGAATGGATATGAGGTCTGTGAGGCCCTTCGCGCTAAAGAGGATACCAGAGATATCCCTATTATTTTCGTCACAGCGAAAACAGAAGTGAAAGATTGGACCCATGCCATTTTTAACGTTGGGGTGAATAGCTATATTACAAAGCCGATCAACCCGGAAAAGCTGCTGGATAAAATGAAAAGTGTGCTGAAAATGAAGCGGTCCAGAGACGAACTTCAGAGAACTCGGGAAAAACTTTCGAAAACGATCGTGAATACTGAATCGTAGCATCCGGGGCAGCAAGACAATAGCGGGTGTGACCACGTATGTGCTGTGGCCACACCCTGGTGTCTCTCAGCCCTTTTTTGCAGTAAGAAGCTTGTGCGTCTACATATTTTCCATCCTCTGCCGTTCCCCGCTAAGTTGTCCGCAGGCCGCTGAAATATCAGCTCCCTTACTCGCGCGAATAAATGTTGCATAGCCGTGATGAAGCAACTGTGCCTGAAAAGCAAGAATTTTCGCCTCTTCTGAGGCCCTGAAGTATGTTGCTGAGCCTGCATTGTAAGGAATGAGGTTAATTTTGCAACGAATTCCACGGAGCTGGTGAGCGAGCCGATCGGCATGGTCTAAAGAATCGTTAATCCGATCGAGCAGAATATATTCAAAGGTAATCCGTCGGCGTTCCGGCAGCGGATACTCACGACAGGCATTCAAAAGCTGTTCGAGAGGATAGCGTGTATTGATCGGCATCAACTGCGAACGGAGCTCATTGTCTGGCGCATTCAGCGAGATCGCGAGATTGATGTGAAAGTCTTCCTGCCCTAAACGCTGCAACTCCGGAACAAGACCTGCTGTGGACAATGTAATTCTCCGGTTTGAAAAGTTCAAGCCTTGTTCAGAAAGCATGAGTCGAATCGCCTTGACGGTTTCGTCATAATTCAAGAGAGCTTCGCCCATCCCCATAAAGACAATATTTGAGATGCGTGATTCCGTTTCGGGCAGCTCACGTTGAACTGCGAGAATTTGTCCGAGTATTTCGCCGGCCTGTAAATTTCTCCTGAATCCCAATTTTCCCGTCAGGCAGAATGCACAGTGTAACGCGCAGCCAACCTGAGTCGAGAGACAAAGCGTAAAGTGCTCCTTCATCGGGATACACACGCTTTCGATCGCCTGCCCATCTCGCAGGGTAAACAGATATTTCCGGGTGCTATCGGAAGATTCCTGCACTGAAAACGATGGAAACGGGTTGACATCAGCCTTCCTGGCCAGGTCTTTCCGCCATGCTTTTGGAAGATTTGTCATCTCGTCATACGATGCAACCTTGCTGCGGTAGAGCCATTCCAATAGTTGTTTCGTCCGATAACGAGGCTGTCCCGATGCCTCGACAAACGCCTGCATTTCTGATGGTGTATAATTCAGTAATAAATCCTTTTGCATACTCTGGCACAAAGACATGAAAGAATACCTCATGAGTCCCTTTGTGCTCTTCGAGCCTTTGTGGCAAGAAAAAAGACAAGAAAAGAAAAAAAGTGTTGCCTGTTTTTGAAATTGTGCAATACTCGTAATGTGGAAGGGTATTACAGAGGCACGATAGATTTTTATGGTCTTTGGGCCCTTGTGAGAGAGAAAGGCGGGAGCCCCTTTATGATGGAAAAATTAGGTATATTTTGTCTGTGTATTGCAATTATGGGGGTGACAATGATGAAATCCACGATGATACCCGCACAGCAGTTTGAAGAGCCTGAATTGGTCTTCGGTGTGGTAGCCGACATCCAGTATTGTGATTCTGACCCTCACGGCGAACGTTATTTCCGCCAATCTCTGGAAAAATTGTCTGAAGCTGTTGCCTGTTTTCAG
>PDSJ01000034.1 GCA_002748425.1 candidate division KSB3 bacterium | reverse complement strand
TTTTTGCTAATTTCAAGGCAAAAGTTATCTCTAAATTGATGCTGAAGCCAAATAAAGTCTTACCTGAGAAGTTATTGACAATTTATGTTCATCTTATAAAAAATAGTCGACCTTGCAAAAAAGACTTTTTCAAGATCGACTAAAGTATTTTTTAATATTATGGAAATGTTGATTCTAAAACATATTTTTCATCAACTGAAGGATTGAAAGGGTTGTCGCATACTGCATCACATGCTCCAGTCCCATTTGTAACACTGCCCGGAGGAAATCCTGCAACACACTCATCATAAGTAATTGAAACCGGTTTTGGACAAGAGGGTGGTGGTTCCGACGTAGGAGTCGGTGTTGGCGGCTCTTCTCTATACGACTGTACAGGAATCCGAAGCTCATGCACTATTCCTGTCTGATTATTTTTAACAGAAACAATGACAGTTCCTTCACCAATCCCAGAAGGAAGAATCAATTGCCATCCGTTTGCTGTTTTCCCCAAAGTAGCCCCATCTCCTAAATTAAGATTTCCGTCGACTTCGAAATCTACTGTGGTGGAATCTCCAAGGTCTATTGCATCAAAATTTCCTTGAAAAAGTTGAAATTTCAGACAAACCTCTGTGTTTTGAGGAGTTTTCACCCCTCCTGTTTCTGAATCAAATGCCCACTTGTCAACGCCAACTCCGAATTGTACCTTTACAGCTCCGTCTTCATGTTCTATCTTTCCTAGTTAAAATCAATTTATGTGATCAATTTCAAATGTCAGCCACATGAGGTTTATCTTCGTTTCCTTTTATAAATCTGTCAACACTGTCGCTCCATTTTTTATAAGTCGCTTTATCTGTTGGGAAATGTGCTCCATCAAAACAACAATATTCTTTTTTAGTAGATTTAATTTTTTTAAATGTCTTTTTCGTATAATAACTCGGTATCATTTTATCTTCCTCCGGTTGACACACTAATACAGGTTTCTCATATTCATCGTAATTTTTATCGGGTTTTGATTGAGTAAGCAAACTCACTGCCCCTCTTAAACTAATCAAAGTTCCTGCTTGAGGATCGCGTTTTAGCAAATTATTACATTCATGATTATCCGTTAACGTATCATAGGAAATAAAAGAATAAGTCTTTAATCGTAATTTCCCAAAATGCAGTGAGAAAAATTTAAGAAGCGGTATCATTGGATAAGTAAATCGTTGTATATTTGTTTCTTTATTCATAAACTCTCTATCTGCAATATCCCATAGACACCAACAAATTAGTCCATCTGCACAATGATACCTCACATCTGTCGCATAGGCTAAAGGTCCACCCATACTTGCCCCTCCTAAAAATATTTTGCCTTTAAAAATTGTTCTTGCGTAGTCAACGGTGTCTTTTAGATTCTGCAAATGAATATTCCAGGTAAAATCACCTTTTAATCTGTCATTATATCCATATCCCTCTAAATCGGGTGCAATAATATTATACCCTTTTTCAAATAACGCAATTAAAAATGGCAATAAGACTCTTGCATATCCGGCAATTCCATGAGTAAAAATAATAGTTGCTTTTTCTCTATCACTATTTCTATAGATCTCAATATGAATTTTACCTTGAACAGAATCTATTTGTTTTATTTCAACGTATTTCTCCCATTTTCTGATTAATTCGTCACCAAAGCAATTAATCATATAGTTTTTCCAGAACTCCTTGCCTGAATACACTGTTGTCATATCTTAATTATTTTTATCGCATTGTGGTTAACGTTCATAAATGTAGTTTGATTTCATCATTTTCTCCACTTGAACAAAAGCCGTGGATTGAACCAGAGGAAATACCTGTACTAAGATTTTCAATTACTTCAAAGCGCATAGGGAAAACGTCTTGATGGCTTTTGTCCAGTTCTTTATAGAAGTCGGAAATCATTTCTTTTGTTGGAGTGAGAACTCCAAACCAGAAATCCATAATTTTACCATTTGGCATAAATATCTGAGCTTGCACGAGTCCGAGATCGATATTACTGTCTGATTCGACGGGCTTGTCAGGAGTGATAAATCCCGACAAGGGTGAGCCTCAAAATCTTGAGACCGCAGTTCGCAAAACTGACGGAGTAGAGCTTTAGAACTTCGTCTGATTTTTTTCATGAGTTCTTTTAATATATAACTTGCTTATAAGCGTTGATAACGCCCAGGATATAACCCATAAAACCGATAGCCAAAATACAATAAGAAAGCTCCACCCAAACAATGTTGGTGCACACCAGCCCCAACCGCATAAGCCATTGTTTTGGAGAAGTCCTGGTATTCCTAAAGTATGAAATATGTAAATTGAGACATACGGTATTACTATCATTAAAGCAATAGGAGTATCCAGATATTCTTCCCAAATTAAGCTTGGTGATATTAATAATATATAAGACGCACTCAGAATGAATAATATTTTAAGAGGAGACTGGTTTTGCATCGTGTTTTTCATTTCCTTCGAGGGGCTTCAGTCCAATTTTAGTTATCAATTCGACTCTGTTAACGTGGTTCGTTACATATTCTTTATAGACTCCCCAAGATTTATTCCATGAGATCCCAAATGTGCCAAATACTCCGGCGACAGACAATAAGCCAGCAGTAAATCCCGGAGGAGTTGTCGCAGGAAAATGTATTTTTTCAATTTGGTCAATTGGAAGACCTGTTGTCTGTCCAATTTTTCTGTAAATATGCATCTTCTCATTCGCAATGAGATATTCTTTCGGGGCATAAAGATATGCGATCAAAATACTGATGAAAAATGGTATTGCTAATAATAAAGAAAGAGGAGTTGCAAAAATGAAATAAAAAAGAGTGCCAAGAAATAATGGAAGTCCAATACCAACTCCTATGGCAACAACATAGCTAATAATACGTTCTGTTGAACCTAATGTTGCGGAAAATTTCATCTGAGAACTATTCATTGATCCTTTTCATCGTGAATATTCGGCCATACGGCTATGACTTGTCCTGAAGTGTGATATAATGCTCCGGCTCAGAGCTGCTGGGCACGAAGTGGACCAGCCTTTTACAGCCAGTTGTTATATGTGTTCAGGTCATATAGAGTAACGTAGGTGCATCAATATCCATCGCAGCCGCCAATACAATTATGGACACAACTATGATGGCGCCTGTCACCACTAATCTTTTCCATTGTTTTACGAGAAGATATTTGAAAAGCAGGATCACATTTCCAAGTGTCATTCAACTTATTGAAATTGCAGACAAGATTTCAAGGGCTATCAATACGCTTTGGGTATAATGTTGCCCAGGCACATATGCTTGAAGACGATGGAACATTGCCGAGATTAGCAAGATGAGTAAAATGCAAATGACAGCCGAATTCCATTTATGTCTTTTGAGAATATGCAAGATTTTCATTGATACACAGAACGCAGGGTTCACCGGCGGTTTCAGCCGTCCGGTGACACGACGTGTTATGTGATATGTACTTACTCAACTTTAAAACGTAACACAGTTTTTAGTTTTTCCGCTGCGACTTTTCTTGGATCTGAAATATAGATTTCCTTATGTTGCATTGATCTTCGTGTTAGCTGATTTTTCGTGGCAAAATCATTCATTATTGCAAATGATTCCTCTTCGTTGTCATAACTCCCAAGATGCATCATCTGTAGACATTTTCCGTCTGTTATTTCGCAAAATGACATTTCCTGAATATGGGGATTGGGCGTTTTCTTTTTTGCCCATGCTTTTGCGATTTCTGCGAATTCAGTTGACACAAAGTGTGGCTGCCGTATCATCAGCGTAAACACAAGTTCATCTTTGTTGACGATGCCTTCAAAAGATTTCTTGGCATGTTCTGATAGATCCCAAACTCCTTCTAACGGATAGACCGTATATTCGTAGAAATTTTCAGGTTGAAGACCTTTTTTGTGGGACATTCGTATGGCATATGAAACAGCATACAAGGCTTCGACGCATTCAGCAAAAAATGGACTGTTTGGATTTCCACTGCCACGGATTGTGAAATATTTACATTGAGGAACATCGACCAGCACTGGTTTTTGAGGGGGCAAGTAGATATGTTTTTCTTCTTTCCGCCATTCATACTTCATAAAAATACTCCTCTGCGCGATCTCTTTTTGGGTTCGTTCCATTGCAAATAATGTAAGGTCACACCCTTTGCTCTTGGATGTGGTCTGTTAACTGCTAAGCGTATAATGGCTTTACTGGAATACATATATCGACAATATGAATTCCCTCGATGAAAATGATATTGCGAGAAACATGCCGTTCAGACAACGTTTTAAGAGAAAAATTATCGTCAATATTGGCATCAACGTAGTCAATCACACGGTATGAAAATAGAGTTGTTTTTTTAGAGACAGAGAAAGAAGTATGATGGGTAATTAATTCCGGCGTTCAATAAATCTGGGAAGTTGGCCGAAGATTTTTGCTTTGTGGAACCATAGCTTCTCAGGAACTCCTGCCTGAAAAGCTACGAACACATTTACTAAAGGAAGAGACGCTTTTTCTCTGACTCTTATCTCCTTACAACGGGAAAAAATAGAAAACTCTGGGAACAGCTTAGAAGCCTTTTATGAAAAATTCAGAGATTCTTCAAATTTTTTCAGATCATGCCGAGCCATTGCAAGATTGGCCTTTTCGCGCTCAAGATCTATAAAGATAAAGTACTCACTTTTATGCCCTTGAAGAGGACGAATGAGATAATAGCTGGAGCTGAAGGTCATAAGAATATCCTCAGCTTCTTCATCGAGACCAAGTTCTTCCGCAATATTAACTTTTTTATATACCTCTGCGGCTTCTGCCGAAAAAAGTTCAATATCAATTCCACTGCCAACACTCGCCAAGACAAGACCGCTGTTGACGTCGACAAGTGATCCTGCTTGAAAACCTTCAATCTCTTCCAATGGGCCAAGGTTAATTCTAGGCATCTTTCTGCTTCCTTTTGATGAAAATTTTAAGGCTGAGTGCAAGTGGACTCATTTCGCTCGTCACTGCACTCAGCCTTATCTTGACAAAATGATGATGCAACACTATATAAAAAGCATCAATTTTCGTAAATTGTCAAGATTTATGAACAAAAAAATGCACTAAAAACGCGTCAATCATGGATACACCAAGCGCTTAAACGACTTATCAGACTTGTATATTTCTTTGTTCTTAATCTCTGATATGAATTTTCAAGGTCTCCAGACCTTCTTCCGGGGCGGGTGGCATTCTAATGTGCTTTTGTGGATTCTTTTTCAGAATTTCCCCCCAGGCTCTTCACGAGCGTTTCCATCAGCGTGTCGTTCATACCCATGTGACTGAAGCCGCCGTCGTGATAGAGGTTTTGCATCGTCACCTTGCGGGTCAGATCAGAGAGCAGGGTCACGATGTACTCCGCACATTCTTCGGCATTCGCGTTGCCGAGTGGTGCAAGCTGGTCGGCCAGTTCGTACATAGCGTTAAATCCGGAAATCCCTTTGCCGGCTGTCGTTTTTGTCGGGCTTTGAGACACGGTGTTCACCCGAATCCCCCGTTTCCCGAGTACTGCTCCGAAACTGCGGGTAATCGATTCGAGCAGGGCTTTGGCATCGCCCATATCGTTATATTCCGAGAAGACCCGTTGTGCGCCGATGTAACTCAGGGACACAATGCTGGCTCCGGTATTGAGACAGGGCAGTGCAAAGTGGATTGCCCGATGCAGGGAAATGGCCGAAATATTCAAGGTTCTGAAATAGAAGTCATAACGCAGTTGATCATAAGGCACTTTTTTCTGGATATTCTCGGAACGTCCAACGGAATGAACGATAAAGTCGATCCCTCCAAACTGCTCCTGAGCCGCGTTGAAAAGCTTCTCCATGTCATCGTCCTTCATGGCGTCAGCCGGAATCACCGGCGCATTATCGCAGGCTGTTGAAAGTTCTTTGATCTTCCCGAAACGCAAGGCGATCGGCGCATTTGTCAAAACAAAACGTCCGCCTTCAGCGAAAATTTGCAAGGCGATCTGCCAGGCCAGCGAGCTTTCGTTTAACGGGCCGAAAATGACCCCTTTTTTTCCTTGAAGTAAGCCATAAAATTTTTTGGGCATAATTGAGTTGTTCGAGGGTTGTGTTTTCAGGAACACCTGACGTTAGCGAGAGCTTCCCGAGACGTGAAACGTTCTGAAACACAACCAATTCGGTTCCTAATATGTCTCATCAGGCTTCTGCCATTCTCGTTCCGGAGAGAGCGCCCCGGAGAGGGGCAGTCATGATGAGAGCTGGTCTCGTGTCTGACGTGTCATTCCATCAATCAATGTTTGAAAGCTGTCCTCATTGAGGAGTGTTAGACCAAGCTTTTGAGCTTTGTCCAGTTTGGATCCAGGGTCTTGTCCGATCAGGATGTAATCGACTTTTTTGCTGACGCTCGAAACGACCCGACCCCCGGCAGCTTCGATCAGTTTCTTGGCCTCATGGCGTGTATAGGATTCCAGCGTTCCGGTCAAGACAAAGCGTTTGCCGGCCAGTGGCTGAGATCCTGTCTTCTCCGTTGCCTGTACGATGCTTACGCCGCATACGGAAAATTTACGCAGCAGGTCCCTCGTTCGGGGCTGCCGAAAATACTGAAACACACTGTTTGCCACTTCCGGGCCGATCTCATGAATGTCGCTCAACTCTTCCTCTGAGGCCGCCTCGATCTTCGCGATATTGCCGAAATGACCCGCTAAGACTTTGGCAGTATGTTCGCCGACATGGCGGATGCCAAGAGCATAGAGAAACTTGTCCAAATCAGGGGTTCTGCTCTGTTCAATGGCTTGGATGACGTTCTCAGCGGACTTGTCTGCCATCCGATCCAAGGGCAGCAACTGCTCTTTTTTCAAAGCATACAAATCCGCAGCATCCCGGATAAGGCCGTGATTGACAAAAGACTCAAGCAGCTTTGTGCTGACTCCTTCAATATTCATGGCCCGTTTGGACACAAAATGCTCCAGACTGCCGATGTGTTGTGCAGGACAGTCAGGGTTCATACAGCGCAGCACGGCCTCTCCTTCTGGTCGATGTGCCTCTGCCCGGCAGACCGGGCAGGTCGAAGGAAGCAGGAAGACCTGTTCTTTCCCGCTGCGCCTTGCTTCAATGACCTTGACGATTTCAGGAATGACATCGCCGGCCCGCTGGACTACGACGGTGTCCCCGATCCGAACATCCTTGCGATCGATCTCATCCTGGTTGTGCAGCGTGGCCCTGCTCACGACAACCCCACCAATAGTGACAGGCTTCAGAATTGCGACCGGCGTCAACGCGCCGGTGCGCCCGACCTGGACGATGATGTCCGTCACTGTCGTGAGTTCTTGTCTGGCCGGAAACTTATAGGCAATCGCCCAGCGCGGACTACGGGAGATGGCGCCTAACTCCTGCTGTAGACGCAGACTATTGACTTTAATGACCGAGCCGTCGATGTCATAGGGCAGTGCATCTTTTGTGTCCTTAAGCTCATTATATCGCGCAATGACCGCTCCAATCCCCTGACATCTATAGCTGAAAGTCGTGGAAAGCCCAAGCTGCTGGAAATATGCCAGCATGTCCCAATGGGTTTCAAATGCGCCCCTGTCACAGACGCCGATTGCATAGAAAAAGGCGTTTAAAGGCCGCGTGGCAGTCATCGATGGATCGAGCTGGCGCAGTGAACCGGCCGCCGAATTTCTGGGATTGGCAAAGAGCGGTTCTCCCTGAGCTCTCCGCTCCCGGTTGAGTTGCTCGAAATCCGCTTTGTTCATGTACACTTCTCCGCGCACTTCGAGGCGGGTCGGAATAGGCACGTTGTGAGCTGAAAGCTTCAGCGGAATCGACTGAATTGTTCTGAGGTTATATGTGATATCTTCCCCGGTGACGCCGTCGCCTCGAGTCGAGCCGAGTACAAGGCTGCCGTGCTCATACACCAGCTCTACTGCCAGCCCGTCTATTTTCGGCTCGAAGACGTATTCGATGTCGTCGTGTGTCCCCAAGCTGCGTTTTACCCGTCGATCGAAATCGCGCAACTCTTCTTCGTTCATCGCATTTGCCAGGCTCAGCATCGGAATCGTATGCGTAACTGTGCCGAATTCCTTTAACGGAGCCGCTCCAACGCGTTGCGTCGGAGAGTCCGGCGTAATCAGGCGCGGGTGCGACGCTTCCAGTTCCTGCAAGCGCCGCATGAGCCGATCATAGGCGGCATCTGAAATCTCTGGACGATCATTGACGTAATAGAGTGTGTTGTGGCGACGGATCTCATCGCGTAGCGCCTCAACTTCGGTCACGAAATCATGCGGCTCTGCGTGTGCCATAATGCCTTGGGAAAGCCGGTTGCCGCAGTACGGCAGCCTGTGTGTAAGATTGCAGAGTTAGGGACAACAGGCGGCGTATTGCTCTCGCAGCAAATTGATAAGCATTTTCACCGGCATGATTTTGTCCACCCGATACGCGTTCTTTCCGGCAAAGGCAAAGCCGTGTCTGAGCTTGCCTTTCTTGGCATTTGCCAGTGCGCTGCCGATGCAGTAGGGGGCTTTTTTGTAATCACATGTGCTAATGCAGCGGTAAGGGCATTTGAATACGGTTTTTTTGCCTGAATCGACCTCATCCAGAAATTCATTTCGGATCGCCTGGCCCGGAAGCCCTACAGGACTTTTAATAATTACCACATCTTCTTCTTTGGCGTCGATATAGGCCTGTTTAAATGCCAGATCAGCATCACATTCGTCTGTTGCGACAAAACGGGTCCCCATCTGAACGCCGTCAACGCCCATTTTGATGAATTTGTAAATATCTTCGCCAGTGTAGATGCCTCCACCCGCAATGATCGGAATGTGTTTTTTGTATGTGTCGATATACGGTTTGACCGCCTCGATCACTTGCGGTACAATATGCTCTAACGCGCTCTTCGGGTTGTCAAGCTGTGTTACTTTAATGCCCAGATGCCCTCCTGCCATCGGGCCTTCTACGACAAACGCATCCGGCAGATAGCTGAATCTTGACATCCACTTTTTACAGAGGATCGACGCTGCCCGTCCCGAAGACACGATCGGAACCAGTTTTGTCCTGACGCCCTCTCCCAGATATTGAGGCAAATCCAGAGGCAGACCGGCTCCGGAGAAAATGATGTCGATTTTTTCTTTAATTGCCACTTTTACCAGGTTTGAAAAATCGCTTAACGCCACCATGATGTTGACGCCGAGTACACCATCGCTGTTTTCTTTGGCTGTGCGAATCTCGCGCCGCAAGACGTCGGCGTTGGTTTTTTCAGGATCTTTAAAAATTCCAGGCTCATGAATCCCGATCATGGCTGCTGCGATCACCCCGATTCCCCCTTCGTTCGCCACTGCCGATGCAAGCCCTGATAATGAAATTCCGATTCCCATTCCTCCCTGGACAATCGGGACTTTTGCGATGAAATCGCCTATTTTTAAGGCTGGTAATGTCATAAAATCACTCCACCAATGATACCGGTACCGATCTTACATGTCGGAGACGCTCCGCATGTAATCTTTATAGTATAAAGTCTTGAAACTGACTTGCCGTGTCCCTCGCTGACGAGGAATCTCAAGTCGGGACCGGCTGAAATCATCCTGTTTCAGGAAACTACTGCTGAAAGGACTTTCCGGTCAAGAATTTCTTGCTAAAATTCTCGTAATTCTTTATCCAAGTGTTTGGATGCCATTGCGCGACGTCTCGGTTTTCCGAACTGCAACTCCTCATAATCGATTGTGTTGTCACAGACGAGAGACGTCGTGCAGGAGAAGGAATATCAGGAATCGCGACATAAGAGCTTGGAGACAACTGTTCTAACAGCTGAAGGGGATCTATGAAAACACAGACATTAGAAGATAAAGTGGCCGTTATTAGCGGTGCAAGCCGGGGAATCGGCAAATCGATTGCGCTGTCGCTTGCTGCCGAAGGCGTGACCGTAGTGCTTGTCGCTCGTTCGGAAGAACGGCTGAACGAGGTACGGGAAGAGATCGAGGCTGCCGGAGGACAGGCGCTGACGATCGCAGCGGACCTGCTTGATCCGGACAGTCCGCAGCGAATTGTTGCATGCACGATGCAGAACTATGGCAGACTTGATATTCTGATCAATAATGCCGGAATTGTCCTCAGCCGTTCTTTAGTGGAAACCTCACTTGAAGAATGGGATCGGGTCATGAGCGTAAACGCCCGAGCACCGTTTCTGCTGTGCAAAGCCGCGTTCCCATATCTGAAGGCCTCAGGGGAGGGGACGATTATTCAAGTGTTGTCAGTGTTGGCAGAAAAAGCCTATGTCATGCAAGGCGCGTACACAGCTTCGAAACATGCCTTGATGGGCATGACTAAAGTATTGGCGCAGGAAGTACAGGCCGATAATATCCGCGTTCACACGCTGTTGCCGGGCGGGGTGGCAACTGATATGGTCGCCGGCGTGCGTCCGGATCTGAAGTTTGAAGACCTGATGCAGCCGGAGAATATTTCCGACGTTGTACTTTTCTTACTGAGGCATCGCAACAATGCTGTTATCGACAGTGTAAGGCTCCGTCGGGCTGTGTCCGACCCCTGGTTCTGAGCAAGTCTGCCGGAATCAGAGCGTTTCGAAGTGCGGCGTGTTGAGCTGCCTGCTCCATGTGAGGTGTTTGCAAGATCATTGCGGGCGGCAATGGCAAGCTGTACGAGTTCATGCTGGAAGATCTCGGCTCTGGCCGGGGAGTTTCAGGAAATTAAGGAAAAGGAATTGGCGAAAGATGTACTTTCCAAATTATGACGCTAACAGCATTGTGAATCTCATGAGTTCGGTCTTGCATGCCTTTGGAGGACAATCACGCTATGCGCCCCTACCGGAATTATCTCCTCAAGAGCTTAGCGGACAAAAGAATGTTATCCTGCTGGTGCTCGACGGTTTTGGCTATGAATTTTTGTTGAAGCAGGAAAAGGGGTCTATTTTTCACAAATTTCTTACAACGCAGATGACCAGTGTGTTTCCATCTACGACCGCTGCCGGCATTACGGCCTTTCTCACTGGGCTTGCGCCCCAGCAGCATGCTGTCACCGGATGGTTCATGTATCTCAGGGAGTTTGGGGTGTTGAGCACCAGCTTACGCTTTACGCTGCGTTGCGGCGGAGCCTCGCTGAGCAATGCTGGTATTACGCCGGATGTCGTGTTTGCTGATGCTTTCCCGACCGTCTTTCAGCAGCTCGATCGGAAAAGCTATTCTTTGCTGCATGAAGAGATCGCCGCTTCGGAGTACACACTCAGTTTGGGGGCCGGTTCACAATGCCTTGCCTTCAGCAGTTTTCCAGGCTGTTTACAGCAAATCGTGCAATTATGCCGGCAGGATGAACCGAAATATATATACGCTTATTGGGACGGCATCGATAGCCGGTCACATAGGTACGGGACTGGAAGCCCGGAAGTCAGACGTCATTATTGTGACGTGGCCGAGGCGATTGAACACTGTGCAGACACGCTGGCCGGCAGCGATACGATGCTCATCATCACCGCGGATCATGGACTGATCGATACTGGTCCTGAGGTCAGGATTCGGCTCGAAGATCACCCCGCCCTCCAAGACACATTAACCCTGCCCTTAAGTGGTGAATCCCGTGCTGTCTATTGCTACGTACGTCCCTCGAAAGCTGCACGCTTTGAAGCGTATCTCGATGAGTACCTCAGCGAGTTCTGTGAGTTCCACCGCAGTGAAGAATATATTCGTGACGGACGTTTCGGACTCTTCGAGCCGAGCCCACGACTTTTCGATCGGGTTGGCGATTACGTTGTGCTGATGAAGGAAAATTACACGTTATCTGATTGTCTGCCTGGTAAACGCCTGCAAGTCATGAAAGCCTCGCACGGCGGGATGAGCAAGGAAGAGATCTACGTGCCATTGATCGTGATTGAAGCCTGAGAGACACTCTTGTGTGGATGCCGTCTTTGGGGATGCTAGCTTCGGCGGGTTCGGCGCAGGATGGCGTTGATGCGCAAGAACAGTTCGTGCATCGAGAAAGGCTTGGGCAGATAATCGTCGCTGCCCGCAGCAAAGCCCCGAATGCGGTCGGCAGTTTCAGCTTTTGAGGATATGATGATGACCGGGATTCCACCAGTGTTTGTGGATTTTCGCAGACGGTAAACCATATTCAGGCCGTCCAGTTTCGGGAGAACACTTTCGCAGATCACCAGGTCAGGGAGTTCCCTGACGATTGTTTCCAGGGCTTCCACCCCGTTCGTTGCGCTGAGAACCTGAAAACTTCTTGCGATCAGCGCGTTGCTGATCTGCGTCTTGAGTTTGAGATTCGGTTCGACGATGAGAATCTTGCACTCTTCGGCCTTGTAACGGACAATGACAGGGAGACTGCCCTGCGTCTGCGCCAGCACAGGCTCATCTGGAAGCGGGGCAGACGCTTTGACAGGAGCTGAGTGTTGAGGGGCTTCAGCCTGGGGGCTTTGCTGAAACTGTTCCACCTGCTCATCATCTTCTGGGTTCAGCAGACGTCTTGGTCTGCCGTCATGGAAAATCACCCGTTCCAGTTCCTCAAGAGATGTTTCACCGTCGGTGACCCTGGCCAGGATGGCTTTGGAGAGCAGCGAGCTTTCGATGCGGCTGATTCCGGATTTTGTGACATCCTGCTGAATGATGCGCGCCATGGTCTGGCTCATGAGCGCGATGTAATACACAGCGAAACGTTCGTGAAATCCACTGAAATTGCAGGCCTGACAGCCTTTGCCCCGCAGGAATTCACCGCTCGGTCTTTCATGAACGGTTTCTTCGATTTTTTTGAGTAAACTTGGCAGCGGATGATATTGCTCGCGGCAATGGGGACAAAGCTTACGCACCATACGCTGTGTGATGATGCCGCTTAACGCAGAGGAAACGAGCTGTGGCGATACTCCAAGTGCGATCAGATCGGAAATCGCATCGGTGAGAGTGCGTGAACGGACAACCCCCAATATCAGATGCCCGTTTAGCGAGGCTCTCAGCGCCGTCTCGGCCGTTTTTTTATCCCGGATATCACCCAGTACGATGACCTCTGTGTGCTGTCGCAAGACCGATTCCAGCGCTCTTGAAAAATTCAGACCGCTGGCTGCGTTGATCTGCACCTGCTGTGCGCCTTTGAGCTGGTATCCGATCGAAGCTTCGATCGTGACGATCCTGCGCTGATGCCGCAGCACTTCGTGGGCCAGTGCATACACAGTAGCCGTCTGGCCGCTGCCCGGCGGCCCGCAGACCAAGATCATGCCGTTTGGCAGCGACAGCAGCTTCAGGGCCTTCATCATATCTTCCGCCTGGAAGCCAAGGTCCTTGATGAGCGGCACCTGCTCACCGAAATCCAGGATTTGTATGATGACGGATTCGCCGTACTGCGCTGGCAGACATGAGACTTCGAGTTCCAGAGTTCGTTGCTGCATGTGATACTGCGTGCGTCCTTTTTGGGGAATCATATGTTTAGCATAATCCAGGCCCGCCATGATTTTAATATGCGCCAGCATCGCTTTTTGCAGCTTTTTGGGAATTTTCGTGCCGTTCGATAAGGCACCGTTGGCTCGGTTTCTGACCTGAAGGTGGGTTTTCAGCGGTTCGAAAACGATCGCGTCGGCCCGTATGGCGATCGCCTGAAAGATGATTGTATTCAGGGTATTTTGCACTACTGCGGATTTGCTTTGTTCTTTCAATTGTGCCAGCTGCACGTCATTTCCGAGCGTGTGTTTGAGGATAAAATCCATGTCTTCATCCGGTTTCTGAACGGCGCGAGCCTTCATGACGACGTCAAGAGCGTGGTAACGCTGGATTGCATTGCTAATATCAGGATAGGAGGCGACATGGGGACGAATATTGAGACCGCTGGCAAAACGCGCGGCTTCTACGGCCTCAAAATCGTAGGGGTCTTCTACGGCCAGTACCAGATTGTTTTTCTCTGCATAGATCGGCAGAATATGATGTTTCATCGCGAGTTCCGCCGGGATCTTCTGAACGGCTCTGGGGTCGATGACGACCATATTCAGATCGATAAAAGGAATGTTTGATTGACGGGAGAGGACTTCGGCGACTTCAGAGTAGCTGGTGAGATTCATGCGTACGAGAGTGCGGCTCAGTTTTTCATTGGGATTCTTCCGATGCTCCACAAGGGCGCGTTTCAGCGCATCGGCTGAAATCAGGCCGGACCTCACAAAAATTTCTCCAATCTTGTTCTTTTGCATTGACGTCTGTTATCTGTTCCCGAGCGCTCTGAGAGTCATTGTAATGTTCATACGATAAGAACTTATATCCAACAACGCCGTGTGATTGTCAAGAAAAACTGCATCAGAAGAATGGGGACGATCAGCGGAACCTATTAGACCGATGCCACGCAGCAAACAGAAGACATCCCGTCCAGAATGTGATTGTATCTGTAGCGGATATCATTGGCTGTCACGCAGACATGTCGCCGGGAAACAAAATACTCCAGCACCTTGACAAAATGGGAGGATGCGCAGTATATTGACTGGAAAGGCTTCCTTGACATGCAGTGAGGCAAGCGATGTTTACTGTGATGGAGATATGTTACGAGCTTTGGGAGAGACACACTATGAGAGAGCGGGACAAGCCCAGACCCTTGACCACCAGGCGGGAAAAATGGGATCATTATTGGTACTACTACAAAGTGCAGACTTTTATCGGGCTGTTTGGGGTAATCTTGATCCTCATGATGGTGAAAGACTTTTTCCAGAGAGAGGTTCCGGATCTTTCATGGGGGTACCAGGGAATGACGCTGACCGAGGAACAGCAGGAGGCATTGATTCAAGCCTTGCTCCCGCTGATTGAAGATGCGAATGGCGACGGGAAAACGCTGATTCATCTCTATCCCGTGAATGATCCGCGACAGATGGTGGTGATGATGGCCTCCGGGGAGACGCAGATCTTCAGCCTTAGTCGGGAAAACTTCAGTAATTTTGCCAGGAACGGGGCGTTTTCAGCACTTGATGAGCTGCTGGTCGGCCAGGATATCAGCCTGTTTTCTGAAGTACGACTGATTGCCGACGGAGAGGATGAAGCTCATATTTACGGTGTGCCTCTGAAGAAGAATCGTTTTTTCAAAAACCTGGGGCTGGAAGCCGAAGGCTGCTATCTGGGCCTGAGAATTCCTAAGACCTCAGCAAAAGATGCCGACACGATCGCATACACGAATGCCTGGGCTGTTGCAAAGCAACTTGTCAGTGCTCAGTATTTTTAAGGAGAGTAGCAGAGTGCAGATGATCTCATACTCTTCCACTGTCTAAGGAAAGTGAAGGAGAGGAAGAGAAGGAGAAGCTGATGCGTATGAAGTGAACTGCTGCAAGAGCTTTTTCAACTTTCGATAACATTCACGATCGATGGTGCACCGACCTGTTGTGTCTGGAGAAATTGCACATGTAGAACGTCCGCCGAGCGCACTTGTGATCTGATGTGAGGCCCTATCCTGAACATGCCATGCTTCTGCAATACGGGCAGTCATTTCAAAGCAATCAACGTTTGCACCGGTCACCCGAAGTATTTTTTGTCCCTTGTAATACATAATGAGAGTAGGAGTATACAGAATTGAAAGGTCATAGAACAGCCCTTGATCCTTTTTATAATCATTTTCAACGATCGCAAATTTGACGTTGGAGAATTTGGGCGAAAAAGCATTGATCAGGTCGCACAGAACAGGAAACGTGCGACATGTTGTCTCGCTGATCGCCGAGATGGTTTCCGCATCAGAAATGCCGATAATATTCACAAGCCTCAGGAGTGTATTGACAGTTTTCCGTCTTTCGCCCCGGCAGATATCATATAAACGATTTGCGATCGCTTTACATCCAGGGCAGTTATCCTGGCTGAAGAGCACTACGACGGCTCCGTCAGCATTCACCACTTCTTCTTCCCAACGGCTCAGCTCTCCGTCAGCAGCGGAATTATCCTGATTTGAAAATGTTGCAAGACGGCATTGAAATGACTGGCTTAACTGCTGCTCTTGACGTTGCGATTCGGTGAACTGCTCTTGAAGTAATTGTGCAATGAGTGACGGAGGTTTTTTTTCGGAATCAGGGCCAAGCTTAATCTTACAAATCAATGGCTCGTTAACTCCCATTGCTTTTTGCATGTCACAGAGACGAGACGCAAAGTCATTTCCAAAACTGTATGGCACAAAGAGAATTCCTGCTATCACAACGCTGACGCTCCTGATCGCATATTTTCTCAAAGCGCCCGGAAATCCTGTGTTTTTTCTGATCATATTCTGAAAGTTAGTCACCCACCCGCTTATAGATTAGTGGATCCCGCGTTCAAAACCGAACCCACTAATCTTCAGGAGGAATTGTTGCTATTCGGCGTATCCTGGTGATTTACAGCATCCGCCGCAGCGCTGAATAAGAAAATCCTGCTTGCTTGGGTGGTCCATCATCCAATAATAGTGATTTAAGTACTCAGTATCAAAACGTTTCGGCACACTGAGCAGATAACTGTAGGCGATATCAAGTATTTTTTGTTCTCCGCCCCATATTTTGAAATCTCCACTCGAGAGATCGTAATCGCCACTGCTATCTGTGATAACTTCCCAAATCGCTATTTGTAATGCAGCAAATTGCGCTTTGCTCATCGTGCTATGGTAGAAGTTATCCATTAACCATGCGGCTTGCAAGCCTCCTGGCTTTTTTTCAAGGGGGATCGTGTTGATCCGAAGCTCGCCGTCTTTCCCGCTATGGGCGGCCCTTCCAGGTTCGACACAGAATGCCATGACCCATTTCCCGCCGTTGAGTAATTTCCCGTCGTCACCTCGCAGTTGGGTTGGGTAACCACCTGGAATACTTTCATAGGGCTGTCCTCCGCGAACGCCTTTTACCTGCCGCGTGAATCTAACCCCTCCGGCTTCCTTTCTCGTTCCAACTAAGGAAACAGCCTCTGCCGTTAATGCCGTTATCATGCTGCATGTTAGGGATACGACGACAATTTTTACAAATCCTTTCATGGCAACGTCCCTGTCTGAAAACGCCCCGCCCTTGTTTGAAGAGCGAGGCGCTATGGTCTTATAATGATGTGATTTGCTGATTTAGAGGTCTAATCCGAGCAAATCCAGCGTCTCAAGCGTCATTGGTCCGGTTGGGATTCCCACAGATTCCTGGAAGGATTTCAGAGCGCGCTGCGTCTGAGAACCGTATTGCCCGTCGATCGGACCAGGATTGAAACCGGCTTCCAGCAATGCCTGTTGCACCATCCGAATCGTATTAGGCGTCATGTTCACTTCACATAACACTCGGCGCCAGACCAACTTTCCGCCTCTATCCTTGACTGCTGACTTGGTGTACGAGCCATACTGTTCCGGTACCGCTGTCCGCTCGATCTGTGCATCACGAATTAATTTGACCATACGAACCGTATCGTATTTCGGTGGAATTGTGACCGTCTCATAGGTCTCAGGCCGTATTAATGTCCGTCTCTGGACAAATTGCGGTGCCTGCGGAGTTGTTTCCACGTTGAGTTCCGGGCCTTTGATCATACGCTGGGTCGGATACGACTCATATTTCTCCGGAACCACCTGTGTGTCAAAAGTTGCATCTGTAACAAGGATTTGTTTCGGAACGTCGGTATACACCGCTTCAACAGGAATCTCACGCACAGAAGCCGGACTGGCGAGCAGGCGTTGTCTCACAGTTTTATATTCCGCTGGAATCACCGTTTTCTCAATCTGTGGAGGTGTCACCATGACCTGGCGGCGAACAGTTTCATATCTCGCCGGCACTGTCTCTCGCTCAACGACTGCATCCTTTACGAGTTTTTCCACAACAATCGTCTGATATTCCGCCGGTACCGGAGTCTGCTCGACTCTGGCAGGCTGATCTACGACTGTGACCCTGATGGTCCGATATTCGGGCGGAATTTTGACTGTTCGCGTGACAACGTCTTCAACCATACTCCGTTCCGTGACAACGGGAGCTGGGCCACGACATTCTTCCATGCTTGCGACTTCATCACAAAGGACTTTTTCAACACGCGGAGCCTGTACCATGATCCGTTTTCGGATAGTGGTATATTCCGCTGGAATTTCCTTTGCCACTGCCTGGGCTGCCTGAACCAGAACCTCTTTGGTGATGGGTTTATATTTTGCCTCACCTTCCTCCAGACAAATAATATCACAGGTCGGATCATATGAGCTTGTCGGGTCGCAATCTTTAGACCGTACCCATTTGAGTTGAGGCGGAGCCACTTGCACTTGTTCCGTAACGGTCTCATATCTGGCTGGAATGATCTCATAGGTCGTATATGACGGACTGACCATAATTTCCTCTTCAACCCAGTCATAGACGGCCGGTATCACTTTGAGACGTTCGATCGGCTCTCCAGGAACTGAAAGCTCCCGACTTGTCGTTTCGTAGCGAGGTTGTTCCACGATTTCGAGCATTTCGCCTTCGGCCTTCACGAGGATTTCCCGTGTTTCTTCACGGAAGGTTGCCGGAACCACACGTAAGTCCGTGTAGCCGTCTTTTACCACCATGTCTACCGTCGTTGACTCATAAACCGGTTGAGAAACCACGTTCACACGTTCATAAGCCTCATGAACCAGAACCTCTTCATTTTGCCATTCAAAACGAGCCGGAATAACTTCCCATTTCTCTGATTCTGGACGAGTCATAACCTGAACCGAGGCGTCTTCGAATGTTTCAGGCACAACTTCAAGCCTTGTACTGGGCTCTTTAACCAGAACCCTCTCAATATCGGACTGAAATTGTGGTGGAATTACGTTGTATGTCTGGTATTCTTCTGCAGTTTTCAGTTGGATGGATTCCCCAGGACCATACTCCGGAGGAACGACTGAGTAACGTTTCAACAGGTCGCGTGGACGGAATTCTTCTTCGGCAACTCCATATTCTCCTGGTACGATTTCAATCGCTTCAGATCCTTCCTCCACGAGAACTTCCAGGACTTCATCCTGCAATTGTTCCGGAACGAGTCGAAGCTCTTCACTTGCTTCCCGGCTGAGATATTCCTCTGTACGCTCTTCATAGACCGCCGGAGCCACGCAGCGGGCGTAACATTCACCAGGAACCGCTTCAATGACCAATTCTTCCAGGCGGGGAGAACCCATTTGAACCGTTCCACCCTGTTGCGCCAGTAAGACCTCATCCCGCATCCCTTCTGCTGACGCGAACGATTCTACCTGTGCATTCAACCATTCAGACAATTGATCGATCTCTTCAAGATCCACTAAATCAGCTAAATTTTGCTCGACGGTCGGTTCAGTGGCCTGTACCGCCATTTCAGCTGCTTCAGGTTCTGCGAGTTCTACTTGTGCTACCGGAATTTCCTGCTCAATCTGAGGCTTCGGTAACGCTTCCTGCACATTGACATATCCGGCTTCCGGCATGACTTCGGTGACCTGTGTCGAAGCACACCCGGCAAGAAGGACGACAAACAATCCCAGGATCATTCTTTTGTACATCATTACAAACCTCCTTTGTTAAGTGAATAAACCAACAGTACAACAGTTGCATATCCCTCCAAATAGTATTAAAAAATCATCTCAAAAACAGATTCCATCACAATCTGTTTTCATGAAGTAGATGTTTGCATAATCCTTTTGAAGGATAAGGTTGGTTTTTGTCAATGATGGATTAATAATTATTTTAAAAAATTCGTCATCCTTTGATTGTTGACGCCTCTGAAACCGTTTATATACGGCAAGATCGCGGTGCTGACCATTGTGACGGAATGTTTACGTGATCTTGCATAAAAATTCTCTGTTTTATTGTATCTTGCGAGCAAACTTGACCTGTCAGCCTGCGCCATTGAGGCAAATATCCAGTATGCGTCATACACCCTGCAGACAACGGGGGCAAGAATGAAGGATTTTTCGATGTCACGTTCTGCAAAATCGAGCTATCCTGATAATTCCTTCCAACGCTTACGTACTAAAATTTCACAGGGACGGAAATTGCGTTTATATGACATTTTCTGGCTGGCGGCAACCCAAAACCCGAGTTGCAGCCATTCCTTCCCGAGTCGTTGGGCTAATTTGATTTGTTGAAGAATCGAGTAGGTTCCGAGGCTACGAGACGAAAATTCAGGGTCAAAGGCAAAATACACGCTGCTCAACGACGTGGGCATCAGATCGATCCAGCCCAGACCGACAAGGTGTCCTTTGAGATGGTAGCGCATGATTTCAGTCTGAATCGGTGATTCGATGAGAAAGCTGACATAGCCTTCCCGCGTCGTGTTTGGCGATTCGGGGTGTCGATGCCGAAGATATTTGGCGTAGAGTTCAAAATCGCGGCTTTCAAAAACTGCCCTGCAGCGGGTATAACTGATGTCAAGATTTTTTGTTAAGACTCTGCGCTGCGAGCGGCTGGGGCTGAAGCGCTGTACGTTGATTCGGATTGGCAGACAGGCGGCACAGTCGGGACAGTGGTTTTGATAAAAAGCCTGCCCGCTGCGGCGGAATCCTTTTGCGGTCAAACATTCGTAAAAAGCCGGTGACAGAGTGTCGGCATAAAAACTGTGCGTCATCCATCGGCGATCGGGAAGGTAAGGGCAAGGACCGTTATCGGACTGGTAGAGAATGTATTTTTGTTTCATAGAACGCCTGGTGAGTTGCGTCGTTTTTGCGGTATCGTTTCTAGAGACTGTTCCTGTACTGCTGCTTTCATGGGCACTAAAAATTGATATAAGAAAGCTGTCAAGCATCTTTGGAGCACTCTTTGGATGCCGCAGTCCGGTCGTATTGTCTGGAAAATATCCTGTTGGAATATTATTGACAGGGGCCATGAGAAGACTCAATAGATGTTGACAGCTTTTAGGATTGAGCCAGCTTTCTAAGCGAGGCCTGTGAGCAAGTTGTCAAGACGACGTTTACATGAATCAAGAGGAGATAGGCAGTATGAAAAAAATTACGATTGCTGTTGGAAATCATTCATTGTCGGCAGAATTGAATGACAGTTCAAGCGCTCAGCTGATCTGGGATGCGCTTCCCATTGAGGGCGCAGCAAATGTCTGGGGCGATGAGATTTATTTCACAATTCCTGTTGATATGAAGCAAGCTGGGGACGCCAAAGCCGATGTTGAGCTGGGAGATTTGGCGTATTGGCCTCCTGGGCGGGCCTTTTGTATTTTCTATGGCCCGACACCAGTGAGCGCTGACGAGCAGCCGCGTGCAGCCGGTCCTGTGAATGTGTTCGGCCGTGTGCTGGATGACGCGACAAGATTACGAGGGGTGCAGGACGGGACGTATGTATATATCTCGCCTGCCGAATAGCGTTTATCATCGGCTGTGTCGTATGATCATGTTCTTTCTCTCCCTCCCTGTGCAGTGGAGGGAGAGGGAAGTACTGGCAACGCGGCATCAGCTCACGATGTTTCGTTATTCTGCATCTCAAACGTGATCCATTCACTCGGATAGGTCCGGTGCGCTTTAGGGATGATCCGGAACCGCCAGGGATTGTAAAGCGGCAATGCCTGCCAGATGTCTTCGGGAAAGGGGCCGTACCACTGTTTAGGACCCGTCACTTCGAGTTCGCCGGTCATGTGATAGCCGCCGGTTCCAACTTCATATTCGATGATATATTCAGTGTCTTCACGACCGATCCATTCCACCAGCACGCGCTTTCCGTGCGTCTCGGGTGTCAGGACTGTCCCGACTTTTGGAAAAAGGACAATGGGGCGAAGTTCGACATCTTCATCAAGATAATGAGTTCCTTCCTGCTGTTTTTCATGATAGTCGAAATCCTGCGGCGCGTCTATCCAGCGCTGCATCGCCTGCTGAAGCAATTTGACAATGTCCGGATGGTCGCTGAAGACGTTTTTGCTTTCGGCCGGGTCCTCTTTGAGATTGTAAAGCTCCCAGGCAGCGCTGTCTTTTTCGCGATCGTACACGGAAATGAGCTTCCAGTCGTTGGTGCGAAGTGAGCGTAGACGTTTATGTGTCAGACGGGACGGACAACTGTAGCCGCAGGGGGTCGTTTCAGAAAAGGCACTGTCAGGTCTGAAGTCTCCTTCTCCTTTCAGGAGCGGGAGATAGGATTGTCCCTGAACCTGAGCGGCGAGCGGAATTTCAAGCAGATCGAGGACAGTCGGCATGAAGTCGATCTGTCGAACCTGGTCCTCGACTGTGATACCGCGTTGTAAGGCCCGAGGATAGAAGACCAGCAAAGGAATCTGAATCAGGTCATCATACACTGTAGTGTCCCAGGAGGTTGACGCATGACCGATAAATCCGTGTTCCAACTGCTCCTCGCCATGATCCGCAGTGATGACAATCAGGGTATTATCCAGGAGACCTAATTCCTTCAATTTCATGACGACTTTCCCGATTTTTGCGTCTTGTTGACGCAGAACCTGGGCATACAGGGCATGGATTGCCGGGGCGTGGCGTTCCGTGTCGAATTCGATCTCCCCTTTCCTGACAATGATATTGGATGTGACGAATTTGATCTGTTCGTCTTGCAAGACATCTGGATCAACGTCTTCCAGAAACATTTGGTTATACGGAGGAGCGGCCCTGTAAGGCAAATGAGTCGTGTGGAAATGCACCCACCCAAAAAACGGCTCATCCTGGTGCTTTTCCATCCAGGAGAGCAGGTACGACTCTTCGGAACGTCCCTCGGCAAGCGCAACGTCCGGAGAGATGTCTTTTTTCTTAAAGACACTGTTAATAGAAGGCTCTGTCAGGGTATAACTGGTGTCTCCGATAGCGTAACCATGGGACTCCAGGGCTTCGAAAAGCGTTGGAATGCGCGGATCCATCAATTTAGCGCGAATATCGATGCCGTGAACATTCGGATTTAAGCCGGTCATCAATGATGTCAGACCGGGGATTGTCCAGGAACTTGAAGCAATCGAATTTGTGAAAAGCACTCCCTGTGATGCAAGATCATCAAAAAACGGTGTGGTGTTTTTCTCATAGCCGTATGCGCTCCAGTAGTCCGGCTGCGTGCTTTCGACCGTGAGCAGCAGGAGGTTGATATAGTCGCGGGGACGGGTTTTGGGATCAGGACGCAGGGCTGCAAAGAGTGCTGCCAGCATGACGAGGCAAAAGAACGGACGTAGTATCAGACGTTCGAAACGGGCTTCCGGCTTTGAGTGAGTGGAAAGAGAGCGGCCGCTATTCAGAGGAAGGACGCTTGCGAGCAGACAGAGCAAAGCTGCCGTCAAAATCGCACACAGCCACAGCTCCGTCTGTGTGCAGCATGTGATCGCCAATTCCTGCGCCTCACTGTGATAGAAAATCCTTTCGTTCACATCAGGAGCGATCTGAAGCTGCTTGTCGTCGTATTCGAAAAATTGCAGATTTTTCTTTCTGAGATAAAAGCGGAAGTAGGTTTTAAGGATTTCCTGCTCGCAATAACTGTAGAAGAACCGTTCCTGCTGATAGTAACGATCCCGCAGCTCCTGGTGACGCCTGGCTTCATAGTTGTAGGCATTGAGGAGCGAGCGCGGCAGGTCTTCTGTAAAGATTCCGTCGTCACGCTGAAGTAATTGTTTATCGATTTGCAGCAACCGTTCTTCTGAATATGTTGAGATAAATTGCGAGCCGCTGTCGGGATGGAATATGGATGAGCCAAAGCCGTGGACGAACTGGAGAAATATGGCGGTATACAATACGGCAGCCGCTGACGTATAGCAGACGGGCCGCCAGGACGCCGCACGAAAGTTTTCCTGAAACACACGGGGACGAACGACCAGCGCTACAGCCAGAATTGCAAGGACCCCGGAAGTGATATTGAGCCAGATATCGCGATATTCGCCGACACGCTGCGGCAATGCCCATTGAATGCCTTCGTCAGTCATGCCGATGATATACACCAGCAGCAATGACAAGAGATAGGCAGAGCGGTTTTTGACGCTGTAGCTGAACGCCTTACAGAGCAGCAACCCCAGGAGTCCGTATTCTAAGAAGTGAATTTTCTCGCCGGCGTAGAGTGGATAAATTTCCAAATCTCGAATTGTATCCATATGCAGCCCGATCCAACTGAAAAACGCGAGAGCATGTTCACGAAAGCCGGGGCTTAAAAAAAAGATGTAGAGGACTGTGATGAAATACAAAGAAAGCATCCGGGACGCACGGTGACCCTTGAGTCGAAAGATATATGAGAAAAGCGCGACAGCTGCAGCCAGCAAAGCGTAGTGGGTGATTTGAGAAAAGATGCCGGTCCCGTAGCGTCCCATCATAAAATTTGAAAAGTTTCTGGCATATGCAAGGGTCAGAAAGATCAGCAGGGAGAAGAGCGCGACAATCACCCAGTAATAGACCTGCGGCAGGCGAATCCGTTCGGCGGCAAAACGCAGCGGCTGGACAAAGAGTCGTGTGAGGGCATGTCCAAAGGCGCTCTCTCTCGAGAAGAGGGCACGAACATGGCGAAAAAGGTCACCTTGTTGCTGCCTTCGCAGCGCACGGTGTGATGAGAACCAGAGCGCAAACAGGCTGAACAGCCAGGCTGCATACAGAAGAGGAGCAAGGGTTCGGACATTGTGATAGAGCTGAAATCGGACAACACTGCTGCCTTCAGGAAGCAGCAATGCATTTTCCATTGGAGCGCGCGGAAAGGGAGTCTGCGCCCAGAAAACCCGTAAGGCCGCATCTCCACCGCCTTGCATATAGCGAATGGTGATACTGTGCAGACCTTTGTGAAGGTGAATGCTCCCTTGCTCCAATTTCAAGACGTGATCACCACCGTTTGCGACCACAAGATGGCCGTCGATGAACAGCTCCGAGCCGTCGTCAGAGTTGGTCCAAAATTGGTAAAGATCAGTTTCTGGTATGAACAGATGGCCTTTCCAGATGATGCTGAACACATTTTGTCCCAGGCGTTCTTTAATGTGAGCCAGCGTGCGAGTGGAAAATTCCGTATCGAGGCCTGTTGCGATAACGTCGCCGCTCCAGTTTTTATTATCGTAATATGACCCGTGCAATCCGGTAGAAAGCGGACGGCAACTGTAGACAACAAGTCCTGCCACGAGGCTGAGGCCCAGCAGGCAGAGCAACAAGATATTCACTGCGGTTGAATTTCTCAGTTTCATAAGGATACTCCTCACGAGTTCATAGCATTAAAACAGTCCTGCAACGGCAAGTTCTGTCTGTAGTGTATCTTTAGCGGCCAATGAGAGCGTATGTTACAAGTATAAAAGACTATGCAGAACACAGAAATGTTGTCAAGGTTTTAGCGTAAGGGATGACGTGGATTTTTTCCAGTAAAGGAATCTGTTGACAGCCTTGCATGACAAAGAGCAGCCGAGAGCTTATTCCGAAAGAGGCGTGCTGAGGATTTGAACCGTATATGGCGATGAATGACGCTGGATGCAGCCTGAAACGGAATTCACGTCTTTTTTTGCTGTGGCAGCACCATGAATCAGCCAGCAGCGGGAATAGTTCCATTCTGGAAGTTCTGCATATGAATAGACGTCACAGTTCCGATCTCGCTTGCATCGTGCCAGACACTCTTCGGCCTGGTTTTTCGCAAGCTTGAAGTTGACATAATCGCGGCCCTGTCGCGGATCGGAATCATTAAAATCAGCTCCCGTCCGTCCGACACCACGCTCCATTTCAGGCTCTTTTGGTCTGCCTGTTGTCAATGTCACCGTTGTTTTTGCATGGTCTGTGATGGAAAATGTGAAGGGTTTTTTTGCCGGAATCTCCGGAATCGCTTCTTCAAAATGCAGGACAAAGACATAGTTGCCTTTTTGAAGTGTTGTTGCAGCCTGCTGCCACGAGACCTTTCCGGAAGGGCTCCCGGTGACAAGAGAAAAAATCTCAGCTTCCCAAGCGGTGCTGTCGGCTTCTGCGTCAAAGCGAATCACAAGTTCGAAGTTGGGTAAAGCCTGCTTTTGAGCAGAGCGGGAAGCGCTGTTTTGAGAACGTGTGTCTGAATTCTCTTCGGCAACTGTCGGCACTGACAGCATGAGAACACACAGGAAAAAAAATACTTGGAATCGTTTCATGATCTTGGTTCCTTTCTGCGTCTTGTTACGGGATCACAAATTCGTCATACAGAATGAGCCAGCCAGAAATCGTAACAGGTGACCGTGGTAGGCTCCCATCAGGACACCGGCCTGATAAGCTCTGGTCATATTCTGGTGAAAGCTTGGATCATGCCAGCAGGAGTTGTCGCCGTCGCTCGCTTTAATGAAGGCAAAACGATAACCTGCATTCAGCACGGCAGCCCAGTCGATCGACTATTCTCTCTCTCTTTAGATGACTATAATGATGAAGACAAGTATTGTCAAGTTTGTTATTTTGCTGTGTATATTTCGAAAATGCGCACACTGTTTGCTGCAAGATTCTTCTTGACAAGCCAGGGAAAGCAGAGTCCAGGAATAATGTAATGAATTACTCTGTATATTTTATCCGGCGGGTGGCAGCGTCATTGATAACCGTATTGGTGGTCGTGAGTGTGGTATTCGTCATCTTGCGTCTGGTTCCTGGAGAGCCCGCACAATTGATTGTGGGACTCGAAGCGCCTGAAGAGCGCTTGCAGGAAGTACGGGCGCTATTAGGTCTGGATCGTCCGATCCTGCTGCAGTATGTACAGTGGCTGAAAGACCTTTGTTGCGGGAATTTCGGGGTCTCTCTTCGCTCGCATGAAAGCGTGTTATCGCTTCTGGCCGACCGGATTCACGTCACCTTCTGGCTGGCAGCGTTTTCATTGATAATCTCCATGATGATCGCGTGTCCCTTGGGAATTCTTTCAGCCTTACGCCCCTGGTCCTGGCTTGATTTTTTCGGGCTTCTGATCGCACAGTTGGGCTTGGCGGTACCGAGTTTTTGGCTGGGAATTCTCCTGATGCTTGCGTTCTCCGTAAAATTGCAGTGCTTCCCGCTTCTGGGATATGTGGAATTTTCTGAAAATCCTCTGGAATGGCTGCGGCATTTGGCTCTGCCGGCTTTTTCGCTTGGTTTCATCCGCGCCGCCATTCTGACACGTATGATCAGAATCTCTTTGCTTGAGGAACTGGAAAAAGATTATGTGATCGTGGCAAGAGCAAAAGGGCTGAAGGAGTCTGGAGTGATTGCGCATCATGCGCTGCGGAATGCCTTGCTGCCAGTGGTGACCATTGCCGGGATGCAATTCGGCTATCTGCTGGGGGGAGCGATTATTATCGAGCAGATTTTCGCGTTGCCCGGTATCGGACGCTTGCTGCTGGGGGCGATCTCCGGACGAGATTTTGCAGTGGTCCAGGGGGTTACTGCCTTTTTGGCAATTGTTTTCAGCATGTTACATCTGCTTGTTGATTTACTGTACGGCTTCTTGAACCCGCGTATTTCTCTGTCACCATGATCTTCAGGAATAAAGCGCTCCTGCTGGGACTTTCAATGTTGATCCTTTTAAGCATGCTTGCTCTTTTTGCAGGTTTTTTTGCGCCATATTCTCCTGATCTGATGGACTATAGAGCACGCATGCAGGGCCCTTCCGCGCAGCATCTCTTTGGAACCGATTTTTTTGGAAGAGATATTTTTTCTCGTACACTGTACGGCACACGCATCGCGTTTCTCGTGGGCATGCTTTCGGTCAGCTTTGCCGTTGTCCCTGGTTTAGTATTAGGTTTGCTCGCTGGCTATAAGCACGGCTGGCCAGACGTGGTCATTATGCATCTGATGGACGGTCTGCTCTCGTTTCCAGCATTGCTGCTGGCAATTGCTGTGATTACAGTACTGGGCCCCGGGCATTTTCAGGCAACCATCAGCATCGGCATTATCTTCCTGCCCGCATTTACGCGTTTAATCCGGGGGCAGGTCCTGGCACTTCGTGAGGAGGAATACGTTCAGGCTGCGGTCGCACTTGGGGCATCGGACTGGCGAATCATTTTCAGACATCTGCTGCCGAATGTGATGGGACCTTTGATCGTGCAAACAACCGTCTCTTTTGCAAATGCGATTTTAATCGAAGCAGGGTTAAGTTTTTTGGGACTTGGTACGCAGCCGCCTTTAGCAAGCTGGGGCGCAATGCTTCAGGAAGCCAAAGGCTTTATGGACCTTCAGCCCTGGGCCGCGATTCTGCCGGGCCTGATGATTGCCTTTTCTGTGATGGGTTTCAACCTCTTTGGCGATGGTCTGCGGGATTGGCTCGATCCTCGTTTTCGTCCCCGCCTGATGAAGTGAGGAAGGCGCTGTGTTGATCAGCAAAAAGTTAAAAGTGTGCTGAAGAACGCAATTCTCCTGACTTTTCACGTAGATCGCTTTAAACTTTTGCACCTTTTTCCTTGATTATTTTTGGCTTCCATGTTTTACTTCATTACTATAGAAGACATTGGTACGACCACTCTTAATTGCGAATGTAACGAGAATAATATGGGGTGAATATTATGCTGACGGATTTACAGAAAAGGGCCGCGCAAGCGATTGTCAATGTGTTCGAAACCAGTGAACCGCGCGGAAACTATGGAAAAGTGACGATCTTAAAAGGGGATAAGGGACATTTAACCTACGGGCGGTCGCAGACCACGCTCTCCAGCGGAAATTTATATTTATTGATTAAAGCCTACTGCGGAGCTGAAAATGCGCAGTTCGGCCATGCGTTGCGCTATTATCTGAAACGGCTGCTGGAACGTGATCCCAGTCTGGATTATGCTTTCCCTCTGCATAAGCTCTTGAGCAATGCCGGCAGTGATCCGGTTATGCAAGAGGTGCAGGACCAATTTTTCGATCGGGCGTATTGGGACCCTGCCGTTAAATCGGCGCAGGCGATCGGGGTGACATCTGCACTGGGAACCGCAGTGATCTATGACAGTAAAGTGCATGGCTCATGGAGACGCATGCGGGATCGCACTGATGATGAATATGGGACGGTCGACGCTATCGGCGAAGATTCCTGGATCGCTTACTATATCGGCACAAGACGGGAATGGCTGGCGACTCATCACATTCCGATTTTGCGGAAAACTGTCTATCGCATGGATTCGCTGTTTACCTTGATCCAGTACAAGAATTGGGACTTGTCGCTGCCGTTTCATGTCAGAGGAGTACGGATTGACGAAGGAGCGCTGGAACCACCGTTGCCAAGAGTTTCTGCTCAGGAAGATCATGTCCGCTTGCTCTATTTGAAGAGTCCTTACCTGCGAGGAGATGATGTGAAAGACATTCAGGACGCGTTAATCCGTTTTGGCTACGATGTCAAAGTTGACGGAATTTACGGGAGAGAGACCGATGAGGCGGTCAAACGTTTTCAGACAACGTACAGGCTCAAAAGCGACGGTATTGTCGGACCTGTGACCCTGGCGTATCTCGATATTCTCTAAATTTCGGGCAGGAGAACGGAAGCCTGGCAGCGGTCTGAGCGCTGCAGGTTCTCTTATCTAAAAGTCATGAGAAATACATCTCAAAGAAACAGAGCCCTATGTCTGATCTTGCTGTTTGCGCTTGTTCCTGCAATCGTGAGCGCAGAAGGTGAGCATCCTGTGGATCAACAATGTGAGGCGTGTATTGATAGGGATAGCAGCACGGCAGGTATCTTGAAATGTCTGGATGAAGCCTATGTGATGTGGGACAGAGAACTCAATACTGTCTACCGGAACTTGCGCAAGCTGTTGGGACCGCAGCAACTCGAAGCCTTGAAAACATCGCAACGCGCCTGGCTGAGATACCGCGACGCTGAATTTGAGACACTGGAGCTGATGTATCGCTCACTGGATGGAACGATGTGGGCGATCGCAGCACAAGATGATAAGGTCGAACTCGTTAAAACGAGAGTGCTTACGTTGAGTATTTATCTGGACTCACTACAGAAAGGCTTATAGAGACAGCAGACATTTTGTCAGGACTTGAGCGCTTGATGCCAGCGCTCTGCGTCTCACCCAGAGCCAGGGACCTCTGGTGAACTGTAGAACGGCAGAGCTCATAACTGAAAAATGATCTTTCTGGGCTCATAAGGCTATAAGCACCTGCTTTTTTGTCAGCAAAGTCAAAAGGGTCTTGACAAGGTATGTATATTTTTTGAGTATGCGTAAATTTATTTTCGTCTTTATCATGTAAATTATATAATTTTAATTGGAAGATTCGGGCTGTTCGGGAACTGAGCTTTTATGTCTGCAACATCGATTGTGATTCGGGGTGCGAAAGAGCATAACCTGAAAAATATAGATATTGAGATTCCAAGGGATCGTCTCGTCGTCATTACCGGACCCAGCGGTTCCGGCAAGTCGTCTTTAGCCTTTGATACAATTTATGCTGAAGGGCAACGGCGCTATGTCGAATCTCTTTCCGCCTATGCCCGCCAGTTTTTAAATCAGATGGAAAAGCCCGATGTCGAGTCGATTGAGGGGCTTTCTCCGGCGATTTCAATCGAGCAGAAGACCGTCAGTAAAAACCCACGCTCGACAGTCGGGACAAGCACTGAAATTTATGACTATCTGCGCCTGCTTTTTGCCCGAGTCGGAAAACCGCATTGCTGGAAATGCGGCAGAGCGATTGCCTCACAAACTGTGCAGCAAATGGTCGACAGGGTCCTTGAACTGCCTGAAAAGACGAAGTTTCAGGTGCTTGCGCCGATTGTCCGGGGACGCAAGGGCGAGTACCGCCAGGTCTTCGAAGATTTGCAGCGCGAGGGCTACGTCCGCGTCCGGGTTGACGGCGAGATGCGCGATCTCTCGGACGAGATCGTGTTGGAACGTTATAAAACGCACGATATTGAAGTTGTGATTGATCGCCTGGTACACAAAAGCGGGATCGCTCAACGCCTAGCGGACTCAATCGAGGTCGCTGTGAAACTGGCCGAAGGGATCGTACTCATAGATGTGATCGGCGCTGAGGACATGCTTTTCAGCGAAAAACTCGCCTGTATTGACTGCGGGATCAGTTACTCTGAGTTGGAGCCTCGCATGTTTTCTTTTAACAGCCCTCATGGAGCCTGCCCCGATTGTGACGGCCTGGGGACGCAGCGGGTGATCGATCCGCGACTGGTGGTCCCCGATCCTTCAAAGTCAATTCAAGAGGGAGCCCTGGCCGCCTGGAACACGAGTGGACAGAACTACTTCTATCAAATGCTGGCTTCAGTTGCCGAGTATTACCATTTTTCACTCACAACCCCTTTTGAAAAACTGCCGAAAAAATTACAGAATATCGTCCTGTACGGAACAGGTGATGAAAAAATTCGTTATCACTATCAAAATGCAAACGGGCAATATGACTATCAGGGCAGCTTTGAAGGCGCAATCACGCAGCTCGAACGCCGCTATCATGAAACCGCATCGGAATATGCGCGGAACAAATATGAAGAATTCATGAGCATGGATGCCTGCCCGTCCTGCCAAGGGCAGCGTCTGGGAAAAGAAAGCCTCTCCGTGAAAATCCATGACTACAGTATTATTGATATGACGAGGCTTTCGGTCAAGGAAGCCCTCAAAACCGTCGGAGAGTTATCATTCACTGAGCAGGAAACGAGTATTGCCGAGCCGATCCTGAAAGAAATCAAGGCCCGTTTAGGCTTTATGTCAAAGGTCGGCCTGGATTATCTGAGTCTGGACCGCGCTACGGCAACGCTTTCCGGCGGGGAAGGACAGCGTATTCGTCTGGCCACGCAGATCGGCTCAGGTCTGGTCGGGGTACTCTATATTTTGGATGAACCGAGCATCGGTCTGCATCAGCGTGACAATACGCGCCTGCTGGAGATGCTGGAAGCGCTGAGGGATATGGGCAATACGATCCTGGTGGTAGAGCATGACGAAGATACCATGCGCTGCGCTGATTACATCCTCGATCTCGGTCCGGCAGCGGGAAAGCATGGTGGTGAAGTCGTGGCGCATGGCACTCCCGCGGAAATCATGGAGAATAAGGCGTCTTTGACCGGAAGTTATCTCAGCCACCGTCAGACGATTCCCCTTCCCGATAAGCGGCGCAAGCCATTTAACAATGCGGTGTTGACGATCCGGGGAGCCTGCGAGCATAATCTCAAAGATCTGGATGTTGAAATCCCTCTGGGCGTTTTTGTCTGTGTGACCGGTGTCTCAGGTTCTGGCAAAAGCACCCTGGTTGATGATATTTTGTACCGCGACCTGGCGCATCATTTTTACCGCGCAAAAGCACAGCCCGGCGCATGCAGGGAAATCCACGGGCACGAGCATATCGATAAAGTTATCGATATCGATCAGAGTCCGATCGGACGTACGCCGCGCTCGAATCCAGCAACATACACCGGCCTTTTTTCACCGATCCGGGATCTGTTTGCCAAAGTGCCGGAGGCCCGTATGCGCGGTTATAAACCGGGACGCTTCAGTTTCAACGTGAAAGGCGGACGCTGCGAGGCGTGTAAAGGGGACGGCTTGTTGAAAATCGAAATGCACTTTCTGCCGGACGTCTATGTGACCTGTGACGTCTGCCATGGACGGCGCTACAATCGTGAGACCCTGGAAATCCGCTACAAAGGCAAAAATATTGCCGAAGTACTGGACATGACTGTTGCTGACGCCTTGTATTTCATGGAACATGTTCCGTCAGTGAGCCGCAGGCTGCAAACCTTGTATGACGTCGGGCTTGATTATATTCATCTCGGTCAGCAAGCCACAACGCTCTCTGGCGGAGAGGCGCAGCGCGTCAAGCTGTCCAGGGAACTGAGCAAAAAAAGCACCGGCAACACATTGTATATTCTTGATGAACCCACAACCGGCCTGCATTTTGACGACATTAAAAAATTGCTGGAAGTGTTGGGAAAACTTGTGGACGCCGGCAATACCGTACTAGTGATTGAGCATAATCTCGATGTGATTAAGAGCGCGGATTACCTTATTGATCTCGGCCCCGAAGGTGGAGACGACGGAGGACGAATCGTCGCCACCGGGACACCGGAAGAGGTCATGAGCATTGAAGCGTCACATACCGGCCGATTTCTCAAAAAAGTCCTTACCAGCCGAATCACATGATCTCATCAACTCTCATCATAAGCTCCGTCCGAACTCATGCGCTCTTGAAGGGATTTTATGGGAAGTAGTGCAATTCCAAATCCTCTCTTTCATAAAATCTCTTTGTGTGTCGCTTGAAATTGCCGTAGTGTCAGAGACTTTCTCATAAGCGTTGCTCCCCTTATGAGCCTATAGCTCACACGGCTCTCGTGCCAGTCTTTAACTATCGCAGGATGATCTCTTGTCATCGCGAAAAGAATGAGGGATGGAGAAATGCAATCACTGAAGTCCTTATTATATGAAAGCTTTTAGCCTGCTTGTCAAGCCAGCTTCTGCCGACTGTAATCTGCGCTGTGAGTACTGTTTTTATCTGGAAAAATGCCGCCTCTACCCCGAAGAAAGCCGCCATCGCATGTCCGATGACGTGCTGGAACAGATGCTGAAAAGTTATATGGCAGTTCGCCAGCCGTTTTATTCGCTTGTCTGGCAAGGCGGAGAACCAACGCTCATGGGGCTGGAGTTTTTTCAGAAAGTCGTGAGCTTTCAGAAACAATACGGCCGTCCCGGTTCGCGCATAGGAAATGCGTTACAGACCAACGCTGCTGTCATCAGTCATGAAATGGCAGCGTTTTTTCAGCAGTATCATTTTCTGATTGGCTGTAGTCTCGACGGACCAGCCGGATTGCACGATCGCTATCGTCTGACTGCTGGCGGCACAGCAACGCATGCTCTTGTATTACAAGGCATCGAAATCCTCGAAGCTCATCAGCTGGACTGTAATATTCTGGTGCTGGTCAGCCAGGCTAACGTTGCCCATGCCCGCGAAGTGTATCGCTATTTGCGTGATCGCGGTTTTCTGTTTCAGCAGTATATTCCCTGCGTCGAGTTTGATGAAAAAGGCGAGTTATGTCATTTTGCGCTAAGCGGCGAGGAATGGGGGACGTTTCTCTGTGAGCTTTTTGATGAATGGTGGAAGAAAGACGTTCATAAGGTCTCTGTCCGGCATTTTGACTCGATCCTGGCAAAGCTGCTCGACGGGCAGGCTGCTGTCTGTACGCTGGGTACAAACTGCTGTCAATATCTGGTCGTCGAGTATAACGGCGATGTCTATCCCTGCGATTTTTTTGTGGATCCGGAACTGAAGCTCGGCAATGTGATGGAAAATTCCTGGGAGGAAATGCTGCAATCGCCGATCTACCTGGACTTTGGTTCTCAAAAATCTCACTGGAATCAGGCCTGCGAGTCCTGTGACTGTCTCGATATCTGTGCCGGTGACTGTCTGAAGCATCGGATCTACGCCGGAAATCCGCCTCAGCATCTCAGTGTCCTCTGCAGCGGCTGGAAACGCTTTCTACGCCATAGCCGCAAACGTTTTGAAAAACTTGCTGGAACCATACGAAAACAGCGCCTGCGGGAAGTCCGCGCCTCGCAAAGATCTCAATTCCAAACCAGATCAGCGACCGCCTCTGCCGGCCGTAACGATCCCTGTCCATGCGGTAGCGGTAAAAAATTCAAAAAATGCTGTGGACGCTGATGTGACAGGAAACGCTCCCTGTCAGCACGCAGCATCTTGAGTGGACGCATCAGATCCTCGGACAGGCTGAAAAACAAAGCGCTGTCATATTTCTTTTCTGGACAAAATACAGGCCCTTTGAAAAGGCGTTATGGATGCCATTTTGACGTCGATATTTTCCAGAAAAGATTCGAAAAACTACTCGAGTCTCTGCACTGTCTCTTGTGAGAGATACGGAAAGGCTGAAGCATGAACATAGAACACCCGATTGCGATTGTTGGTATTGGTGGAATCTTCCCCGGAGCGTCGACTCTGAAAGAGTTTTGGCGAAATATCGAAAACGCTGTCAGCTCCGCCCGCGACGTGCCGCCCGGGCGCTGGCCGCTGACCCTTGAAGATGCCTTTGATCCCGAACGCGGACGGTTTGACAAGGTCTATTCCACACGCGGCTGTTATGTCGAGGATTTCCGCCTTGATCCCGAAGGGCTCGATCTTGATCCGGATTTACTGAACGCTCTCGATCCGGTCTTCCATTTTGCTCTGCATGCCGCGCGTGACGCCTTGAAAGATGCAAACGCCGGAGAATGTGACCGTGAGAGAACCGGCGTTATACTCGGGAACATCGCGCTGCCTACTGAAAAGATGTCTGCCCTCACAGCCGATTTTCTGGGGCGCAGCTTTGAGGAACATCTTCTGGGAACGGTTCCGGCATCTGATTTTTTCCCGACGCATCCGCTGAACCGTCATGCGGTCGGACTTGTCGCGGGTCTGATTTGTAAAGCCTTTCATTTCGGCGCAGGAAGTTATACCGTCGACGGTGCGTGCGCAGCTTCCTTGTATGCTGTCAATTATGCTGTAGAAGCTTTGTTGAGCGGCCGTGCCGATCTCATGATGAGTGGCGGTGTCTGCCGTCCGGACAGTGCGTTTACGCAGATGGGCTTTTGTCAGTTGGGAGCGCTGTCGCCAAGCGGAAAATGCGCACCGTTCGACGCAGAAAATGATGGCTTGGTGGTAGGCGAAGGCGCAGGGATTTTTATCCTGAAACGCCTGGAAGACGCTGTGCGGGACAGTAATCGGATTTACGCCCTGATCCGGGGAATCGGTTTCTCCAACGACCGGCGCGGAAGTTTACTGGCGCCTGACAGCGAAGGGCAGGTCCGGGCCATGCGTATGGCCTATGAATCAGCAGGATGGCAGCCGCAGGATGTGGATCTGATCGAATGTCACGCCACCGGAACGCCGGTGGGCGATCTGGTGGAATTTGAGAGTTTGAAAAAACTCTGGGGAGCTGATAGCCAGCAGCCCGGACAGTGCGTAATCGGCGGCGTCAAATCGAATGTAGGACATTTGCTGACCGGCGCCGGGGCTGCCGGGATGATGAAAACGATCCTGGCCTTGAAGTATCAGATCTTGCCGCCAACGGCAAATTTTTCGACCCCCAATCCGAAATTCGATCTGGAAAAAAGTCCTTTTACGGTTCTGACCCACGCCAGACACTGGGAAAAACGCGCTGAGCATACGCCGCGCCGGGCAGCGGTCAGCGCGTTCGGCTTTGGGGGAATTAACGCTCATGTCTTGCTGGAAGAATGGGAAGGCGGCTCTTCAAAGACGCAGACCTTGCCTGTTGATCTTCGCTGGAAAGCTTCCGCAAATGCAGAACTGCCGATTGCAATTGTTGGCATGGACGTTCATTTCGGCCCCTGGGATTCGCTGCGTGCATTTCAGGAACGGCTGTTCGGCCGATCCGCGGCGCCGGATAGCGCAACACGACGCAGGGACTGGGGCATTTCCGACAGCCGCTGGTTTCAGAAAAGCATGTTTAAGGACTCGGCCCTCAGAGGGTATTTTATTGATGAACTCGTGATCCCTGGCGGCCGTTTCAAAATCCCTCCCAAAGAGCTTCAGGAATCGCTACCGCAGCAAGTCTTGATGCTTCTGACAGCAGCAGGAGCCGTAGAAGATGCGCAGCTCAATCTCGAAGATGAGGCCGCTCTGCGCACCGGAGTATTCATAGGCATCGGGCTTGATGCTGGCAGCAGCAATTTTTCCTATCGCTGGTCGATTCTGCCAAAAGTCGAATATTGGGCAAAAGAATTGGGATTATACCTAAACAAGGCGGAATTGGCTGAGTGGGCTCAGGAATTACGGGACTCCTTCTGCCCTCCTCTGACCGCAAATCGCACTGTTGGCGCCTTGGGGGGGATTGTCGCTGGCCGCGTGGCCCGGGAGTTCAACGCAGGCGGCGCTGGGATCAGCATTTCCAGCGAGGAAAACTCCGGCCTGCAAGCGCTGAATGCGGCGCTGCGCTCACTGCAGCAGGGAGATTTGGATCAGGCCATTGTGGGAGCTGTAGATTTGGCGGGCGATATCAGGATGCTGTTGAGCGGGCAGCTTGAGACGACGTATCCTCTTTTGAGCAAGGGGGTGCTGCCTGGTGAAGGTTCGGCCGCGATCATTGTGAAGCGGCTTGACGATGCGCTTAAAGATGGCGATAAGATTTATGCTGTGATCAAAGAGATCGGAACGGTCTCCAGCAACACGGGCGATCTCGAAGATTGCGAGCGCATTGAAGGAGCGCAGGCTGAGATCGGCTATACCGGCGCTGCTTCCGGTCTGGCAAGTCTTGTGAAGCACGCGCTTTGTGTGTACCGGGAAATCCTTCCTGACGGGGACCCGCAATATTGGCTGAGGAATCGGGCGGACGGACCGCGACGCAGCGAATTACGTTCTTTCAGCGTTGATGGCGCATGCCTGCGGGTGGTGCTGGAGGGATATGACGTTCAGGAGGAACAGACTGCCCGGAGCATCGGAACCTTCACTGCACTTGAAGAGAGCTTATTCATGCTGGAAGGAGAGCAGTCCCGGGACTTGGAGCAGCAGGCTGCGGAACTGCAGGATGTTGTCGAGTCCCAGAGTACGGCGCAGATTGAAACGTTGGCCCGCAAGTGGTGGCGCAGGAATCCGGCTCCGTCTAAGAAAGCTCTGGGACTGTCTCTGCTTGCGCGGAGCGTTTCTGAGCTGAAGGAGCACATAACACGTGTTCCGGACATTCTCCGCAATGGCGTCGCGCCGGATTTTCCAGGGCAGCGAATTTTTTTCAATGCACACCCGCTTGGAAAACACGGGGAAATGGCATTTGTCTTTCCGGGGTCTGGAAATCATTATCCCCGGATGGGGCGCAAAATTTCCGCACACTGGCCGGAAATTTTGCGCAGGCAGGATCAAGACAATCACTATTTAAAAGGACAATATATCCCGGACATGTTGTGGAATTGTCCGGATCGTGAAACACTACACCGCCACCCCAGAGAAATCCTGCTGGGGCAGGTGGCCTACAGCACCATGATGGCGGATTTGCTGCGAAGTTTCGGGTTGTGGCCCCAGGCAGCGATCGGCTATTCGCTTGGAGAATCATCCGCCTTGTTTGCAATGAAGGCCTGGACCAGCCGCGATGAGATGCTGCAGCGAGTGCTGGAATCGTCTTTGTATACTCACGATTTGGCGGGACGTTATGAGGCTGCGGCAAAACACTGGGGCTTTCCGCAAGGACAGGCAGCCGATTGGGTCGTTGCCGCAGTTCATCTGCCTGCTGACGAGATCCGGCCTCGGCTTGAGGGTCGAAAGCACGTCTATCTGCTGATTATCAATGCTCCGGCCAGTTGCGTGATCGGCGGCGAACGTCGCGACGTCATGGAGCTTGAGGAAATCCTGGGCGCACATTTTCAGGTGATCGGCGGTGTGACGGCAGCCCATTGCGAAATTCTCAATGAAGTCAAACAGTCTTATCGGGACTTGCATTATTTTGAAAACACGGTTGTTCCGCAAGGATTGCGCTTTTACAGCGGCGCCTGGAAAAAATCTTACGAATTGAGTGCTGATTCAGCAGCAGATGCGATCCTCGCCCAGGCGATGACGACGATCGATTTCCCGGCCGTTATCCGTCAAGCCTATCAAGACGGAGTTCGAAGTTTTATCGAAGTCGGTCCCGGCACGAGCTGTACGAACATGATCAATAAGATTCTGGCGGAACAACCGCATTTTGCAGCGTCGGCCTGTGCCTCAAGCTATGAAGATCCTTCAACGGTTTTGCGTTTACTGGGGCGAGCGCATGCTGAACGTATTCCGTCCGACCTCTCAGCTCTATACGCTCAGGAACGCGAAGCCCTGGCCTTGCAGCCCCAAAAAATCGTCAAGAAGAATGCCTTGCGGATGTCGGTCGGTGGAAAGCCGTTTCACGTGAATTTGCCGCCAGAGAAAACGACCTTTGCGCAAGATTGCGCTGCGTCAAAAGACACTATGAAAGCAGGAAACCGTACGGACGCTGTACAGGCTGTCTCTGGACCGGCAGTGATGAAGCCCGTATTGAAATCCTTATCATCAGTGGGACAGGCCGCTACAGAAAACGCGAGCGCTCGTACTGTCCAATATACTCCGCAAAGCGGGCAGATTGGAGAATTGATTCAGGGCTTGACCGAGATTCAGCATGAAAAGCTTCAGGCGCATCAAGAATATTGTCAATTCGCGCAAGCCTTAAGCCAGAACTATAGCGATCAACTGGCATTTCACATGTCGCTGCTTGAGTTGTTACAAGAAAGTGGACAGCTGCCGGCGGCCCTTTCTGTGGAAAAGACTGAGCCGCTCTCTTCCAGAGCTGCTGCTGAAAAAGACTTCCGCTCTCTTCAGCCCTCTCATGAAAAAAAAGGAAGATCCGAAAAGCTTCGGCAAGCGCTGTTCATGACTCGTGCGCAATGTATGGAGTTTGCCATTGGGTCGATAGGAGCGGTTTTGGGCGCGCGCTTTGCCGAGATCGACGCGCATCCTACGCGGGTTCGGCTCCCTGATGACCCTTTGATGCTCGTGGATCGGATCCTCGCTGTGGAAGGCGAACCCTGTTCCATGCGCAATGGTCGCGTGATTACTGAGCATGATGTGTCAGTCGATTCCTGGTATCTTGATTGTGGCCGGATTCCAACCTGCATTGCCGTGGAATCCGGGCAAGCCGACCTCTTTCTTTCCGCGTATCTGGGGATCGATTTTATTACTAAGGGGCTTGCGGTCTACCGCCTGCTGGATGCGACTGTCACTTTTTACGACGATCTGCCGCAAGCCGGTGATTCAATCCGGCATGACATCCATATTGATGAGTTTTTCCGACAGGGCGACATGCACCTGTTCCGTTTTCGTTTCGAGAGTCGTGTCAAGGGAAAAGTGTTTCTAAGGATGAGCAGTGGCTGCGCTGGATTTTTTACTCAGCAAGACCTGGATGATGGTAAAGGGCTGGTGTTCACAAAGATGGATCGCCTGCCGATGCCAGGCAAGGTCTCGGACGATTGGCAGGTTTTGACGCCGATCTCCGGCACGGAGTCCTATTCCGATACCCAGCTTGAGGCCCTGCGGCGTGGCGAGTTGGCCGAATGTTTCGGGCCGCGCTTTGCCAATCTTCCGTTGCAGCATCCTTGCCGGCTGCCGGGCGGCAGAATGAAGCTGGTGGATCGGATTGTGCGCCTCGATCCACAGGGCGGGCGTTACGGCCTGGGAATGATCTGCGGCGAAGCGGATATTCATCCTGATGATTGGTTTTTACGCTGCCATTTTGTCGACGATCAGGTGATGCCAGGGACGTTGATGTACGAATGCTGTCTGCATACCTTGCGGGTCTTGCTGATGCGCATGGGCTGGCTTGGCGAACAGGATGAAATTGCCTGGCAGCCGGTTCCTGCTGTGGCCGGACAGTTGAAATGTCGCGGCCAGGTCGTCGCGAGCACAAAAACAGTGCGCTATGACATTGCGATCAAGGAAATCGGCTATCGTCCTGAACCCTATGTTATTTGTGACGCTGTGATGTCAGCCGATGGCAAGGCGATCGTGCGGATGATCGATATGTCGCTGCGTTTGAGCGGGATGACTAAAGAGCGCCTGGAAGCGATTTGGCGAGCTGGTCCAGAGATAACTTCCTCATATCTCCGTAAGCCGGCAATCTTTGGACCAGAGACGATCAGGGCCTTTTCCAACGGAAAACCCTCGGAAGCGTTTGGCGAGCGCTACCGCGTATTTGACAGCGAACGTCGGATCGCGCGTCTTCCTGGCCCGCCCTACCAATTTCTGGATCGCATTACGGCGCTGGAGGGCGAACAGTGGGTCATGACAGCGCCGAAAATGGCTGAAGCCCAGTATGACGTTCCAGCGGATGCCTGGTATTTTGCAGCAAACAGTCATCAGGGCATGCCGTTTGCGATAGTGCTGGAAATTGTGCTGCAGCCTTGCGGCTGGCTGGCAGCCTATGCTGGCTCCGCCTTAAGCAGCGCGATCGATCTCTCGTTTCGGAATCTCGGAGGAACGGCTATACAGTTTGCGCTGATTCCACCTGAGATCGGCACATTGACAACGCTCGTCAGGCTGACAAATGTTTCACGGTCCGCTGGTATGATCGTGCAGCATTATCACTATACATTGACGAATTCATCTGGCAGCGTCTTGTATCAGGGCACGACCTATTTCGGTTTTTTCAGCAGACAGGCTCTGATGCATCAGGTCGGGCTGCGGGATGCAAAGCCCTATCATCCCGGCAAGGAGGAAAGCGCTAAGGGTGAACGTTGCATGTATCCGCAGGATATGCCTTTTCCAGCGACTCAGATGCGGATGGTGGACAGCATCGATCTGTATCTTGCCGACGGCGGTCCGCATGGTCTTGGCTTTATTCGAGGGACAAAACAGGTTGATCCCAACGAGTGGTTCTTTAAGGCTCATTTTTATCAGGATCCGGTCTGGCCTGGTTCTCTGGGACTGGAAGCCTTGATACAGTTGCTGAAAGTTGTGGCGCTAAAGCGGTGGGGATGGCGACCTGAATATCGTTTTGAAAGCATGGGGCTGAATGCCCCGCACGAATGGATATATCGGGGGCAGGTCATTCCAACAGATCGTGAAGTCACGATTCAGGCTGTGATAACTTCTGTTGATGAGACTCAACGCTTGCTTGAAGCAGAGGGTTTTCTCATTGTTGACGGACGTGTCATTTATCAGATGAAAAATTTCAGTTTAAAGGTGAACGGGAAAAGGACGCTGACAGGACTGATGTGAGACGGTATCTGCGCTGTTCGCTGTTATGATCTATGAAATATTCACGCGTGTACCTGGAAGCTATCGGCTATGAATTAGCCCCGGTAGTGGTGACATCATCGGAACTGGAAGAACGCCTGCGTCCGGTGCTGAAAAAGCTCTTTATCCCGGAGGGGCAGTTAGAAGCCCTGACAGGTATTATTGAGCGCCGCTGGTGGGAATCGAATTTTCGCTTGTCTGACGGGGCGATTGCGGCGGCTCGGAACGCCCTGCGCAAATCGCGTGTCAGCGTCGGCGATCTTGGCGTAATCATTTATGCAGGGGTCTGCCGTGAGAGTTTTGAACCTGCGACTGCGTGCCGGGTGGCGGATGTCCTTGGAGTTGGAAAGGCAACGGCCGTGTATGATATTAGCAATGCGTGTCTTGGAGTGCTGAACGGTATTCTTGATATTGCCAATCGCATTGAGTTGGGACAGATCCGGGCTGGAATGGTGGTGTCATGCGAATCGGCGCGCGATATTATGACGTCCACTATCGAACGTATGCTGCAGATGAAAGATATGGACTCCTTCAAGCTGTCACTGGCGACGCTCACCGGCGGATCCGGAGCGGTCGCCGTGATCGTAACGGATGGTTCTTTCCGTGCAGAAAAGTCTCGGCGACTGGCAGGCGGCGTCACGCAGACCGCTCCGCAATTTCACGATCTCTGCTGGTGGGGCATGGATACAGACGCGAATTCTGAATGGCAGCAGCTTATGCGCACTGACTCTGTCAGCGTGCTGGAGCATGGAGCCGCACTTGGACAACACAGCTGGGCAGCGTTTTTAAAAGAACTCGGCTGGAAGGCTGACGAGGTGGATAAGGTCATTTGTCATCAGGTCGGCAGTGCCCATCAACATACGATGTTAGACTTGCTTGGCATTCCTGAAGAAAAGGATTATGCCAGCTATCCCTATTTGGGGAATATCGGCACCGTCTCCCTTCCGCTGACGGCTGCTCTGGCTGATGAACGCGATGTCCTTGACGCCGGCGACCGAGTGGCGTTTTTAGGCATCGGAAGTGGTTTGAATTGTCTTATGTTGGGCTGGGAGTGGTAAATGCAGACAGAACTTCGTCAATTCTATGTCACGCTCTTTTCCCTCGCGCTCCCGATCATCGTTCAGAATGTGATTACGTCATCCCTGCATCTTGTCGATACTGCGATGATCGGGCAGATCGGAGAGATTGAAGTGGCAGCCGTGGGCTTGGCAAACCGCTATGTTTTTATTCTCATCCTGGTATTTTTTGCGATCAGCAACGGCACGTCAATTCTTACAGCGCAATACTGGGGTAAAAAAACGACAGAAAGCATCGGCGTAATGATGGCGATTGCCGTATTGCCCTGTCTGGGACTCTCGTTGCTCTTTTTTGCCGGAGCCCTGTTCTTCCCTGAAGCCATTTTAGCGGTCTTTACTAAAGATGCGTTCGTGATTGAGACTGGTTCGCTTTACCTGCGCCCCGTTGCCTGGAGTTACATATTCACGGCTGTGACAATGCTTTATGCCCTCGTGCTCAGGAGCATGGAAGCGGTGAAACTGCCGATGTATGCCGCTATCATTGCACTGAGCCTGAATACCTTGTTGAATTACTGCCTGATTTTAGGACATTTCGGTTTTCCTGCTCTGGAGGTGAGAGGGGCAGCGATCGCGACCTTGATCGCCAGAATTGTCGAAGCTGTCATTATTTTGACAGGATGCTACTGGAAAAAATATCCTGTTGTGAGCTTTTCGGATTTTTTACGCATCAACTCCACGTTGATCCGACAATTTTTTAAAACAGCCTTCCCGGTCCTGGTGAATGAGCTTTCGTGGGTTCTGGGCATGACCATGTATACCGTTGTATTTGCCAGAATGGGCACTGCGGAGATTGCTGCGATGAATATTGTTGGCCCTGTAGAAGGATTGTCAGTAGGGGCTTTTCTCGGTATGGCGAATGCCGGAGCAACGATGATCGGAAATCAGATCGGGGCCGGGCGCGATGGAAGGGCTTCGCGTTACGCAGCACGGTTTTCCGTGTTATCGCCGCTTGGCGCAGTCGGGATGGGGCTCGTTATCGCGTTCTGTGCACCGACAATCGTGTCGTATTTCAAGGTCTCTCGCGAAGTGCGTGAGATGGCGCTGAACACCTTGTTTGTCCTGAGTGCCGTACTCTGGGTGAAGATGTTCAATCTCATGTGTATTGTGGGAATTCTGCGAGCCGGTGGTGATACAACGTTCTCAATGCTGCTTGAAATGATTGTGATCTGGCTCGTTGGAGTTCCTCTTGCGTTTTTGGGAGGGCTTTACTGGAAAATGCCGGTCCATTGGGTCTTCGCTCTGGTCTGCGTGGAAGAAGTGCTGAAGATGCTGGCTGGCATGATGAGGATGATGTCAAAAAAGTGGATTCACGATTTGACGAATATGCTTCCCGTTCCTCTTCCAGAGGAACAGGAACGAATTCCTGCGTCGTGGTAGCGCTGTTGTGAGCAGGCGACCCTTTTTCAACGGAGACCGTGCATGAATGTGCGTGATTTTGCAATTGTTGTGAACCCGCATGATCTGTATTATGGCTGTAAAGTACAAATCGTCGCAGTTCAAAGCGATTTCGATGGAAGAATTACCGACTATACTGCAGATTTGCTGAAAGAGTCGAGGGAAAATGAAACGATCATGTGCGAGCTGATGAAAAAATGTCCAAAACTGCTGAAAGATCGTGAAGTTAAAGATTATCCTGCAATTGATTTACATTATTTTTCCTCTCAGTGCTGGCGCCAAAAAATTTATTCCCAAATGCAGTTATTGTGATTGCTGAGGGAGCTTGACAGCAGGACGTATGGTCTGGATTCGGAATCCTGATTTCGAATGTCTGTGTTCATGACTGCGGCTACTGTCTGTTACGGGCCGATCGGGATCCGCGTCGCAATCCTGTTCTATAAGCATCAAATGATCGCCGGCTTTCGCCAGGTCAAAATACGCGGCTTGTCAGGATCTTCCACATGCAACATCTTGTTATTCTGAAACATAGCGCTTCGTAGTCCTGTACGTCAGGCTGATCTGTGTCCTCTTTTCCCGGGGAAGATCCTGACAAAAGCCACCACTTGGATCAAAGCGGCCCTTTATGGTTGGACTTGTTTTTGCCGAAGAATTACAGCTCAGCAGTCCCCAATGGCTGGCGCTGGCGATGAATGCCGCCGCCTGGCTCTGGAACTATCACCAGACAGCGAGTTCTGCCCCCTGCCAAAGTTCGAATCTTGGTAGAGGGCGCGTGATTTCTGAGCCTGTCAAAGGCACAGCTCTGTTGAGTTTCAGTGTCCTTTGGATTGCTTTTTGGGATACCCCCACGTGCATCGATCAGCAGATGCTTTTCGAACAGGCCGGCTATCTGACGCGCTATCATTGGCCGGAATTCCTGGAGGCCTTTCACAATCGTCCATACGTTGAATATCAGTCCCCTTTCGTGACCTTCTGGCTCTCCCGTTTACCAATCTTTTGGGCGGCAGTAGCTTCTCTTTTTTCCTTTTGCGCTGCTCTGTGCCGCCTTGATGTTCAGGCTCTACGGTCGCCCGGCAGCCCTGCTCTGCGCCAGCCCGGTCTTTGCCCTGATGATCCACCAACCCTGCAGCGACACCCTGCTCTTCGGCTGCCTGCTGGTCGTCCAACGCTTGCTCCAGCTCGCGAAAGCAACTCGTCTCTCAGCCCCATTTTCCAGAGGGGATCGGCGGGGATTGCTCTTACTGGCGGGGCTTGTCTACGGCCTGAGCTGGATGATCAAACCCCTGACGATTCTGACCCTTCCCTTTTTATCGCCTCAACTCGGCCTGGCCGGATTCGGCAGCCTGGGGATCTGGGGCGCGTACATTCTTTGGTCCCGGCGCTGGGAGTTCGGACGCCGGCAATTCGCCTTCTTGCTGCATCAACTGGCGTTCAAATCGATGAAACGTCCCGGCCGCCAACGCCTGCGTCCCCCATCCCCACGCCCGCCCTCTGCGCTGCGTTGGCATCGGCTGAGCTGGAGACTGCGCTGGCGCTGGGAACATCTGGGACGCCGGGCTGTTGCGGCCATCCCCTTTTATTTGTTCCCTGCCTGGCTGCAGCCCTGGACCTGGAAAGGATTCCTCTTGGCCGCCGCGATCCTGCTGGGCTACGGCAACAGCAAATACCTGCTCCTGGATCTGCTTTTTCTCTTTCCAGTCGTTGGAGAAGCAATTCCCCATTTTCTCAAGGAAGGGGGCAATGGATTTTTTCAGTGCCAAAAGTGTGTGTTTTCCTCGGGCGAAGCTTGATCTCACGCTGCCGAGCAGCGTACGCCAACACAGACGTTTGGCACTCCTTAATCTATCTCATGTGTCACCCTATGTCTTTTTGGGGCAATATAAGCCTATATTGAACATCAGAAAATTCCTTTAAGAAAAATATCACAAAATTCTTGACACGATCTTTCCTGCGTTACTATAGTTGCGCTGTCAGAAGTTGTTAGTACTGAATACTGCTGTGGTCCCTGAATTTGATCCGATACCGATTCTGTCTGCGAACCTGCCGGCGCGTGCCGGACAGACTCTGAGACGTGCTGAATTAGGGTTTGCTGAACAACGCATTTAACCCCGCACCATCCGGGAAGCAGAATGGCTGCCAACTCAGTGTGGTACAAAAATCTCGTTTTACCATTCCT
>PDSJ01000033.1 GCA_002748425.1 candidate division KSB3 bacterium | reverse complement strand
TTTTGTGGAGTCGGCGGCATTCAGCCCGGACGGGACGCGCATCGTCACCGCGTCAGGGGACAAGACGGCACGGGTCTGGGATGCGGCCACAGGCGCAGAACTGGCGCGCCTGAGCGGGCATGAAGGTTTTGTGGAGTCGGCGGCATTCAGCCCGGACGGGACGCGCATTGTCACTGCGTCGCGGGACGAGACGGCGCGGGTCTGGGACGCGGCCACAGGTGCAGAACTGGCGCGCCTGACCGGACATGAACATTCTGTGAGGTCGGCAAGATTCAGCCCGGAGGGGACGCGCATTGTCACTGCGTCGCGGGACGAGACGGCCCGGGTCTGGGATGCGGCCACAGGCGCAGCACTGGCGCGCCTGACCTGGCATACAGGCGGCGTGTGGTCAGCAAGATTCAGCCCGGATGGGACGCGCATCGTCACTGCGTCGTTTGACCACACAGCCCGGGTCTGGGATGCGGCCACAGGCGCAGCACTGGCGCGCCTGAGCGGGCATGAAGGTTCTGTGTCTTCGGCGGTGTTCAGCCCGGAGGGGACGCGCATCGTTACTGCCTCGTGGGACGAGACGGCCCGGGTCTGGGATGCGGCCACAGGCGCAGAACTGGCGCCCCTGACCGGGCATGAACATATAGTAACTTCGGCAACATTCAGCCCGGACGGAACGCGCATTGTCACTGCGTCGTGGGATGACACAGCCCGGGTCTGGGACGCGGCCACAGGCGCAGAACTGACGCGCCTGAGCGGGCATGAAGGTTTTGTGAAGTCGGCGTCATTCAGCCCGGACGGGACGCGCATTGTCACTGCGTCGTGGGATGACACAGCCCGGGTCTGGGACGCGGCCACAGGTGCAGAACTGGCGCGCCTGAGCCTTCCGCACTACCCAGGAATTGATTGACTATGCCAAGAGCATTGTGCCGCGCAGCCTTACGCCGGAAGAACGGAGAAGGTATTTTCTGGAGCAGCCTGACAGAAAGAAGTGATAAGCAGGGCCTTATTCATCCTGTGAATTCATCGAACTTGTCTTGCTTAGTGGACGGCGAAGCTGTGAACAATCACGCTGCACGACGACCATAAGGCTCAGGAGTGGTGGTTGGCTGCGTACGTCCGCACGAGGGCACGGTCTTGGGGCCTGAGTGCGGTCGTTCGCCAGAGATTGCATCTTGTAAGTTGACAAGCAGACTAACAGTGTGTATAATAGATACTATGCAGAGCGGGGAGCTTATAAAACGATTGAAAAATGACAGATGGATTCTCCAGCATACAAAAGGAGATCATCATCAATTCAACGATCCGAAATGGAGCTGAAAAGACGACGATTCAGATTATGGCTTCACGTTACTTGATTTGCCGGGGTGTTTTTCGGCTTGAAAGCATTGCTTAATGGCAGATGCGCTTGCATCGCCCTTTTCGGTACAGCACTATAGAACAGAACGTTACAATGCGATGATTTTAAAAGAGGCGATGCTCGCTGTCTTCGCGCAGCGGCTTTGTCCAGCACGTTGTTTCACCAGACACCGCCTGCAGCGCGGCGCCGGTGAACTTTTTGCGTTATGCTGAAACGTATTTTCATCACACTCTTACTGTTGGCACTACTCGGAATGGCGGGGTATGTTGCCTGGCAGGTCTATCAGTTTTTGACGGTTCCGCCGGATAACAGGGCGGAAGAACGTATTGTGCTGATCGAGCCGGGAACCTCTTTGCGGCGGACAGCAGAAATCCTGCAGGCTGCATCGGTGCTTCGTGATAAAAATCTCTTCATGATTTTGGCGCATTTCTATCGAGACGGGAAAAGTATTAAGGCTGGTGAATACCAGTTCACGACCTCAATGCGTCCTGTTGAAGTGCTTGAGAAGCTGCAGGATGGGAAGGTTTTCGTTCGCAGCTTCACGATTCCCGAAGGATATACCTGTCGTCAAATTGCTGAACAACTTGCAGAGCAGGGATTTGGCAGCAAAGACCGCTATCTGGCGCTGGCATTTGATAAAAATTTTGCCGCAGAGCTCGGTATCGAGGCCGAGACGCTTGAGGGCTATCTTTTTCCTGACACCTATCATGTCGTGCGCGGCATGGATGAAAAGGCTGTCTTGCAGAAGATGGTGCAAGAGTTGCTGCAAAAGATCGTGACAGCGGATTTACGCCGGGAGATGGACGCTCGCGGGCGTACGTTACACGAAACACTGACGCTGGCGTCGATCATTGAGAAAGAGGCTCGTGTTGCAGAAGAACGCGAGTTGATTTCGGCTGTGTATACCAACCGGCTCAGGATTGGGATGAAGCTTGACAGCGATCCGACCGTGATTTATGGTCTAAAAAATTTTGACGGGAATTTGACGAAAGCAGATTTAAAAAAAGAGACGCCTTACAATACCTACAGACGACGCGGGCTGCCGCCCGGACCGATCGCCAATCCCGGCAAAGCGTCCATTCTGGCAGCGCTTCGTCCGGCAGACGTCAAATATCTGTATTTTGTTGCCCGTAATGACGGTACGCACAAGTTTTCAACACGCTATAACGAGCATTTACGGGCTGTGCGGGAATTTCAGAAAAAACGGAAATGATGACACAACAGACTCTGTTTATTACGTTTGAAGGTATCGAAGGCTGCGGAAAAACCACACAGGCAAAATTGCTGGTGGAAAGATTACATGACTTGCTGGTGCCGGTCTTGCTGACACGCGAACCCGGGGGCACGCGGATTGGCGATCAAATCCGAAAGATCCTGCTCAATGCCGAGAATAATGATATGACCTCGATGACAGAATTACTGCTCTATGAAGCCAGCCGGGCCCAACATGTGCGCAAGAAGATTCTGCCGAATCTGCAGCATGGCATTCATGTGCTTTGCGACCGCTATGTCGATGCATCTGTCGCCTATCAGGGCTTTGGACGAGAGCTGACCGTTGAGGTGGTGAAAGAAGCCAACCGTTTGGCTTCCGGAGGCTTGCAGCCGGACCTGACGCTCTTCATTGATGTCGATCCGGAGCTGGGCCTGTCGCGGGCGCGCGCCAGAAATCTGAACTTTGATTCTGCACTGGAAGAAGGACGTTTTGAGGAAGAAGATCTTCTCTTCCATCGCAAAGTTCGGGAAGGATACCTTGAGCTTGTGAGGGATGAACCGGAACGTTTTTGTGTGATCGACGGCAATACAGGAATCGGAGAGGTTCAACGTCAGATCGAGGAGATCGTCTTGCCACTGTTTGGCCCATGAACACTGAGTCCTGTTACTATACGGGCAGCATTGTGGGGAATGCTGAAAGCGGGTTGTTGTGGTCACAGGGATCTTGTATGATGGATTTTGCTGAGAACTGAGGATTTATGGCATTTTCCGACATTCTTGGACAGGAGAAAGTGCTGAATGTGCTGCGGAATGCCCTGCGGCACGATCGAGTGCCGCAGGCTTATGTCTTTGCCGGTTCGGAGGGCGTTGGCAAAAAATTCAGCGCCTTGATGCTGGCAAAAGCCTTGAACTGCCGCGAAAAGACGGACGACGCCTGCGACCGCTGCGTCTCCTGTCGGAAGGTTGACACCGGGAATCACCCGGATGTCAGAACGATCGAAGCAGATGGACAGTTTATTAAAATCGATCAAATTCGGGACGTGCAAAAGGATGCAGGCTACAAGGCCTTTGAGGGAAGGCGCAAAGTCTATATTATTGATCGCGCCGGACACATGCGCGACGAGGCTGCGAACGCCTTGCTGAAAACCTTAGAGGAACCGACTGCAGAATGTGTGATTATTCTTGTCACGGCGAATGTCCACGCATTGCTGCCTACAGTTTTGTCGCGCTGCCAGCTGCTTCGTTTTGCGGCACTCAGCGTCGAAAAGCTGGCTGAATTCCTGGTTCAGCGCCGGGATCTCGATCCACAGCGCGCTCGGGTGATTGCCTCATTGTCCGAGGGATGCCCAGGGCGGGCACTCTCGATGGATGCCGACGCACTGTCAGTACAACGAGAGCGCCTTGAGAGCTTGCTGCAGACGCTGTCTTCGGGTTTGCAGGACGTCAGAATCCTTTTTCAGGAAGTCGAGGTTTTACTGGCACACAAAGACGAGCTTCACGACTCTCTTGATCTGTTACAGCTTTGGTATCGTGATATGCATGTGCTGCGCGAGCGGGGAGACCCGCGTTTTGTTGCGAATTCCGATGCGCTCGCCTGTTTGCAGCGTAGTGCAGAGCAGCTTTCTCCGAGGCAGATTCGGCGTTTGTTCGAGATTGTGTCCCGCACAAAGTCCGATATTCTGCGAAATGCCAATGTACAGCTCAGCCTTGAAGTGATGCTGATTTCTCTAACAGAGGTTTATAATGATAGAAGTCGTTGGCGTGAAGTTCAGGCAGACAGGAAAAGTCTATAATTTTTCAGCGAACGATCTCGATTTGCAGATCGGCGATCGATGCGTGGTGGAAACCGAGCGCGGCTATGGCTTCGGCGTTGTCGATATCGGTAAAGTCTGCCATGAGACTTGTCCCTTTCGACGTCCTTTGAAGCGTGTATTGCGGAAAGCGACTGAGGCAGACCTGGCGACGGTCCGGGAAAACAAAAGCACCGAACAGGAAGCCATGAGTTTTTGTCTGAAACGTTCAGTCGCCCGCCGTCTGGAAATGCAGCTTGTCGACGTGGAGTATACCTTTGATCGGAAACGCTTGACCTTTTACTTTATGGCAGAAGGGCGGATCGATTTTCGCGAGCTTGTGAAGGATCTTGCGCAGAAATTTCGTACTCGTATAGAAATGCGGCAAATCGGCGTTCGCGATGAAGCGAAACTGATCGGCGGCTTTGGCGCCTGTGGTCGACCATTGTGCTGCACGACCTATCTCAAGAATTTTGAGACAGTGTCCATTAAAATGGCGAAAGTGCAGGGCCTGACTCTCAATCCGAACAAACTCTCCGGGATCTGCGATCGCCTGAAGTGCTGTCTGACCTACGAGTACGATTATTATCGACAGATGTCAAAGTACATGCCGCGCCGGGGACAAATGGTCCGGGATTTAGAGGGGAATGGCCCCTATCGGGTTCGAGATGTTAATTATTTAGATGGAACCGTGCTCGTCGAGTTGAGTGACGGGACAAGGCAAAAACTTTATTATCGAGATCTTGAAAAGGTCAAATAAGGCGAGAAACGTGAAGCGTGACGATTGACAGGAAGGTCAGAATGTTCAAGCGGGTGCTTGCAGTCTGTGTCGGAAATTCGGAGACCTGTCGCACGTTGTCCTTGAGCATCCTGCTTCAGGGCGGGACGTTTTACGTGTCGAGCAAATGAATAATGTCAAAAAAAATACTTGTGACAAGTGCGCTGCCGTATGCCAACGGCCCGCTGCATATCGGTCAGATTGCAGGAGCTTACCTGCCGGCGGATATTTTTGTGCGCTATCAGCGTTTGCAAAAGCGAGATGTGGTGTATATATGCGCCACCGACGAACATGGGGTTCCGATCACCTTAACGGCTGAAAAAGAGGGCGTGAGCCCTGAGCAAATTGTCGAACGCTATCATGTGCAGATGAAGGAGACTTTTGAGCGCTTTGGCATGAGCTTCGACCACTTTTCTGCAACGCGTCGCCGAATTCATCATGACACCTCACAGGAGTTCTTTTTGAAAATCCTCGAAAATGGCTATATCGATAAACACGAGGTGCAACAGATGTATTGTGCGAGCTGCGATCGTTTTCTGCCGGATCGCTATATCGAAGGAACCTGCCCGGTGTGCAGTTCCGACGGCGCCCGGGGCGACCAATGTGAAAAATGCGGGCGCTGGATCTCGCCGGAAGAGATTGTTGCGCCCAAATGTAAAATTTGCGGCAACACCCCGCAGATGAAAAGCTCGACCCATTGGTTCCTGCGACTTGAAAAATTCCAGAAGCGTCTGGCAGAATGGCTCGATACAAAGCCCAGGTGGAAAGATAATGTCAAAAAATTTTGCGGGCAGTGGTTTAAAGCCGGTTTACAGCCCCGCGCTATTACGCGGGATATTGACTGGGGTATTCGCGTTCCGCTGGCAGAGGCTGAAGGCAAAGTCCTCTATGTCTGGTTCGAAGCGCCGATCGGATACATTTCAGCCACGAAAGAATGGGCGCAGCAGCTCGGCGATCCGGAGAAATGGAAAGAATACTGGCTCGATCCAGAGAGTGAGCTGGTGCATTTTATCGGCAAAGACAACATTGTCTTTCATGCAATGGTCTGGCCGGCAATACTGATGGGCTATGGCGAATATACGCTGCCGACCGATATTCCGGCCAACGAGTTTTTGAACCTGGAGAATGAAAAAATTTCTACCAGCCGGAATTACGCCATCTGGCTGCATGAAGCCCTGGAAAGGTTTCCGGCAGATTATCTGCGCTATTATCTGACCGCCATTGCCCCGGAAAAATCCGATTCAAACTTTGCCTGGGACGAGTTTCAGAATCGAGTCAACGGAGAGCTGGCTGATATTTACGGCAATCTCGTGAATCGTTCGCTGACCTTTATCAAACGCTTTTCCAAGAGCTCGATTCCGGCCCTGGGAAAGCTGCGTCCTGAAGACCGGGCAGTGTCGGACGAGATTATTGCTGCAAAAGCTAAGATCGCAGAGGCTCTGGAGCAGTATCACTTCAAACGCGCTCAGACCGAATGGATGAACCTGGCGCGTTTCGGCAATCAGTATTTTCAGCAGAGTGCGCCCTGGGCATTGCAAAAGACCGATCCTGAAGCCTGCGGCACGGTCTTGCATGTGTGTGCGTTGCTGATTAAGAATCTGGCCGTGCTGGGAGCGCCTTTCCTGCCGTTTACCGCTCAACGCAGCTGGGAAATCCTGGGACTTGAAGGGAGCGTTCACGAACAGTCCTGGGATGACGTTGGCACGTTCAGCTTTGAGACAGGCCATCAGCTTGCGGAAGAGTGGGGAGTTCTTGTCGAGAAAATCGATGAGAAGGTCATCCGGCAGGAAAAAGCGAAGCTTCAGAACATGCTGGACCGACAGGCTCCCCAAAAAACACCTGAGATTGAGTATCCAGAGATCAAAGAAACAATCGATATCGATGATTTTGCCAAAGTGGATTTACGGGCCGGAAAGATCCTGGAGGCCGAACGGGTCAAAAAATCGAAAAAACTCGTCAAAATGCGGATCGACATCGGCAGTGAAGTACGCACGATTTTAGCAGGCATTGCCCAGCATTACGAGCCGGAACAGCTTGTGGGAAAGACTGCGATCGTGGTGGTGAATTTGAAACCCGCAAAACTGATGGGACACGAATCACAGGGGATGGTCCTGGCCGGCGTTTATGGCGACGGCCTCTGCGTTTCAGGCTTTGATAAAGAGCTTCCGCCGGGCGCGATCGTTCGCTGAAAATCCTGAATCGCTTAGAGCAGGATTCGGACTCAGCTCAGATAAATTGTCTTGACGGAAAATCGTGTCTGCCTATTCGCACAAGGATTCCACATACGCGGCAGGGCCGTCTCGAAGCCAGCCGTCGAGCCGGGCAGGGGCCTTGAGCTGCTGCCCGCTCAGGCGGGGGACTGAGGCAAAGCGGCAGTCCAGTTCCGGCAGGGCGGTCATGTCGCCCCAGAGCTTTTCGAACGGTGTCACCGGAAACACATCTTCCTGCCCACTGCCCCAGCGCTTCTTCATGTCTTTCAGTGTAATAGAGGTCGGCATGCGCGCTGCGAGAGCACGAACTGCGTGTTTGACCTTTGTGTCTTCTGCCAAATCCTCTACAATTTCCATACATGCCGAAAAAACAGAGCATAGTATCCGCCGCGAAGTCCGGGGCCCATCAGGTGCTGCGCTGCTTCCGCAGGTGTCGGCTTTTCGATGACCCGTTCGATCCGGTCCTGCGCAGGAGATGAGGGCTTTTGTAATTTTCATCGAGAGCTTCTCCTTGTCACAGACGCGATGCTCAACAGAATATTTTTGCAGATTTTCGCTGGAGTTCGCGACGTGTGGCATCCCCTTAGCGTGTGAGGAAAAAATCGATCTTATGCCCCGGGTCATGTATTTTTTGAAAAAATACTTGACAAATTTCTATAATAGCATATTGTATACAATGTTACAGTTTAAAGAGAAAGCGATATAAGACATTACAATTTATGAATTACAGGGCGTTATTCTGTGAAAATCGTTTAGCGGTCTGTCAAAGGGAGGACTTGTCATGAAAAAGCTGTGTGTGTTCCTTATGCTGCTGAGTGCCGTATCGTTGGGAAATACTGTCCAGGCAGCGGATTTCACTATCAGACTGGCTCATAACCATTCTGAGGAAGGCATGTATTATAAGGGGGCGCTGAAATTTATCGAGCTTGTAGAAGAACGCAGCGGCGGGAAGATAAAAGTCGATCATTATCCTGCCGGACAGCTTGGGGCTGATCGTGACATTCAGGAGGGTGTTCAGCTTGGAACGATTGAAGCCGGAATCTCATCGTCTCCGGTGGCCCTGATTAATGACTATTTTAAACTGCTTGACGCACCCTATCTTTTTGTCAGCCGCGAACATGTCGCCAAAGTACTTGACAGTGAACTGGGACAAAAAATCGCCAAACCACTGGAAGAGATCGGTATTAAACATTTGGGCTACTGGGAGAATGGATTTCGTCAGATTACGAATAACGTTCGTCCGATTAACACCCCTGAAGATTTGGCAGGCATTAAACTGCGCACCCCTGAAAATCCGGTACGCATGACGACCTTTAAAACCTTGGGCGCCAATCCGGTTCCGATGTCCTTTAAAGAAGTGTTTGGGGCCTTGCAGCAGGGCGTGATCGATGGGCAGGAAAACCCGCTGGCGACCATTTATCAGGCATCGCTCCAGGAAGTGCAGAAATATTTGTCCCTCACCGGGCACGTCTATTCGCCGACGCACCTCCTCATGAATAAAGAACTCTTTGATTCCATGCCGGAAGACTTACAGCAAATTCTGGTGGACGCCGGGCGCGAAGTTGCTGTGTATACCCGTCAATTAGGCGCAGAGAACGATGCCAGGCTCGCTGATGTCATTCAAGAAGCTGGAGTCGAGGTGAATCAGGCTGATGTCAAAGCGTTTGTCAGCAAGGCCAAACCGGTGTGGCAGATGATCATCGAGGATTGTAAATACGACGATGCGGCTGAAGTTCTGGAACAATTTTCAGCAATGGCCGATTAATCACAGCCCCTGTTTCCTTGTGCAAGAACCGGTATTCTGAGATTCCTTCAATCAGATGCTGGTTCTTCACGCTTTGCTCATCTACTGATATTCACGTTGACAGTAAGGTTTGGCATGAAAAAAAAATTAGATCATGGGATTGATTGCATCCTGGCGATCGTTATGGCTGCAATGACGATCATCGTGTTTACACAGGTTTTTTTTCGTTATGTCCTCAACTCAGCTCTTTCCTGGCCAGAGGAAATGGCGCGTCTGCTGATTGTATGGCTGACCTTTACAGGAGCTTACATGGCCTTGCGTGAGAAAAAACACATCGGATTCAATCTGCTGGTAAAAAAGCTCTCGCCCAAATCTCAGCAAATTGTCATCATTGCGGGCAAAGTTCTCATGATGGCCTTTCTCTTTGTGATGATTAAAGAGGGCGTGCTTTTTGCCAGAAAATTTGCTAACGTCCCCATGCCCTACACTCGGTTTCCAATCGGCATAGTCGCGTACAGCGTTTTTCCCATAAGCGGCTGCCTCATGTTCTTGCAAGTGGTCCACGATCTTTCTGAGGCGCTTTCAGCCTTCAGACAGAAAAATTCGTAGCTGTGGAAAAGGAGCAGTCCCCATGCTGGTGTTATTAATTTTTGGCTTAATGATCGTCTTTATCGCTATGGATATTCCGGTCGCTTTTGCGCTGGGATTGACATCTCTCGGCTTTATTGTGCTGGGAACAAACGTTCCATTGATTCTCGTTGTCCAGCGTCTTTACACCGGGGTCGACAGTTTTACGCTACTGGCTGTTCCGCTCTTTATTCTGACCGGAGTCCTTATGAATTACACCAGCCTGTCGAAAAAAATTGTGGATTTTTCGATGGCAATGGTGGGCTTTATTCGCGGGGGGCTGGCGGCAGTGAATATTGTCACCAGTATGTTTTTTGCCGGAGTCTCAGGAACATCAATGGCCGATACAGCAGCGGTAGGAGGAGTCTTGATTCCGGCTATGATCGAAAAAGGCTATAAAGCGGATTTTACCGGAGCGGTGACTGCTTCATCCTCAACGATCGGGATTATTATTCCTCCCAGTGTCCCGATGATTTTATACGGCGTCTTTGTTGGCCTTTCAGTAACTACGCTGTTCATCGCCGGGATCATTCCCGGAGTTTTAATCGGTCTCGGCCTGATCCTCGTGGCATTTTATATTTCCAGAAAAGCCGGTTATTCGGGTGAGTCCGCGTTTTCTGCCGAGAGGCTTTGGCAGACCTTTAAGGCGGCGATTCCTGCCCTGCTCCTGCCGGTGATTATCCTTGGAGGCATTATGGGAGGTATCTTTACCCCAACGGAGGCGGCAGCCGTAGCAGTCGTCTATGTGCTTGTCGTCGGAACGCTTGGGTTTCGGGAACTCAGCCTGCGCAACATGTACGATGCGCTGAAAGAATCGGCATTATTCACCGGTCAGGTCATGCTGATTATCGCCGTGGCGAGCCTGCTGGGCTGGGTCTTTGCGTATGCGAAAATTCCCCAGATGCTCGTCAGCCCGATCGTGAATATCACTACGTCGAACTCAGTGTTTTTATGGCTCGCCTCACTGGTATTCGTGGTCGCCGGAACGTTTTTACACGGAACAGCGATGCTGGTGGTGCTGGTTCCGCTTTTTCTGCCGGTGGTTCAGGAGATGGGAATTCATCCCCTGCAATTTGCCATGGTTGTCATGATGTGCTGGGGCATCGGCCAGCAAACGCCCCCGGTTGGGTCGGCGCTGTATATTACGTGTAGTTTGGCAAAAATCGACATGTGGGAATTGACCCGGGCCAATATGCCGTTCATTGCGGTTCTCTTTGTCGTGTTGGCAGGGGTTATTCACCTGCCTTCCCTTTTCGTTCTTCTTATCCCGGGAATTTTAGGATTACTATAGAGACAGCGCAAAGGCAGACGGGCACGACGTTTCCTTATCTCAGAGCAGTGAGAGTGCCGTGCTGTTGTGGTGTCCTTGTGGAGGCAAACACAGATGAGTAGACAGAAGAAACCCCGAATTGCCGTATTGCCGGGAGACCCCTGTGGAGTCGGTCCGGAGCTGGCTGCCAAGCTCCTTGCCGAGCGCGAGATGCTGGCGCAAGCTCAGGTTATCGCCCTCGGCGATCGTCGTATCTTTCAGATGGGTGAGACGCTCGCCGGCGTGTCTCTGGAGATCTGCGACATTCATGAGATTGAGGCGCTGCCGTCAGAATCAACGACCTTGTTTTGCCTTGATTATCCTTCGATGGCCCCGGAAGATGTTACCAGGGGCAAAGTCAATCCCAAAGCAGGTGCGTCAGTCTACAAGACGCTGCTCTATGCCCTGGAACTCGCTCAGTCCGGTGCAATAGACGGATTTGTCTTTGCTCCCTTTAACAAGAAAGCCATGCACCTTGGGGGGTGTCCTTTTGAGAGTGAGTTCATGTTATTTCTTGATTTTTTTCAGATACACGGTGTTCATGGAGAAATTAATGTGCTGGACGAACTCTGGACGACACGTGTCAGCTCCCATATTGCCTTAAAAGATGTTGTCGAATGTATTCAGCAGCAACGGATATTTGAAACGATTCGTCATTTGCATCAGAGTTTGCAGCGTTATGGGCTGTTGCAGCCGAAAATCGCCGTCACCGGATTAAATCCGCACTGTGGCGAAGAAGGCATGTTTGGACGCGAAGAGCTTGATGAGATCGGTCCTGCGGTCGAACAGGCCAAATCTGAGGGGATGAATGTCGTTGGCCCCTATCCGGCGGATACCATTTTTCTGCGGCGGGAAAAAGAACAGTTTAACGGCATTATTTCCATGTATCACGATCAAGGGCAGGTGGCTACAAAATTATTAGGATTTGATCGCGGGGTCACTGTGCATGGCGGGCTGCCGGTCCCAATCACGACCCCTTCCCACGGGACGGCGTTTGACATCGCGGGAAAGGGGATCGCTCATCACCAGGCCATCTGCAACGCCTTTAACATCGCCGTTCAAATGGCGCAGGGAGGACGTTCTACATGATTACAGGTCTCGAACACATCGGTCTCATGGCCGAATCTCCAGTAACACTTGCTGAGTGGTACGTTAATACCCTTGATTTTCGGGAGATTTTCAGAACTGAAGGAGATACTCCGATCGTATTTATTGCCGGAGCGCAAAGCGGCATTCTCGAATTTATCCCCCGCAAACATGGCGCCGATCTTCCAAAAGACCACAAACAGCAAGTACATCTGGCGCTTTCCGTCGAAAATTTTGAGGCGGCCAGGGCCAAGTTACTCCAGGCGGGTGTTGAGTTTCCAGAACCGCCGTTTGACCTTTTTCACGGAGGCAAAACGGTCTTCTTTGAAGACCCTGAAGGGAATCGGATTCAAATCGTCTATCGACCCAAGGCTCTTGAAGAGCTTGGACACGCTGATCTGTAAAGGAGCATCAGGATGCTAACGATCGGAATGCTGCATTCGACGAGGATGGTGATCGACGCGGTTCACAGCGCTGTTGTCTCGTCATGCCGGGACATCGATATTCTGCACGTGATGGATGAGGGCTTATTAAGGGCGTTAAAACGCGAAGGGAGCATTGGTCCGGAAATGACGGAATGGATGACTGCTATGGTCAAATCGCTTGAGCGCCAAGGGGCCGAGCTGGCACTTGTCTCCTGCTCGTCGTTGTCACCATGCGTCAATGATATTCAAAAAGCCGTGGGCATTCCGGTCCTGAAAATTGACGAGCCGATGATTGAATGGGCCGTTAATCACGCTGCAAGTATCGGACTTGTCATGACAAATCCGACAACGGAAGGTCCTTCAAACTTGTTGATTTCGGAAGTCTCGCAGCGGACCGGAAGACATCCCAGCGTGCTTTCACGTGTATGCCCGGAAGCGTTCTGGAAATTGAACGCCGGTGATTGTGAGGGACATGATGCTGAAGTGGTCCGTGTGGTCCATGAGCTTTTACACAGCGTTGATGTCGTGATCCTGGCACAGATTTCGATCGCGAGAGTGCTCGCGAACTTCGATGAGACAATAAGACCAAAAGTCCTTTCGAGCCTCGACTTTATCGGCCCGAAAATTCAGCAGATACTTTCGGCGTAAGCTCAACCTACGCTCCGCAACAGAAACCTGTAAGGAGGAACATTATGATAAAACTTGCAGTAGCTATTGCTGATGAGCAGGCGCTGCCCAGTGCATTTGTCGTGTTTCGAGGACTGGAAAAATCCATCCGGAAAGCAAAAGACTTGGGATATGAGGGAGTGGAGTTAGCGCTGAAAAATGCGGAAGAAGTCGATCTGCGCACACTCGATCGCGTGCTGGCGGAAACCGGTTTAGAAATTTCCTGTATTTCAAGTGGACAGGTTTATGCTGATTTGGGGCTCTCATTTACCGATCCTGATCCGGCAAAACGTGCGGCAGTGACTGATGTGTTCCGGGCGTTAATCGATCTGGCAGCGGATTTTGGACAGTTGGTCAATATCGGACGGGTTCGAGGGCAGATCGGCGCTTCACCCCGAGAGGAGGCTGAAGGTCGTTTTGTTGAATTAGCCCGTACGCTGTGCGCATACGCGGCTCAAAAAGAGGTCACGCTGATTCTGGAACCGGTTAATCGTTATGAAATCGACTTCATCAACAGTGTTGCAGAAGGCGTGGAACTGATGCAAAAAGTTGATATGCCGAATATGAAACTCATGCCAGATGTCTTTCATATGAATATCGAGGATGTTGCGATTGGGGGAGAATTGGCGCGTCATATCAAATACGTCGAGTATATTCATTTCGCCGATTCAAACCGTTGGGCGCCCGGACAGGGACATACCGACTTTTCGGATATTTTCCGCCATTTGAAAACAGTCAAATATTGTGGCTGGATCTCGCTTGAAATTCTGCCGAAACCCGATCCGGATACGGCAGCTCGTCAGGCGATCGAGACCTTACAACCCATGATTACAGACTATAACCGAACGATATGATGGGAGTCTCCTGCATTGTTTTCCGTGCAAATGCGTCAAAAATGCGTGACAGTTCTTATGGATCATATATTGTATATAATATTTAGCATATCAGCAGTGAATCGTGTCCTGATTCTTTAACATCTCAAGAAGGAGAGCCATGGAAACATTACGAAGTTTAGATCGTCAGGAGATCATCTCCGAAAGCGATCTCACAAAAAAAACGGCCCTGATGCAATATCAGGCTCAATACTTGCGACTCAAGGTCCTGGATATTCTGCATGATAAAGGTACCGGCCATTGGGGTGGCGCTTCATCAGCCGCAGAAATCCTTACCACACTCTATTATCATGTGATGAACATAGATCCTGAACAGCCTGATTGGCCTGAGCGAGATCGCTTTGTCCTGAGCAAAGGCCATGCCTCGGCCATGCTCTATTCGGTCTTGGCGCATTGCGGCTACTTTGCGGTTGAAGAGCTGGATAGTTTTCGCCAGCTTAACAGCCGCCTGCAGGGACATCCCTGCATGAACAAAACCCCTGGTATCGAGATGTCCACCGGTGCATTGGGACACGGTCTGTCCGTTAGCTTAGGCATGGCTCTGGCTGCGAGGATCCAAAAGAAGCCCTTTTGGTCTTACGTCATGATGGGTGAAGGTTGTCTGAATGAAGGCCAAACCTGGGAAGCTTTGATGGCGGCGGCCAAGTTTCAAGCGGAACGGCTGGTGGCACTTATCGACCTGAACGGGGTACAACTCGATGGGCCAAGTGACGAAATTATGCCATTGAAACCTCTGGAGGATAAATTTCGGGCCTTTCAGTGGAACGTTGCGCCAAAGACATACGATGGACACAGCATTGCGGATATCCTTGCATCATTCGACTGGACAGCGCAGCAATCTCGCTGGCCGGTGGTCGTTATTTACACAACCCATAAAGGCAAAGGCGTTTCGTTTATGGAAGACAATCACCAATGGCACGGTGCGCCGATCGGCGATGATGACTACGCAAAAGCCCGTCCAGAACTTATGACTACGCTGAAAGCATTGGAGGCTCAACTATGACAACACAGAGAATCGCCATGCGTGACGCCTTTGGGGAGGCGTTAGTGACCCTTGCCCCGGAAATCCCCGAACTAGTGGTCCTGGACGCCGATGTCTCATCCAGTACAAAAACCGGATTGTTCGGCCGGCAATATCCTGAACGATTTTTTAATGTCGGTGTCGCCGAAGCGAATATGATCGATATTGCCGCTGGAATGGCGACCTGCGGCCTGCGTCCGGTCGTGAGTGCGTTTGCCCTTTTTATTGCGCTAAAGGGGGCTGATCAAATCCGCAATGTCGTATGCTATAATACGTTGCCTGTTGTCTTGGCCGCCGGCTATGCCGGGCTTTCGGATTCTTACGACGGTGCCAGCCATCAATCGATTAGCGATTTGGCAGTGATGAGGGCTCTGCCGAATATGACGGTCGTCGTTCCCGGCGACGCTGTGGAAGTGCGCCAAGCCCTCAAACAGGCTCTGAGACGGCCAGGCCCCAGCTTTATCCGCATGAGTCGGAATCCCAGCCCGATCGTGTTCGCAGGAGCTGCAGAGCTGGAAATTGGAAAAATACGCAAGATACGCGACGGCGCTGACCTAAGCATTGCTGTGTGTGGGGTGCCGACTTCTTTTGCCGTCGATGCTGCCGGAGAGCTTGCACAGCAGGGGATTGCCGTCGATCTTCTGGAGGTCTCAACTCTGAAACCGCTGGATACTGACACTCTCGTCGCATCAGCACAAAAAACCGGACGGGTCTTGACTGTTGAAGAGCATAACATTTATGGCGGACTCGGAAGTGCTGTTGCAGAGGCCTTATCAAGCTGCTGTCCTGTCAAGGTAGAGCGGATTGGAGTGCAGGATTGTTTCACCGAATCCGGCCCTTATGACGAACTGCTGATGAAATATGGGATTTCAACGGAGGCAATTATTGAGAAGGCACGGAACTTCGTCGAGCAGTAATCCGAGCTGCCTGTAATCTGTATCCGTTGTTCTCAGGCTCGCTGCAATGACAATAACTTTAATTACAGAGGAGGATTGTTATGAAACTCACACAAGCCGTAGTGTTTGTCGCATGTTTACTCGTCGTCGGCACGTTGTTTTTGGGAACTAATGGCGGAGCACAGGAAACCGTTCTGAGTTTCGGGCACTATGGGGCACCGACGGATACGGCCACAAAAGCGGCCGAGCATTTTGCCGAACTCGTTGAAGAGCGGACGAACGGACAGCTTACAATCACGCTTCACCCTGGGAATGAATTGGGGAATTCTCCCACTCAGCTGCAAGGCGTACGGATCGGTACAATCGATCTTGTGATGGTCGGGAACCCGTATCTTACGGCCTTTGCTCCCGAACTAAATGTCCTGGATCTTCCCTTTTTGTTTACGTCCTGTGAACATGCGTACAATGTTCTGGATGGAGCTGCCGGACGCCGTCTGCTGGATACGTTGGAGAAGTATCAATTAAAAGGGTTGGCATTCTGGGAAATCGGTTTTCGAAATATTAGCAATTCATCTCGTCCCATCCATAGTCCTGAAGATCTGAAAGGCTTAAAGATTCGCACGACTCCAAACCCGGCTCATGTCCTTGCGTTCAAGCTTCTGGGCGCAAATCCCACTCCAATGCCTTTTGCTGAGTTGTACATGGCGCTTCAGACCAAAACTGTCGATGGTCAGGAGAATCCGGTACACCATATCTATGCCAGCCGATTGCATGAAGTTCAGAACTACCTCAGCTTGACCAATCATGCGTACACCGTCGCTCCTCTCGTGATGAATCTTGCGAAATTTCAGAGCTTGACTGCTGAAAACCAGAAGATTCTCGTGGAAGCAGCCCTGGAAAGTGCAAAGTATGAACGTGAACTCAACAGCAGCCTTAACGGTGAAAGTTTAGCAAAGATGAAGGCAGAGGGCATCGAGGTCGTGGAAGAGCCGGATATCGAAGCCTTTCGATCTCTTGTGATCGAGCCGGTATGGAAGGCGTATGTCGAAGAATACGGAAGCGATATTCTCGATGAGATCAACAAAGATTAGTGTGCCGATGGGACAGTAATCTTTCTGAGCAAAGCCGTGCGGGGTCGGGCTTTTGAGGACAGCCGCACGGCACATTAGGGGGGGGACTCTGATGAACATGCAGCACATTGTAAAAATAATGAATCGTGTGTTGGATGCCTGTGTGGGAGGGCTACTGGCTGTAATGTTGTTCGTCGCATCGGCACAAGTCATCAGCCGGTATATCCTCAAGTCCTCTCTTGTCTGGAGTGAAGAGCTGACTCGTCTCCTCTACGTCTGGATGATCATGCTTGCTGCAGTCAGAGCTTCCCACATGCGTATCGAGATACTTGTGAAGCACTTTGGAAAGAAGCTGCAGCTCGCCGTAGAAACAGGGTGCGCCGTGATCTCCGCTGCGATTCTTCTGTTTATGGTCCATGGCGCGCTGTTTTTAGCCACACTGACGGCAGGGGATACGTATACCGGCCTCAAGCTGTCTGTGAAGTATGTATTTTTAGCCTTAGTCTGTGCAGGAAGCTTATGGAGCATTGCGATTATTGCCCATGCGGCAGAACGCGCATGGGGCGATCTGCGGAAACAGGAGGAAAGACCATGGTAATTATCGTGCTCCTGGGAACAATGCTGCTCTTGAGTGCATTAAGCCTGCCCCTGGTCTTCAGCATCCTCGCCGCCTCTCTTGTCACGCTGGTGATCTTTCGTCCCGGGCTTCCGCTTGTGGTTGTGCCACAGCTTTTTGTCAGCGGGATGGATCAATCGCTTTTGCTCGCGATCGTGTTCTTTTTTTTCGCAGGCGAGTTGATGAACCGAGGCGGTATCACGGAGCGGGTTGTTGATTTTGCACATGCCTTGGTGGGCCATATCAAAGGTGGCCTGGCACATGTGAACATTGTGTCGAGCATTGTGTTCTCAGGGATTTCGGGATCAGCGGTTGCCGACACTGCTGCAATCGGAACGGTGATGATTCCGGCGATGGCCCGGAAAGGTTTTTCAAGGGAATTTTCCGCTGCTGTCACGCAAACCTCTTCAGTGATCGGTCCTATTATCCCTCCGAGCATTCCGATGCTTGTCTATGCGAGCCTGGCAGAGGTGTCGGTCGGCAAGATGTTTCTGGGCGGGATCGTCCCGGGACTGTTGATCGGGTGCTGCCTGATGGCGGCTGTATATGTTATCAGCGATCGGCGAAACTATCCATGTGAAGAATCGGTGACGGCGCGCAGAATTTTGCAGACAGGAGGAAACGCAGGATTCGCGCTGGTGTCGCCATTGATCATTGTTGGAGGGATCCTTGGCGGAGTGTTTACGGCGACCGAAGCAGGGGCTGTTGCCGCAGTTTACAGTTTTTTGGTCGGAAAATTCATCTATCGGGAACTCAGTTGGAAAGACTGCTGGACCTCGCTTCTTCAAGCTGCCGCAGGCACTTCAACGATTATGGTGATTCTCGGCGCGTCATCGATTTTTGCATGGATTGTTGCCGATCTGCAAATCAGTCACCAGGTTGCAGAACTCATCTTTTCAGTTTCCGAGACACCATGGATTGTCCTGCTCCTCGTGAATGTTGCCGTGCTTATCGTCGGTCTCTTCATGGACCCACTGGCTGCTCTGATCATTCTTATTCCGATGTTACTTCCGACGGTTGTCGAGCTTGGAATCAGTCCGCTCCATTTCGGAGTCGTTATTGTGATGAATCTCATGATCGGTTTGTGCACACCGCCTGTCGGCTATCTTATCTACCTCTCTGCTTCGATTGCGAAAACAAAACCGGAAGGCGTCATACAGGAAAGCCTGCCGTTCTTTTTCGCGTTGTTGTTTGCCTTACTGTTGTGCATCTTTATTCCGGAGATCACCATGACTCTTCCGGGCTTAACAGGCAAATAATATTGTTCTACAACACAATATGAAAGCAGACCAAAATCATATTGCAATAAGACTTGAAGGGTTTTCATGTTCCCCAGAAGAACTTACTGAAAAGATAGGATTAAAACCAACATGGGTTGCATTAAAAAACCAAGAGTATCACATTGGCACAGCTGATAATAGAATAACAAAGAAATATAAGACTAACTGCTGGCAATTCAGGGTAGATAAAGAAGATCAATCCTGGGTTTCTGACCAAGTGCGTGAGTTCCTGGAAGAACATATTCGACCAAGAAAAAAGCAAATAAAACAGGTCGTTTCAAGCTGTGAAGGAGAACTCTCAATTGTTCACTATATCTTTGAGGGCTGTAATCCAGGGCTGCACTTCGGAAAAGAAGAAATTGAATTACTTAGTGAAACAGGTCTGGAATTAGATATAGATATATACTGTTTGGCTGCTGATTAATAAAAACAATGTATAACAAGTCGTTTCACGGGATTCGTTCCACTCGCCGGTGAACTCTGCGTTACAGGAGAAAAATACGATGGACAGACTTATCGATCTGAGCATGCCGATTGACACGCATTTTCGTTGGAAGATCGAGAGAAGGCAGTCCGGTGATTTACTGCAGGGAGACAACTTTCAAATAACACATGTATGCTGGAGCGTTCATGCTTTTACACATATTGATTCTCCTCGTCATATCCTGGCCGACGGAACGACAACTGATGATATTTCCCTCAAGCAGGTGGTCGGAGACTGTGCAGTTCTGGATCTGACGGATATTGGCGCTGATGCTCCAATTGAGGAAGAGCAGATCGCAAAAGCCGGGCAGCACATCCAGCAGGGAGACATTGTTCTCCTGAAAACTGCGTGGGATCGGAGCTTTTCCCCTCACAGCCCTGAATTCTGGACAAAATCCCCGTATATGACTCGTCAGGCAGCTGAGTGGCTGTTACGCAAAAAGGTTCGCTCGGTTGCGTTCGATTTTCCGCAGGACTATCCCATTCGACTGACGTTGAAAGGAGAGTATGCTCATTTGTCGGAATTCGTCACCCACGATGTCTTGCTGCGCAATGGTGTCATACTGATGGAGTACTTGTGTAATACGAAGGAATTGACACAAGCTCGGGTGTTCCTTTGTGCCCTGCCGTTAAAAATTCCGAATGCCGATGGAGCGCCTGCGAGAGTGATCGCCAAGGAGATCGTATAAATTATGTCTGTAGTTTTTTTCATGAGAAAGGATGCGGACAGGGCATCTACTCTGGCCGGGTTGTCGTTTTGTTAAGGAGCCGAACGCCTGTGTGTCACCGAATGTAGAGGAGGCGCACCGGTCGCTGGGAAGATATTGCGATGGAACAGCAAATGCAGGGAAAAGTCGCTCTGATAACTGGAGCTGGACAAGGGATTGGACGAGGAACAGCGTTGCGCTTCGCTCAAGAAGGGGCCGCCGTGTTGATCGCTGACATTAAGATGCAGGAAGCGGAACAAACAGCTGAAGAAATCCGCAGGCTGGGGGGACGTGCTTTAGCGCATCAGGTAAATCTTGGACATGTCGCGGAAATTCAGCCTATGATCGATCAGGCTGTCGCAGAATTTGGGCGCCTTGATATCCTGGTCAACAGCGCAGGCATCGTGCAAAGTAAAAGTTTTTTGGATATCACTGAAGCAGAGTGGGATCGAGTGCTCGATATTAATTTGAAAGGACTCTTTTTCTGTATCCAGGCTGCTGCCAGACAAATGATCGCCCAGGTTCCGGACAATGTCAAAGCTGACGGAAAAGCGGATCGCAGTTACGGAAAAATCGTGAACCTTTCGTCAATTTCCGGGAGGCGCGGCCGCTCGTATCAAGCGCATTATGCTGCCAGCAAAACAGCCATCATAAGTCTAACGCAATCGGCTGCTTTAGCCTTTACCCCCTACGGCATTAATGTGAATGCCATTGCACCGAGTGTGGTGCTGACTCCGATGTGGCAACAGAATATTCAGGATAAGAGTCAAGCCTTTGGGGTTGATGCGAAAAAAGAATCTGATGCATTCATCGAGCGTATTCCGCTTAAACGCCCCGGCACTGCCGATGAAATGGCCGCGGCCATCGCCTTCCTCTGTTCTGCGGATGCCGATTATATTACCGGCCAAACACTGAACGTTGACGGCGGTTTCGAAATGGACTAGCCCTGCCCTGCAAAGAGATGTATGTCCGTCAGGATGTTGAAGAGGCCGTCAAACTTATCTCGCAGGGAGCGCTGCATACTCAGGAACTTATCAGCAATTATTTTTCCGTGCGTGACACCCAGGCTGCCTATCAATATGTCGACGATCATTTTCAGGATGTGATGAAAGTGATGCTCACCTTTTCGGAAAGACGTTATTAATTATTCGTCATGAAAGCGATCTCTCAATAAAACGATCTTGACAAATTTTGTTCCATTTTAAAGTGTATACGGGATCATGGCCGGGACATATGTCGTTTGCCCACAGCCCCTGGGTGCATGTTTTGTCGATTGAAGAGCAACTTGCGGATAATGTCTATCCGAATGAATTGAAGCAATAGACCCTGAAAATCATTCTTTCTCCGGCATTCTATTTTTTGTGATGACTTGATAGAATGCCGGAACCTTTATGCTAATCGATAGCGAACGCTTTTTTATCTCGACCGTTCACCACCATGAACGATGACTCCACACGTTTGCATACTAAAAAAACTATGGTACAGGCAAAAACAGACTATACAATTCATCGTCAGAGTCTCTCAGAACAGGTATATAAATACATTAAACGTCTGATTCTCTCAGGAGAACTTAAGGGAGGGCAAAAGATTCCCGAAGAAAAAATTGCTCAACAATTCGGAGTCAGCAGAACCCCGATTCGGGAGGCATTGCGCCGTTTGGATGAATACGGACTTGTGTATTTGAAACCGCGAAGTTATGCGGTGGCTGTTCAGCTCATTCCCGAAGAAGCAGAGGATGTCGCCCAGGTCCGCGCACAGCTTGAAGTGCTCTCGACACGTTTATTGGTCGAAAATGGAACGCAAGATGATTTTGACGCTCTGGAACAGCTCGCAAAAGAATGTCAGGAAGCGCTTGACGCAGATGATGTTGCAACGGCTTTTGAAAAAGACAGCCAATTCCATATCGAAATTGCCAGGCGTACAGGCAATCGGCATCTCTGCGAGTTGTTTCAAAAAATCGATGCGAAAATGCAGCTTTTACGGCTGGTGTTGCATCTCCCGCATGACAAACTCAGTCAATTTATCGCGCAACACAAGCCCCTTCTCGAATACATGCGGAGGCAAGAAAAGGACGCTGCTGAAACTTTGATGGCACATCATATTCTCGATCAGCTCAATTATTTTCAAGAGCATTCATAAATTTTTGTCCCGCTTTTACGCTGCCAGTTGGTATTTTTCGAAAAAATGCTTGACAATATTTTATTATCAATTTGTATTGTATACAATATTCTATACACAATTTAAAGTGTTGCTGTACACGAACACCCGGCACACCGATAATCAGCTTTTGGTCTTCTGTGCCCGGCTTTACACACGATCAGATGAACAACGTCCAGAAGCGTTTCTAAGTCTGAATGCAGAAGCTAATTGTGCTTTCAGGTATAGAAATGCGTACACAGCATGAAACGTAGCGCAATAATCCTGTCAGTAGCGGCATTCACCCTTTTTGCAATGAGCATTTTTCCCGGTCTTTTGGGACAAGCTTTTGCTGAGTATCCGGATCGGCCGATCACAATTATCGTCCCCTGGGGAGCCGGTGGAGGCACGGATACGATCATTCGAATTTTTGCAATCGGCTTCGAACAGGAGATGGGAGTGCCTGTTAATGTGGTCAACCGCACAGGGGGAAATGGTGTGGTGGGACACACGGCCATTGCAAGCGCAAAACCAGACGGCTATACCCTGGGAGCAGGGACTTCGGAAATTACTTATTTCAGCACCCTGAATCTCGCTCCGCTCACCCCTGATAGTTTTGATTTAATTTCGCGTCTTGCCGCAATTCCAGCCGGTGTGACCGTGAAGGCTGATTCGCCGTTTAAGGATCTGAACGATATGCTGGAAAGCGTTCGTCAGAATTCTAAAGACACATACAGTGCTTCTGGTTCTGGGCTGGGTGGCCCGTGGCATATGGCAATCGCTGGTCTGGAAAAAGCTGCGGGAATCGAAACCGACCGTATCCAATGGATTCCCAGTCAAGGCGGTGCTCCAGCCCTCCAGGATTTGATCGCGGAAGGGATTACATTCTTTACCGGCTCCCCTATCGAGGCGAAATCTCTTCTGGCGGCAGGAGAAGTCCGAGTTCTGGCAATCATGTCGGAAGAACGTTCTCCGGCGTTTCCGGATGTCCCCACAGTGAAAGAAGCTGCTGGTTTGGAGTGGACCTTAGCGAACTGGTTTTCTCTTATCGCTCCGAAGGGCCTTCCGGAGGATGTCAAGGTGAAAATTGTCGCAGCTGCGCAAAAAGCTCATGCAGATTCAAAAGTTCAGGAGGCTTTGGCCCAACGCGGTATTACGCCCTTATGGGATGGGCCGGAAGGATTTAAAGCCTTTGCTGACGAGTTTACGGTCACGGCAGCCAATCTGCTGAAAGAGCTGGGGGTCGCAAAGTAAGGACTAAGCTGTCACGCTTTCACCTTGAGGATGAAAGCGTGACAGAGGGGCTGGTGGAAAAAATTGATAGTATGAACGTTCATGATGCAGTAATCGGATTTGTTTTTATTATCATGGGGATAGGCATAACAGCTAAGGCCCAGACGTTTCCCGCAGTTGCTGGTCAGCCTTACGGCTCTTCATTCTTCCCGACAATTATCGGCGTCGCTATGATTGTTTGTGGGCTTATGCTGTGTGTAAGCGCAGTTCTTCAGAGAGATCCCAGGCCAATTCTCCGCATTCCGGCATGGCTGCAATCACGTCGGAGCGCGATCAATGTCCTGTTAGTACTGGCCGGGCTCGTTGTTTTTATCGCAGTCGCTGATACGCTCGGATTCTGTGCAACGGCCTTTATCCTGCTTGCAGGCCTGCAGATGAGACTTGGCGCAAAAGTCCTGCCGGCTCTGATTATCGCGCTCGCGGCGACAGCGTTATTTTATCTTGTCTTTACGATGCTTCTGCGGGTGCCCTTGCCCTATGGTATTATAGAACAATTTTTATAAGGAAGGGGTATGGAAGTTCTCATTGAGGCCTTTCGTCTTGTCGTAACTCCGGAAGTGCTTCTTACAATTATACTTGCATCCTGTATGGGAGTCGTTATCGGCTCGATACCAGGCTTGACGGCCGTGATGGGAACAGCTCTGCTGGTTCCGATCACGTTTTATCTGGACCCGCTCCCTGCGATTTCTGCTATTGTGGCGATGACGGCTATGGCGATCTTCGCTGGCGATATTCCCGGAGCCTTGGTTCGCATTCCCGGAACGCCCGCCTCTGCGGCATATGTCGATGAAGCCTACAACCTGACGCTTGCAGGACAACCGGAACGCGGCCTGGGGATCTGTATGGCCTCAGCCTGCGCCGGAGGAATGATGGGCAGTATGATCCTGGTATTGGCCGCTCCTCAGTTGGCGCGAATCGCCGTGAAATTCAGCTCGGTAGAATACTTTTGGCTGGCTTTGCTGGGGCTGACTTGTGCGGCATTCGTTTCCAGCGCTTCAGCATTAAAAGGCGTTCTGTCGCTGCTGACAGGGCTCTTTATCTCGACCATAGGTATTGATACCACCTCAGGACAGTCCCGTTTCACGTTTGGCGTCATCGAGTTGATGGGAGGAGTGAACTATATCCCTGCCATGATCGGGATGTTTGCGCTGTCTGAAATCCTTCGAACTGCGGCTTCTCCACTGAAGAAACAGCTTCAAGTCCAGGCAATTAAGCATATTATGCGGGGACTTGGACGAGAGCTGCGTCAGTATCGTAGCAATATTGTTCGCGGAGGACTGATCGGCACCCTGGTCGGCGCACTTCCCGGAGCCGGAGCTGATATTGCGGCCTGGGTCGCGTATTCTATCAGCCGTAAATTCTCAAAAACTCCGGAACGTTTTGGCAAAGGGCACCTGGAGGGTCTTGCCGAATCCGGGGCGGCAAACAATGCCTCGTTGAGCGGTGCCTGGGTTCCTGCGCTGGTGTTCGGCATTCCCGGTGATTCCATTACGGCGATTGTAATCGGGGTTCTCATTTTGAAAGGCATGGAGCCTGGGCCCGTTATTTTTATTAAGCAGCCTCAGATGGTTTACGCGGTTTTTATCTCGTTTTTTATTGCCAATCTGTTGCTGCTTCCGATAGGCTATGTCATTATCCGACTGTCACGCGTGTTCTTGGCCGTACCCCCGAGTGCATTGATACCGATTGTCCTGCTGGCCTGTATTGTAGGCTCTTTTGCGATTAACAACACGAGTTTTGATATTGGTGTGATGATGGTGATGGGGCTTATCGGCTGCTTGATGGAGGAGAATGGTATTCCAGTGGCTCCGGCAATTCTGGGAATTGTGCTGGGGAACATGCTGGAATTCAATTTTGTCACGACCATGATTAAAGCGAAAGGGGATCTCGTGATATTTTTCAGCCGGCCGATTGCTGCAGGACTCGGAATCGTCACGCTCTCAATCTGGCTGTCCCAAATCGTGCTGGCTTTCCTTCGCAACGTCAAAAAGCAGAAGCCGTCGGAGGCCTGAATATGGATAATTTTGCTATCGTCGATGCTCACCATCACTTTTGGGATCTTGAACGCAATTATCATCCCTGGCTGTGCGACGAGCCGATGATTCCCTTTCGCTATGGCGATTATTCTGCCATTCGGAAGACATTCATGCCCAATGATTATTTCACGGAAGTCGGCGATCATCATGTGGTCATGACCGTAACGATGGAGGGAGAATGGGATCCTGACGATCCGCTGGGAGAAAGCCGTTGGATGCAGGAGGTGGCGGAACAATACGGTTTTCCTCACGCGCATGTGGCTCACATACGGCTCGATCGTGATGATGTCGAGAATGTGCTGGCAGCACAGGCAGCAATCCCTTTGGTGCGAAGTGTGCGCCATAAGCCCCGTGCTGCGGCCTCACCTCAGCACGTGGAGCCTGGAGTGCCCGGTTCAATGGGCGATCCTCGCTGGCGAAGAGGCTTTTCACTGCTCGATCGCTTCGGAGTACATTTTGATTTGCAAACCCCTTGGTGGCATTTCGCTGAGGCGCTTGAACTCGCCGAGTCATTTCCGGACACTCTGGTGATTCTCAATCATACTGGTTTGCCGGCGGATCGGAGTCCCGAAGGCCTTGCTGCCTGGCGCTCAGCCATGAAGCTGCTGTCTGTCGCGCCGAATGTGTTTGTGAAAATATCGGGACTTGGGCTTGCGGGCCGTCCCTGGCGGCTTGACGATAACACGCCGATCATTCGGGAGACAATCGAGATCTTCGGTGTTGATCGCTGTATGTTCGCGAGTAATTACCCGGTTGATGCTGTGATCACTGATTTGGAAACTATCTTTACAGGGTTCAAACAGGCTGTCGCCGATTTTCCTTTGGAAGATCGAAAAAAGCTGTTTCATGATAATGCCGTGAGCGTCTATCGCCTTTCGAAAGAGGAATCTCATCTCTCAGCAACAGCCCATCACGACCCTGCGGCCTGATATGCACACAACACTTTTAGGATGTATTGCTGATGATTGTACTGGAGCGACCGATCTGGCTGATACGTTGGTCCGTCAGGGAATGCGCACCGTACAGGTGATCGGGGTGCCGGAGACATGCACAGCGTCTTTCGAAGCCGATGCTGTCGTGATTGCGTTAAAATGCCGTTCGATTGCAGCTGAGCTGGCGGTGCGGCAAAGCCTGGAAAGTTTGGCGTGGCTGCAAAAGCTTGGATGTCGCCAGGTCTTCTGGAAATATTGCTCGACCTTTGATTCCACACCGCAGGGTAACATTGGTCCCGTAGCTGATGCGCTGTTGCAGAAGCTTGGTGGTGAGATCACTGTTGTCTGTCCGGCATTTCCGACGAATAAACGTACAGTGTATCAGGGCCAGCTCTTTGTGGGGGACCTGCTCCTGCACGAGAGCAGCATGCGTTATCATCCTGTAACTCCGATGAGTGATGCCAACCTGCTGCGATTACTCCGACCGCAAGTCTCCGGAAAGGTCGGCCTGATCCCGTGGGAGATCGTCAGACAGGGTATGCAGGCAATCCGGGAGGCCCTGCATGATTTGCAAGAACAAGAGGTGCGCTTTGCGGTTGTTGACGCCATTGAAGACCGTGATCTGATTTCCATTGACTCTGCGTGTGCGGACATGCCGCTGCTCACCGGGGGCAGCGGTCTTGCTCTTGGTCTTGCGGAAAACTTTCGGCGTCGGGGGATGCTGCCGTTGCGCGAAGAGCTCGGTGCCATGCTTCCTGTCCCCGGACGGAGTATTATTCTTGCCGGCAGTTGCTCCGAAGCCACGCGACGCCAGGTCGCTTTTGTGAAAGATCGCTTCCCGTTCTTCCGACTCAAGCCGCTGGACCTGGCTGAAAAGCCCGAGGAGTACATTCGCCGGGCAATAGCGTGGGCAGCAGCTATCCCCCCGGAAACTCCGGCCTTCATCTCTTCAAACGCAGATCCGCAGAATGTACGGGCTGTACAGGAGCGCTTAGGCCCCGACCGGGCCGGAAGGCTTGTGGAAGAGGCGTTTTCCGTACTAGCCAGAGCGTTACAGGCTGTTGGTTTTACACGTTTTGTCGTAGCAGGCGGCGAAACATCGGGAGCGGTCCTTGAGGGACTCGGTATCCGGGCACTTCGTATTGGGCCCCGCATCGATCCGGGAGTCCCCTGGACCACAAGTCTGGAATCACCCACGATTGCGCTGGCTTTGAAATCTGGCAACTTCGGTGGAGATGATTTTTTTCTCAAGGCCTTGAATTTTTTCGCATAGCAGCTCTTAAGCTCGGGCTGTCAGTGTTGAGCCTGACCGGAACGATCGCTTAACGCGGTCGGGTCGTTAACTGGCCATTTCGGGGCCCTTCCCGAAAGCACGTCATCAATGCCCATTGCTGCGTGCACGGCCATGCGAATCATACATTCTTTGGTTAAGCTTGCATTATGCGGAGTCAGCATGACATTATCCAATTCTAATAGCAGATTATCTCGGACGGGTGGTTCCTGCTCAAAGACATCCAGTCCGGCTCCGGCAATCGTTTTTTGTTGCAGAGCCTCGATTAAATCGGCTTCATTTACGAGCTCACCCCGGGCTGCATTGATGAGATATGCCGTGGATTTCATCAGTTCGAATTCTTTTTTTCCGATACACCCTGTAGTGTGAGGCGAGGCAGGTAGATGGAGTGTGATAAAATCAGCAGTTTGAAAAATGTCTTCCCAGGACTCCATAACTACGACATTTGCCGGAACGTGTTCTTGTGTTACGTATGGATCGTACGCAATCACTTTCATATCAAAACCGAGGATTGCTTTCTGTGCCACGCGTGAACCGATCGCGCCCAGGCCGATGATGCCAACTGTTTTTCCCTGCATATCGACCCCATGAACCTGATCGCGAATTGCAAAATTTCCTTTTCGGATTTCACGGTTGCAAAGGCTGTAATTTCTGGCGCAGGCGAGCATTAAACCAAGTGTCTGTTCTGCAACGGAATTGGAATTCGATTCCGGCGCATTGGTCACGTGGATGCCAAGCTCGGTTGCGGCCGCAATATCAATATTATCAACTCCCACACCATGACGACCGATCACGCGCAGTTCCTTCCCGGCCCGGAGCACTTCAGCCGGCAGTAGCGCCGTCCTGATGAGTATAGCACAACAGCCCTTTACCTCTTCTTTCATAACCTCTACACTGTGAGCGGATCCTGTTTTCACGTTATAGCCCCGATCGCGCAGGTACTGTCTGCCTTCCTCAGCGATGGGCTGCGGAATTAATACGTTCTGTGCCATGATATCTGTTCTCCTTTATTGCAGCTTGTTCACTTTCCCATTGCCTGTTGTAATTGTCTGATACCTTCCCGCGCAGCAGACATCAGCATGCTCACGTCATTCGACCAGAGATTACAGGTCATACCTTGTTTCTTATATCCCTGCAGGGCTGTGGTCGTCATAACATGAATTCCTGAAAATTTCTTGTGTTTTCTGGCAGAGGCTATCACGGCCGCGATGGCCTCGATATATTTCGGATGTTCGGTCTGGCCCATAATGCCCATACTCTGTGTGAGATCGTTAGGACCTACAAACGCGACATCAATTCCCTCAACCGAGAGAATTTCATCAATATTCTGCAGCCCTCGCAGCGATTCAATCTGGGTGAGTAAGATCGTTCGATCATTGGCTGTATCCATATATTCACGGGCATTGGAGATTGTTTCAAAGCCGGTGTGCGCGCGTAATAAGGAGACGCCCCGATTCCCCATCGGCGCATACTTGGAATAGCTCACCAGGATCTTGGCCTGCTCAGCCGTTTCCGTCTGGGGCAGAAGGATTCCAGCGGCCCCCATTTCCATTGATTTCAAGACCACTTCACGGCGCAGTTCAGGAATCCTGATCATTGGAGCAATGCCGCATTCGCGCGCTATGGCGAACAGCCCGGCTACATCGCTATAATCAAATGAGCCATGCTCACAATCCACAATAAAAAAGTCGAATCCGCAGACTTTCAGCATTCTGGCCAGTTCCGGGTGTGTAAAATTAATGACCATTGTCCCTAAAATATTGTGCCCTTGCCGCAATGCTTCTTTCAGATCTTTCATCGTATTGTATCCTTTTGGGTGAAGAGTGATAGTTGATGATCTTCCTGCCAACTCCATAATCTTTACACAGATTGAGACATGATATCCTATCATAGAAGACACTGTCTATCCCAACATATTTTTTGGCAAATAAAAACTTGACAACTATTGTATATTGTCGTTTGTATGACAATATACAATAGTTGTATGAAAATACGCTGAATGCAAAGGAGAAGCAAAGTGCAGGGGAGTATACAAGAGCCCAGCCTCAAAAGGGATAGTCTTGTAGAGATCGTTTTTGAGGCCCTTAAAGGCAAAATTTTATCGGGAGAGCTGAGTGATGGGGATCGGCTGCCAACTCAAAAAATGCTTTGCCGGCAGTTTGGAGTTTCTCGAACCGTCATGATGGGTTCTCTGCACAAATTGTCCTCATTGGGACTCATCACAAGCCGGCAGGGGCGTGGCACCTTTGTGCGGCTGCCCGATACCAAAGCCGTTCTGGAGCCGATGTTTCAGGCTCTTCTGCTCGATAAACCCTCCACCTGCGAGTTGATCGAGACTCGATACTATCTGGAACGTGCGATTGTGCGTCTGGCGGCCAGACATATTGATACGACGCAATCCCAGGACCTGCAGAATATTGTTGCCAAGATGGAGAGAGATTTTCAAGAGGGACGGATTGAAGCCTTTTCGCAGGGCGATCTGGCCTTTCATATGAAACTGGCGGAGAGCGCTCGCAACAGCATTTTAGGCCGCTTTATTGAAGTCATTCGGGAGATGCTGGCGGAATTTCTTGAAGAATTTAATCGTACTCCCGGAGCAGCAGAACGCGCCAACGAACATCATCGAAAGATTTGCGACATGGTCGTTGGTCACGATCCTGACGGTGCAGAAAAAGAAATGCAGCTTCATCTTCGAGATGTGGTGATGATCTTGCGCGAACAACATCATCTTGATGTCGACATTTGAGTCTGCATTCACACGGAACGAATAATAACATCAGAAGGAGACTGAATTATGACTTACTTTGAGAAAGCCCGAAAACTCTTGAAGGAGTTTAAAGGAGATGCGTATCTGTATGGCAACGGTGTCTTAAAGGATGTCGGGCAAGTTGCTGCAAAAGCCGGAAAAAAAGCTGTGCTGATTTATACGGACTTTCCCGGAGTGGACAGCTATGTCAGCATCATCAGTACGTCGTTGAAAGATGCCAGTGTCGAGCTGGTGGCCAGGATTGAAGGTGCCCGGCCGAATGCGCCGCGAGAGGATCTGGCGCGTATTACCGAAGAGCTGAAGGCAGCCGACCCGGACGTCATCGTGAGTTTTGGCGGCGGTAGCACAATCGATGCTGCAAAAGCGGCAGAAGTTCTGAGAACGCTGGGCGGCGGTATTGAAGAGTATTTCGGCGTGGGGCTGGTCAGCAAAAAGCTTGAGGAAAGCGCTAAGACGCTGACACCGCATATTGCGATTCAGACAGCGGCAAGCTCCGGGGCACATCTCACAAAATACTCGAATATTACCGACATCAGTACTGGTCAGAAAAAGCTGATTGTAGATGAAGCCGTGGTTCCTGCCTATCCGGTCTTCGATTATACCGTAACACACATGGCCCCGCCGGCGTTGACGGCTGACGGCGCTCTTGATGGAATTGCCCATATTCTTGAAGTCTACTATGGGGCAGTCAACAAACCCTATTACGATCGACTGACGGCTATTGCAGAAGCTGGAATCGGCTTGGTCGTAGAATATCTTCCTGAAATCAATGCAAATCCCAAAGACGCTGAAGCCCGTGAGGCCCTCTGTCTGGCAACTGACTTAGGCGCTTATGCAATCATGCTTGGTGGAACCAATGGGGGGCATCTGACAAGTTTTTCGTTGGTGGATGTACTCAGTCATGGCCGTGCCTGCGCGTTAATGAACCCCTATTACACGGTCTTTTTCGCTCCGGCTGTAGAAGGCCCGCTGCATGTGGTCGGCAAAATTTTCAAAGATGCCGGCTATATTTCTGAGGAGATCGCCGGACTGACCGGTCGCGAGCTGGGTACAGCGGTCACAAACGGCATGTTTGCCTTTGCCGAAGCGATTGACTTTCCAAAAACCCTTAGCGAGGTGGACGGTTTTACCCAGGCCCATATCGATCGGGCTTTGAACGCAGCCAAGAATCCGCAATTGAAGATGAAGCTGGAAAATATGCCGATTCCTCTGACAGCTGACATGATTGACGAGTACATGGGACCGATTTTGGAAGCTGCCAAAAGCGGCGATATCAATTTGATCAAAAACGTATAGTGCTTTAACGGCAGATAGAACGGAACCCTGATTGGACTGGTTGCTGCTGAGTGGATTTTGCATGACGCTTACGCGCTTCCTTACAGGGAGACGGCGTCATGCAGCCTTAATCCGTCCAATCGCTCTTCTGTTGCTCGTTCATGAATATTCGACTTGATTACGGAAAAAGCGGTTTGGAGATTTCGCTGCCGGACGAAGCCGCTGTCAGCATCGTAGAGCCAAAGCATCTGGATGCCCTGCCAGACCAGTTTGAGGCAGTCAGAGCCGCAGTGCGGAATCCAATCGCTTCTCCCCCTTTGCGGGAACTTGTCAGGCCTGGGAATACGGTGGGTATCGTTTTCTACGACATTACCCGTCCAACGCCTGATCGCATTATGACTCCGCTGCTGCTTGAAGAGCTGGAGGCGGCCGGCATTGTCCGCGAGCAGATCACGCTCTATAACGCGACCGGAACGCACCGGGCAAATAGCGATCAAGAATTACGAACGATGCTCGGTGATGAGGTGGTGGAGGGCTGCCGGATCGTTCAGAATGATGCGGCTGACAAGGATTCGCACGTCCTGGTGGGGACGACCTCAAGTGGCAATGCCATCTGGATTCACAAAGAATTGGTCGAGTCCGATATCCGCATTTTGACCGGTTTTATCGAACCCCACTTCTTTGCGGGTTTTTCCGGCGGAGGGAAGGCGATTATGCCGGGCATGGCCTTGCTGGAGACGGTGATGCGCAATCATAACGCCAGGCACATCGATCATCCCAGAGCCACGTGGGGGATTACTCACGGGAACCCGCTCTGGGAAGAAATTCATGATGCCGCAGCCTTTGTGAAGCCGTCGTTTTTACTGAATGTTGCCTTAAACCGGAATAAAGAGATCACCAACGTGTTTGCCGGTGACTGGGAGCAGGCTCACGAACAGGGCTGCGCTTTTGTGAAAGACACGGCTATGGTCCCGGTGGACAGCGCCTTTGATATCGTCATCACGAGCAACTCCGGTTATCCGCTGGATTTGAATCTCTATCAGGCAGTGAAGGGCATGAGCGCAGCCTCGCAGGTTGTGAAACAGGGAGGAAGTATTCTCATCGCTGCCGAATGCTGGGACGGCATCCCGAAGCACGGTCCCTATGGACAATTACTGCGTGAAGCGGATAGTGTCGAGCAGCTTCTGGAAAGAATCCGTGAACCCGGTTTTGTTATGGGTGACACATGGCAGGCCCAGATTCAGGCCTTAATATCACAAAAAGCTGATGTCTATGTGTATAGCGACGGCTTAGACGATGACAGCATTACAAGCGCCATGCTTCAGCCCTGCGGGCCTGTTGAACAACGTGTTGAGTCGCTCCTGAAGACATACGGGCCAGATGCCAGGATATGCGTTTTGCCGGAAGGCCCTCAGACGATTCCGTATATTGCGTGACGTACTTTGCTGCAAAGCTTCTCTGGCTTGCAGCCTGTAAGCTGTTCGACAAGAGCCATATTGTTCTTGACAAGCTCTTTCTTTCTGGGCATACCGTATACGAAAAAGATCCAATATGTCCGCTCGTTTGGTATCAAAAGGCGGGCTGGAAAGAATATACCGCTGCTGCTATTTGTACAAGGAGAGACTTTTGAGAACACAGCACCGCATTATCCGTTCCAGTTTGAGTGAGCAGGCTGCTGAGAAAGTGAAGTCATGGATACTTTCGCTTCGCCTGAATCCTGGGGAACGCCTTATTGTAGACAATCTTGCCGAAAAGCTTGAAATCAGCAGAACCCCGATCCGGGAGGGCTTGCAGAAGTTAGTCTCCCAGGGACTTGTGGCTTACGATGGGAAGAGCTACTCTGTGATGACATTTTCACAGCGGGATATTGAAAACCTCTTTGAAATCCGGTGTGCGTTAGAGACGCTGGCGGCTCGCCAGGCGAGCGAGCGCATGTCCGAGGAGCTGATTGATGATTTGTGGAGCTGTTATGAAGAATTCCAAGCGCAACAGCCGGAAAAAGACATCAAAGAGGCTCTCTCTCACGACATGCGTTATCACCGGATTATCCGGGAGGGCGCTGGAAACCTCCGGCTTAAAACCATGCTCGATACCCTGCATAATCAGATATGGTGGGTTATTTATCAGATTTATGCTGGGAAGCCCGACGAATATAAAAGTCGTCTTTCATTACCCGAGCACTTGGCAATCCTGAAATGCATCGCAGCGCGCGATGGTAAAGGAGCTGCTGAAGCAATGGAGCGGCATTTACACCGTTCAGAGTCTGATATGTTTCTCGATCTAAGTTGGTCGGAGTCATAGTCAGATCTGCATCATGACAACGGGTCACTCGCAAATGATCAGAAGAAAAACTTGACAAATTTTTGTATTCGGTATTTCGTATACGGAATGCGAGATACAAAATATACTTCTCAGAATAAGGAGATGCAGCCATGAAGACAATTCTTTTACACCAGGCTCATGATATTGCGCTTGTCGATCGTCAGCAGGGCAAAGCACAAGACGATCGCTGCCAAATTCGTGTCGTGTCCATGGGGGTCTGCGGTTCCGATATCGCCGCGTACAAAGGGACGTCTCCGCTTGTGACGTATCCCAGAGTCCTGGGGCATGAAATCGCCGGAGAAGTGGTCAGCATTCCTGAAAATCCCCAGGGTATTCAGGCCGGCGATCGCGTGATTGTCGAACCATACCGCTACTGTGGTCACTGTTATCCTTGCCAGCTGGGGCGGACGAACTGCTGTGAAAATCTCAAGGTGATCGGTGTGCATGAAGACGGTGGAATGCAGGAGTATTACGCACATGACGTTCATCTCATTCATCGAGTCCCGGACACGATTCCCTGGGAGCTGGTCCCGATGGTGGAACCGCTCAGTATCGCCATACACGGTATCCATCGGCTTGATGTCAAAGAGAACGAGTATGTCGCCATCACCGGAGCAGGCCCCATCGGCCTGTTAGCAGCTCAGTTTGCGCTGCATCTCGGTGCCCGGCCCGTAGTCATCGATCCGGTGCGCGAACGTTTGGAACTGGCCCAAACAATCGGAGTTCAGTATGTTTTTGATCCCATGCAGGACGATCTTCAGCAGGAAATCCCGAAAATCACCGGGGGAAGAATGGTGGAAGCCTTCCTGGAGGCCTCGGGCGCTCAGGCTGCGGTGAGAAGTTCACTCGATGTGGTTCATTATGCCGGACGGATTGCGTTTTTGGGATGGCCGAAAGAAGAAATCAGCCTGCCAACCTTTCTGATTACGAAAAAAGAACTTGATATCCGCGGTTCGCGGACCAGCGTACAGGAATTTCCGCTTGCGATCTCCCTTATCGCAGAAAAGGCTGTTGACGTGGAAGCGGTCATCACGAATATTATCCGCTTCGACCAGATTCCGGAATATGTAGCCGCCATCGCCGAGCGTCCTGGTGATTTTATGAAAGTGATTGCAAGTATGAATTAAAGGGGAGAACGACGATGAAAGCATTAGTGAAATATGCAAAAGGGGCGGGAAATATGGAAATCCGGGATGTCCCGGAGCCTCATGCAGAAGCTGGACAGATCAAAATAGAAGTGAATGCTGCGGGAATTTGTGGCTCAGATCTTCATATTTATCATGATGATATTGCCATTCCTGTCAAGCCGCCGGTCGTCACCGGCCATGAGTTCTCCGGCGTTATCAGCGAGATCGGCGACGGGGTCTCGGGCTGGGAAGTCGGGGATCGCGTGGTCTCTGAGACCGCCTATGAGTACTGCGGCACATGCGATCGCTGTGTCAACGGCTTTTATAATCTGTGCGATCATCGCAAAACGCTGGGCTATTGGTTTAACGGAGTCTTCACGCGTTACACGGTGGTCCCGGCTGCGAGAGTCCACAAACTCCCTGAGAATCTCGACTTCATCAGCGGCGCTCTCATGGAACCGTTGGCCTGTGTAACACACGCTGTGCTGGAACTGACTCATATCACCGCAGGAGACTGGGTCCTCGTCAGCGGACCTGGATCGATAGGGCTGCTGGCCCTGCAAGTGGCTAAAGCCCAGGGGGCCACAGTGATGATTGCGGGGACAGAACAGGATCGCGAACGTCTCGAACAAGCGAAAGCCCTTGGGGTTGATTATTGTATAGACCTTTCCCAGATGAACCTTCTTGACGAAGTCGCCCGGTTGACAGGATCGTCCGGAGTGGATGTGGTTCTGGAATGTTCCGGCAGTGCGAAGGCTGCTAATGATGCGTTGCTCGCGATAAAAAAACAAGGACAGTTTACCCAGATCGGCCTCTTCGGAAAAACGATCGAGATCGATTTCGAGCGAATCTGTTTCAAGGAAATCAGCGTAACCGGTTCACTGGGATCCCGACGAAGCTCCTGGAAAAAAGCTCTGCAGTTAAGCGCTCAAGAACGGGTGCAGTTACGTCCTCTGGTCTCTGACATCTTGCCGATTAGCGAGTGGAAGCATGCCTTTTCACTGTTTGAGAAGAAAAAAGGACTCAAACTTGTCCTGACTCCGCTGCCTGACTGAGCGGAGAGCATTGAGAGGGCCGTTTCTCAGATGGCTGAAGGCGAATCAGAGACTTCTGGTCATCTGCGCAGTACATGTTCGAAAAAAGGGGGGATGCCCGGCTCGGATTGTTCTTGTACGTGGAACTTGTGAAGCAGCTTCTGCAAGTTCTCGAAAGCTTTGTATGTCTCGTACACAGTGTAGAAATCTCACACAATAACAGTATGAAGGAGTCTGTCTCATGAAAAAAGGAATCGTCGTTGCAGTGCTGTTCATATTGGCGTTAAGCGTTTCTTCTGTTGCATTGGCAAAAACGGTCTTAAAATTTGCGCATATTTACGATCCTTCTCATCCTGTGGCCGTTGCTTCGGATATGGTTGCAAAGCTCGTGGCGCAAAAAACAAACGGTGACGTTGAAATTCAGGTCTTTCCGGCATCGCAGTTAGGCTCGGAAGAGGCGCTCCTCGAAGCTTCGATTTTCGGTTCGGTCGATATTGTCAGCTCAGGAGCGGGGCAGATCGGGAACTTGTTCAAACCCGTTCTGGTCTTGGAGATGCCGTATACCTTCAAGGACAATGATCAAGTCATCAGGTTTGCAAAAAGTGATATTGCCAGACAAATGGGCGAAGATCTACGTCAGGAATTTGGGGTAAAGATTGTTGGAACGACACCCTACGGTATCCGTCAGGTCAGCTCGAATAAACCGATAAAGACCCCCGCGGATCTTAACGGTTTTAAATTGCGGGTGCCCGAACAAAACGTGTGTATTGAGTATGCCAAAGCAATGGGTGCTGACCCGACCCCGATTGCTTTTTCCGAAGTCTACCTTGCGCTTCAGCAAGGGGTCGTCGATGGGCAGGAGAATTCCCTTTCTACCATCAAGGCCATGAAATTCTATGAAGTGCAAAAATATGTCAACCTCACTCGTCATGTGACAAACTGCTTATTTTTTGTCATGAATGATGCAAAATTTCAGAGCCTTAGCCCCGACCAGCAGCAGATTCTTCTCGATGCCTTCGATGAAGCTGCCAATTATATTGCAGCAGAACTCAATAAAGGCGATCAGGAATTGGGAAAGATGTTTGAAGCAGAAGGGGTCACGATCATCGAGCCAGATCTTGAAGCCTTCCGTAAAGCGACTGCAGAGATGCCGAACACATTCAGGAAATGGTGGATTCGTTACGGTGATGACTTGCACAAGAGGATCCAGGATCTCTAGGAGCAGTGCGGCGCGTCTTTAATCGTTCCGTCCCCTCTTCTCCTGCAAGAGGGGACAGAGGAATTCTCTTGGCTGCCATGAAAGATCTGCTGAGAGGGAAGGGCTGAAAAGTATTCGTGGGTTTGACAGAGCGTAAGCGGTGGATGCCTGAAAATGTCTTCTGAACGAATGGAAGGAGGGGATGCTTCGTGTTTTTTAAGTACTATGATACATTGGAAGAAAGGGTTACTGTCGTTCTTTTCCTCTTTATTTTTGTCTTAATGGCAACACAAATCTTCACACGCTATGTACTCAGTATCACGTTTGCCTGGAATATCGAATTATGCCGCTATACGTTTGTCTGGCTCACCTTTGTCGGGGCAGCGTATGTCCGGAAGCATGGCTCGCATATAAAAATTGAAATTCTTTTTAATTATCTCAACCAGAAATGTTCGGCAGGAGTGCAAAAAGCGATCTGGCTGATGAAGGAGCTGCTGACCTTTGCCTATCTGATCGCGTTGATCTATTTTGGATTCCTTCTCGCCTATAAATCCCGGCGTTTTATGTCGCAGGCAATGCAAATTTCTCAATTTTATCTCTATATTTCCGCTTCTGTCGGAGCGTTCTTATATCTTATCCGTGAAATTCAACTGTCATATCAGTATTATCGGGAACATTTGTCCTGCAAGAGCTCTCATCAGGCAATATGTTAAGGAGGAAGTACGACTATGCTGGCTTTGTTAGTCATCGGACTGTTTGTCCTGCTTATCATCGGAATGCCGGTCTCCCTGGCTATCGGCATTCCGTCTCTGCTGTATATGATCGCTGATGGACACGTACCAAATTTTACAGCGGTTCAGCGCATGGTTGCCGGAGCCAATACCTACCCGTTGCTGGCTGTCCCGTTTTTTATCTTTGCCGGAAATTTGATGAATACCAGCGGTGTCACCACCCGTATTTTTGACTTTTCGAACAAGCTTGTCGGTCATATTAAGGGCGGATTGGGACACGTGAATGTGATTGCGAGTATCATTTTTGCCGGAATGTCCGGCGCAGCGATCGCTGACGCCGGAGGACTGGGAACGATAGAGATCAACGCTATGCGGGATGCCGGCTATGATGATAGCTTAACAGTAGGAATTACGGCGGCATCTTCCACGATCGGGCCGATTATCCCTCCCAGTCTGCCGGTTGTCATTTACGCTGTGGTCGCATCGACCTCGATCGGCCGCTTGTTTGCCGCCGGCATTATTCCCGGTCTCATTATGGGATTAAGCTTGATGATTCTGATTTACCTCCTGGCTGATAAGTATCAGACTCCGGTGGGAAAGCGCCCGACAGCTGCCGAAATGTGGACATCGCTCAGAATGGCCTTCTGGGCGCTGCTGACTCCCGGAATTATCCTGGGAGGCATCTTTTTTGGGGTATTTACTCCGACTGAAGCCGCTGCCGTTGCCTCCTTGTACGCCATTATTTTAGGATGTATTATCTACCGTGAGATGACCCTGAAGCAGTTTTACGATGCTGTGCTCAGCTCGATGATTTCGACTGTTCAGGTGATGTTTATCGTGGTGGCGGCCACACTCTTTGCGTGGATTTTGACAAAGGAACAAGTGCCGCTCATGGTGGCGAATTACATTCTGGGCTTAACCGATAACTACTACCTGATCCTCCTGGCGATTAATATCGTGCTCCTTATTGTGGGGATGTTTATGGAGACAATCGCTTCGATTAATATTTTAGTGCCTGTGCTGCTCCCGGTGATTGATCAACTTGGAATCGATCCGACCCAATTCGGGGTGATGATGATTTTAAATTTGATGATCGGCTTGCTGACACCGCCGTTCGGCACCGTGTTGTTTATCTTAAGCGGTGTCGCAGATGTGCCGGTGGAAAAAGTTGCGCGCAATACCGCGGTTTTTCTGGTGCCGCTGCTCATTGTGCTGTTCTTGATCGTGGTGTTTCCGCAGTTGACATTATTCGTGCCAAAGCTCATTTTTGGAAAATAAAGGAGTTCAGTTAGAGGCTCGAACATGTCTGTCAGCCTTAATTTAAGTAAAGCTTTGTGAATAACAGCGTGAGTGCTATGTGTCGTCAGTGTGCTTGTTTTTAGAGAACTCGTCATGCGACGCGCACAAGATTTGAAAGCATACCTGCTTTCAGCGAAAGGATTAGGAAGATGATGAGAGATGAATACCTTGATTTACGAAAAAAATTGCTGTTTGACAGCACGCCTCAAGATTTCACACAGATTTGCAGCATGTTTCGAGACGACTGTGCCCAAGAGTTTCAAAGCGCTTCGGAGACGCGCCAGCAAGAGCTTACGGAGATCGTCGCCGGTGTGACGATAGACATGCAATCCTATCTCTTACGCTGGAATCTCCAGCGTCCTGAAAACGATGAACAGCTTTCACAAGCCACCATCGAACAAGAGCTTCTCGCTAACTATAGCCTTCTGGAAAACTGGGAGGCAAAGGACCTGCTTGCGGCTGTACGCGCTGAAGCCGCTGAGATTCAACGCAGTAATTTCCGCAAAATTTCGCTCATGTCGGATGCCGGTACGATGAACGTCCGTCTGGGACATGACTATGCTTCCGGATTGACGAAGACACTGCGAAAAGGCGCGATCCTCGTCACGACGAATCCTCCTTTGGTGAACATGGCGCGAAAAGATGATGCCGCTCATTGGAATGCTGTCAAAGCACGGTTGCGGACAGAACATCCCGCAGCGTCATCTGAGGAGCTTGTCTCTCTTCTGACAATGGAAGTCGTGTTGCAGAACTGTCGGGAACTGCGTCCGATCTATGAAGCCACGCAGGGCAAATACGGCTATGTCAATCTGCAAATCAATCCGCACCATTCCGGGAATGCGGTCAAAATGGCTGAGGAGATCGAGTGGCTGTATGAAAAATTAACTGGTGTATTCGGTGGCACGCCTAATGTCGTTTTTAAAATTCCAGGCACCCGTGCCGCGCTTGACACTGCAAAACGTGTGACGCGACAAGGGATTGGAGTGACTGTCACAGTCAGTTTTTCTGTCGCTCAACATCTCGCTTTTGCCGAAGTGATCGAGCAGGGCAACGCTCCGTGTTCATTTCTGGTGATGATGAACGGCAGGCTGGACGATCCTGTTCAGAAAGAATTGCAAGGCCTGGGCCTGCCGGATGCGGCTGAAGTCGCCAAATGGGGAAGTACGGCGATCGTGCATCGCTCCTATGCCGAACTCTGCAAAAAAGGGTATAGCAAATCCTTTCTCCTCATCGCCTCACTCAGAGGCCCCTGGAATATCGACGGATGTCTGACTGATGGAACGCTCCCGATTTTTATCACCTCTTTTCCAGACAAGACGGCAGAATATGACGCTCAGCAGCGTGAAATCGCCTCGCATATTACAGAAGCGCTTTCTGAAGAGTTGCTCAAAAAGCTGGAGCACAGTCAGATCTTCAGACAAGCCTATGCCGTCGAAGGATTGGCTGTCGAGGACTTTGACAGCTTCCTTCCGGTCGTGAAAACGCTGACGTCGTTTAGAGAATCCTATGATGAACTGATCGAATACGTTCAAGAATAAGCACAGGAAGCAGGGCTGCTCTGCGTGATTCACTGGATAGCAGTCACATTCTCAGCAGTTCTGCCTTTGAAAAGGGGGAGGCGCTGTTTCATCTGCTGTGAGACAGGCCCGCCCCTGGATGAAAATTGTGTTCCACAACGGAAGGAGAACGCGATGGAATTTGGAAAACTCCGCATAAATCCGCTTACAAATCCGGCGATTTTAGACACGGGAACCTGGTCCCCACAGGCTGCCTGGCATATAATTGACTCACTGGACACCTCATATTGGCGTGTGGTGTTGCAGGCGCTTGTTGAAGGGAACACGCCTCCGCAGCATCAAGACTGTAGGCTCTATCAGCCGTCTCAACAGCCGCATCAGGGGATGCACTCTCTGTTGGCAGAGATCCATGACGGGCAGCATGTCTTTGTCACGATCGGACAACATGACGAGCAGCCGCTTCTGGGAAATGCAATTGGGGCGAAAAGCCTGCCTGACGGATCAGAACTGGCAGCCTTTGCTGCCGACGCTGCTGTTATCGACAAATTCTGCAGAAATATTGCTCCGCAAAAAGGCCCCAGAGCATTGGGACCTGCACCGCGTCTGGGAATCGGAGTCCGCATGTCCACCTCAGTGTGGCCGGGAATCTGGACAGCCATGAAAAAATATGACTTTGCGGCCAACCCGATTCAGAATTCATTGCGGGAATTAAATATGCTTGAAGATGTCTTGGCTGCGACCAGGCCTAACACGAATTATCTGTTCAGTTTCGGCAACATTGACGAAGGACATACCGGTAGCACTTTTGAGGGTCTCTGGGTGTCCGGCGTCCTTTCGAACCTGAAAGATGAAACGACTCCCCGATATGGAGCAGATGCCGATCATATCATGGTAAAACGCGATCCGAACGGCTTAGGCCGCGCCAGACGGATTCTCGACTCTGCTCGATATTACAGCTTTTTTACCCTCGACGTGTCTGACATTTTAAACTACGAGGCTGTCAACGAAAGATCTGCGGCAAAAGCCGAAGCCTGTCTGACACAGACGGTTCAGGACTCTGCCCTTGTCAGGGAACTGATGGCCTATCACCGTGAAAAATCAGGCTTTGGCGGAGGAAGATATTCCCCTGACGCCGCAGCTGTCGGGCGGCTTGTCGGGAAATACTGGAGGGCATTGAACGCGACGCAGGACTTATACGATCATATCGTATCGCTGAAGCAGGGCGTGCCGTTTGACCTTGAATTAAGTATTGACGAAAATCCGCCGGAAGTGCGGACCTGCGAATCGCTCACAAACGATGAGGAATTGATGTTTTTGCTGACCGAAATCCGGCGCCGTCAGCTTCCGATTACGCACATTGCGCCGAATTTCGGAGTCGAGAAAGGAAGGGACTATCGCTGTCCTGGGGGCCTGGATGAATTGGAATCCCGTGTTCGGCGCCAATATCAGATGGCGAGCGAGCAGGGCCTCATGCTGGATTGCCACTCCGGCGATGATCTCACGTCTGCGACCCGTCGCGTTTTCGGACGGGCAACAAATGGGAATATTCACTTCAAAATCTCGCCGTCCCTGCAGGTGCTCTTCGGTCAGACGCTTGAAGACCTCTATCCGGACCACTTTCGCTTCTGGTGGGATGATACGTATGCCTATGCTGAACGCGAAGCTGAAGGCGGGGCTGCGGTGGCGATCGAGAGTCTTCGAGAATATAAACAGGGCGACGATCCAAAGCCGTCAGCAAGAACAAGTCTCTTCGAGCACTTTAATTTTGCGACTGTTGGGAAACGTGACGCACACGGACAATTCATCTTTCGAGAACGTTTCTACGAGCTCCCGGAGGATTTTTATGAGGAATACAGCCGGAGGGTCGAGCAGCTCTTAGGTGAAGTGGCGCAGGATGTGTTTTATGCTGAAGAAGACGTCTTTCTGTAAAAGTCATTCGATAAGAGCTGGATAAAGGGGGGATGCCGGGGTCGGAAACTGATGTCTTGTCAAGATCTTTTACACGGCGTATGTATGGTTGTTCCATGATCGATCACTAGAACAAGAAGGAGAACTGTCTTATGAAAAAAGGTCTTTCACTACTAATGCTTGTTGTGTGTGTCACAGGTCTTTTAATGGCTGGAATGGCGTTTGCCGAAGAAAAAACGTATAAGGTCGCGTTCATTACCACCACAATGGCTCATTCCGTTCCGGCCGCCTGGCATGAAGGGATTAAACGAGCGGCTGAGGCCAACCCCTCTATCGAGTATGAAGTCGCTGACGGAGAATGGCGCGCTGATGTCCAGATCGCCAAAATAGAAGATTATATCAACAGAGGTTTTGACGCACTCATTCTGCAGGCTCAGGATGCGGCGGCCCTGGCGGCCTCAGTGCGAGAAGCCGAAGAGGCCGGAATCTTTGTCGTTACATTGAATCTGGACGTCACGGTTCCTCATGCCGCCCTGGTCACAATGGTGACCGACAGAGGCGGAAGATTGGTGGCGCAGGAAATGGCAAAGGACCTTGGCGAAAAAGGCAATGTCGTGATCTTGCAATCTCCTCCGGGAGCCAGCATCGGCATTGACCGGGAACGCGGGTTTAGAGAGGAGATCGGGAAGTATCCGGAGATTAAGATTATTGCCGCCCAGAATGCTGAGTGGCGCAAAGATAAAGCCTTTGCGATTATGCAGAGCCTGCTCCAGAGTAACAGCCAGATCGACGGCGTGTACGGCGTGAACGATTCTATGGCAGAAGGGGCTGCGCTGGCCGCAGAACAGGCCGGAAAACTGGAAGGCATGTCGGTCTGGGGCCTTGATGGCGAAAAAGATGCCTTAAGCATGATTGAAGAAGGCAAACTCACAGGCACGATTTACACCAACTGTTTTATGCAGGGTGAACTTGCGCTGAAGGTGGTCGAAGAGCTCCTCACGTCAGGGAAAAGTCCTCAAGAGAGCACCGAAACGCAAGTGGTCGAAGTCGATCCGATGGTTGTCCGTAAAGAAAATGTCGGCGAGATTAAGCCTGAAGATCGCTGGTAGGTCTCTGCCCATCTCCTGACCGTGCATGTGCTTCCTCACGACATGTACGGTCTTGGCTGAGGATCGTAAGATATGAAGACAAAGTCAATGCACGATACCCAGAATTATGTGATCGCGATCGTATTTATTCTCCTTCTCGTGGTCTTGAGCAGCGTAGCGCCCCAGTTCAGAACGACGAGAAACATGTTGTCCATGCTTCGTCAGACATCCTTTGTCGGCATTATGGCGGTGGGAGCCACGTTTGTGATTCTCAGCGGCGGTATCGATCTGTCCGTAGGCTCGATGCTGGCGTTATCAGGTATGATCTGCGCCAGACTGCTGCGGCAATTCGGAGTCGATGCCTATACCGCCGTATTCCTGACTCTGCTGGCCGGCGCGTTGATGGGCTATCTGAACGGCGTGTTGGTCAATAAGCTTGGGATCCCTCCTTTTATTGTCACATTCAGTACGATGGGCATCTTCCGGGGACTTGTATTTTTGATGGCGTTTCGAGAGCTGGGCTATATCCAGAACGTTCCGCTCACTGATAACGTATTCTTAGCGATAGGAGGCGGGCGTATCGGAAAAGTCTACAATCCGATCGTTTTTTTTGTCGTGGTGGCGATTCTCGGCATTCTCTACCTCAGAAACAGCAAATTCGGCACTTATGTCTATGCAGTCGGCAGCAATGAACAATCGGCGGCAATGTCCGGAGTGAACGTAGAGAGGGTCAGAACACAGGTCTATGTGCTTTCCGGCATCTGTGCCGCCTTATCGGGCATTTTATGGACATCCAGGCTGATGACGACCACAACGGAGATGGGCCTGGGAAACGAGCTGGATGTCATCGCCGCTATCGTGGTCGGAGGAACCAGTATCATGGGAGGCCGCGGAAGCGTGGGGAAAACCGTTGTCGGCGCCCTGTTTATCGGAACCCTGACAAATGGTCTGTCCATGCTGGGAGTGCCGGCCTTTTATCAGCCTCTGGCCAAAGCGCTGCTGATCGTGTCGGCCGCGTATCTTGATAATTATCTACTTAAGCGTTATACAGAGCAGAGCAGACGTCATCTTATTGCTGTGAAATCGTCTCGCGATGAAACGCCTGTTCTCACAGGGGAGCGGACAACATTCGATCCGTCTGAGATTGCACTCGATATTCAGGGGATCTCAAAGCGTTTTGGAGAGATTCAGGTTTTGAAGAATGTCTCTCTGAAAATTGCGAAAGGCGAGGTGCATGCCCTGGTCGGCGAAAACGGCGCCGGCAAATCAACATTGATCAAAATTATGACCGGTGTCCATCAAAAAAATGCTGGACAGATCCTGCTGCATGGCAAGCCGGTGACAATAAAAAATCCTCATCACGCCCAATCTCTGGGAATTAGCGCGGTGTTTCAGGAATTAAGCCTGATCCCGTCGCTCTCTGTGGCCAAGAACATTCTTCTTGGCAGAGAACCTCACTCTTTGCCGGGCATTATTCACCATGCAAAACTTCGCCAGCGCGCAGAAGCCGTGTTGCAGGAGCTGAAATTCAATCTGCCGCTTCACGAGCTGTCAGAACGTTTAAGTGTCGGCAATAAGCAGGAAGTCGAAATTGCCAAAGCGTTTTCTCAGGATGCCTCGATCGTGATTCTGGATGAACCGACGGCCTCATTGAGCGCTGAAGAGAAAATTAAACTCTTTGATACGATCCGCAAGTTGAGCGCCAAAGGCGTGTCGATCCTCTTTATTTCCCATATTCTCGATGAAGTTCTGGAAATCTCTCATACCGTGACAGTGCTTCGCAACGGAGAGATCGTTACCACATCGCCTGCTGAAGACTTGGATAAAGCCGCAATCGTGCGATATATGGTCGGCCGCGAACTGGCTGAACAGAAGATTGCCCCTGCGGAAAAAGGAGCGCCTGTTCTGGAAGTGAACGGTCTGACGCGCGAAGGAAGTTTTGCAGACATTTCGTTCAGCTTGTGTCGGGGAGAAATCCTTGGGCTGACCGGGCTTGTCGGCTCTGGCCGCAGCGAGCTTGCCAGGGCGATATTCGGCCTGGATGCCGTTGACGCGGGTGACATTTGGCTCCATCAGCAGCCTGTGCAGATTTCTTCGCCTGCAGCTGCCATGAAACATGGGATCGCCTTTTTATCAGAAGATCGAAAGAACGAAGGCCTGGTCATGATTCATTCGATGATGCAGAACATCTCGATGGCTCATTTAGGGGCTGTTTCTACGCACGGGATCCTCCATCGCGCGCAAGAGCTCACGCTGGCCCGAGAGTATGTGAACATGGTCGACATCCGTCCCCCTGATCCACATCTCCCGGTCTCAGGCTTAAGCGGCGGAAACCAGCAAAAAGTCGTTCTGAGTAAATGGCTTTGTCGAAATCCACAGGTCTTGATTGTTGACGAACCGACTGTAGGAATCGATGTCGGTGCAAAACATGAAATTTACAATATTCTCCACGGGCTGGCAGAGCAGGGCGTGGCAATTCTCCTGATTTCATCGGATTTCGCGGAAATCCTGAGAATGAGTCAGCGCATTCTGACGATGCGGCATGGCAGGATCGTCCTCCGAAATGATGCGGCCCGGGACCAAATCAGCCAGGAAACACTTATGAAAGCTGCGATAGGGAGGGGAGAATCATGACAACGCGCAATACCCTGCTTCGAACATCTGGGCGCCTTGGGCTCCGTTTCTTCAGGAAGTACCGCTTATGTGCCGTCATCATCATGCTTTCACTCGTGTTGACAATAATTTCACCGTCCTTTTTCTCGGTGACGAACATGATCAATATCCTGTGGAATGTCTCGGTGGTGGGAATTATGGCGGTCGGGATGACCTTTGTTATTGTCACCGGCGGCATTGATCTGTCGGTCGGATCGATTGTCTGCGCAACAGGAGTTGCCACTGCCCTCCTTTTCAATCCCTTCCAGGTCCCGATGAGCGTAACGATCCTTGTGGTCCTTGCGATCGGCATGATCCTGGGCCTGGGCAACGGACTCTTGGTTTCACAGGGGCGGATCGCTCCGTTTATCGTGACCCTGGCGACCATGGTCTTTTATCGTGGAATGACCCTGTTTGCCACCAACGGGGTCACGCTCGGCGTTCTGAAACCAGAGGCCTTTCTCAAAGTTGGCCTGGGAAAAGTCGCCGGAATTCCGGTTCCGATATTCATCTTTGCTGCCATCGCGATCAGCGGATGGTTTATCAGCCAGAAAACGACCTTTGGGCGGGAAATTTATCTTGTTGGCGGCAATCGAACCGCGGCCCGCATGTCGGGCATTCACGTCAAACGCATCGAAACCATTGCCTATGTTCTTTCAGGCTTTTGCGCCGGCATTTCAGGGATCGTCCTGACCTCGCTGGTTCAGCAGGCCGGTTCGTATCAGGGCGTAGGCTTTGAACTCGATGTTATTGCGGCGGTGGTCGTTGGCGGAACCAGTCTGTTTGGCGGTTCGGGACAGGTCCTGGATTCAGTCCTGGGCGCAATTTTTATCGGCACAATCGCTAACGGTTTGAGTCTGCTGAATGTTCCCAGCCCCTATCATCCTATTGTTAAAGGCATTGTGGTCTTATGCGCAGTGGGGTTTGAAATTCATGCACACAGAAGACAAGAGTAGAGCGCTCGCAGGCAGACAAACGGCATTGCTGATTCTGCTACTGAATCTCCCGGGCCTGCTGTTCAAATGCTTGATCATCGTATCAGGAACGTCTTTTTGTGTCTGGCCTTGAACTTCCATAGCCCACCGTTTGAACGCACCATATCCTTCGTTGTCTTTTATCAGACTTCTATACCAATTCGGATGTGTTTCAACATATCTTTCTGAAACAGTGTATAGAAGGCTTTTAGCTATTTGTTTATGCGTATCGAGTTGGTCTCTAACGCAGTGTTCAGGAACGGCCGGATATACAGCCATGAACTGCGAGTTTCCTGTGCATGTTCTGTGGCAAGGGCGTTAAAAATACCACAAGATCTTTAGCTTGAACTAATGCTTTTGTATTAAGCTTCCATTCCTGTTCAATTTCACTCAATCTATTTTCTTGCGCCCCTAACATCGAGCTCATGGCCCAATAAAAATACTCGGCGACCATACAACTGTAGTCACAAGTCTGGTCGTTATAGGTATACCAAGCTCCTGAGGGGTACTGATCTGGAATTTCCATAAACTGTCCACCTCTTGCTCTATCCATCGCATCAGCAAGAGCGCTGCCTGTATTTTCTCCAAAAATAGAAGGGTACGCCTTTGCATAACCGGCATGAGTAATGATGTGCCAAACCTCTTCCAACGCAGCGTCAAATTGACCCGTATGTCCGTTTTTATGCCAAGCAGGAAGCGTTTCATCATTTCCTAAATCTTGGCCCTCAGCATTATCAGGAGGGTTGATATTGTTCAGATCTGATTCATTCTTCCACATGAACATAAAGGCATTCGCAGCAAGCATCTGATGTATTACGAGAGGATTATCAACAGTACTTGGTACTGCGTAAATTGGAATATTAAATACTTCAACTTTACGATTAAACAATTCAAACCCACTGTCAGAATTAGCGATAATGGTGAAATTCGGGTCCTCACTAGGGTCTGAAACACCACCATTACATCCTGCAACTCCTGACAACATGGCGAGAAATAGGAATTCCAGCAATTTCATTTTTCTTCCTCCTTGCCCCGCAGTTTTAGTGGCCGTGCAGTGCGATTGTTAGCGAATTTTGCCTTTATATCAAGCTAACCACTCTCTTTTGAACCTGTTATAACTTTCTTGAACAAAGTCAATCTCTTTTTTATTCATCATGTTCTGAATCATATCCCATTCGTGAGTTTAGATCTGAATATGGAGCCGAGCAAGGACTGGGAAATTTATCCAGAAGATGAGTCCTCCAACTTGCGTGATGATCCTCTCATCGCTATTGTTAACTATTGAGAACGAGATGTGTTATAGCCTTGTTGTATCGTGTGATGTGGACGAGTCCATCTGCTGACATTGACACGGCAGGGATCGTCAGCAGCACGCACTTGCCAGGGAGACGTGTCCCAGTCCATATTTGTACGCTCACCCCCTTTCCAGACCTGTGTCCGGGTCATCTCGATGTTGTCGCCTTTTCACCATGTCCTTGCTCGTTGCCAGCGTGGCAACGGTCGGTTCGGAGTCCCTCGTGCGTGCCGAAGCGACCGCGGCACCCCGTCCGGTGCTGGCGTTCAGACCGCCCCGAATCCTTTTTCCCCCATTCGTTCGTCCACTGGGAAACGCTCCATAACGCCGCTGTTCAGCCGACCGAAAGCGCCATGACCAGGGGCAAAAAGCTTTACTTCGCAAGGAACCATAACAACGGGCACGTATGCTGAAACTGCGCCGCATTTTCGAGGTCGGCTGCAACAGCATCGTTAGACACAAATTTCATATTGCTAGAATTTCTTCTAATATTTACAAAAATTTGTCCTGTAATGTTTTTGTAAACACGCGTCTCCCTTTTATTATAAGCATATTTATCCAAATAGGGCTAACAAAAATAATACTCTGAATAAAGATTCTTAACAAGAGAGTCTCACCGAGCTTAGTAGGAATGTCATGAGAGAATGTATGAAACAGAAAAGGTATATCTCCCCAAAAACAAAGCAGACGTATTAAGATATAGCTTATTATCAAAGGGAAACTGATAGCAAATCTAATTTGAAATACGCAATCAAAGTACAAAGCACTCCACCAGCCAGACAACAGGGCATAACGATTAAGTTCACTGGCGAGTGGAACGAGTCCGGTGAAACGACTTGTTAGACCAGTATATACTTACTCATTTATATATTTCAAATCCGACTATTGCTTGAATTAAAGCGAAATGATTATCAAGCGAGTAAATTGCGGAATTATTTTGCTGAGCATTTTGAGCAATAATTAAATCAGGAATGCCAACTCCGTTTATACCTTGTTTTAAGCACTTATATTGAAAGTCAATTATTTCGTTCCAAATTATATTCATTTCATTCTTTCTAATTACATTTAGTAAATGAACAAGTTTTTTCTGATTTCAATGAACAAGTTTTTTCTGATTTCTTAGTTTTAAAAAAGGTATTAATTCAGAAAGAATTAGATAATTTGTAACAAGTAAATTTTCATCTATAAAAAGTTCTATCTCTCTTGAAAAGAGACCATTTCTAAAATATTCTATCCAGATAGAACTATCAACTAAAATATACATTTCATTCCACGGAGACTGTCTAAATCTATATCCAACTCAACTTTTCCTCTATAATTCTTAATTTCCGTGATTTTATGTTGTCTAATCAAATCTTCAAGCGCTGTGATAATAACTTTTGTTTTAGTTGTAATTTTTGTCAATTCCATAGCCTCGAAAAGAAGCTCTTCTGGTAAATCAAGTGTTGTTCGCATAATACACCTCCTTTATACAGATAAAAATATCATTTCATACATAAAAGTCAAGAAAAATACAGTCAGTTCGCTCAATTTGCTGAAAACATTTTATCAAAAGATAGGGTGGCGGGCTTGCTTATTATTGTATATAATATTGATTTTACATTATTTTTAAAATAAAAAGAGTAGCTGAAAGCTGAATTTAGTAAAAATTGAATGAGATGAGGAAATTGCGAGGTCTAACGCCTCGCATGTGCGGTTTTTGGGGACGCCCTGACCGGAAGGAAGCTCGACGCCCGAATAACCATAAAACATTACATAGCGGGCACATAAGTTAAAATCGCTACGTGTCCCCAAAATCCGTACCATGACATTGTTAGCACATGTTCGTATCACGTTTCTTCTTTTGATGCTCATCAGTCTCCTTTATTAACATACACCAATTTATACTGTTGATTTTCATATAAGACAGGCAACATCGTTGGTGTTTGCCTATAAAGGATAATATGGGTTACATGATATTTCTCTACAACATCATGTAACCTCTCAGCATTAATCGTTTGATAGTTGCGTTCCATCTCTAATAATGCGGGAAGTCCTCCCGAAGATTCTGGAGTACCATAACAATCAAATATTCGTTGCTGCCACTCTATTATCTTCTCTTCTTGAAATGGAAATGCTTTCCAATCAACAACAATAGCCCGTCTCGCAGTTAATCGAAAATGTCCCCAAGTTGGAGGAACTAGAAACAGAGCTTTCTTCGTGATATAATCTCGGCTATATTCTGCAATGTCGATATCAACACCGGAGAGATCTTCTATGCAAATTTGAGGAGAAAGGAGTTTACCGCCCAATGCTTGAAGTCTTTCCGGTAACTTTAGAGGGGCGATGGGGCTACTCCATACGAAGAGCAATGTAATTGTTCCAGCAGCTATTCCGAGATAAACGATTTTCTTTGAACCCATAAGCAGGGAAAATCCTAGAAAGAGATAAAGAGGGAAAAGCACGATAACATCAGAATGAAAGTATAGTATGATGCTGATAGAATAAATAAATAGCGCCCCCGGACTGACATACCATGTCAATGCTGGAACGTGTTGCGTGATAAATTTTCTATAAATTTTTGCGGTGAGAACAACTCCTAAAGCAAACGGAGAGAGTGTGCTCATAAGAATGATATACCCATCGCAGTCATAACTGTCTCTGCTTATTAGAGTTCCAACCATTCCTGAAATAAAAATAAGTCCCAGCCACTTGATTAAAAATAAAAGTCGAAATGGTTGGATTGTTGTCCAAAATTTTGATGGGAATATTTCAACACCAATATACCCTCCAAGGCATAAGCACAGAATAATGATTGTAAATATGAAAACCTCTCGTTTGGGGAATATTGTAAGACTGGTGCCAGCCCGCCAATACCAAGCAATTCCTGTAGCAAGGATAAAGCATGCGGCTTCAAGGTAAATCATCCTTCCTCCAAAAGCTGAGGGAACATAGTGATGAGGATGTCTGAAAAATGCAAGAATCTGGATAAAGGTGTCTGTTGGTATACGGTGCATAGAACGAGAAGGTAAAAACCAAATGAGTGTAAAAAAACATAGGAATAGTAACGCAATTACTATTGAGACAAAATGTTGGTACCATTTCTCAGTACTGCCGCTCTTAGCAGGCTTTTTCTTGAGCAGAGCTATTAGAATCAATATCGCAGCAGTTTCAAGTCCAAACAACGGATGTATAATTGAGGCAATACCTGCGAAAAATGTTGCGCGAATAACATGCTGATAAATGCCATGCCATATTGCATAAAAGATGAGAGGCATGATAAGGTGAGCAGGAGTTAACATTCCGTCATAAATTGACGCGTTGTATCCCAAAAAAAAGGTCGGGATACTCATCACAACACATCCGGCAAGTATTCCAGCAATCTGATTCTCAGCAAATAATTTACAAGCCAATAGACACGTAATAAACGTGATAAGTATATTGGAAAGGCTGGTTAGAACAAGATAGGTGATAGGAAGCGGGATGTAGTGAGCTAACCAAGCAACTACCTTCGCAAAATAAAACCGTGGACCCATTGCTATGCTGGCATTGGTAAAAAAATCATTTGAAAGATATGATGGATCAAGAACCCGCAAAATCATAGGTAATTGTTCTATATGATTCCCTATGCCATACCCATACGTTGACAGAGTTGACAATACCCCCAGAACTATAGAAAGCAGAATATAATCGAGCAATGAGATAGTGTTGTGTTTTTTCATATTGTTAAAATCTGGCCAAAGACAAGAAGAACATTGTCTCCGTGATTTACCTACGAACAGATTGAGTAATTCTTAAAGCAATTGCTGCGATGAAAGCTTATTTTCGTTTTCAATAACCAGCAATTTTGATACTTCCGATAACGTCAGCCTAAATGTGCTAACGACCCGGCATCTGGTGCGAGCCCCGCCCCGTGCTCGAAGTTGACGCACGTGACGAACCCCTGAACGGTAGAACGAGTATATGTGTTACAATTGACGCGGCGGGGCTCGTCACCAGCACGCCGTGGTTAGGGAAACGTTTCCCAATCCACCCCCGACCGTTCAGGCTTCTTCCAAGCCTGTTTCCGGGTCATCTCGACCGGGTCGGCTGTTCTCGAGATGCGTGCTCGTTGCCAGGGCTGCAACGGTCGGTTCGGAGTCCCTTGTGGAACGCGCGGGGTGGCCATCCCCCTTCCGGCGCTGTTGTTCATGCTGCCTCACGATTGTCTTCCCCTATTCTTTCGCCCGTTGGGAAACGCTCCATAACGCCTCACATCACCGGCAGCAAAAAGTAGAGCGAGGAACGAGCGGCGCTTTTTGCTGTCCGAGTGCATGTGATTGTTAGGTGGTTTCATAAAAGTGTTTGCTGATTTACAATGATGGAATCTATATTTTGGGACTGCTGAGTGAAATTAAATACCTTTTCAAGGGTTTTTATACCAATCCCCTTAACTTTTCCAAGTTGGTTTAACTGGTGAATATCATGTGACTGCATGGCATTTAATACTTTAATCACATAATCTTTTCTGAGCTTTGTTGATTGTGATATATATTCAACATCTTGAGATAACAACCATTTTTTTGTCTTTTCAAATAAATCATCATTTGCTACTGCCGAATAACGGTACACTTCAACTTCAATATCTAATGGTTCAAGATACTGTCTGATTATAGAAAGACTTTCTTCTTGAGGAATACCGCCTTTATCTGCACCAAGTAAAGGAAATGCAATTGATTCAATCCCTCTTTCCTTATATGTAGACACGAATTTTTCAAGCCCAGAATACAAGTATTCCTTTTTTGATGGGTATTTCCAGTGCTTTTTAGTTGGGAAATTTAAAATCCACCTTTTAGGTAATTTGTAAATCCATAGCAATCCAATATCAATTTTATTTTTATTGCATAAGTCAATATATTTTTTATGCATATCTGGGTAACGCAATCTGCACTCCAATGCTATACCTGCCCCCATAACACCAACACAGTTAATTGTATTCACTATTGTTTGGCAATTGCTTGTAAAAATATTACCTGTAATTATCTTCAAACTCATAATCTTCCCTCAAAACGGAATATCATCTTCAAATGAAGATGTGACATTTGAGGAACATTTGCCGAAAAATAATTCCTCTGAGATTTCCACCGGCACACGAAACTGACTCAAATACTGCTTAGTTTTTCTTGAACAACAATGTAATTTTATTATGTTTTTTTGATGTATCATGGGGTAGATTAATACTTCACTACATCTTTTTCTTTTTCCATCAGGGAAATCATTCCAATATGATGCATTTAGAACATCCCAGGGTGGCTTATCTAAATCGCTTATTGCGTTATAAAAATGGGTATTACGTGCAGCCGCATTACCATCAGTAAAAATGAAGTTATGATCCGACAACGTAGATAATGATATTTCAATTAAGCACATCATGTTGAATATTGCGCCTCACATAAAGCATAGGATTTTTAATGTTTATATAAGTTGGTGCATATTCATGTAATTTTTTTCCATAAATCGGATCTTTTAACTCCCTCCATCTTTGAACGCCATGGTCTGAAATATCCATAGGTTTTTTGATTTCATATGCAGTTTTATTGCTAAGTATCCCTGAGCTTAAAATTTCTCTGACATTATTTTTATGAGTCATGTGCCAAACCGATTCGATTCCATATTGATTAAATGCATTAGATATATCTGAATATGAATCATCTTTTTTGATTTTACTTGTTGTTGTAGATTCATTTTTTGACTTAGAGGAGCCACCAAAGAGAGTTCCAATTAGCCACAAAATAAAAATCCCAATAATCCACTCCATCGTTCACCTTTTACTTTGCAACACCTAACGCCTGCGCTCACAAACCTATGACGCGCCATGACGACGGGCAACACACCTTGACAAACCACCAGACCGTTATGCGAGAGGCGTGTGCAAAAACTACGGCGCGCGGCATGGGTCTTGTGCAGCGCTTTGTTAGCACAATAGTCAATAGAACCTCCACATTATATGAGTTGAAAACGATTTCCAGTTCACAAATCAACGAACCATTCCCGTGAGAAACCCGCCAAATTTTTCTCCGTGCCGAATGGCTGTGGTGCTACGGCAGATGGTCATGGGCTACATCCGTTGATCCTATAATTTGAGGCTTATGGCAAGTTTGAACAGGACGTTTTGCTTCGTATCG
>PDSJ01000048.1 GCA_002748425.1 candidate division KSB3 bacterium | reverse complement strand
CATCTTCGGCACACAATTCGATGAGTTCGAGACTATAATTTTTGATCTGAAACGCAAAGGTATCGACCGTGTTTTCAAAATGATGATAGAGCATCACGACCGGAATGGCTACCGTCAGGCCGGCAGCCGTCGTCAGCAAGGCTTCCCAGATACCGCCGGCCAGCACACTGGGATTCACATTCCCATTTAAATCGGCAATCTTCATGAAGACTTTCACCATGCCGACCACCGTCCCCAACAGTCCGATGAGGGGGGTGACATTGCCCAACACGCCCAGGCTGCGAACATAGTGGGATAGTTTTTTGAGTTCACGGGTCCCAAATGCTGAGATCAATTTTTCAATGTCCTCTGTTGGACGGTTCCGGTTGGCAAGCACACAGTGTAACGCGCGGGGCACGACTGCCCGCCGGTATTGGTCGCAGAGTGCAATCGCCTCATCGAATTGCTTTTGTTTTACGAACGAGGACACCTGACCGTAGAGCGGTTCTACCTGGCAGCGTGCTCTGTGATAATACCAGATGCGTTCGATCATCAGGGCAACGCTGATCAGGGAAATCAGGACAATCGGAATCATCAACACTCCGCCCTTGGCGAGAAAACGTACAATAAATTCAATATGATGCAACACAGCTTCAGTCATGTAAATATTCCACGCTAAACGTTAAAAAAGATAGGTAAAGGTAATTATTTTAGCCTTGACAAATTTTATTTGTAAATGCAGGTTAAGATGTCAATTATTTTTTCTTAAATTTTTAATTTTCTTCTCATAGACATTCTCGGAGAGACGACTATGAATCACCTCATGCAGATGAATCACGAACAGCATTTTTTTGCGCGGGAAGATGTTGATCCTCTGCCGCATGCATTTGAAAAAAAGGCAGTCATTCACCCCGGAATGATGGGCGGGAAGCGGATTCCTCAAGATCAGGCATCCACCCGTTGGACCGAATTGCTTCACACCGAACGACATGGGAAAACCGTGGCGTATTTTCATCTTCCGTTCTGTGAGAACCGTTGTCCCTTTTGCAAAAACGGCCCTGTGCATGCCGTGTACTTCGGAGGAGGAACGCCAACAGCCTTTGACGCCGACGATCTGAAGCGTCTTTTACAAGCCGTTCGCCGATGTCTGCCCCTTGCCGGGGACTGCGAAATCACCGTCGAAGGCCGCATTTACCACTTTGACCCGCAGAAGATGGAAGCCTGTTTCGAGGGCGGCGCAAACCGCTTTTCCATTGGCGTGCAAAGTTTCGATACCGACATTCGTCGCAGCATGGGACGCATCGCCTCAAGAGACACGGTGCTGCGTTCACTCGAAAAACTGCGGGATATGGACCGGGGCGTTGTGGTGATCGATCTCATTTACGGTCTGCCCGGCCAGACCATGGACATCTGGCGGGACGACGTCAGCACCCTGCTTGAATTGGGGCTTGACGGAGCCGACTTGTATCAGTTGAACGTCTTCCACGGCGGGCCCCTGGAACAGGCCATTCAAAGCGCCAAAGTTCCGCCGGCAGCCGATATTCCGCAACAGTCAGAGATGTTCGCCAACGGGGTCGCGCTCATGCAGAAGGCCCGCTATCGAAGACTGTCCATCTGTCATTGGGGGAACGGCACACGCGAAAGAAATATCTATAACCAGTTAATGAAAAGCGGCGCCCATTGCCTGGCTTACGGCTCCGGGGCCGGCGGATCGTTGCATGGTTACGAGTACTTCACGATCAACGATCTTGAACAGTACCGGAGCGCGATCCGGCAAGACACTAAACCCCTCATGATGCTCATGACGCCTCCGAAACATCATGACTTCATAAAATTTCTGACTGGTCAATTGGAACTGGGACGAATTGATTTGCGAAGAGCGAGTCGGACATTCCAATGTAAGCTGGAATCGATCTATCAACCCCTGCTCGAACAGTGGCAGCGCGTGGGATTAATAGAATTAGATCAGCAAGGCTGGCTGACCTTGACCCTTGCCGGAGAATTCTGGCAGGTCAACCTGACCCAGGCCCTGATTCAATATTTCAATATGTTTTCACAGAAAGCTGGAAATGTGACTTGATTTTTTCAAATTTCGGTCCCTGTCCTGCGACCGCCCAGATTCCTTCAATGGCCCGGAGAGTCAAAATCTCCGGCATGAGATACACGGCCAGCGATGCGATGCTTGCTTCCGCTTCCGTTCGTTCAGAAGCCATGCACTCATCCCGTGTTGCTTGTCTCACTCTGCGTTCAAAAAATTTTTAAATTTAGCCTTGACAAATAATTTTTGTATGGAATAATTTTTATGGAGGAATTGGGTATGACAAACGCTTCGATATCGAAAGGTTTCTCTGGCCATGTGTTCGTATCCGTTGTTCATGACGAGCAGCAACAATGCCTCGAACGTGAAATTTCCCGCTTGCGGCAGTCTGGCTGGATCGTGAGCGACGATCCGAATGAACACGCCTGTGATATGGCGCTGGTCGAATTGTCTCATCGCGCCTGCGCAGATCCCGAGCAGGCCACGATTGTGCTGTGCCGGAATCGGGCTGACGCTGAAAAACATGGGGCGATTGAACCGGACGGGTTTGCGATCTTGGCAGCGCTGGGATCGGCGGCCAGACCTTGAAATCGCTGGCTACCATGCTCTGCGCCAGCGACCCGCTGTCGCGTTCTATCGGTCTTGCTGCAATCAATGCGTTTTGGAATCATCCGACAAGCACTGGCGACAGACAGGCAATAGGTTTCGACCGTTTCGAACCGCCCGGCGATGGGCTCGTGATCGTCGGTGGTTTCCGCGATGCCGCCAGACGGCTCCCACACGCCAGAATCGTCGAGCGTGAACCCAAACCGGGCGATATTCCGGTCGAAGAGGCTACCCCGGTCATCGCCGGGGCCAAAGCCCTGGTCATCACTGGCCAGACCTTGATGAATGGCAGCCTCGAGTCTTTGCTTCGACTCTCGCAACCTGTCAAACGCCGTATGTTGTTTGGCCCCAGCGTCACCCTATCGCCGGTACTTCTCGACCATGGCCTCGACGAACTGTGTGGCTTTGCAGTATGGGATCACGACGCCATCGAACGGTTCATCTGCGAAAGCGGCGCCATGATTATGCGAGACGACCTGACGCAGGCCAGACTTCTCTGTCGGCCGGAATCGGATAATTTCACAAGCTGTCGTTGTCACACGACATTCTACGATAGAAAAACAACCTGGTAGCCGGGCAAGGTGAGCGACATATTTTTCACCACAAAGACACAAAGGACACAAAGAAGCCTCTTCAAACATACCTTATGTGTCCTTTGTGTCTTTGTGGTTCGTAAAAAATGTCCAACTCATTCTGTCTTACTACTTAATAGGAGATAAGCTCATGAAAAACATGATGAAAACTGTTTGTTGTATTTTTGTGATAACTCTTGTGCTTTGTGCTGGAGGACACACTGGAGCGCAGACTGAAGATATTACCGTAAAGGTTGCTGTCCCTACAGGTTTCCCTGCAATCAGCATCTCTCCGATGGCAGTGGAAAACCCTGTCATTCTGGATGGCTTCTCGACAAACTATGAGGTGATTAAATCCCCGGATCTTATGGCCGGAAAGCTGCTGTCGGGAGAAGCCGATATCGCGATCGTCCCCACGAATTTAAGCGTGAAGTTATATAATAAAGGAAAGAAACTGGTGCTGGCCGGATCGGTTGTCTGGGGTATCCTGTATGTCGTCACGTCAGATGACGTGTCCGCCTGGGACGATCTGAAGGGGCAGACA
>PDSJ01000007.1 GCA_002748425.1 candidate division KSB3 bacterium | reverse complement strand
GTTTATACTGTGAAGGAAGCCCCGCAACATACTCGACAAAGGTATGATCGAGAAAAGGCACTCGCACCTCGAGCGAATTTGCCATACTGGCGCGATCGACTTTGACGAGGATATCGTCTTGCATATACAACTTCATCGAAAGGTAAAACAGACCTTCCAAATCTCCGGTTAAGTCGCTTTCGGAAAGGTATCGATCAATATCGTCAAATGGATCATTACTTAACCGACTAATTTAACGGGATAAAATCCATTTTCCTACTTGCTTAATACTAGTGAAGATGTTCATATTGTCCCGTGATTTCAAAGCCATACGGGAGACTTAAATGTTCCACTCAAACAACCACAAACAGCTCCACATTTTTGACCCTTGGGAGCATATTGGTCCCAAGAGGCTGCAACTTCTTGAGAACTCATGGTGTGGAACAATTTTGCGTCAACATTCAGTGGCAATACGCCCTGAATAGTACCAACGGGTCTGATGTCTCCTCCTATGTCAGTCTCAAAAGCCTCTGGACAATGCGCCACCTTCTTTCCCAAGAGGGGATGCAGCAAGTGTTGTTTGACCGCGTCTGCCAAAAGCTTGCCGACGTGTTCAGGGTGGATGTTCAACATCAGCGTATCGACGCTGTTCATATCCAATCCACTATGCGTCACCTAGGGCGTATCAGTGTGTTTGGTAAAACGATCAGGAAATTTCTCACCAACCTGAAGCGCTACCATAAGAATCTGTTGCTGTCTCCTGATACCGAGCTTGTTGATCGGTATCCTGGCAACAAGCAGGAAGCTGCGTTTGGAGCAGTGAAGCCATCCGACCCACATGCCGTCCTCAGTGAGCTGGCGCAAGATTTGTACGCCCTGATCAGGACATTTACTACCATCTCTGCCGTAAGGTCCATGAGCAGCTTCACGTTGCTTGTTCACTTATTCAACGAGCAATGCATTCCCTCAGGAAGTGGTAACACCCAATTAAGGATGTGCCTTCCGACTCACTGCAGAACCCTTCTGATCCTGATGCTGGTTACAGCGGACAGAAAGGCAAAGGGTATCAGGTGCAGGTCATGGAAACTTATGACCCGGAATCCTCTCCTCAATCCCTCTCTCTGATTCCCCATATTGAGGTTGAGTCTACTGATAAAAGTGATGCCAATGCTCTGCTGCCAGCCATCGAACAGAGTGCGGTAAATGATATGGCTCCCAGCGAATTCCTTGCCGACTCCCTCTGCGGAAGTAGGGATGAGTCCTGAAGAGTTCATTTTCGATGATAATGGTCGCATTATCACTTGCCCTCAGGGGTGTTCACCGTGCACAACAACATGCAAAAACAGCTCAGCGCAGCATGTCCTCTCAGTGATTGTATGAGGTGTCCTGTACAAGCAGATTGTCCGGTAACCCCTGGCAAAAAGGCAGGCATATGTAAGGTACTCTGCCAGGGATGTACGCTTGGCTGCAAGACGTAATCATGAAAAAACAGCGACCTTCATGGAAAAATACCGTTACCGTGCAGGAGTGGAAGCGACCATGTCAGAGTATGACCGGCAAACCGGAGTGAAAAAACTTCGGGTAAGGGGCATGCGAGCAGTCCGTTTTGCAGCGGTACTCAAAGCCAGAGGTATAAATATTCGCCGGGCAGCAATGTGCCGAAAGAGGAGAAACAGATTGAATACACCTCTAGTTGGACCATTATATGTCATTGTATTGGCTTTTTTAGATATCAAAGATCATCTCATGCCAAATGATGCTTCGAGTGTGGCATGCCAGGCAAAATATGCCCGATTGAGTATTTAACGCCGCGTAAGGTTTTTACGGGGACATCAGTAATAATCCTGACATTTTGAACCTTTCCAATTGCTGATGTGGTCAAGTAAAAACGGACACTTTTCTTAGGCTGCATTTTTTCATTCCATTTCTTTCTCAAAATCATTCGGGCTGAGATATCCCAAATATGAGTGACGTCGATTACTGTTGTAAAACATTTCGATATAATCAATCACATCTCGCTCAGCTTCTTCCCGGGTAAAATAATTTGAGCCAAATACTCGCTCAGTTTTCAGGCTTCCAAAGAAACGTTCAACCACGCTGTTGTCCCAACTACCGCCCTTACGACTCATACTGCTTTTCATCTGGTTTTTTCTCAGATATTTCTGAAAACCTTTACGACAATAGTGACTACCAGGATCAGAGTGAAACAGCAGCCTTGATAACGGGCGTCGCCGCCAAATTGCCATGTGCAAAGCTTTCGTCACAAACTTGCTGCTCATCTGCTTGTTGAGTGACCAACCAACAATCTTACGAGAAAATACATCTATAATGACAGCAAGGGAAAGCCAACCTTCTGCTGTCCAGATAGTGAGCAATAGTTATAAAATTACGTGTTAAGAGATTTGGGGCAACGGGCAGATTATGCTTCCTCTGAGTTGTCACTTTGAAACGCTTCTTTTGTTTTGCAGTCACGTTTGCCAATCGCATAAGAGTCGTTGCTTTTGCCCGGCCACACCGGACTCCTGCAGCTGTTAATCCGCCGGACACCATAAGAGCCTCTCACTTGACGGTGAATGGCGTTGACGTTCGGTAGCAAACGAGCACGTTCCAGATCTTGTCTTGATTTGTCTCTTGAACACCAGGAATACAAACCACTTCTGCTCATGTGCATCACTTGGCACAATACGGAGATTGGAGAGGCCTCCTTCTCGATATCAATACTCCTGTTCCTTGGCGAAGAAGGCCGCTGCCTTTTTTAAGATCTCCCGTTCCATCTTCAACTTCTTATTTTCTTTACGAAGACGCCTGAGTTCTGCTTGCATTACCGACAAGTTCCCTGAGGCTGTGGACGTATCTGATTGCTGTTCATATCCTCGCTTCCATCTACCGAGAAGGTTCGCATGTCTTCCCAGATTCCCTGATGCTTCGGCAATTGAATAGCTTTGCTCAGTGACGAGTTTGACGGCCTCTTCTTTGAATTCATCACTGTATTTTCGTCTCGTTCGTTTGGTCATGGATAAACCTCCTTTAAGAATTCATATTCCTCTCTTAAAAAAGTGTCCATTTATTTCATACCACCTCATGGACTGTCGTTCAATTTCCAAGAGATCATAGTCTCAGTGGAAATTGGGTGTTTAATGAGACGAAAACGACGGTGACACAGACATTAAACGCCGATCCTTCAATGTTATTAAGTGATTTTATTTTAACCAATGATAAAATTGAAGGAGTATGGCGAGTAAATACTAGAGAAGACGATGAGCTGATAAGATTTGCCTTCGGCTATCAGGATAAGCAGCATTTTTATCTCTTTTCTTGGAAACAAGCGAACCAGGGGAATGGGGCTGAACTTTGCGAACAAGGTATGAGCGTAAGAGTAGTAAATGCAAATTCTCCGTTAACATGGCACGATTTCTAGCAGACTTCAGGAACTGAAAACCGTGCAACAGTTCTCTATCATAATACAATTCCCTATCAGGATTTTGTCGATTATCACTTCACGCTTCTTTTCCTTCCTGGAAAATTTACGATCATTGTCAAGCGAGACGAGCAAATTCTTGACAGCATGACAATAGAGGATAGTACGTATACTTCCGGAAGATTCGGATTCTTTAACCATTCCCAGGCACAAGTTCACTATAACGGATTCATCCGTCAAACCATTCTTGAACCGGCCTATCGCTACGATGTCAACGCCACCGACTCCGAAAACGATCCCTTGACTTATACGCGTATTATCAATCCCGAAGGCATGGTGGTTAACCCTGATACCGGCGGAATCGTATGGGATCCGACAGGCGACGATGTCGGCGAACATCCGGTCGAAGTGCTGGTTGAAGACGGCTATGGCGGCAGTGACACACAATCTTTTGTGGTGGCCGTGACAGAAGAATCGAACACCAATCCTATCATTTCCTCAATGCCAGACACAGTGACCTTGATAGACAAGCTGTATGCCTATACGATAGAAGCGATTGATCCTGACAGCGAGCCCCTCAACTATTCACTCTTTCGCGCGCCGGACGGCATGAGTATTGATTCGGATAGCGGCTTGATTTCCTGGACCCCAGCCGCAGGCCAGCTCGGCGAACACGCCGTAAAAGTGATTGTCGAAGACGGGCGCGGCGCCGGCGCCAGTCAGAGTTCTTCAGTGTATGTTAATTCCGCCAACATGAATCCGCCGCAGATTACCTCCACGCCAATGTTCACATCAAGGGTGGAGCAGGAATATCTGTATGCTGTCGAAGCCACTGACGCTGACGGCGATCCGCTGAGTTACAGCCTCAGCATCGCGCCAGACGGTATGAAGATCGATCCCGACAGCGGACTCATACGCTGGACTCCGCAACTCAGCCAGACCGGAAGCTATGACGTGAAAATCATCGTCGATGACGGTCAAGGGGGGATCGGCGGACAACAATACAGACTCACGATTCTGCCGCCCAACGAAGCCGCCGACCGTCAGCCTGTTACAACCGGCAGAGGCCGCGCGTTTTGAAGAAGGCTTAACAGTCATCTTGCAGGCCCGGGCCAGCGACAGCGACGGCAGCATCAGCCGGGTCGAATTCTATCTGATCGATTTTAATATTCCCGAACTGGGCTATCCGCTGCTGCTGGGGCGTGTGTACGACAGCCGCAACCGGCATGACGGCAGTTTCGGGACGGGCTGGAGCCTGCCGCATGAAGGCTGGGGCGAAGAAGCCAGAGGCTCCTTCCTGAGAACCTATTACGTGATTCTCCGCACCCGCAAAGTGCTGGCCTTACGTTTAGGAGACGGGGCGGTGTTTGGAACTGATTGTATCCGATTATGGACGCCTCTTTCCCGATGAACGTGTCGTATACGCCGCTGGATGGCACCAGAGGCAGCTTAGAGCCGATTGGTGTCAGCAACGAGGTCTTCCTGCTCTCCGAAAATGGCGGCAGCCTGATGGACTGGGAAGGCAGCGAGTACAACCCGACCCGTTTCAAACTGACGCTGGAAGACGGCATGGTCTACATCATTGCTCAACGAACCGGCATCGAAAGCATCACCTATCCCTACGGGCACAAGATCAGCTACAGTCAAAGCCAGATCGGGCATTCCTCCGGGGATGTGCTCAGCATCGAACGGGTCAAAGACCAGTTAGGCCGCACCATCGAATACCAATACGACGAAAACGGCAATGTGCTGCAAGAAACCGATGCCTTAGGCAATACGGTGAGCTTTAGCTACGATGATCAGGGTAACCGTTTGACTGCTACCGATCCGTTGGGCAACACCACCGAATACAGTTACGATGACTACGGCCAAGTGCTGGCCCAAAGCAGCGGCAACTCCTAGCTGTATTGCGGGGAGCAATACAATCCAGAGTTGGAAGACTACTACCTGCGCGCGCTATTATCAGCCGGGCTTGGGGCGCTTTTTGACCACAGATCCGGTTGAGGGTTTTCCAACAGAACCAACGAGCTTACATCGGTATCTGTATGGAAATGATAATCCTGTAAGTTTTATTGATCCATCAGGGGAATTTAGTTTACTAGAAACAGTAACTGTAGGTACAGCACACCCTTCCCATTGCTTCTAATTATTTTGAAGGATTACAGAACGTCTATAGCACATTGGGAGAAAAATTCTTCCCAGATGCGTACATGGTGGGAATTTCTTTAGATAGACATGCTAGAAAAATACTCAAAATAATTCTTTCCACAGTGGGAGGTCCAAACCCTGTTTCCATGCCTAATTTAGCGAGTTATTTAACGGATCATACTGCAAAAGCAGGGCTAGAAATCGTTTTGAATATATCTTCTGCTGAAATAGGTTTTTTTCTTTACGGGGGTTTCGGCACTCCCGAAATAATAAATACATCGAGTTGACATTGTTTGAGCCAATAATTCAGGAATTGTTGGATTCTTTTGCCGATAATCGAGCAATTTGGCTTCCAAATCGGTTTGCGATCTCTGATGCTTTTTTCGTAGAAATTTTTGATGGAGACAATCTCATACAAGGATTTTTTCGAATTCTTACTGGGAAAGAATATGTTGTTGGAGAATTTGGGAAGTGGCGACAATCTTCGCAGACATTTTATGGTGAATTTCGAAGTAAAAAACTTTTCCAATGGTATCAGAAATACAGCCACCACTGGCTGGAAGCGGAGAACTGAGAATTAGGAATGAGGAATGAAGAAAAACGGATGGGGAAGACCGGCATATGGGTTTTGTATCAGCCTGCCGTGCCATGTTGTTGCCCTGCTGAGGCAGCCTCATTAAGCACTGCCTTTCATTTCGGACGGCCTCGGAGCGCAAACAGGCGCGGCAAACGGGTGAGAAGCCCCCACAGGATTGCGGGTGAGGTAAATGCTGCGGGGTCGGCCTCCGGGGTGTGTCTTTTTTCTTATCACGCTGATATGGAGAGAGTCTCTCGAAGGGCTGTCGTTTTTTCCCGGGCTTGGCATCCCGGCCTTGTCGTACAATGCCCCCTTGGGGCATGTGGGCCAGCGCGCAGAGCCAGGGGCGGCGAATCCCCTGGAATTGAACGTGTTCAGGAGCGCGCAACGCCGCTTTTGCTTCCGGGCGCAACCATCACTCGATGGCGCTCCTGGCAGCGATGTGACGACCTGAAGAGTTCCGCCTTTTAAAGAATATGCATCTTTCGTTTGACAGAGATACCATCTTCTGCTGTTCTGTGCTAAAAGATACTGGCATCATCTGAACCTGACATCAAAAAACATGAGGAGAAGTACGATCTATGAAACCAACGATTTCCCATCAATGGCAGGATGAAACGATTGAGGCGAAAACCCTCTGGTTCCGTGCATTGCCGCTCGACGAACGCATGGACATGCTGTGTATGTTTACCGATCTGATCTTATCCGTCAATCCAACTATTGTGGAGCAACGCGGTGCTCAATCGCTTACAGGACGTATTCAAGAGCTTTCAGCAGCATGATGTGAAATATCTTGTCATCGGCGGAATCGCCGCAATTCTCCATGGCGTGCCTCGCGCCACGTTTGATCTGGATGTTCTGATCGAAGCCACTCCGGAGAATGCTCAACGTGTACTGGATGCCTTAGAAGAGGCCGGAATTGGCACTGCCACGCTCACTGACGCTCAAAGCATTCTCGCCAATGAAATTACCATTTTTAAAGACCGGGTTCGCATTGACGTCCAAACAGCGACTCCCGGAATCAAGTTTGCTGACGCCTGGGAACGCAAAGACACTGTTGAATACCAGGGACAGACCTTTTTTCTGGTCTCAAAAGATGATCTGATCGCCTCAAAACGCGCGGCAGGCAGGGTCCGGGATTTGGAAGATATTCGATTGTTAACCCTTGATGACTCTGCGACAGCCCCTCTTTCAGGCTGACGAGTGATACGATCCGGAGGATTGCGGGTGAGTTGCATGCTGCGGGGTCGGCCTCTGGGGGTGTCTTTTTTCTTATCACGCCGGTATGGAGAGAGCCTCTCGAAGTGCTGTCGTTTTTTCCCGGCCTTGTCGTACAATGCCCCCTTGGGGCATGTGGGCCAGCGCGCAGAGCCAGGGGCGGCGAATCTCCTGGAATTGAGCATGTCACTCTCCGGTTGTGAAAGAGGCCTCTCCTTTCACTTGACAGTTTTCCGGCCTGCGCTCTACTGTTTTAGAGAGTGTCGCGTATACACATTTTTGCGTATTCCATGACAAGCAGGAGGACGATGCTATGACCTTTGCCGATCCTACCAGCGATATTGCTTTTAAAAAAGTCTTTGGCAACGAGAATAAGACCGAGATTCTGATCTCTTTTCTGAATGCCGCTCTCGATCTGCAGGGTGAGCATGAAATCGCCGAGATCAGGATTTTGAATCCCTATCAGGCTCCTAAAATCAGCATTCTCAAAGAAACCAATCTGGATGTACGCGCCATCACCCGAGGGGGCGTGACCTTTATTGTGGAAATGCAGGTGGAAAAACAGGATTACTTTGCCAAGCGCGCCTTGTATTACAGCGCCAAAGCCTATGTGGGCCAGATTGCCAGAGCCGAACAGTATCCCAAACTCAATCAGGTCGTGTTTATCGGCATTCTCAATTTTCGCCTCTTCGATTCCCCGGACTACCTCTCAACCCATCTGATTCTCGATAAAAAGAGCTTCAAACAGGAGATCAAAGACCTGGAACTCAACTTCATCGAACTACCCAAATTCACGACCCCGCTTGAGGACTTGACCACGACCATCGAGAAATGGATCTGGTTTTTCAAACATGCCGGGGAACTGCATGTGATACCCAGCCCCCTGACTGAGCCCCATGAAATCCCTGAGGCCTTTGAGATTCTGGCGCAGCATAACTGGACCCGGGACGAGATGGATATTTACGATTATTGGGCCATGGAAGAAACCGGTCGCAAAGACGCCCTGGATACGGCCAAACGGGATGGCCGCAAAGAAGGCTTTATGCAGGGTATGCAGAAGGGCATGGAACAGGGGCGGGTGACGGAAAAACAGGATACCGCCCGCAAGATGCTGAAAAAAGGCTATGCACTGGCTGACATTTGTGAACTTACCGGATTGTCTTGTAATGAGATTGAGTCGCTATCGCAGGAATGAATGTGACGCGGTAAAACAGGCAGCTGAGAAAGCTGCGGATACGACTATAACGCGTTGAAATGGTTGATTCAGGTCCAGGTCAATATGGTGATCCTTTTTTTAACATGATAACGAGGAGTGTCCAAAATGCTGATTGGTTTCGATCATCTTGACAATTTTCTCGATATAGTTAGTTTCATCGCAGTCTTCGATTCTGGCGGGGTTGCATAGGAGTACGCATCACAATTCGGATTCTCTTTAAAGAGCGCCAGACAGCGATTGGGTTATTTTTTCTGCAGCTCAAGATTGATATAATCTCGGCTGCGGCGCAGGTTGGAATGCCGTGAGCATTTGGAGCCCTTCGCGGGTAATGACAAGATGCGCACTCATATTGATTTGAAAATACTGCCAATCCCTTCGTTTTAGGGCGGCAAGAGTATAGAGCATTCCATTCACACCGAATGCCCCTAAGACTGCTGTCAGAACCCCTATTCTGCGCCACAGCGGATAATGCTTTTTGATGAAGAGAAAGCGTGATTTCCAGCCCATGAGGTGCTTTTGTCGTTGATTATTATCGAACAAATTAATCGTGCTGCTGACGCCGCCATGGTGAATGACTTTAGAGATTTCCGGAAGATA
>PDSJ01000018.1 GCA_002748425.1 candidate division KSB3 bacterium | reverse complement strand
TTTTAACAGCCCTGAAATCAAGCAGTTAGACCCTCTGTTCCGAGCAAGTCCATAGTGTACATGAATTCCCTCAGCTCAACTCAGCAGTTCGCTCAGCAGTAATTTATCCAACTCACTGAGTTTAAAGGGGTTAGACATTTCCGAGCATCCCGCTTGTGTACAAATCCGCGCAAGTCTTGATCTTAGAGGAACTTAGAGCTGATTGTAGACAGGTCTGGCGTTCCACAACCTCAGGTGCTCGGAAAATACTCCGACACGGCCCTTACAGACAGAACTCGCAGCGCGCTGTACGCTTTGGAACTGCACGCAAGGAGCCGGTCATCTCCGGCATCATTTGAAGTAACGACGGCCTGGGATTGACTGTGGCGCCGCCGGCGCAGATAATCCTGCCAGCCGAGCGCATAGGCATTGCAATCCGCTTCGATCGGCGTATGAGGACATCGCGCAACGTCACGGGTGGCAAAGACCGGTATCCCGGCGGAATCCAGAAAAGTGCGAATGCCGCCCGAGCCCCGGCTGAAACGCCGCCGGACCTTCCGGCGTTTCAGCACGCCGCGTTCCTGGGCGAGGCTCCACTTCCAAAGGGCATTGCCAACATGCCGATCAATACGCAGACGTTCGGGCAGCGCATCAAGATGTTTATAATACTCGCTCCAGCCGCGTAGCATGCGGCTGAGGCTCCTGGCGATCCGATCCGGGTCGCCGCTGGCGTCTGCCAGCAGGATCTGGTCGATTTTTTGCAGAAACCGCTCGACATTCCCGGGCGCCGGACTGATCTTCAGCCCCTGCCTGCTCTGCCGAAAGTGAACGCCGAGAAAGTCGATCCCACGCCTGAGCGGGCTGAGGCGGGTTTTTTCCTCTGACAGGCGCAGGCCCCGCTCTGCCAGAAAGGCTTCGATGCAGGGACGGATGCGCCGCTGCAAGACCCGTTTGCTGCGGCAGATCACGACAAAATCATCGGCATAGCGCGTAAAAAACACTTGTTCTGCCCGGCGCCCGGCGCGCGCGCATTCGCTGAGCTGTGCTTCCAGACCATCAAGCGCCATGTTCATCAAGACCGGTGAGATGATGCCCCCCTGCGGCAGGCCGCGCTCTGCCGGAAAGCGCTTCCCCTCTTCCATATAGCCCGCTGTGATCCAGGCGCGCAGGAGCTTGCGCTCAAGCGGAATATGGCTCAGCAGCCAGTCGTGGCTGACAGAGTCAAAACATTGTGCAATATCGGCTTCCAGAGCCCACGCCGGTGCATCCTCTGCCTCGAAGATTTCGCGGCAGCGCTCAATGGCATCGGCCGCTGAACGGAATTTTCGATAGCCGTAGGAATGCGGGTCTGCATGAGTTTCAGCCAGCGGATCGAGTGTAAAAAGATAAAGGGCCTGCATGGCGCGATCCTTCATTGTCAGGATGCTCAGGGGACGGGAGCAGCCGGAGCCTTTTGGGATCAGCACACGTCGGGCAGGGCGGGGCTGATAGTCGTCGGGGCTCAGCGTACGCGCGGCCTCGAGCTTCTGGCCGGGCGTGTCCCACACATGTCCATCCACGCCCGGCGTGCGCTTTCCGCTGTTGGAACTGACGTGCCTGACAGCCAGCAGGCGCGCCTCACGGGAGGCGAGAATCTTACGCTGCAAGCGCGCAACCTCGGCGCTGTCAGCATTCTCTTCGGCCTCGACCATCTTCATCTGGATCTGTCGCAGCGTGCGCTGCATGCTGTTCCACGGCAGACTGTCCCATGATTCCGGCATAGAGCTTTTGCCTGTGCTGAGCCGCGCGCACAGCGGTGCTTCCACTGTGCGCGTTGTGTTCTCACACGCCTCCCTGCTTTCAGATAATCACCGTCATATCGTCTGAAGGCACTACGCCTCCGATCCGCTCGATGCTGCGCCGGCAGTCTTCGCAGAGCGGATAAAAGCGCACGCTGTCATCATCGCCGTCCTTTAACAAGGCCTTCAGCCGATGGCGCAATTTCAAAAAATCCTTCCGCGACAGGTCGCATTCAAAGACGCTGTACTGGACCCAGGTCCCATAATCCTTGAGGACCTTGAAGAGTTTGCCGCGCCGCCTGTCGTGTTGAATATCATAAGACACGATGGTGTACATACGAGGTCGCGGGACCAGCAACGCTGTGCGTCGCTGGTCCTGTCCGTCATTCTTCAAAGTCCTGTGAATTTTTCAAGCCTTCAGGGCGATCGATCTCTTCGTTCAAAATATTTCGAAAGTTGGTCATCAAGCGCTCGGCGGTTGCATAATAGCCTTCGGAAACTTTCAGGAGCAATTGCTCCTGCCGTTCACGCAGAATCGGTATTTTGATCCTTTCCAGCTCCTGATAGGCTGTGCTGAGGCGCTCGCTGAATTCCTGGCTTTTGCGCGTAAGACTGCTCATGAGGATTTCCAGCTGATTCTGGAAAAACTCGTCGCGGTCTTTACGAATTTGCGCTTTCCCTTTAATCAGAAAATCGTTATACATCTCCTGAATCCCTTGTAACTGGGCCTGATGATCGATCTGCATCGCTTTCATCAGAAATTCATAACGGGCTTTGACAGTTTTGTGCCGGGCCATTTCGATCTGGCGCTGCTGTCGATCGGGAAAGTATCTCTGAAGCAGCGTTCGCTCGCGATCTCTATGATCTTCATAATACATGTCAGTTTCATCCAGCACACGTTTCATGACCGGATTCTCTTCCGGCCGCTTCATGCTCTGCTGCGTCGAATCTTGTGTCATTGTGTCACTCCGCGCTGCGCCGGGGCAGGGAAGCGCGCCGCTCTCAGCGGGACACGCAGCGTTCACGCCCCCCAACTTCCTGCGGGCACGACCGCTTCCGCACTCCGGCAATGTTCTTAGTTCAGCTTTCGTGCTGCTTCGGAACTCAGACGCTCCAATTCTGCCTGTGCATCACGCCGGGCCTCAACGACCCGGAATTGCTGTGCCTCCTGCCTCATGTGTTCACGTTGAAGTTTTTTTTTACGTCCAGGCGCTGCATCTTGCCTGCAAAAATATATTCGATATCACGCGAGTGTGTCGCCAGCACGTGCCCGAAAATACTGTAGACAATGCCCTGAAATAAGACGCTGAGCAGCAATGCTGCGACAGTTGTGAAGGTCGATCGTTTCACACGGATTTCCAGTCCGTCTTCCAGCATTGCCAGGGTCGCATCAATGACCGGTTGCACGTGTTCTCCCGGCCGGTTCACATCCAGAGAGCCGCCCTGCAACGCTCTGCCGTCCAGATAGCTGGTCACCACAGCCAGCGAGGCAAAAAGCGTGACCAGCACCAGCACGATTTGCAGAACGAAGGTCACAGTTTGGACCAGCGAGGAAATCCGCAGCCGATACACCCCGCCCGCAATCGAGACCGCTTGTTTAATGAGACTGGTTCCGACTTTCGTGACTTCCAGAATCGTTGCGATACCGTATCCCAGGGCTTCATGCTGTGTCATCTGCATAAAAAACTGCGCTTCAATTAAAAAGAGTACAGCCATCGCGCCCAGCCCGATGGCACAATAGAGCAGCATAAACAGTCTCCAGGCCAGCGCGAAACACCAGCGCTGCAGCTTTGTGAGAACGTACACAACAGTAAATGCCATATTCATAGGCTCAAGACAGAGCTGCGGAAAACAGGGCCTTTGCCGCTGAAGCCGCGCTTCCACTGAAGCCGCGCTTCCGCAGGTCTGACACAGATCTTATTTGATCATTAAGGGCGGATACTGCGTTAACTCGCCTTGCAGGGTTTTTCCCAGAAAACGCGCCTGCTGTTCGAACGCTCGCTGATAGCTGATGGTCTGTTTGAGCTGCGGATGTTGAAACTGTGCCTGCTTGCGTTCCTCATAGAGCGTTAAAAACACCCGCAGCCCCGAGTCGGTCAGGCGGGACACTGCGCCCATCTCCTCCTGGAAATCGGCTCGCTTCAACATCCGCTTATTCAGGCAGCTCAGGACAATCGAGTCGATAAAGGGCGCCCGGAACTCTTCCATCAGATCAAGCGGCAGCGAAGGCCGCCCATAGCTGTCGGCATGTAAGTAGCCAGCATAGGGGTCGAGCCCGACGATATTGACCGCGGAAAACAGCTCATTGGCCAGGAGCGCGTAGCCGAAACTGAGCAAGGCGTTGACCGGATCGGTCGGGGGCCGCCGCACCCGGGTGCGAAAGGAGAACTCCGACGGCTCGATCATCTCATTGAAGACCGAAAAATAGGCTGCCGAGCCTTCTCCTTCGTGTCCCCGAAGCTGTTCGATTCGTACGGCCTTGCGGCTTCGTTTCAGCGCAGCCTTCATCTTTTCGGCTGCTTTTTCGATCGCTGACGAGCGTTCTTTCCTGGCATAGCGCAGCAGCATGGTGCGCATATTGCTCAATTTCCCGATCACGAACTGCCGGGCCAGAGCCAGTGTCTGTTCTGCATCCAGGGCAGCGCGGTACTGCGCGCGGCGCAGCAGGCCATTTTTCGAGGCTGCGGGCAGCAAGCGTCCGACAAAGCGTCCCCGCTGGGTCAGATAGCAGACTTCAATCTCTTTTTCCAGCAGTGTCTGTACGGTGGCTGCCGTGATACTGGCCTGACCAAAGACCACGACCTGTGAGACATTGATTAAGGGCCGGTCGAGCAAGACCGTGTTTTTCAGGGTCACCCGCAGGCGTTCACCGGTCTTTCGCAAGACTGCCCCCTGTTCCTGAATATAGACAACTGCCATTCTCTTTTCCTCCTGAACATACGCAGGCGTCGAGTCCTGCCCGGCGCGGCCGCTGTTTTAGAAGCGGGGCCAGCGTCTGCGTGTCTTGATGCGTTCCACCTCTCGCGGCAGACAGATCGTATACAGGCTGCATCTCGGACACTTGCGGCTATAGCGGCCTTCGGGGCGCTGCCCTGTGTTCATCAGCGCATGAACCGCCTCAATTGTGTGAAGTGTCTGCGCGCGCAGCCTGCGGCTGAACCGCACAGCTTGCCTTGTCCGGGAGGCGGCATAATAGAGATAGCCTTTCCGAATAGGGCGTTTCAGGCCGCGCATTTCTTCCAGGCACAGGGCCTGGGCGCAGAGCTGGATTTGCTGATTTTTCCACTCACCGGGTCGGCCTTTTTTATACTCTACCGGCCAGATGCTCTCTGCGCGCTCTTCCACCAGGTCGGCCAGTCCGACAAGGCCGTAGCGGTCGGAATAGAGCCAGACGGTCCGTGTTTGAATCACGCCGTCCAGGACACTGCGTTCAGAAGAATCGCAGCGTTCGTGCAGCAAAGCCCCTTCAAGCGTGTCGGCACTCTCGTAAAACTCACCGGCCACAAACTGATACCAGGCGCTTTTCGGGCAATAGCTGTACTGATTCAGACTCGAAATCGGAATATAGTCCATCAGAGATGGCAAGCACAGACCAAGCCCCGGGGCTCGGCCCATGCCTGCCTCAGCGCGCGCGTGTTCACCTCATTCAGTTCAATTCCGGGACAAACCCGGAGCGTGTCTAATAACCTTTGGCCAGGGCTGCGAGTTGCTTCTGGCCGTGATGCAGAATCGTGTCAATCCGTTTGAGAGGTAAGCAGAGCTTTTCGCTGATTTCACGGCGCTCATAGCCATTCATCCGCAGGGTAAAGACCGCGCGATAGTCCTCATGTTTCAAGCTGTCGATCCACTGCATGACCAGCGTCCAGGTCTCTTGTTTTGTTAAGAGCTGCAGGGGATCGCAATGGTGTGTGAGATCGTACTGGACATGATGGAAGCTTTCGTCAAACGCGAAATGATCTGCGCCGCAACCGCGCTTTCGGCTGAATTTCCGTTTGAGATGGGCGACGCAGCGATGATGTGTAATTCGGCGTGTCAATGCCTTGAGAGAGGACTTACTGCGCAGTTCCTGTTTCTGGGCCTTGATCAGCAGCACAGACAGGCTTTCGTACACGATCTCCCGGGCATCTTCGGGATGGCATCCCAGTTTCTGGGCGTATTTGACGGTAGATTTCAGGAACGAAGGGCAAGCCAGGCGCTCTCTTGTTCCCAGACTGCGTTCGACGTCTCTGGCGAATGATCGTAAATAGTTCATATGCGTCCTCCTGCAGAAGTTGAGTGCATCAGGTCGATCGATCAATTCTTGCCGAAGAAGTCTGGCAGTGGAGAGCGCAGAACATGCAGTCAGATCACAGGAGAGCTCTCGTCGTGTCGCCCTCTTCGGCGTATGGTACTGACAAAGCTGTACGAGACAACGCTGTACTACGTATGTCTTTCATGAAGAATGTCCTTGTATGAGTATCATGAAGCGTATGGGGACTCATTCCGTCACAGCGGCTTCTTTTTCTGTCACAGCGGTTTCTTGTTCTATAATATAGTATAGGATTCTTTGAGAAAAATCCGGAAAAAAATTTTACTTTTTTTCACAACCTGTTTCTGCCGGAGGAGGGTTTTTGCCGTGCTGATGGGTGTTTCAGGCCGTTCACAGGTCTAGCGCAGGCGTATGGTCTGCCCCATGCCGATCGCTGTTTTGCGTCCAGTGCCGCAGAAAAAAGCGAAATCCGCCAGCAGATTCATCCGCGCAATCAGGTCTGGCGGGGCCTGCGAATCGAGCTGATAGGTTACACGTCCTGTAAAACCGATCAGAGAGACCCGTTTCGTCTTCAGCAAAAGGGTTTCCAGGTGATACAGGCGGGCAATGCCAGTATGAAATTCGACCTGTTCATCGAAATCGTCGGGAAAATGCACGAGTCGGCAGAACTCCTCGAAGCGTAGACGATAACTGCGAAAGACCAGACGCGAATCCGGTAAGGGGAAATCGACATTTCCCCGCCGGAAACTGGCAGGAGTCAGGAATTGCAGCGTTATTTTGCGCAGACTGTGCGACGCCGTGTCAATCAATTGCTCATAAGGAACATAGGCGCACCAGGGGCTGCTGCCGTTCTGTGACACCAGCACGTCGGTGACCTTAAAGTTCGAGCCACCAAGGCGAAAAAGCGGTTCCGGGCGATCCAGAAAGTAGCGGCTGAAGGTTGGAAAGATCGAGTCTTCCAACAAGCATATTCGGAGATAGCAAGGCGTCCCGGCCCGCAGGTCGTATTGGCACGGCAGGCGGAAGCCATCGAAATTTTTCGTCGGTTCCCCAATCCCCAGAGGCGACAGGGTATAGGGGCGATACTTGCTGTCATCGTGCAGACGCCGCGCCACGGTCGGGTCGACCTGCTCCAAGAGATTCAGGAACATCCCCTGCACCGTCGCTCCCTGTACGTGCGGCACAGGGGCGTTCTCAGTCGGGTAGCCTTGCAAAAGAATGCTGAATGGCATAAGGTTTTTACCTCGCTGTGTAGCAAAAGCCGAACGCTTCCGTTAAAGTTCAACGTCAAAGACATGTTTGCTTTATTCATAGATAAAGCTTCTTGCGCACCGGTTTTCAGACCTTCGACGGTTCTGGCAATACAGCACGTTTTCTGAACTCGCCAAGCTGCATATAGACGTTTTTCGACTGCAATTTGAGACCGATTTTATAATCGAGCATGGTCTGTAATTCCTGAAGCCGGTTGGTCTTCCAGAGCGAGCCTTCGTGTCCGATTTTTTCCTTCACATACGCTTCGAATTTGTCTTTTTTCTCATTGATTGCGTCAGATGCCAAAGGCTCCTGCTCCCATTCGCAGAAGAGATCGGTATAGCGGGATTTCGCGTTGTCTTTTGGTGTTCTCTGCGACAGATGCAGTGTGGGGGTCACTTTAATTGATCCCAATCCGAGGGACTTGCCCATGCCGAGTTTGTGCCGGCAGCCATTCGGCAGATCCAGGGCGAATAAGAGGGCGCCGAGTTCTGCATCGCTCAAATTCTCGAAGCGAATGCGTCCGGTAAAGGTGGTTTCCGGTTTCACCGGATTGATGACGGTATGTTGGGTGTCCTCTTTCTTTTTTTCTTTGAGCTCCTTCAACACAGAAGGCTCTTCTTTCCAAAGCGTGTCGTCTTCTGCAGCGCCCGGTTTATGCCAATAGAGCTTATTTCCCCGAATATCGATGCGGCTGTTATAATGGTTCAACTGTTTGATGTCGTCGCTGCGCTGTACCAGATAGTGCTGGAACGTCGTGGGTTTTGGCGATGACAGAATTCTGGGCGTACCTTCGCCCATTAAGACATCTTCCTGCCCTTTGTCAAGGGTCGCATCTTCAAAAAAGACTCGTCCGGCAAACTCCATGTCATTGCTGCCGAAAATCGCTTCGGCAAAGTCAATACGATCCTGATCTTTGAGTTTGTCCGGGATATGATCGCCGATCTTTTTCTCATAGGCCAGGCGGAACATGGCGGTATGGCCGAATGAAATTCGCTGCCGGCCCTGTTGATCGGTCCATCTCGAATAAAAACAGGGCACAGGGTCTTTGTCGGCCAACGCGATCAAGTTCGGTACCTCTTCGGCCCGGGTGGCATCGTTCAGAAATTCTTTGACATCATCTTCGGGCACAGGAATCGGTACAGCGTTCTGCGGCGGAAATTGAATCTTCCAATCTTTTTGTTTTTTCGGCATTTCCCCGGAGACGACCAGATATTCGTTATCGAGTGGGTAAAATTCGAACTGCTGATAATGCTCACCCCGTTTTCGGAGTTCAGTCTGAGCTTGTCCCTGCTGAATCTGCCAGAACTTGTCGGAAGGCACGATTTCATATTGTTTGAACCCACACTTTCGCAACACGCCGGCCGACATCTTGTAATTTGCCCGTCCGGCTTTCCGATCGTAAGAACTCATACGCTGCTGATATTCGCGACGCAAACCGCTTTTATCGGCGAAGGCTCTGAAGTAGAGACGTTTATCATCGAAGAAGCCGAATTTGCCAAAACTGACAATTTCCACTAATGTCCTGGTCATGCCGCGCAGGGAGCTTCCGGGAACACACAATTTGCCGCCTGGGCCAAAAAATCGGGAGATGTCTTTAGCCTCTTTCTCGGCCGTGATCTCCTCTTCTGTCAGCGTGCCCCGAATGTAAAGCGGCGTGACCGTTTCAAGCTTCAGATCGATCCAGCCGGTGTTTTTGCCGTCATGATAGCGATCGAGGGCCGGAGGTTGTGGGGCTTCCACGACCTGTTCATTCAAGGGAATAAAGTTGTACGGCGCATGGGCTGACGACTGAGTCCGGGACGGTTTTTTGAAAGATGTTCCTTTTCTATTGGCACGCCTGGACGATTTTCGAGTGTCTTGAGGGCGAGGGCGATCTGTTTGGCCCCTTGTGTGAATGCTAGCTTTCGATGGAGTGGAAAGCCCTGCGCCCATTGTGAAGTAGAGTACATCTTTTCTATCCTGGATTTTGACGATTTTTTCTCCTCGCAGTTCGACTTCAACGACATGGCCGTGACGGGATGTATGCTTTTTAGGAAAATCCTCGGGATAAGGTCTGATAACTCCCTTTTGCTCGAAATGAAGTTCGGCCTGTCTTCTGTTTCCTTTAGTCTTGACGACCAGTTTTGCTTTTGCCATTATATCTGCCCTCCTTGCTGCGCGGCTTTATCCGGGTGACTGGGGAGAAGCCGGACAAAACGGCAATCGATATAGGTGGCCTGATGGGCTTCGTTGCAGCCAATGTAGTTGTAAGTTGTGATGCAGGGACGTTCGAGCAACAGACCGTTTTTATCGCTTTTCAGATCGCTGAACGGCAGAGTCAGGCTCGTTCCCCGGTCTTCTGTTATCCTTGTCCGATTCTCTGCCCGCTTGTCGATTCTTGTGCCGAACAGGACCTGATTCGCTTCGACGATGTCGACCGGGTCCCCTTTTTCGCTGTTCGCCGGATAATCGTAACGCACCCGTCCTTTTAAGGTTCCGCGGCTTCGCCACAAGAAAAGTTCTTCATCGCGATTAAATACGCGAAGACGCAGGACAAGATCTTTTTCAAGCACAGTGTCCGGCGTATAACGATCGATGATCACCTCTTCGGCCATATACGCGACAAACAACAATTCTGAGTCCAGCGTCAGGTCTTCGGCAATTGCAGCCTGAATATCAGCAACACACTCTCGTTTCCTGACCTTCGTTCGTATCGGTCGCAGGGTCAATCCATTTTCCTTTTTCGGAGTCTCAGTCATGGTGTTCCTCCTTGACATATTCCCACAAAACGTTCACATAATCTTGAAGCGCGGCTTTGGGATTTTCTTCCTGGTGATCGGCAGACACATTCAACCCTTTGTCGATTCGGAACGTTTTAGCATTCCAATCGATTTTAGCTCCCAGACCTTCAAAGACACCCCGACCGACATTTTTCTCGCCACCAATCGCAAGATCGCCCATCCACAGGTCTTTCAAAATCAGCAGGAGCAAACCACACTCGTGCGTTTTACATCTCTCGATATATACTCGGAGATGGTGAATCTCCTGCTCTCGATCGTTAAACAGAGGCATACTGTCGAAGAGAGCGCTTTCAATGGTTCCTCCGGTAAAGCGGTCGATTTTGATGCGGGTTTGCAATTCGGCCTGATAGCCGGGGAGGGGGACTTCCTGAACGTGCAGACGACCTTTCCTGGCAGTCTTCTCCTCTTTATTCACGTCGCCGAACAAGCTCTTGAGCACCGGTTCCGCTGATGTCCCAATGGTGTTCAAAATGCGTTCTGCTCTGACTCGAATCGCCCCTTTTAACGAACTGCCGGTCAAGATCGGCTTGGCCTTTGAACTGATATGCACCGCATCCGGCATTTTCGGGTCGGCGGCATAGGATCGGATGATCAACGAATGCTTGAGGCGCAGCGTCACATCCATGCACAGGCGATCTTCATGACGTTCGCAGGCTTCAGCTAAGTCCTTCGCTTCTACGATATGCTCATCCCAGTGTTGTTTTGACAGCCAGTGTAAGATTGCCCCCTGATCGGAAAAGTCAAAATGGTACAGTGAAGATCGCTCCTCAAGCAGGACCACTTCTCCCAAGCCGTTATTTGTCTTGGCTCCTAAACGGACTTCTCCATTTGCGAGCATGGCGTACAATGTTGCCGCCATCTGCTTGACGAATGCTCGTTCGGATTGTCGGTAGCGCATCTCCAGGTTCAGCGAAAAACATGCCCCTGGTTCGACAAGTTCATAGTCGTATTTGCCGGTTTTTTCAACAACGCCCGTTGTATTATCGATTTTGATGCCGTCCCGAATAACAACTGTCGCTGTTTCGCCTTCAGAGAGATGCAAATCCGAGCAGCGTAACAGGCTTTGATGACCTTTGCTCTGACCATCAGGCTGTTTTTCCGTATAGCCCCAGAAACGTTTCAGCTCGTCCTGATGATCTTCCTGAAATGTTAAAGGCAGCGCGTGTGTTGCGGCATGCTGTAAGGCTCCGATCAGGCTGGTCGCTGGGATAAAAACTTGTTGCTTACTATCGAGCAGAATGTCCAGCTCACTTCGTTCGCTGTTCCCATTTCCGATGTGGAGGGGAGATTGGCATTGGAGTATTCCTTGTATCATAATTTTTCCGCTGAGCGGATCCCTTGTGTTTGCCATCAGTTTCTCCCTCCTTCCCTGTCTTTCCGTTTACGCATCATTGAGAGAAAAATGACCCAATAACGCTTGTAAAGCCGTGCATTCAATTCGTCTTCCTTGTCGAGTCTCAGCGAAAAATCATCGACAAAGTTCTGAAGATTCGATGCAGACGTTTTTATCACAATCCGGGCATCGATCTTTTCCGTCAGCAGATAACTCAACAAGCTTTTCCGCGTGTTGTGGCAGTCTTCCAGTTGGGCTTTGGCGGTCTTACGAAGATCCTTCAAAAAATCATGCCATTCCTTGGTGCTGGCGGCGTTGCTAATAGTATTTTCGAGCCGTCCGAGCAAGGAGTTGGTCGGGAGCCGCAAGAATTTACTCTGAGCTTGAATCGCCAGAAATTCCGTCTTTTTTTCAAGAGTCTGAACAAGTAAGGTGCTGAGGATTTCGCGAGTCATTTCCGGGACCTTGCCTTCCGGCTTCACAAGAGAGGGTTTATGAGTCTCTTGCAGCTTCAATTCCTTTTCGGTCTGCCAGGCGAAACGGCAGCGGCCAAAACCCTGATGAGTGCGTTCGCCGATGCCGCTCATTTCTAAGTCAGCGAGTTTTCCCGCATCGTACGCACCGAGTTCAAGCAAAAAACTCGAGCCAGCCAGGAAACAGTATTCGGAAGGGGTTCGCAGACGCCAGACTCCGACGAAATTTTCCGAATTGCCCTGTCTGGTTCGGGCTTTTTCAACGTTCACGCTACATCCCAAGATCCTGCTGAGATATGCTGTCAGATCCTTTGAATCGGTCGATGGAAATCCATGTTCGTTATAGATAATCGTATCAGAGAGCAGTGACAGAGAAATTCCTCTTTCATCGCTCCATTCAGCCGGCAGGCAAGAATCGGAGGCATATTCCCGGGCCTCTTCCTGAAGAAAGACGAAACGAATCTTGCCATATTGGACGTTCTTCGAGCGGCCCAGATAGGCGGCCCATTGCAGATCGCATATGTCCAGCAGGTGCTGCAAATCCTCTTTTTCTCCAAGAATGCAGCCTTCGAAGCAGTACCCCGGATCGATCGATTCGTAGGTAAAGATCTTTTCGCCGTCGGTGATGCCGGTGTTGCGATCTCTGGCATGGTGGAAATTCAAACTTGTCTCGACCTCTTTCTTCTGCCATTCTTTCTCATTCAACCGGCCAAATCCTTTGACTTTCTTTGTCCTCAGCAACGGCTTTTCTTCCTGGTAGAGAAAATCGTACAGCTTTTCGGCATATTTCTCTTGCCGGATCGATACCGGCAACGGAAAATAGGGCTGCTGTTCTCCGTCGGCATCTTCTACAGTCAGGTAGGCCGGGCCAAAGCTCATTCGTCCTCCCACAAAACACTCGCGAAAAAACGAATCGTCACAGGCTGTTTCTCCAGAGCCTTTCGGCAGCCGATCCAGGCAGCGTTTTGCCAGGGTTCCCAGAATCATATTGCCGGGAATGTATTGTTCAGTTTTCACGATATTCGGATCGCCGGCCCTCGACGTCAATACCAAGGGCATTTCATTGTACACTCTGTATTTCAGACAGAACATTCTACCACCTCCTTCCAGGCATCCTGCAGCGATAAGTTCTGTTCTCCATCGAATAAGGCGCACTGAACATCGCCGAAGCCGCGGTTGCGTTTGGTGCCAAAAGCCCGAAAATTCGCGCAGGCCAAAATCAAGGTGTTCAGAATCGATTTCTTTTGCAGCGTATCCTCGATGTCAATGCTGATCGTGCCGGAAAAGACCAGTCCTACCCGAAGTACTCTGATGCGGCGCAGGGAGCTTTGTTGTGCGACGCCGTTTTCGTCAATTGCCGTCTGCTGGCGGACTTCGCTCAGAACTTCCGAAATTTTATCGCGGGAAAGAATGTCACTATATTCTTTGTTTGCCAGCAAATATTGCAGCCAGGCATAATTCCGCCCGTACTCCTGAAGCGTCAGATTGGAAAAATACACCGGTGTGGATTGGAACTGTCCGGGAATGCCAAAGGCCCGTTCAATTTCAAGTCTTGTGTCAGACTCTGCAAGTTCGAGCATTTCCTGCACTTCCAAGGCTGCATCGAGTAACACGCCCTTTACTCTCTTTGCCGGGCAATAGGGCAGGCCGACATCATCGAACACAACATCCGTATCGATGCGTGCGCCAAACCCTTCGCCGGAACCGATCAGGGTCGGCGATTCCAAAGTCAGTGTGATCGTATAATCGCTCATACGCTCTGTCCTCCTTTCTCCTGTACGGCAACAAAATCGGGATAAAACTCCAGCAATTCGATCAGATCGAAGTATGGAGTTCTTCCTTTATCAAATAGGGTTTCATGGTAATCCCCGCCCGCGATTTTCGGCAGCTCACGATCGCGAAATTTCATCTCCTGCACAAATTGTTTGCTTGCCGATTCAGACAGCGTCAAAACCTGCCGCAAATCATGAATCTTATTGTTCGGCCACTCCTCGCGCAGCGGCTTCAATGCTAATAGGATCTCATCAAAATTTCGCCCCTTCTTATGCCCTTGATCCTGTTTTGTGACGCGATAAGGACGGAACAAGAGTTTGCCCTGAGTTGCCTGGAAATATTTCGACCGGATCGTCCCAAGATCGCCCAGAATACCGCCCATCGAGATCTGGAAATCGAGAAAGGACGCACTTTCATCGTCGTTGTCCTTTTTGGATTTTTTTGCGCTGGTACAGAGTTCTGCGGCCATATCGTAGCCACGGGAAAAAGGATACTTGCTCTTGACAATTGCGATTCCGGCGCAGGCCGTCAGCTTCTTCCCTCTTTTACAATGCTCCTCTTCAAAAAATTCGAGAAAGAGTTTTGAGAAATAGATGCCTAATTTACCGTCACAGACGAAGGTGATGTCATCGCCGCCCAACATGATGTATCTGATCGGCAGAATGGAATCTTCATCGGATCCCAGAAACTTCATGATCTTGCCATAGTTATCGACAATATGCTCCAAAAGACGTTCAAACGCTTTTTCCGTGCCGGCTTCCACATCGCGCGAAAAGATGCGGAATTCTTGCAGAGAAGCAGGCTTGTTGAACTTTCCGCTCATGTCGTTACCGTCGATATGCACGATCGCTACATGGCTGTCCTCGCCGTGTTTTTGGCCTAATCTGTCGATCTGGTCGGTAAAAATATATGTTCCACTCAGTTGCTTACGATACTTTTGTTCTAAGTCATCCTGTTCCTGCTTTGCCCCTTTTAATTTTGCATAAGTCACACTCGATACAAAATTTTGCTCTGTTGGATCGACTTGATCGTTCCACTTATCCATTGACAAGCCGCTGCGAGAACACTCGGCAGTGATGCCGTGACGGGGAATCGTGCTTTGAGGCGGATGCTGCGAGCGGTTTTCGGCCAGATTTTTATCGAGTTCTTTTTTGACGTTCTGAAAATTCGTGTCCAGCTCATTCTGCGTGGTCGCGTAATACGCAACGGCTGTTATAATTCCCGGGGCGTCGATCAACAGATTCTTCGTCCATTGTCTGATAAATGCCTCTGCATATTGTGCAGCATTCGTTGTGTCATCACCCTTGAACAAGAGCAGTGCGTTGCCGCCGCCGATGTAGCCGACATCGAAGCGGTCGCGCTGCTTGAACAATGCGGAGGGATTATCTTTCCAGTGATCAAGCACGAATGTTTCCCCAGCTTTGGGAAACATCTCATCAATCACGCTTTGCAACGGCTTGCAATAGATGTACTGCACCAGATGCGATGCGCCGATAATTTCCTTAATTTTATTACTGGCGGCATAAATATACTGTTGGATGGAGACCGTATCGAGCATCACGGCCTGAATGGTTTGCGGCATATTCCACCTCCTGAATCTGTGTTTTTTCAGGAGTGCGGAAGCGCAGCCTTCGCATTCCTGAGCTTCGCTAATATTTATTTTAGAATACGGCGAAAAGCCAGTACATACGAGGACAATTTGCCAAAAGTCCTGAGTATCCACATGAGAATCTTCCATATCATCGGGACACTACAGGCCACTCTGACAATTTTTTCTTGAAACAAAGGAATTATGAAGATCGTCGATTGAGAAAATATAGATATCGGTATCCAGGCAATATCTCATAGCAAGGCTTCTCGTTCTTCAGGCTGTCCCTGTGCTCCACGTTGAAGAGGAGCATCAGCACATGAAGCGGCCATTCTGTTGAGAAAAATATGCCATTGCGCCTCGCTTATCGGAGTGGGCCTCGGCTGTTTTTGAACTGCGGGATATTCGAGCGCCTTTATCACCATGCAGAGGGCATCAATATAGTGATCCTGGATCCGATCGATCTCATCTTTGAGCAGCTCTCTAAAAGCAGAAGAGTCAACTCTCAATAATATGCTGATACTTCAGGACATTCATGATGTTGGTATACAGCGTAAACAACGAATTCGCAAAATTTAATTTTGCCCGTTCTGTAATGTTGTTCAGATATTGGTATGAAAACCCGACAAAAACATCTCGCTCACTCCGTTCAACATAGCGATTGATTTCATCCTCAGTAAGCTGATTAAACACGATTAAATCATAACGTTTTTCATGGAAATCCGGGCTAAAAATATCTTGTTCTGTGTCAAAGACATTATGAAGAAGACGAGATTCAACATGTTTAAACTTCATCGCATGCAGCTGCCTCTCCATTTTTGTCATATTCGTGTCAGATCCACTGATGACCAGCAATTTCTTCTTCTTTTTGAGGAGGGTTTCTATGGCCTGACTTTCAATGAGTTGTTGAAGATTGTCACCACCAGTTCTCAGCACCTCTTCAACTTGCCCGGCAATTTTTTTCCTGGTGGATTTGATAAGTCCAATATAACTTCCAATGCCAACAGTTAAAATAACCGCTCCAAACACAAATACCAAATTATTTTCTCGGTGTATTTTATTTTTAAAGGCTTCCTGCTCGACTCGAAGTTCTTTGATGGCCTGCGCATGTTTTTGTTCGATCAGTGTAAACTTTTGCTCTCGTAATTCTTTTGACACACCAGTGAATTCATTTTTTATATCTAAACGGTTCTCAAGAGTTTCAATTCTCGCTTCTAGTTTTTCAATCTGCGTCTCCTGAGCACTGGCCGGGAATATTTTCCCAATAACAATCAAAATCAGCATTACAATAATTACGACTCTATAAGTATGGTTATTTTTCATAAGCACCTCTTTAGTCTACTTAATAAACAACCCCAGGGAAAGGTAAAATGGTGGGTAAAGCCTTATTAGCTGCGATATTGTCCAATTTCATAAGGACAAAAGTATGCAAACGTCGCTAATTTGGGACGTTCTCTCAAATAATTATACCCAAATATCCCAAATTGGAAAATTACACAATCAATTCCAACCAGTACTTATGACATAATCTGATGCTCAAAATATGATAAACTTCGAGTAGAAAAACTTAGCCACAACAGTATTGTGCTTTGTTATCGTAAAGGCTCTTTATCCTCTACTTCTACCGTTTCATATTAGGGATTATAGCGGTAGAACGGACTATCTCATCATCTCAAGTAACTGAGATGTCGGGCGCTCGTGGGAGTATTACTGCTTTCGCTCGACTCCTAGTCTCTGAACCTTGTCAAGCCCTTGGATACGTCTATATCCTCCATCTTGACCTTGGCTGCCGGTTGTCTGTCCCTCAGATTTTCTGGCAATTCACCCGATTTTCACCTATCACTCACGTAATAGAGGGCCCCTTGAGCCATTCACTCGAAATATGTTTTAATCAGACTACAATACTAACTCCCTGTCCGATAATCAGACCGTTAAACAGAGAACGAAAATTTCCAGGGGTATTCGACAAAGCATAGTATTTATATTTTTTATTAAGCATATTGACATGTTCATCTGGGAGCTTACTCTTGTCTCCATTGTTATATGTATAAACGATCAGGGGAACTTTTTTTTCAGTCGACTGTAAAAATGTTAACACTCTCTGTAACCGTTCCGAGGAATTTGTAGAATTATTATATGAATATACCATAAAATCGCATTCATCCTTTTGAGGGGGGGGCTTGTGATAAACTTTCCATTCGTGTATACTCTTAAAACCATTATTCTGCAATTCCCCAATGATTTCGCTATCATCAACATTTTCAGTCTCTACTGCCCAAATAATTTTAGTATTTTTTATAGCTTTTCGGAAGTCTAATATTCCGTATATTTCATCATCCTTTTTCTTCATGTCCTCTTTTAACTTGATTATCTCATGCAGTTCGTCCTCTGATTCTTTTTGGAGAGCCTTTGTTTGTTTTCTAGTTTCCTGTAGCTCTTGTGCTTGCCTATTTAGTCCCTCGATTTTATTTCTTACATCTTCATTAGATTGCCTGAAATCCTCTTGTATTTGTTTAAAGTCCTTATATTGTTTTCCTATGAAAGTAGCGAAGCCTCCTAAAACAGCAGACAAAATTCCGAGACCCCACTTTGTCAGTGTTGTTATTGATTTATTTGTTTCATCGAAAGTGTGTTTTATTGCATTGAAATGCTGAGTCGAATGCTCTTTCCATATAAATTCTTTATTACATTCTGTGTTAACTTTAGTATCTAGTTTAGAAAATTCAAGAGAGAACTCCTTCTGTATTTTACTCGTTTCGCTTTCTATGGCCTGGAGAATTTGAGGTTCTAGTGGTGTAGAAGTCTGTGTCTGTTGTTGTGATTGGGTTTGTGCAGTCGTATTGAAAGCCCCAACTAAACTGATAAAGAACACTATAGTGATTGAAAGATAATCAATTCGCCACATATTCGATAAATTTCCTCTATAAAGCTGTATTAACTTTGCATAATATCTCCCTCTGCACTTTTTCAGCCTTTCAAATTCTTACATTATCCCCTTCATAGCCTCTACGTTGTTATTATCAGGGCATCAGGATTTTTTGAAAATTTACTGCTTTATTTACATCACTCCATTATGGGCTTCAACAAAGATTTGTTGCATTAGGAGCTTATACTAAATTTGGGATACTGCCAAAGAAACGTCAAGAGAAAAATACGCGGATCTAGATTTCTCCGAGCGAACAGGCAGGGACCGAACCCCTGCTGATGCGGGAAAGCAGTTCCATCGGAAGATCCGTGCAATCGGGAGTCATAACGTCAGAACGGACGGCGATCACAAAGCTGCGATCTGTTTTTGATAATCCGGCAGAATAGCTGGCGAAGCTCACTCGTAACGCAGGGCGCGGATGGGGTCCATGGCAGCGCCCTGCGAGGCTGGGTAGAGGCCGAAGACAATGCCAACCAGGACTGAAATGCCGACGGCGATCGGGATGCTTTGCCATGAGATCAGGGTGCGCCAGCCTGCCAGCTGACCGATCAGGCTGGCCCCAGCAAGACCGAGGATGACGCCGATCAGGCCGCCGACTGTGGTCAACACCAGCGTTTCAAGCAAAAACTGGGCCAGAATCATCGTCCGGTCAGCACCGATGGCGCGGCGAATACCGATTTCACGGGTGCGCTCGCTGACTGTGGCGAGCATGATGTTCATAATGCCGATTCCCCCAACCAGCAGGGAGATGCCGGCAATGCTGCTCATGACGATATTAAAGATCTGCTGGGTCTGCCGACTTTGCTTCAACAGTTCCCGCGGCACAATTATGTCATAATCCCGGGCCCCATGATGCAGGCGGCTCAGGATACTGCGCGTCAGTCGGGCCACTGTCGCGACATCGTCCGGACGTCTGGTCAGCATGGAAATTTCCTGAATACGCTCGCTGTCAACAGCGTGTCCCAGCAGGGAAGATGTTGACAGGGGGATGATGATCCGGCGGTTGATATTGCCGAGTGTTGTCGTCAGGTGTTGTTTCTCGGAAACAGCTTTATTCTTCAGCGTTCCCACGACGCGGAACCAGTCGCTGCGGATTTTCAGCATCTCGCCGATCGGATTACGGAACGCAAACAGCGCCTGCCGCAGCTCGTCTCCCAGCACACAGACCCGGCGCGCATTTTGCAAATCAGTGGGAAGCAAAAAACGTCCCTCTGCCAGCTCAAGCCCAGCGCTGCTGTAATAGTCCGGACTGGTTGCGATGATTTCTTCCTGCAGCAGTTTGTGCTGATATTGCACGCTCAGGCTCACTGCCCGCAGCGGCGCAATGGCCGTGATCGATGGAGAAACAGCGGCAATGCGGTCGGCATCGGCGCGACTCAGTCCTTCTGAAAGCTCTTCGCGACCGCGCTGAAGCGGCTTGTCCGCAGGCGAAAGCGCTTTGACAAGCAGAACATTGCTGCCCAGAAGCTCGATCTGCTCTAAAATTTCCTGCCTGGCGCCGGCCCCGACCGCCAGCATCGCGATAATCGCTCCAATGCCGAAGACAATTCCCAGAACACTCAGAAACGATCGAAGTTTGTGCAGAAGCACAGCCTTGATCGCCACGTCGAGCAATGCAAACGCCACCGGCATTGCTCGATCTCTTCCGGCCTTTGCCTGGGGAATAATGGAACGATCTGTCGCCTTTGGCAGCCCGGCACGCGGGGAGACGCGCTGTTCCTCGCGCTCGATGCAGCCGTCTCTGAGGTGGATGATACGCCCGGCGCAGGCTGCAACGTCGGCATCGTGGGTAATAAGGACGACCGTACGACCCTGCTGATGGAGTTCTTTCAGCAGGCTCACGATCTCCCGGCCGCTTGTGCTGTCGAGGTTACCGGTGGGTTCATCTGCCAAAATCACGCACGGATTCATCACTAAGGCCCGTGCAAGAGCTGTGCGCTGCATTTCACCGCCGGAGATCTCGGAAGGACGATGATGCACGCGCTTACTCAGACCGACTCGTGCCGCCATTTTTTCGGCCCGGTCTCGTCCCTGGCGCTTCCGGCTTTGTGCGCAGTATGCCTGATCATAGAGCAGCGGGGCTTCAATGTTCTGCAGAACGCTGTACTGGGGGAGGAGGTGAAACGATTGAAACACAAAGCCGATTTTTTGATGACGAATTCGGGAGCGCTGCGAATCAGAGAGTTCGGCAACGTCGATACCGTCAAGCAGATAGCGGCCGGCTGTGGGACGATCCAGACAGCCCAGCAGGTGCAGCAGCGTCGATTTCCCTGAACCTGACGGTCCTGCAATCGCGAGAAATTCCCCTTCAGCAATGTCTAAATCCAGGTTCTGCAGAGCAGGAATGCTTTTAGCGCCTTTTCGATACAAGCGGCTGACAGTATGCATGGACATGAGCATGTGGCTCATTCTCCCAACAATGCTTTGACTTTCGCTTTCAGTTCGCTGAGATCAGAGGTCTTGACCGTGTAGCCGTTGGAAAGCCAGGCGCTGAAATCCTGCTGCACATAATCACCATAGGCTGTGGAGAGCAAAATGGGGATCTCCTTGTTCACCTTCCGGATGCGCCGCAGAAATTCCGTGCCGTCCATCTGGGGCATTTTAATATCCAGCAGAATCAGATCGATCTCCTGATGCTCTTTCAGGCGTTCAAAGGCTTCCAGGCCGTTTGACGCAGTGAGCGTTTTGTAACCGGCATCACTGAACTCTTCTTCATACAGAAAACGGATATGTTTTTCGTCATCAACAATAAGTATGGTTTTCATGTCATCGTATCTCGTCATCCTTGCCGGGATCCAGAGGCAGGTTGATTACGAATGTGACCCCCATGCCCGGTCGATTGTGGACGCTGATGTTGCCTTTATGATTTTCGATAATCTTCCGAATAACGGCAAGTCCTAATCCGGTTCCAATCCCCTTGGTTGTAAAAAACGGGTTGAAAATATTATCGATAATTTCCGGCAGAATTCCTCCGCCGTTGTCACTGACTTCGACCGTCACGCCGCCGCTCATCGACAGCGTGTTATAGGTCATAATATTTATCAGCCCCTTATGTTCCGAGGTCTGTTGCAGCGAGTTTGTGAAGAGATTGATAAAGACCTGTTTCATCTGCCGCACATCAGCCCGGATGCTGTCAAGGTCTTTAAAAAAGCAGGTGTTCACTTCGACGTCATGGGCCTGAATTTCACATTCCAGCAATTCCAGCGCACTTTTAATAATCGCATTGAGCTGACAGTCTTCAAAATAGAGATGGGTTTCTTTCGAAAAGATCAGGATATCCTGAAGAATTGCTTCCAGCCGGCTTGACTCTTCTGAAATAATATGAACGTATTTTCTATGCTTTGCATTCAGTTCTTCATCGTTTAACAAGCGTCTGGCAAATCCGCCGACGCAGATAATCGGGTTGCGGATTTCGTGAGCCACATCAGCGGCCATCTTCCCCAGTGCGGTCATTTTTTCCATCTGGACCAGCTGATCCTGAGCTTCCCGGAGTTCCTGATTGCGTTTCTCGACATTCGAATACAACATCGCGTTATCGATCGCCAGGGCCGCCTGATTTGAAAACATTTGCAGGAAATTCACGTCATCTTCACGAATCGGCACGTTGTTATATTTATTATCCACATAAATCACACCGATCGCCTGATCTCTGACAATAAGCGGCACAACAGCAAAACGATCGATATCCAGCAAGCGTGAGATCGACTGGCAGTCTCCGAAACAGGCATGGATATCAGTGATGTTAAAAGCGCGTTTTTCCAGGACTGCACGGGCCAGAATTCCCTGATCCGGATTCAGGGGCAGCCAAATGCTTTTTGCAATTTTTTCAAAGGAGGTCTCGTCAGCCTGATCGGAGTCAGGCATTTCCACGATCGTGTCAACCAGGGATTTCTGTGTGACGGCCTTATTCTGCAAGATGTGAATGGCTTCGTCCGCCGAGCCCGGGTCGACCCCCAGCATACCGCGCAGGGTCTGGTTGCGCTCGTCAGCAATAAACAACATCGCGCGATTAAAGCCCAATCCGCCCCCGATCGTCACACCGGTCAGAATAATTCGCAGTAAGCGGTTCAATTTCACGGTAGAACGCATGGCCGTATTGATATGGTAGAGGATCGAAAGTTCGCGCAGGCGCAGGAGGTTGTCCAGGGCCAGCTCTTCCATGCGTTCGTAAAAACGGGCATGTTCGATCGCGACCGCAGCGCTGCCGGCAAAGGAACTCAGCAGACAGATATCATCGTCGCTGAAACGGTGATCACTGTTATCCGGGTTCTTGTCATAAGAGGCGATGGTCCCGATTGCTCCCTGCTTGCCGATAATCGGGACACAGATCAGCGAGAATGAGATGTGCTGCATCACCGTTGTGTCCCTGAGCTCGGGCGTGATACGGTCAAGTTTAATCGCTTCTCCGCGTTCAACGACTTTTCCGGGGATGCCTTCGCCAATTTTCAGAGCAACAGTGGAACTGTTCAGCTCGACATCTCCATGAAACGATTTGATCTCCAGCAGGGTGTGCTCGCGATTCAGCAGACGTAAAATGCAGCCTCTGGCATTCATCAGGTCAGCGCTGTTTTTGGTAATCAAATCCAGCAGTTCGTCGAGGTTCAGGGCTGAGCTCAAGGCGTTACCGACTTCATAAACCCTCATCTGCTCTTCCCGCTTGCGTTCCAGCCGGCGATGCAGACGGGACTGTTCGATCATCCCACAAATCTGAGCAGCCAGCGTCGAGAGCAGCAAGCGCTCATCTTGGCTGTACTCACGCCTGTCAAGAGTCCAAAGCGCGATCGAACCGGTGCATTTCTCATGCTCATCGACAATCGGTATCACGAAGACGCTGCGAAAGAACAGCCCAGAGGCATCATCCTGGTCCTGCATCAACACTGCGGCCTGCCGGCAGGAGAAAAAATCGAAGCCGGCAGGGATCGGCTTGTCTGGAACAACGAGCGGCAAGAGCGTCCGTTTTTTGCGCTCAAGTTCCTCACGGGTCATGCCGTAGACGAGTTCTATGCTCTGCTGGGAGGCATCATGTATGTGGATCGAGCAGACGTGAGCGCCGCTGGACCTGGCGATATCCCTGACGATTTGCTTCAGGCGCTCATCCAGCGGGGTCGTCAGAAGAGCCAGTCGTCCTACACGATATAAGAGTTCGATGTCCATGTCTGAGGAGAGCAGTACACGGCAGGCAGTTCCCGAACGGACAGGGAGTCATGGCTGTCCAATGTCTTACGCTCAGACTGCTGTTTTCTGCCAATCGGCAAGCTTATCCAGAATGTTTTTCACGAGCTTTGGCATACAGTCGTTCATAGGCTTCGGCGCTGACCTTCCAGGAAAAATCTTCCTGCATGGCTCGACGCTGCAGCGACTGCCAGGCCTCCTGATTCCGATAGACCTCAAGAGCTGTGCGCACAGTATCCAGGAGCGCAGCAGGCGCGGCCTCGCTGAGGAAAAATCCGGTTCCGTCGGCAGCAGCCACCATATCTCTGACACTGTCATTCAGGCTTCCGACAGGGCACACGATCGGAATCGTTCCATATTTCAATGCGCAGAGCTGCAGGCCTCCCCAAGGCTCATAGCGCGACGGCATCAACAAGATGTCTGCACCGGCAAGCAGCCTATGCTGCAAACTTGGGTCATGTTCGAGCCGCAGTCCCATGTTCCTGGGAAATTTTTCCCGAATGACATGAAAGAGCCGGTGAAACTTCTCCTGTCCAGTTCCCATGATGATCACGTTCACATCCATCGCCAGGATCTCTTCAAGCGTTTTTGCGACAAGATCAGCACCTTTGCGATCGTCAAGATGCGACGCCATGCTTATGACGGGCCTATGGACAGCGTCGTCCAGTGAAAACTCATCGACTAAGGCCGTGCGGCAGGCACTTTTTCCTTGCAGCGCTTCCAGGTGGTACTGTTGCGGAATCAGCGGATCGTTCTCAGGACTCCAGAGAGCATACTCGATCCCGTTCAGCACTCCATAGAGATCGTCACGGCGGTGGTGCAGCACGCCTTCCAGTCCGCAGCCCAACCCTTTCTGCTGAATTTCCAGGCTATAGGTCGGACTGACGGTTGCGAGAATGTCGGCCCACAGCAAACCGCCTTTCATCAGATTAATTTTCCCATAAAACTCGAGGCCGTCAGGCGTAAACACATCCCAGTCCAGGCCGGTCAGATGCATGTCGTAATGCCAGAATACGCCTTGATGAGAAAGGTTGTAGATGGTGAACAGGGATGCGGTCTCTGCGAAGCGAGAGTCCCGGCGATACAATTTCTCCAGGTACACCGGGACCAGACCAGTCTGCCAGTCACAGCAGTGCAGGAGATCAGGGATAAAATCCAGTGCCTTGCAGACTTCCAGCACAGTTCGTGAAAAATAAATAAAGCGTTCAGCATTATCAGGGTAATCTCCCTGCGAATCACCGTAGAGATGGTCGCGGCGATAATAGCCGTCATTTTTCAGAAAGTAGACCGGGACAGCCCCGCTTCCGAGACGCCCCTCCAGCACTGCACAAGGCTCAACGCGGGTGGAAATTCCGACATCCAGCTGTTCCACGCACATCGACAGATCGAAGGCAGCAGCATCGGTCTGCTTATACTGCGGAGTCACGATCCGCAGATCATGCCCGCGCGCTTTCAAGGCTTGCGACAGAGAGCCTGCAAAATCGGCCATGCCTCCGGTTTTCGCAAACGGGGCGACCTCCGAAGAAACCATGAGAATGTTCATAATGCATTCCTGGAAATCAGGTTCCTGAAAACAGACCGTGATCAGTATTGATCAGGCGCTTGCTTCGCGTAAAAATTTCGCAGCATCTTCAGGAGGCGTTGGATTGATATAGAAACCGGTTCCCCATTCAAATCCTGCCACTTTTGCGAGTTTCGGCATAATCTCCATGTGCCAGTGATAGTAGTTTACATCATGCTCATGATGAAGCGGCGCATTATGGATAATAAAATTATACGGAGGATCCTCCAACACATTATCCAAACGCCGGATGGTATTCTGAAGGGCATGGGCCAGATTGGCGAACTGTTCCCTGCTGGAGTTTTCAAAGACCGACGTATGCGCTTTGGGCAGGATCCAGGTTTCAAACGGAAAACGCGGCGCATAGGGACAGACAACGAGAAAATCGTCATGTTCGCTGACCACCCGGCTGCCGTCACATGTTTCCTGATAGATAATATCACAGAACACGCAGCGATCTTTATAGTCAAAATAGGTTTTTGCGCCATCCATTTCCGACAGCACGGCCAAGGGCACAACAGGGAGTGCGATAAGCTGCGAATGCGGGTGTTCCAGGGATGCTCCGGCCGCTGAGCCGTAATTTTTGAACATCATGATGTATTTGAAACGGCGATCCCGCTTCAGGTCCACCACGCGCTCACGAAAGGCCCAGAACATATCAACGACCTTGGGATGCTCCATACTGGAGAGCGTCATCTCGTGCTCCGGCGATTCGATCAGCACTTCATGCGCACCGATTCCGTTCATTTTATCGAACAACCCCTCACCGATCTTCTGCAGATCGCCTTCAATCTGCAATGCAGGAAATTTATTCGGCACAACGCGCAGCGACCAGCCCTCACTGTCTGGAGGAGAGCCGTCAGGACGGTAGGCCATGACTTCATGAGGAGTTGTCGCTTCGTTTCCAGGGCAGAACGGACAGAATCCGTCCTGCTGCTGAACAATGGTGGAGCCAAAATCCGAAGGGCGCTTGCCCCGTTCTGTGGAGATAATCACCCATCTTCCGCTAATTGGATCTTTTCGAAGTTCCGGCATAATATCGTTTCATCCTGAGAGTGCAAGGGAGATAACGCAGAGTTTGATCCTGTGCTGTATCAGCATCTCCGAATTCTCGAAACTGCGGGAGGAGTCCCAGATGGGGCTCACGCGAAACGCATGTCATCCAAAAAAGACCTCTGCAATGTCATACAGGTCGGAGTCAACAGGTTTGACTTTTGCAATAAGTTCCGACAAGTTTACCTCAACGACCCGATTCCCCTGCAACGCGACCATTTTGCCAAAAGCCCCGTTTTCAGCCATTTCAGCGGCTTTGACGCCAAAGCGTGTGGCCAGCACCCGGTCGAAGGCGCTTGGTGCACCGCCGCGCTGCACAGGTCCCAACATGGTAACGCGAGTTTCAAAACCAGTGAGACGTTCGATTTCCTCAGCAATAAAATTGCCGATTCCTCCCAATTGCTTATGACCGAACTCATCGACCCGCTGGGCTTTTACGACAAAACGATTAATTTCTTCAGGTCGTGCTCCTTCAGCCACAACGATGATACTGAAATCTTTGCCCCGCTGGTGTCGAAGGCGAATCAACTTGCAGACATCCTCAATGCTGAAGACCCTTTCGGGAATCAAAATGCAGTCGGCACCGCCTGCAATGCCGGCATAGGTCGCAATCCATCCGGTATAGCGCCCCATCACTTCCACAATAATCACTCGATCGTGGGATTCGGCCGTTGAATGAACTTTATCGATGGCGTCGGTGACCGTGGCAACTGCTGTGTCAAAGCCAAATGCCCGGTCAGTGAGGGGCAAATCGTTATCGATGGTTTTGGGAACGCCGATGACGTGAGCGCCCCGCTCAAAGAGCTTTTCAGAGACCATCAGCGTGTCGATGCTGCCGACCGCAATCAATACGTCGATGTCAAGCTCTGTGAGGTGCTTGAGCACTTTCTCAGGCCCGTCTTCGTATTTGAAGGGATTGGTCCGCGAACTTCCCAGGATCGTGCCTGCTTTGCGGATAATGTCGGATACGGAATTCATATCCAGGCTCGTGACATCCTTTTCGAGAATCCCTTTCCAGGATTTACGAATTCCCATCACTGAATTTCCGAGGCCGATTGATTTACGCACAATTGCCCGGATGACCGCATTCAAGCCAGGGCAATCTCCATCTCCGGTCAGTACAGCAATCCTTTTATCCATCGCATCATCAGACTGCCGGTTCTGACAAGCGGCAGCACGCTGTCAGAACCGGCAACCGCCTAGAATTCCCAGGCCGTATATTCGAAGGCCTCCTTAAAGGCTTCCGGCGTCATATCCGTAACGGCAGCCAGCTCTTTCAGCTTCTCCGGATCGTCGAAATCCTCTTTCATCAGACGAATCATATAGCGATGCGCCACTTCGTAGGAGTTCGACTTGACATCCAGCATCCGCACTTTCGTTTTGTTGGTTGCAGGATCGAGCACATCGGCAAAATACATCGGCACAAACTCACCGGCCTGGATCGTGACGATCGCGCCGGTTCCGCCTTTCAGCAGGAAACGCACAGCACCATAGCCAAGTTCGCGGGTATACTCGGCATCAAAAGGAATAGGCGGCGCACAACGCAGTTCGTAACCCAGATTCTTCGAGATCACCGTCATTTTCACTCCAAGGTCTTTCAGACGCGCCTGAATATTTTTCTTTAAGACATCGCCAAAATCGACTTCCGCCAGACGGATATGGCCGAAAGAATCTCGTTCGGCAGTGGCAAGATCTGCCAGATCCTCTTCAGCGATAATTTCCGCCACGCCTTCAGCGATCACCACAACACCATTGTTCCGCCCCATAACAATCCGTTTAATAATCGAACCGAGAATAATATCAGAGACCTCTTTGAGGCGAATCGTCCTCTTGCCTTCTGCTTCGAATTCTTCGCGCACGATTGTCAATGTCGCGGCAGCGGCTTTCCCGATTCCCAGCGCCAGGTGGCCGGCATGGCGTCCCATGGCCACAACAAAATACCAGCGGTTCGCAGTTTCAGCGTCTTCCATCAGATTTGCAATCAATTCAGCGCCAAGATGGCGGGCCGTCTGATAGCCAAAGGTATAGGCATAGCTCGGCAAGGGCAAATCATTATCGATCGTTTTCGGCACATGGGCGACCTTGATTTTGCCGTTGGCGGCTTTTTCCACTTCCCGCGAAGAAAGCGCCGTATCATCACCACCGATCGTGATCAGGTAATCAACTCCCATTTCAAGCAGCACCTTGACCACATTCTGCATTTTTTGCGGATCTTTTGTGGGATTTTCGCGCGAAGTGCGCAAGACCGATCCTCCCTGAAAGTGGATGCGTGATACGCCTTGAATCGTCAGTTCTTCCACATGACTGCTGTCGCCCTGGGCCAGCCACTGAAAACCATCATAAATACCGATCACCCGCAGACCCCGGTTAATTGCTTCAATCGTTGCAGCGCTGATGACTCCGTTCAATCCAGGAGCCGGCCCGCCACCGCACATAATCGCTAAGGTTTTTTTCTCTGCCGTCATGAAACTCTCCTCACGTCTTTACGCTGTTCCGCATCAAAGCTCCATGCTCATACCATGCTCAGCCGATGGAGCCGTATGCCTCTGAAAATTGTCATTCGGAAACGCTCATCACAGGGCTTCAAAAACATAAAAGCCCTCACATAATCCTACGAATCGTGAAAAAATTGTCAATGAAAAAGTGCATTTTCCACAGAGGCTCGTTCTCTGTGGAGGCAGGGACACTTTCAGGAGTATGAACTTCTGTGTGGATTCGGTCTCTCATCGCAGAACAACTGGGATGCGTTTTAACAGCCGCAACGTATAAAGGAATATCTTCTTCCTGGAAGTCTTTCTGGGGAGCTCTCCTGCTCTGCGATACGATTGCCTGCCCTGTACGACAGGGTGTTTTTCGGGGATGAGACTGAGCTTTTTCTGTTTTTTTTCAAACAGGTCTTCAACGCCCTCTTGTTGAGAAGGTCTGATGAACGATGTTATGACATGGGGCCTTTGACTGCATAGCACCAATTCACCGGCGCCGCGCTGTTTACGGCGTCCGGTGAAGCGACATGTTAAGCCTTATCTATTGCTCAAGTTCAAAGCTTACAAGGACTTTTGCATTCACTTTGATTTGTCCTAACGCGATATTTTCGCTGGATGCTGTCGTTCCGGACATATTTTGAATAACATTTTGTGCCGTAAAGTTACTGCCAGCCCAATGAGAACTATACAGAGACCACCAGTCAGATGTACTTTCCTGAATATTATATGGTTTGCCAATTTTCTGGCCCAGGCCCTTCGCTAAATGTTGTGCTTTTTCCTGAGCAGCTTTTATTGCAAGAGAGCGTGCCTGATCTCTGAATTTTCTAAGTTCTGTCGTTTGAAAATGAACCCCATGTACATAATTTACGCCAGCTTCAAGGGAGTCGCTTAAGAGATGTTCAAATTTCGAGAGATCCTTTATCGTGATAGCTATTGATTGTTTGACAAAAAAACCAATAAATTTTCTGTGTTCATATTGATCCTCATACCTCGGCTCAAGAGTTATATAGTCTGTTTGAATATATTTCTCTTCTATTTTGTATTTTTTTGCTAAGTCAAAAATCTTCTGAATTCGTTGATCATTTTCAGACTTTGCAGCTTTTAACTGAATGTCCCATGTTTCTATGCCGAGCAGAAGTATCACTTCATTTGGAACCACTCTGACATCTGCCTCTCCTGTCACTGTAATGAGCCTTGGTGTTCTTTGTTCTTCTGCCAGAACAAGATATGGGGAGAAAAAAATGATCAGCACAAAAGATATTATTTTTCTTATTTCCTTCATGTACGTCCTCCTCTTTCAGCGTAACAATCATCTTCATTCTTTCGCCCGGAGCAAGAAGCAGGCGACTCTTGCCTGAACACACCCGACCGGCGTTTGAAAGCGCCTGCCGGGTGACCTTCGATTGGTCCCAACAGCGCTTTATTCCTGGCCGCAAACCAAAATCTTTGTGCCCTCTTTAAAGAGAACTTCCATTTTGCCTTCGCCCATCACACGCATAACAAGACCACATCCGAAGTTCTTGTGTTCAATCAACTCATTTTCTTCAAATTTCCCGGTAAAACTATAAGGAGCAGCATCTGACAATGCACGACCGTTCAGCGTCTCTTCCCAGATAAGCGCCGGATCCTTGACACGCCGTCTTGTGACTCGCTTTTTCGGCGTGGTATCTTTAGCGGTCGCAGTCTTTTTCGCACGCGACTTTGGCGGGTTGGGGCGATACTTATGCTTTTTATTGCAGGTGCTGCAAATGACTTTATCCACATTCCCATCGACAAGGGCCACGACACGGTGCCCGAGCACCAGCTTACAGGTCGTGCACCAGGAATCGACCTCATCACCGGGACTGTATACCTTCTCAGACATTATGTACTCCTCTCCAAAGTATGTCACATTTCTTGAATAAGTTAGCAATTGTATAACACAATCGAAGCTGGAGAACTTTGTCAAGGAAAACCACAGCTTTTCTTCTCAACACAGCCTCAGAAAGGGCGCTGGAAGTTCTCAGTGCTTCAGGGTCAACGGCCTTCAGCATCGGTAGACTTACGGCCGGACATCCTCGACAGAGCATCCCGTCCTGCGGCCGGAACATCAGTGGAACGCTTTGTTCCTGGTCCCTTCATGGGCTCTCGTGCTTTGCACTGTGGCTCCTGGCTCAAAAAAATCTTGACACAAGCCCGGAAGCCTCGCATCATTGTTGCTGAACACACAAGCCCTCTGTTCATGAACACAGCGGACGATTGCCCTCTGCAACATACGCAGCATCGTGTGGCCCTGGGCAATAAGAGTACACACAGTTATGCACAGTAGAAGACAAGGAAGAGAATTAGCACTGAAGCTCTTATATGGCCTTGACTTGCTGCCGCGAGACCTTGATGCGACTCTGGAAGAATTTCGCAGCGTAACGCGTTATCCCGAAGCGGTTATCAATTTTGCAGAACAGCTGGTACGCGGAACGCTTGCCCACCGGAAGCAAATCGATGCTTTTATTGCCGAGAATGCCATAAACTGGTCTCTTGAGCGCATGGCTGTTGTTGACCGGAATATCTTGCGATATGCGGTCTATGAATTGTTGTACGAGGAAAGCATCCCTCCAAAAGTCAGTATCAACGAAGCACTGGATATTTCCAAAAAGTACGGCACAGCCAAATCCAGTGCTTTTATCAATGGAATTCTGGATAATATTCATCAAAGTCTGACAGCTTCTCCAGAGGAGAAAGCCCATCAGTAAAGGAGGAAAGACCTGTGAGTACCCTTCTCATCCGTCATGGAACGATCGTCACGGCCGCCCAGTCGTTTGAAGCTGATGTGTTCATTCAGGACGAGCAGATCAGGACTATCGGGAAAGATCTTCTGTGTGAGGCAGATCGTGAAATCGACGCATCGGGCAAGTTGCTTCTGCCGGGCGGGATTGACGTTCATACTCATCTTGATATGCCCCTGGGCGACATCGCGTCAGTCGATAATTTCAGAAGCGGCACCATTGCCGCAGCTTGCGGCGGAACGACCACCATCATCGATTATGCTGCTCACCAGCACGGTGAAAGCATGGAAGCAGGTCTGGAGACCTGGCATAACAAAGCCGCCGGTCAGGCCGTAATCGATTACGGCTTTCACATGACCCTGTCGGAATTTACCGGGCGAACCCTGGCAGACATGGAGCGTATGGTGGAACAGGGTGTGACCAGCTTTAAAGTTTTCACGGCGTATCCTGGGCGCATGATGATCGACGACGCGGCCATCTTCCAAATTCTGAAACGCAGTGAAGAACTTGGCTCCCTGGTATGCGCCCATGCAGAAAACGGACATGTGATCGAAGTTTTACGCCGGGAAGCGCTTGCCGCCGGCAAGATCAGCCCCAGATACCATGCCTTAACCAGACCTCCGGCCGGTGAAGGCGAAGCTGTCCAGCGTCTGGTCACGCTGGCGGAACTTGCCGACGCTCAGATCTATATCGTGCATGTATCCTGCGAAGATGCGTTATTGCGCATTGTGGAGGGACGCAGCAAAGGGCTGCCGATTTATGCTGAAACCTGTCCTCAGTACTTATTTCTCAGCGCTGACAATTACGATTCAGCTGATTTTGAAGGCGCAAAATACGTTATGTCGCCTCCGCTGCGGGAAGCATTTCACCAGAAAGCGCTCTGGCGGGGCATTCAAAACCGGAGCTTTCAGACTATCGGCACGGACCATTGTCCGTTCTACTTTCACGGTCACAAAGATCGCGGGCGTGATGATTTTACGAAAATTCCGAATGGCGCACCTGGCATTGAAACTCGCCTGAGCCTGATGTACACCGGCGGGGTCTGTTCCGGACGTATCAGTCCCAATCATTTTGTCGATCTGGTCTCCACCGCTCCGGCCAAGCTCTTTGGACTTTATCCGAAAAAAGGCACGATCGCTCCGGGAAGCGATGCTGATCTTCTGATCGTCGATCCGAGCAAGGATCGTCTCATTTCCGCGGCAACTCATCATAGTGCCGTTGATTATTCACTCTATGAGGGCATGCGCGTGAGAGGAATTCCGGAACTCGTGACGCTGCGTGGAAAGGTCATTGTCGAGCATGGAAGCTTTATCGGAGATGAAGGAGGCGGACGCTTCATCCTGCGTGTGCCCGCTCTATGAACTCCATGAAGGTCAACACTCACAGCATTCAGGAGACCTACAACTACAAAAATCTGTTCACGCTCTTTGAAGTGCGCTTCTCCCATGAACGATTCAGCGGCGAGATGAGTGCCGAAATGACGCGAGTCGTGTTCGAACGAGGAGACTCGGCAGCGGTCTTACTCTACGATGCCGGGCAGGATCGCGTTTTCCTCACCAGACAATTCCGCTATCCAGCATATATGCGCGGAGAATCGGGCCGGCTGATCGAGATTGTCGCCGGAATTCTCGATCAGGGCCGCAGCGCTGTTGCAGTCGCGCATAGCGAGCTGCTGGAGGAAATCGGCTATCAGGTCTCGGAATTAGAGTTTCTCTGTCGCTGTTATCTCAGCCCCGGGGCTTCGACCGAACGAATCCACATCTTCCTTGCCTATCTGCATCAGGCGGAACGCTGTGGAAAAGGGGGCGGTCTTGAATCCGAACATGAAGATATTCAATTGCTCCGGCTTTCCCGACAAAAAGCGCTCGAGATGATTCAAGGTGGTGAAATTCTGGACGCAAAAACGATCGTTGCACTACAGCAATTGCAGTATAGACGGAGCGTTGGCATCACTTAAGCGGGAACTTGATGGGCCTCCAGGGGTATCTGCCTGCCGAACTCCTTCATCGCCACATACAAGCGGCGAGGAGCAGCGGCGCACAGCCGGCCAGCACAGCATAGTCCCAAACTCCCAGCGTCTGTATCGACAGTGAGGTCCGTTCCCTGCCAGGCTGAAACGCCCGGTTCTCCATAGCCAGGGTTAACCGGTCCACACGTCGGAGGAGATGACTGAACAGTGGAAGCAGAAAGATCGCGATCTGCTGAAGACGGGTGCTCAAGGACCCGTGATTCCACTCAAGACCTCGAGCAAGCCCTGCCTGGTAGAGGGCGCGCCCTTCCTCAACAAGCACGGGCAGGAAACGCATGCTCAACATCGCCACCAGTGAGAGCTGACGTACCGGTACTCCCAAACGGCGCAACGGCAGACACAGACGCTCAAGCCCATTCACAAGCTCCAGCGCTGTCGATGAACTGCCGAGCAGTGTCACCCAGCCCAGCACGATTCCGATCCTGGCGACAGCAATGCCTCCACCCAAAACATCAGCAGCATGCCCCCACACGTGGGTCAAAAAGGTTGCCGCCAGCAACCAGACGATCATCAACAGCCTTTGCCCGTACAATTTGAAGGACATTCGGCAAGAGTATGCAAGTATCAGGAAGGCCGCGCCCAGGACTGAGAGGGCTTTGGGACTTTGCACGCAAAAGCTTGCGCCGACGAGCATAGCGCTTGCCAGAAGCTTTGTGCGCGGATCAAGGGTACAGATCACCAGTGCCTCCCTGCCTGTCTAATAACTAAACGTTAAAAAAAACGTAAAGTGCAGCTGTTGCTTTTCGAGATCGGAAATAAAGCGATCAAAAGGAGCTTTTTTCAGTCGGTTGCCGATCGTGCGCATTGCGTAGCTGAATTGTTCTTCGGCCTGCCGGACAACACCGATCAGGGCAGGCATATTCATAAGGCGCGTATCAAGACCGGCTCGTTGCAAATCTGAGAGAATTGCCTGCACATAATCGATATGTCGACTGTAAATATCGGCATGCAGCACGACCATGCGCTGCTCTTGATCATATTCAGCCACATCATAGTCAATCGTAATCGGCACGGCAGTGTCAAACGTACCACTTGAGACTGAAGGCGCGATCGCGCTGTAAAAACGCTGCATGTCTTCTCGATCGATCCGTATACAGCCATTTGATGCCGGGGTGCCTACCGTATACCAGTCAGTCGTTTCATGCAGAACATAACGTTTGTAAAAGCGCGCATCAATATCACTGGTCAGCTGCATAAAAACAGACTTCATGTCGTCAGGCATTTTAATACGAGCTGGCTTCAAGGTCTGCTTATCAAAGGTATTGGAATGCGTGATGGTTTTGCCGACTAAGTCTGGAGGATTCTGGGGCCCATACTGAAAGGTCACCCCGCTTGCCTTCGCATACAGTTCGCCTGTTCCGGTTGGCGTCTGGCTCTTCCGAGTTCTGCCGGCGCCGACAGCCACCGGAATTGTCATCTGCTCCCAGCGCTTATCCGTATATTGCGTATACAGGCTTAAACGATAGGAAGGAACGTTCAGATAGACCTGCTGCTGAAGAATATGTCCGCCAACGTTCGCATAGACACGTATGTTTCCGCACAGGCAGGCACTCACAGCCAAAAGTATCGTCAAAAAGCTCTGTTTCATATAAGGTACTGCTTTCTAATCAGGGTGTTCGCTAACAGGGGCAAAGCGCTTCTGCCCAGACTCGATTCCTGGTGATCATAACAATTTTGCCCCGGAATGTCAAGAAAATGTCTGACAGAGCAGGAGTATTCCAGCGCTCCCTACCCGTCTACCGGGACTTTGACAGGCGGATGCTCTGTGATAAAGCTCAAGACCTCTTCAGCTGAGTCCGTCACACACAGCAATTCGGAATACTTCCGTCCCCAGGCAAGCTGCTGCACCAGCGGGAACAAGAAGGTCTCCTTGAGATAACGCTGTTTTCCCAAAAAAATCATTGGGGTGTAATAGCCGAAACTGCCATAATGATTCTGAGTGGCATCCATAAAAATTTCTTGTGTCGTGCCCGCGCTTCCTGGGGCAAAGACCACACCGAACAGACTGATCGCCAACAAACCGTCCTCACGAATACTATTGGAAAAATATTTTGCAATATGGCTGGCAAAGAGATTGCTGGGTTCATGACCGTAAAACCAGGTTGGGATCGCCAGGTTCTCATGGCCGTGAGGATAGTGATGCAGCACAGCCTGTGATTGCAGGGCGTGTCTGGGATCATCAGAGGAGGGGGCCTGGCAGAGATGAGAGATCGCGTCTTCGAGCTGTGCCGAGCTATAGCCTGCCATATAGGCGCCCAGATTGGCAGCTTCCATAATGCCAGGGCCACCGCCGGAAATAATCAGATAGCCTTCGCGCGCCAGGAGCCGGGCAGCCTCTGCCACGCTGCGATAGCAGGGAGCTGTCCGCAAGACACTGTGTCCCCCCATAAAGCCCACGCCTTTTTTCCGACTCATGCCCTCCTGATCGAAATCCAAAAAATTCCACAGGGCATCGTCAATGGCATGATCATGAATACGCTGTGCCAGCATCTCTCGAATATTCGGATGATCGCGCCCCTGCTGCACAACATGCTGGTAGATCTGATAATCCAGACTCTGATCGTTTTCCGGATCGTAACCGCGCATGAGTTCCTGCCAGGTGTAGAGTTTCGAGCGATAGGGATTGTACGGCAAGCCCTCAAAGAGGGGAAACACATAGGCACCACGGCTTCTGACGATCCATTCATCGTCATAACTCGCAAACTTACAGCCGAGAAAGATCACATTGGTCAGGTCGATCGACTTCCAGTCGATCGACACCTCTGAAAGATCCAGGCCCTGCAATGCGCTGTTCGCCAACGATTTTTTCTGCTCCAGTAATTCAGTCACACTCTCAATTTCACGAATAAATCTTTTCGCAGACTCCATAAGCCTCCTCGCATTTAACGGCTTTTTACAAGCATACAGACAAGATCGTCATCTCTCGAACAGCAGCTCGGGAGCACGCTCAGCGCGGCTGCTCCCGAGCAGGTTCACACTAACGGCGACAGGCCTCATCTAGTCGATTTTTACCTCAACCGGCGTCACACCCCAAATTTCTTCAGCATATTCGCGAATCGTGCGATCCGTCGAAAACTTTCCAGACTTGGCAACATTCACAATGGACATTTTCGTCCAGGTCTTCCGATCCTTATACAGGGCCGAGACATGCTCCTGGCAAGTGATAAAGGCATCAAAATCCGCCAGCAGGCAATACTGATCGCCATGCTGCAGAAGCGATTCAACAATCGGTTTGAACAAGTCTGGATGATCCGGGCAGAAAAAGCCCGAGTCGATCATATCGATCACCTCTTTCAATGCAGGATTGGCATGATAATAGTCCATCGGATTATAGCCCGATGCTTTCAGGGCCTGAACCTCTTCTGACTTCATCCCAAAGATGAAGATATTCTCTTCACCGGCTTCTTCGGCCATTTCCACGTTAGCGCCGTCCAGGGTGCCGATCGTCAGGGCACCGTTCAGCATGAACTTCATATTTCCGGTTCCTGATGCTTCAAGACCTGCGGTTGAGATCTGTTCGGACAGTTCAGCAGCCGGAAAAATTTTCTGGGCCATCGAGACACTGTAGTTCGGGAGGAAGTGGAGCTGCAACTTGTCACGGGTCCGGCGATCGCTGTTGACCAAATGTCCGACAGAGCTAATCAGCTTAATAATCAATTTCGCAAGATGATAACCCGGGGCGGCTTTTCCGGCGATGAAAACCGTACGCGGCGGCGTATCCAGGTCCGGATTGCGTCGAATTTGATTGTAGTGATGAATCACACGCATCACGTTCAGCAATTGACGCTTGTACTCGTGCATACGTTTCACCTGAAAATCAAACATTGTCTCAGGATTCACCGTGATGTTGAACTGTTTCCGGGCATAGTCGGCAAAAGCAACCTTGTTGTGAAACTTCACATCCTGCCAAGCCTTTTGGAAGGTTTCATTCTCAGCGAACGGTAGCAGCTTCGTCAATGCATACAGATCTGTCATAAAGCCAGGGCCGATCTGCTTTTCAATCAGGGCCGTCAACGGACGGTTTGCCAGTCCAAGCCAGCGCCGGGGAGTAATACCGTTGGTCTTACAGTTGAAACGTTCCGGATACAGCTCATAAAAATCCTTGAAAAAGCTGCTTTTCACAATGTCAGTGTGCAGCTCCGAAACGCCGTTCACTGAATGACTTCCGACAATACAGAGATGTGCCATCCGCACGGATTTCTCATCGCCCTCTTCAATCAGCGACATGCGCCTCACCCGTTCGTGATCCCCAGGGTTCCAGATCCAGACCTCATCAAGAAAGCGGCTGTTGATTTCGTAAATAAGCTGTAAATGCCGAGGCAGCAAATTCTGCAAAAGGCTCACTTTCCATTTTTCCAGGGCTTCCGGCAGAATTGTATGGTTTGTGTAGGCAAAGATCTGTGTTGTTGTGTCCCAGGCCTTCTCCCATGGCACAGTCCGCTCATCCACCAAAATACGCATCAATTCAACCACGGCTAAAGCCGGATGCGTATCATTCAACTGTACGGCCACTTTATCTGGAAGCGCCTCAATTGTCGAATGCGTTTTGTCATAGCGGCGTAAAATATCCTGCAGCGTTGCTGTCACAAAAAAATATTCCTGTTTCAGGCGCAGTTCTTTCCCGTGCAGGGTGCTGTCTTCGGGATACAGTACCTTGGAGATCGTTTCTGATTCGCTTTTATCCTCCACTGCCTGCATATAGTCGCCACGATTAAAATATTGCAGATCAAAGTCACGGGTCGATTTGGACGACCAGAGCCTGAAGGTATTCACGGTATGGTTCCCATATCCGGGAATCGGCGTATCGTATGCCATTGCCAGCACAGGACGCGTGTTGGTCCAATAGTAACGAAGCTCCCCGTCCGGAGCGCTGTGCTGTTGCACTTCACCGTAAAAATGGACTGGATAGAGAAATTCAGGCCGGGCGATCTCCCAGGGGTTTGGATAGCGCAGCCAATGGTCGGGCGCTTCAGCCTGAAAACCGTCGCGGATCATCTGGCGGAAGATTCCGTATTCGTAGCGGATGCCATAGCCGTAGCCTGGCAGGCGCAAGGTTGCCATCGAGTCGAGAAAACATGCGGCCAGACGGCCAAGCCCGCCGTTTCCAAGCCCAGCATCATTCTCGAGTTCGCGGAGTTCCTGCAGATCAAAACCGATTTCTTCAAGGTGTTCCGCACATTCATCGTACATACCGAGGTTAATCAAACAGTTTCCCAGAGCGCGTCCCATCAAAAACTCCATTGACAGGTAATACACACGCTTTGCATTCTGGTGATAATACTCTTGCTGTGTTTTGGTCCATCGATCAACAAGAGCATCTTTCACTGCATACGCAGCACTCAGGAAATAATCCCGTTCGGTCGCAGAATATTTATCTTTGGCAAGTGTGTACAGTAAACGTTTCGCAAAGGTATGGGCAAACGGTTCCTGCCGTTTTTCCGTCACACACGATTTTACAATATCGTCAAGATCGATATGAGGCTCTGCCATAACTGCACTCTCCTTAATTTAGATAGTGTCATCTCATCATCACGCTCCGTTCGCACAGTAGAAAAATGTTTCTTCCTGTCCTTTTTAGCTGAACACGACGATTTTGTCCATTATTTTCAACTCTCTGAAGAAACTTTCCGCCCTTTTTCAGCGCTTTTCTGTTGACAAGGAACGAGACTCTCCGCATACGCTCATGCGCTTGAGACAGACCTGTCACTCTCTCAGGTATTTCAGCTATGACAACACGACGCATATACCATCTCCTGCTGTTATTTGTCTTATGCGCAGCACTCTTTGCTTTCAAGGTCGGCGCGCGCGGTTTCTGGGGACGTCACGGCGGATCGAGACGAGCAGAAGTCAGCCGCGAAATGGTCGAATCCGGCAAGTGGGCAGTCCCGCATCTGAACGGGGAAGCGTTTATTACGAAACCGCCGCTTTACTACTGGAGCGTCGCCTGTGTCTTTCGCCTGCGCGACAAATTCGATGAATTCGGTGCTCGCCTGCCTTCGGTTGTGGCCGGCAGCGCTGGCGTGCTGCTTGTCTATTTCTGGGCAAGCCTGCTCTCTTCCCCGCGGACCGGTTTGATTGCCGGGATTATTCTGGCTTCCAATTTCTTATATGTCGGCATGGCTCGCAGTGCTGAGGCAGATATGATGCTGACTCTGTTCACGACTGCCGCGCTTTACTGCTTCAGCGCCGGGTATCTTCAACAGAACGGGCCTGGGAGGCTGTCCCGCGACAAGGGTACGGCGATGTACACGCTTGCCACGATCTGCCTGGCTCTCGGCACGTTGACAAAGTATCCGATCGGCCTGGCTGTTCCGCTTATTGCAATCATCCTCTTTATCTTCGTGACCCGTCATTTCAGGCTTTTTCTCGACACAAAGCCCTGGTGGATGACGCTGCTTTTTCTGGCGATCGTCCTGCCCTGGTTTCTCATTGTCTCTCATCGGGTTCCGGATTTTTTCGAGATCCTGGAGCAGGAAACCCTGAAACGCTATACCCATCCCATGGAAACGCCGCATCTGGAACCTGTGTATTTTTACTTCCAGGCGCTTGGAAGCTTTATGCCATGGGTCATCTTTCTTCCGGGACTCATCACAGGATTCTTCAACGCAGACAAACGTTCACAGATTCCCAAAAGCCAGATTCTCGTCTATTGTGCTTTTATCGGCGGGTTTCTGCTCTTCTCATCAGTCGGCAGCAAACGCGAATACTACCTCTTGCCGCTGTATCCATTTCTGGCAATCATTACCGCCCAATATTGGGACGATTATCTGAAGCGAAGCCCAAGTCGTCAACACGCATTCATTCGTAAAGGCATCGAGATTCCATTGCTGATGACAGCAGGAATATTGTGCCTGCTCGGCCTGGCCCTTCCGATTGTGGCTCTCCTTGTGCTGCCGAACAATACCGCGCTCAGCCTCTTCGTCGCTCTGCTGCTTTTAAGCTGTGGAGTTCTGCTGTTCAACACGGTTTTTACACAACAATCCCTCCAAAGCTTCATTATATTTGTCGTCGCTACGGTTCTTTTATACCTTTACGCACAGGTGGCCGTGGTCCCGGAAATAGATCGCTATCGTTCCCGGAAAGTGTTTTTGCAGGACGCAGCAGCGATTGCAGGCAGGCATCTGGTGATCGATTACCGCTATGAAAGTTATCAACTCCCCTTTTACATGCAGCGGATCGTGCCGGTCGTGACTTCTGTTAGCGGCTTGCGGGAAATCGCCGCGCGCGAGCGATTCTTCTATACAATCCTGCAAGCGGGCCCTTATGAAGAACTCAGACAAGACGCTCCAGACCTGCTCGCCAAGAGCGAGATCGTTCTGGAAGGACGGTGGCAATCAGCGATCCATCCCGAGCGTTCACGACGCCTGATACTCCTGAAGTACGAACGACAACAGGCTCAGGCCAGCAGCCCGACTGATGAATGAGGTCAGTCTCCTGACGACGCTTCAGTGTCAGCTTCCGACTGCAATGCCTGTGCTGAAGCACGGCACGATGGCCCAGGGCTCATGCAAACAGCAGCTCTGACAAAAAGATATGACAGAACGCTTGACAAATATCCCCCTAATGCCATGATGGCGATTGACACGACATTGTCAGCGTTATCAACATTCCCTTTGCCTGGCGATCAGGATGGGATTTACGGTATGAGAATACGATAAGGATGCTACTATGAAAAGATGCCTGGTAACAGGAGGAGCTGGATTCATCGGCTCATATATCGTTGACAGCTTAGTCGAACGCGGCTATACGGTGAGGATTTTCGATAATCTCGAGGCTCAGGTTCATCCCGGGGGGAGCTTGCCGGATTATGTAAATCCAGCCGCTGAATTCATCAAAGGCGACGTTCGGGATGCTGATGCCCTCAGAAAAGCGCTTAAAGGAATCGATGTGGTTTTTCATAAAGCCGCCATGGTCGGCGTTGGACAATCTCAGTATCAGATACAGCGCTATGTCGATGTCAATATCAACGGAACCGCTCATTTACTGGATATCCTTGCCAACGAGAAGAATACGGTGTCAAAACTGATTGTGGCTTCCTCAATGAGCTGCTACGGTGAAGGACAATATGAATGCAATGATTGCGGCATTGTGCGCCCTGATCTGCGCAGCGAGGATCAAATGCAGGATCAGGATTGGGAGCTGTATTGCCCGATCTGCTACGAAGCGGTCACCCCGATGGTCACAAGCGAGGAAAAACGTCTGGAGTGTAACTCGATCTATGCCATCAGCAAAAAGACTCAGGAAGAAATGGTCTTGAATTTCGGCCAAACCTACGGTGTTCCCAGTGTTGCGCTGCGCTATTTTAATGTCTATGGCCCGCGTCAGTCTCTTTCAAATCCCTACACCGGCGTTGCTGCGATTTTCATCAGCCGGATCAAACACGATCATGCGCCGGTTGTCTTTGAAGACGGCCTTCAGACCCGCGATTTTGTTTCGGTGCATGATATTGCCCGCGCCAACGTGATGGCAATGGAGCACGAAGAGCTTGCAGGGAATTACAATATCGGGACCGGTCAGGCCAGAAGCATCAAAAGCATTGCTGAAACCGTGAGTTCCCTGTACGGCAAAGATATCGCGCCTGAGATCACTGGCACGTTCCGCAAAGGCGATATCCGGCACTGCGTTGCCGACATCAGCAAGTCTCGCGAAAGCTTCGGCTACAGCCCAAAGGTAACATTTAAAGAAGGCATGAAAGAATTGATGGAATGGTCAGCGACTGCAAAGTCAGCAGACAGATTTGACGAGGCTCGTGAGGAATTGAAAAAACGAGGGCTTGTTTAGCCGAGGCACAGACGCTGCAGGCAGCATCGGACAGCGTGTACGCTTATTCCACAGAACTCCATTCGACATCAAGCTTAAAACGCTTCACCTTTTTTTTACCCACTCTTAGTGTAAATTCTCTGGTCTGATTCGGTTTTAACAAGCCGTCAATCCTGATGGTTTTCGTCGCGCGCTCAAAGAAGCCAAACTCCCCATAGCCTTCTACCGTGATCTCAATGTCTCGTGCAATCCAATTGCCGCGATTGATGACTTCACCTGTCAGAATCCAATACACCCCGCTCTCATCTTCTTCATAGTCATAATCCAAGACTTCCACTGCCACATTTTTCCAGCTTGGCGATTTTTTCAGCGCAACGCTTTCAACAGCCTTCTGTGCCTCCAGGTTTACACGGATCTGCGACTTCCCGTACAAGATCTCCGAGCGATCTGCCAGGCCCTGTTCATCGATCTCAGTCCGCAAAAATTGTTGGAGCGCATCGCTTGGAAGGCTGAAGCTCAGCACTTCATCATGTCGCCTGCCGCTGGGGTCGAAAAACGGATAAGCAAACGAAATCGTGATACACTCGAAGAGCTGCGCTGCGTTTGCAGACTCCAGCAGGCTCTTCATATCCTTTAACAAAGGAATGACGCTGTTAAAAAAGAGCAATCCGGCCCGCAATTCAGGCGAATGGTAAAGCAACGAATCAGAGATTTCCTGAACAGCACAGTGAAAATTCAAAGATCCGGAAGCACTTTCAAGCTTTTCAAGCCAGACCCCCAGAACTTGAGGCCAACTTTCAGACAGGTCCGCCAGGTTCGCGGCAAACTGTGACTGCAGTCCGGGAGAAAGCGCACGATCTTCCAGAACGGCTGCATAATATATTTCTAAAATTGTCCGTTTGCTCAAGCCGGTGAAACGGATCAAATCGGCGAGCGGAGTCTGGGGATAGTTCCTTTGAATAAATGCGCGGCGCTGGTCCTCGCTTGTGAGAGGCTCTTGTTTTGCGAGTATCTGCCCAAGCATCTGTACGAACGCTGTCCGGTCAAATGGCTTCATCCCGTCTTTTCCCAGAAGAAAGTGCATTCTGGCGCTTCGCGGCTTAACACGGCCGTTTCCAGCACGTCCATAGACCTTTTTGGCATCATAGCCGCCAAGGGTTTCGACCGTGACAATCAGGCGATCACGTTTATCGGAAAATTCGCGAATCCTGACCAATTGTCCAGCGTCGATCCCCTGAGCATAATGATCGAAATCCAGATCCCGATCAAGCAAGAGCAAGGCGCTCAAGCTGCGGCGCTCTCCGGACGTGCCGCCTTCCCAAAAAGCAGCATCCGTTTCATACCAGGGACTCAAGTACCGATCGATGAACAGACCGGTTGGGCTGCGCCCGGCAATGGAATTATTCGTATATTCCAGGTATTCTTGGTTCCCCAGATAGAACTTTGTTTGATAGACAGCGGATCTAAAATCCGCTTTTAAGGCCTGCTTCGTAGACGTGTCCAGCGGTCCGGCACAGCCAGTCAGTCCAATCAGCACGGCGAGCCAGCAAGACACAACAAGATTCCTTTTTTCAGCATTCATCAGTTCTTCTCCTGTTCGTGAATCCTCCAGACCTGTTTTGGACACATTCACTCTCTTTCCACAGCAGCGTCAAGTAAAACGTGGAAAGCGATCCGTATAAGACCTTATTCACGCGCTATCTTGCAGTTTCCGGCGACTTTTTCTTGACTTCATATACTGGATTGCCTGAAGATAGAAACACTGATCGTCTTCTGAATATCGATTCCCTGCTCACGCATCTCCGGAGTAAACGCATGATGATTCATACGGCTCAACCCCTTCATTCGCCTTCACGCTCTCACCGACAGCCTGTAAAGACATACGTTCATCTGAAACTGTTTCAGAAATTTGCCTTGATTTTTCTCGCTGTCGTAACCGTGCCGGTCATTCTGATCGCCCTGTATACCTTGCATCAAAGCCAAATTACACTGCTGGAAAGCTGCAAATGGTTCGGCGGATCCTTAAAAATATCGCTGGAAAATTTATCGCTACAGCAACAAGAAAGCAGTCGGGCTGCCCTGGAAAAGCTGCATCAGCAATTCAGCACTATCAATCAGCTCGCGTTTCGTTCTTTACAAGAACGCTTCATCCATGACGCCCGGGACGATGACACGAGCGCTCAGGCGGCAGCCGCGCTGGGAGACAGAATTCACGACGAAAGCGAACAAATACAGCGCGAGATGGCTGAGATCAGACATGTGATTGACAGACAGCTCCAGGCCGTCTATACACGCTATCAAGAAAACACGACTGCGCATATCGACAAAAACCTCGCCAGACTCTCTTCAACACTCCAGCGCCACACAGCACATAAAATGGGTCCCGTCATCATGCTGATGAGCGTCCTGGCGGTTCTGATCGGCATTGTGGTTGCCAGAGCGATTATACGCCCCATCAACAACATTACTGCCGTTGCGCAAAATATTTCCAAAGGCAATGTGAGCCAAAGCGTCGAGGTGTTTCATTCCCATGACGAAATCGAGCTGCTGTCGCAATCCTTTCAGGACACAACGGAATATCTTCGAAAAATCGTACAAGGCGCCCAAAAAATCTCCAACGGTGAATTCACTGATGATGTGACACCTGTTTCTGAACATGACGCGCTCGGCCACGCCTTTCAAAAAATGATTCATTATCTGCGAGACATTGCAACGCTGGTAAGCAACATTGCTCACGGCGATCTCAGCCGGGTGGGAACGCCAAAGTCTGAAAAAGACGTATTAGGCAATGCCGTGTATCGCATGACTCTGTATCTTCAACACATTGCTCAGACAGCTAAAAAAGTTGCCGGCGGCAATCTGAGCGAACGTATTCACGTTCAGTCAGAGCAAGACTTCCTGGGCAATGCCTTTTCCGAAATGATCGCAAAGCTGCGCCATCTGGTTTCCAAAATTCGCACCGGGGCGGATCAGCTTATGCTGCTTAGTATGGAAACGCACAGCCGAGCGCAGGCAGAAGTCGAATCAGTGGAAAAAATTTCTTTATCCGTCGAGGAAACTTCATCCTCAATGAGGCAAATGGCGGCTACGATCGACGGTGTGGATGAACGTATGGAGCAGCTCTCTGCTTCAGTCGGCGACTCATCCTTATCAATCGAAGAACTGGACGACGCCATCCACCACATCGCTGTTCACGGGGAACAACTGGCCGCAGCCTCTGAAGAGACGTCGCGGTCGATTCAGGCCATTTCTGCCTCGCTGCAACACATCGCCGAAACCGCTGAATACTCCAGGATGTTATCGAACAATGCGCGCCAGGACGCGATCTACGGTCGTGAATCAGTGGAGAAAACCATCCAAAGTATGAGCGACATTCAGCACACGATCGAGGTGACTGCAGAAGCCATCCGGGATCTGAATACACGAACAGAGTCGATCGACACCATTTTAGCCGTCATCAAAGATATCTCCGATCAGACGTCACTGCTGTCGATCAACGCCTCGATCATCGCCCAAAAAGCCGGAGAACGCGGGCGCGGATTTCATGTCATCGCCGATAAAGTCCGTAAACTGGCAGATCGATCGCAGGCTTCAGCCAAAGAAATCGCCCAAATTACTCGTGATGTTCGAAAAGAATCATCCCACGCCGTCAAAATGGTTGCTGTCGGCAGTGCGCGCGTCCAGGAAGGCGTCAAACTTGCTGAACTCGCCGGGAAAGCACTTGATAAAATTATCAGCAGAGCCAACGAATCTTCATCTGTTGCGGCTAAAATCGCGGAAACAACGGATGAACAAACCACAGTCAGCCACTATGTCATAGAATCAATGGAACAAGTGCTTAAAATGGTCAATCAGATCAAATCCGCGACCAATGAGCAAGAGCAAAGCTCAGCCTGCATCATGACCCAGGTCGAGCAGATGCTGCTGCTTTCGCAACAGGTCAAACAGTCCACCTCCGAGCAAAGCAGAGTGGTCAAGCATGTCTTACACGCAATGGATGACATCCGCACCCTCAGCCAGATGACGTCCGAACGAGCTCTCAAATCAACCCAGTCCGCCTCACTGCTCTTACAACATGCCGATGCGTTAACGCATCTGGTCAGCCAATTTACGATATGATACACATCAACGGATTATTCCGATTGACACACAGTCACGCTCTTGTCGTCGTCTTGTTCGTAAAACTCGATGGTCGCCTTGTCGGAAGTCACCTTGCCTAAGACCTTAAACAGGTCTGCAATCTGTGTACATTGACTGCCTTTCACGCCTGTTACCGTTAATTCGACGCTGCCGTCGGGCTTAATGACAAACTCGATTTCTTTTTTCTCCAGCATCTTCGTATGACCTCAAGATCCGAATTCCCGTACTGCCATGCACATGCCCGTTCCACGTCCTGCTCACGACCATTTCCTCACAACCAGCCTGATCGTTCGATCTTCCCCGACTTCTTCGTGTACGAGCTGATAACCGGCAGCCTTTGTATCTCGAATGATTTTCCGACAGGCATACTGCTGTGTCAGCTGTTTGAGCCACTCCTGCTGTCGGGGCAGGTAGATATCATCGCAGACCATCTTATACGTCCCGCTTGCTCCCTGACGAAATCCCAGAGGACCGAACGGGGAGTGCACCAGGACCTGCACCGAAACCGTACTGCCCGGCATTATCACCCCTTGCGGCTGTTCGAGCACCTGACAATCAAGCTCTTCAAGACACTCTTTCAAAATGTCCTTATCCTGTAACTGAGTTTGAATCGATATTATTTTTGACATCTCTCTGAGAATCTGCTGTCCGGCAGGCAGGGCATACGCCCCGCCCGGACCAGCATAATGCGCAATACCCTTGCCCGCATCCAGGGCAATACCTTATTTCAGCGGCATGATCTTCACAAAAAGACAGTCCACAACCGTGACAAATCACAGAACATGCGTCGCAGAGCTGTTTACGGCACAGATCACAGGGATGCGTAAGCGCTGAACTGATCCGCCGCGAACAGTGAAAACAGACTGCAGAATGCTGTGGGCAGGTCATACTGCCGCTGATCTCACATTCCGTAACATGATACACACAAAATAATTTGTCGCATAGATCACAGCGAAAGCTGCACTCGTCACACATTTGCTGACCACAGAAACTGCAGCTCTGCGATCTGGATCGCCGCAGATGTTTATCACAACAATGACAGGTCACAAGACAGTTCAGGCAGACCTTTTCATGGCTTAACTCACATTCCAGCATGTGAAGATGCCCGACGACGTCATGACATTCCGGGCAGCGCTGCCGGCAACGCGAACACACATGCCGACGGCACTCAAGGCAGCCAAGCAGATGCTCCGCGCAAAAATGCCGGCCGCAAAGATGACAGTCCGCAGCACAATCCCGGCAGGTCCACTGACCGCACTCGGCGCAGCGTTTAATTCCGCAGTCAGTGCAAAGCAGTTTTCCGCAGCGATGACATTCGCAAAGACAGTCGCGGCACACCGCCTCAGCGCAGCGATCGCAGATCCCGACGTCCCTCATCTCCTTTGCGCATACAGCACAGAGCGGGAAGCTGAATGCTCCGGAAAAAAGATTGTAAAAACTTTCAACAATGATCTGCGTTCTTTTCGAGAATGCGGCGAGGACATAACGACTTCGTCTCACAGGGACCTTCACCGCACAGAAACTGATCGCTTCGATTGACACCTGCACATGACAGTGCTGCAATTCTTCAGCAACTTTCTGCTCGTATTCCTGCTGTAATTGGTGAGTCTGATCGTCACGATCGGCGGCTGAATCGGGAATTTCCCCGATCGACTGCCGATAATAGCCTTCCAGACGCATCACATCCTGGTGATAGTGCGCAGCCAATTCCTGTTGGAGATCAGAGGCCCGCTGCGCGGCATGGCTCTCAACATAGTCGAGACACTGCTTGTACAGCGCTTTCGCCTGTTTTTTGCTGAGAGGAAAACGGATCAAGTCGATGTCTTCGCGTAAAGACGGGGAATACGGGAAGTCGACGTTCCCCAGACATCTTCCCTGCACATCACAGCCGACCGTCATGAGTTCTTCCTGCTTTTCCTTCGAATAATAGGCGACTCTGAAAGTCAGAAAGGCTTCAGTGCCATGAAGACTTCGCGAAGAATGTTTCACCAGTGCGCAGCGCCAGGGGCGGACGAGCTGTTCCGTCCCATACCCGGCAATGCGGCGGGGAAGCTTGAACGCCACTCGCTGACCAAAAGGTTTCAAGAGCTCGTAGAGCCTGCCGTGCAGATAGCTCCCATAGGCGGCCAACTCTGTGTCAGCCTCCATATCTTCAGGCCGAAAGACCAATTTCAGGCTCTTCCTGCCGAAGTGCGCGGACATGTCGGCACTGAGCGTCACGGCAAGACCATTTTTGGTGTCACGAACCTCGCAACCTAAATATCCGAATGCGTCGCGGATGTAGTTTTTCATCAAGTCGATAGAATCTGCGTCCCCAGCAGCCGCTTCTGGGGCTGCCGTCTTTGTTCCTGCTCGCGTGTTCGGCCTGTTTTGCAGGCAAATTGCTCTGTCAGACGTCAAACAAATCTGAGGTGATCGCCTCTGCCTCCTTCAGTTTTTCAAAGTGCCTTCGAGCGTGGACTAGCCGTGCGCCGAAATGCTCAAAACGCTGCTGCATATCTTTCTCGCTGGTACTATGCAGCCAGATTTCGCGAATTTTGCGCTCAAAAGGCGCGTTCTCATCCAGCTCGCTTAAAATCAGATCCAGCTCGCCCACGACAAGCTCAAACATCCTGATTTTGCGGGAAAGCAGGTCCAGCACATGTGCTTCTATGGTATTGTGAACAGAAAAATTGAAAATCAGCACATCGTCTTCCTGCCCGAGGCGATGCAGTCGGCCGATCCGCTGCTCAAGCATCATCGGATTCCAGGGCAGATCATAATTGACCAATTGGTGGCAAAATTGCAGATTCATGCCCTCACCGCCCGCCTGGGTTGAAATCATCACCCGAGCAGACCTGGAAAACTTCCGCACCGCATCCCGGCGCTGTATGATATTCATCCTGCCGTGAAAAAGCTGTGTTTCAAGACCTGCTGCCTCAAGATGTTCCCTGATATAGCTCATTGTATTGAGAAATTCCGTAAAGACCAGGAACTTTCCAGGGTAGTTCTCCAGAATATCCAACAGGGCTTCAATCTTCCGATTTCTCGTGATTTCGGCGGCCAATGTGCTGAACGCCTGCAGTTGGGTTCTCGTGATCTCAGGATACTGGGGCTTTTTCGCCATTATATCCAGCGTCGCCTTCACTGCTCTGGAACTGCTGCACAGTTCCTTTTGCAGCGTGCTCAGAGAAAGCAGGTGGAACTGATGTTGAGTCTGCGCCTTGAATTCATGACGGATATACTCGGAGACCGCATCGTATAAACGTCGTTCCGCATCTGTCAGCGTCAAGTGACAGATCGCAGACTTCCGCGCAGGAAAACGGATATTGACGTCAGAGCGCCGATTACGGATCATCACGCTGGCGAGCAGTTTTTTCAGATATGCTTCGTTCTTCGGTTTCCGCCCGTCGCCCGAAGCCACAAAATGGCGTTTAAACGAACGTATCGTCCCCAGCAGGCCCGGCTTCAACACTGTAATCAGATTATACAGCTCAGTCAGGTTATTATGGACCGGAGTCGCGGTCAACATCAGAACATATTTTTTCCGGATGCGTCTGACAAATTGAAAGCGTTGGGTCCCGCGGTGTTTCAGCTTATGAGCTTCATCGACGATCAGCACGTCATAGTCCTGCTGAAGAATCCGTAAGGGGCCGGAGGACCCTTCATCCCTGGCCTCCCACTTCGTCGCAGCAGCCTTGCCTTTGCCCGCTTTTTGCGCTGATCGAGGCAGGCGAAGCCGTGAAAAAGAGCAGATCACCTTTTCTTTCAGCCAGTCTTCATCTTCTGTCGCGATTGTAAAATCCTCAGCGAATTTATTCAGCAGTTCATCCTGCCATTGGGTCATCAACGATGCCGGCGTAATGATCAGAATCTTTGCCGCCAGCCCGCGTTTAATCAGCTCTTTCAGGATAATACCTGCCTCAATCGTTTTCCCAAGCCCGACTTCATCCGCCAGAAGGGCTTGTCCTCGCAGATCGTTCAGCACTGTCAGGGCCGTGTGTAACTGATGTTCATAATGAATGATGTTCAATTCATCAAGAGAGATCAGTGATTCAAAGCCGCGCACAAGACAACACTGTTCAGCCTGCAAGCGCAGGAAAAACTCGCTGAGAGGGTCTTTGCCGGAGCGGCGGCCGAAAAGTTTCCACTCGTCAAATTCCGGAATTTGCAGGGTCGGGTCCGGCAGGCCGATCGGATGTGCACGGAAATAATCAGCACACAGATCGCCGGAGAGATAATTATATCCGCAGCGAAAACATTCAGAAACCTGCGCCTGATCGAGCCAGCCGCATCGGGGACAGCGTTTTGATGAAAAATCGACGCCTGATTCTTCCAGTGCTGCAGTAGCTGCGGTTCTGCCTGTCCGTGGACTTTCCAGCCACTCAGTCCATTCCCGGGCCATGTGTAAGCTCGATGTCTCCAAGAACATATGTTGCTTGTCCCATAGTGCGCAGGGGCTGTTTTGTCAAGGCATTCAGCAGTGTCAGTCTGATATCATACAGTCCCGGCTTGAGGTCTGGAGGAAGATGGAGATCGTACTGCTCACGAAGCAGCTCACCTGGAAGCCAGCGCGATCTTGGACAAGTCCTGTGCAGGGGCAGGGGCTGATGACGAAACACATTCACAAACGGAAAGCCGAGTCGTCGTTTTAGCTTCAAAAACGTTGGAGAACGCAGCAGCGTTCCTTGTCTCACAAACGCGATCGACACCATGTAATCGCTCTGAATGTCGGCCAACGCTTTCCAGAAAAGTTCCATTTGAACAGTTGTTCCAGCGATCAGCTTCTCGGAAGAGAGCGAAAATCCTAAAAATTCAAGCTCTCGGCCCCAATGCAGCTTTAGCGGAACTGCTGGACGAAACGCGCGAAACAAGGTCTCCTGCAGATCGTGCAAGACGTGTGGACGTTCCGAGATCTTCGCGCGATTCAAGACATTTTCCGGAAGACTGCTGCAACTTTCCAGGGGATTCACTGCGTCGTCCCGGATGAATGTCAGTGCCTCATCCCAGCGCTGCAGAGCAAACAGGCTTTCTAAATAGCCGGATCGAATATCGGGAGAAACAGCATCGAATTCGAAAATCTGCTCAAAGAGATCTTTTGCGTCATTCGGGTCACCAAGCATCTGCATCAATTCAGCACTAGCCTGAAAGAGCATGATCGGAAGGCGGGGATAGACGTCAATCGCATCAAGCGCAATATCCGCCTTTCCTGTACTTTCCAGACGAAATTCCAGTTGTGCGGGCCTCGAAAGCTCAAAATCCAGAAGATATTCCTGGAAGCCTTGTGAGCCGAAGGACTGAGATGGATTCAGACTCACGGAACTCTTCTGTAAAACTCCATGCTTTTTGCCGCTGTACACATCCATCCAGCACGCGATCTCCGGGAGCCGCGCATGACTGTCTGCAGCAGGGCCTGTTTTCAGCCGGTAACGGACCTGATACTCGCCTGCCGGCAGCGCGAGATGCTGACCATACGCCAGAAAGCCGGGCCTGTCCTTCTGAACGCAGAATTCTACCTGTTGAGCACCGGACGCTTCAGGAGCATCGACGACGCGACCACTGTTTCTGAGAAGCGTTTCCGCCTCAAACCGAATACGCAAGGGTGCCAGCAGAGCGGCAAGCTCAGTGCTCTGTGAAACAGCAGATTCGCTTTGAGATGCCTCGTCAAAAGAGCATGTGCTGTTATGCTGCCAGCAATAGGTTCTGAAAAAGTCCTGAAACGCTGGCAATAAGTCTTTCGAGCGTTGAAACGCCTGCCAGGCCTCATCATAGTTCTTCAAAGCCTGATAGGCTCGTCCGAGGTAATAGTGGGCGTATATATGCTGTGGATTTTCCTCTAACGTTTTCTCAAATTCAGCGAGCGCTTCCTTGAAACGCTTCTGCTCAAGCAGCAACTTTCCGGCGTCGAAAGCATCGACTGAAAGCTCGACACGACAGCCTAAAAACCGCGAATCGTTCAGCCCTGTTCCAGCGACAAATTTCGGAACAAAGCCCTCATGCGAACGGATCGAGACAGGATAGACCGATGAACGAAAAAAGGGCACTGGATTCTGCAGCGGCATGACCAGATGACGCAGTTCCCGCTCCCGGTCAAAACGCACTGTCTGCGTGATTGCGCCGACCTTGACGTCAACAGTGTTTGCTGTCGGACCGTTGATCAGGGTCACGCTGAGAAAGGATGCGGGTTCAAACACTCGAATCGCAAAATCGGCTCGCGAACGGCCGCGTACCCAGAATTCATACGGACTGCGATCAGCGGTATTTTCATCGAAAAAATACAATTTATGCTTCGGATGCTGATACAGAGCTTCACCTTGTACCAGAGTCGTGCTGAGTGTTGTCGGGAGAGTATTCAATAACGTTAATTCAACCGGCAGGAGGCGGTAAGGAAAACGAAACGCCTGTACAGCCGGATTGCTTGAATGCTGAAAAGGAGCGATCAGTACCTGCGCCAGAAAACACGAGCCGACAAGCCAGGAAAGCAGTAAAGGCCCAATGCCCGACAATGACGTCATGAGAAAAAACACGCCAGGATAGATATTAACAAAAAAACGGTTTCCAAAGGCTCCGCCGCCGCCCTGATAATTACTGGGAGCCAGAATAATATAGGCTGAAATGCCGCTAAGAATTGTCAAGAGGAGAAAAATCCGGCGCAGCGATTTGCCGGAAAGAACTGTATCGCTGCGTGAATAGCGCAGCAAAGATCGCTGCGACGCGTAAGCCCTCAGAAAATAGTAAACTGCCAGGAAGGAACAGCAAAAATACGGTAGTAAGCCGGTAAAACGGCCGAATATATAATAAACGATGTTGTGTAACAGGACGGTCGAACGATAATAAAAGGCTTGTTCAAAATAATCATCATTCGATGAAGGAATTCCCTCTTCCCACACATCCTTGCCGGGTTCCAGCGGGAATTCCCAGTAAAACGATTTGCGATCGCCGGCATACTGGTTGAAATGACCGATAAAGAGATACTGAAGACCATAAAACAGCATGACCGCTACGATAAAAATCAGTCCAGCCCATACACATGTTTTCAGACTCGGGTGCCGTCGGAACAGAGCTTTCCGGATCGGCACAGCCGCAACAGGTGTTCGTCTCTCCCAAAAGCCCTCAAAGAGCTTATCAGCCAAGAGTGGCGCCACAAACAGTATGTTCGGCAGTTTTGATGCTCCGGCAATCGCGATCGGTATCGGCGCAAGATAAAAACGTAGTTGGGGCCTCAGGAACAGCCAGCCCAGCCAACGCATACGCAAGCCCCCGCCGCCCTGTGGCGTAACTGTCCCGGAGTCATGGCGCTCTTCACGCTGATACAGCCACAGAAACAGACCAAGCGTGATGCAGAACATATTGAAAATTTCGGGCGTCAGCCAAAAATTATACACAAACGCGGCGCTTAAAATAAAGAAGGTCATCGACACGAGCAGTGAGAGCAGCGAAGGATTAAACTGCCGCAGATAGAGCCATCCCATTACAATCATCAACCACTGCATGAGCATATTCACTATTAAAAATCCATTCATGCCGAACACACGCTGAAAGGGCGCCAGCAGCAGAGCATAAACAAAGGATTTCGCATAGTATATCTTTCCATCCTCCAGTTTCGTGAGGAAGACCCCCTGGGGTCCCGCATGCCAGCCGTCATTATACACTCGCATCAAATCTTTACGGCTGTATTCCAGATCCAGGTCGCGGCCAAAACTCTGTGCCATCATATAATAGACAGCCTCATCGCCAAAGAGGTAATTCACAGCCTTGTGATAATCAAGAGTTGCAGCAATCGCGATAAAAAAAATGAGTAGGCCTGACAAAAGAATACATTCTACGGAAATCTTCTTCGTCCTCACGATCATAGTCCTGGCTCCCTTTCTGCTGCCGTGATTTTTCAATGAAAGTGGCATAGGCTGCATACCATCGGAATCCTGCAATTCATTGAAAATCCGTATTCTGTCAACTCAAAAATATCAGTCTTCATCAATGAAAACCTGGTATAAACGTGTCGTTTTCAGAGAAAATCATAGTTAACTGTATAATTTTATTGACATTATCGCTGTTTTGCTGCTAGAGTATATCTGTTCTTCGAGTAAAAAATTTCAGCATGTTCATCCTTTCTCTCGTAGATCGTTTTTAGAAGTACCGTGAAGACTTGCAACGCATTACTGATTGAGAACTCAGGAGATAGTATGACTCGACTGGACATTGCGAAAATTGTCGCAAGCGAAGCCAACTTAACTCAACAAAAAGCGAACGAAGCTGTCATAGAAATGCTTGATGTGCTCAAAGAAACGCTTGAACAAGGAGAACGCATCGAATGCCGGGGATTTGGAATATTCATGGTGCGTGATCGCAATCCGCGCCTCGGCAGAAACCCTCGTACCGGTGAAGAAGCTCCCATCGCCAAAGGCAAAACCATTAAATTCAAAGCCGGGAAAGAATTCAAGGAGCGTATCTGGAATGAATGCCCGGAACAAAACGATTCTGCAGACACTTCCTCCGTCAAAGCGGAAACTCCGGCCTGATACAACACACTTCCTGGTCCCAGGAATTTTTGCATACTTGCCTGCTGTCTGGCCCCTAATGGCGTACTCTCATGTTATCCTCCGGCCAGAGGCATCCCCAAAAGTATTCAAATCCTCGTACCAATTCCTGATTTGACGGAGTGATATGAGGAAACAGTTGCCGGGATCCGGGAGACCTCAACAGCATCGTCATGATACATGGGCTTGCGGTCTTCTGGGTCTGGAATCATAGCGCTCAGAAGCCTGATCAGGAGAATCATCAGCTTCAGGTCTGCTCTCTGTCTGAAAAATCTGTTGACAAGTTTTGCGCTTTTCATGATTTTTAAATCTGTTTTCAGACCATTTTTATTCATTATCTTGCCCACAGAAGGAGAGGAGATGGGGAAAGTAGAGGTTATTGCCGGGAGCATGTTTTCCGGAAAAACAGAAGAATTGATCAGACGTTTAAGCCGGGCAGAAATCGCCAGGCAAAAAGTGATTGTGTTTAAACCGAGCATTGACACCCGCTACAGCGAACACCACATTGTGTCGCACGACGTCTCGAAGATGCCTTGCATGACCATTGACAACGCCGATCAGATTATCCCCAATATCGGCGATGCAACGGTGATTGGTATCGACGAAGCGCAATTCTTTGAAGACAATATTCTGGAAATCGTAACAACGCTCGCCAACATGGGAAAACGGGTCATCTTAGCCGGATGTGAAATGTATTCCAGCGGCGAGCCTTTCGGACAGATGGGGCCTTTAATGTGTATTGCGGAGGACGTGGAGAAATTGCATGCGGTATGTATGGTCTGCGGCAAAGAAGCCTATATTTCCTACCGCAAAGAACAATCACAGCATGGAAATATTCTGATCGGCTATTCTGATATCTACGAGGCCCGCTGCCGAATTTGTGCCAATCTTGACAGTACAGGATCGCTCGATACTGAGTAAACAGTCAGACCTGACAGGTTCTCAATGCCTCTCAGGTCTAGATCTCCTCGCGTTGCTTTTTGAACGAACCTACACTTCAGGAACCTTGAAGCACTCTCTGACTGTGGCCAATGAGGCTTTGTCTCCTTTAATTTTGATCTTCCCCAGCATAAATGCAACACGCCCATCAAGTTTTCCCTGGGCCAGCTTGAGATAGGTCTTCGAGCTCATCCGGGCATGGCTTTTCGCGCCAGGATCGCTGCCAGGACGAATGGTGCAAGTTCCGTTATCCACGATCAGCGTCCATTCGCCGCCACCGTCACCGGTGATTGTATACGAGATGTGCGCGTTGACGCCTTCAGCCTTTTCAGGAATGAAGCGGCTCTGCTGCGTCTCGAAAAAATCTTTCACCTGCAAAGGACGTGCACGATCTTTTAACGGCACAAGCTCTTGTTCAACAGCCGGAGCATGAGCGTCGGTCCGAGGGGCTGCCGGTTCTTCGGCTGCAGGAGGAACCGGGGACGGAGCGGATTTCGGTTTCTCTTCAACCGGTTTTGCGCTGACTGTTGGAAAGTTAGCCAGCTTTACCACTACGAAAACGCTTTTGCATTTCGGGCAGCGAATTTTTTTGCCGGCTTTATCACCGCCCAATTTAAACTTTGTCTGACAACCTGAACACTGTGTGATTATTTTCTCCACGTCTCTGTAACCTCCGGAAGATTAAAACAAATTTCATCGCAATACGAGCCCGCATTGTTTCAGGATTTCTCGACGATCATCTGAAAATTTCCCCACTTCTAGCAAATCGACAAAGGTACTGTCAAGAATTCTCTCATTTTTTTTATCCCAGACAAAAATTTCTCCAGCGCAAAAAACACGCGCAATACACAAAGCACACTCCTCGTTGTCGTCCCCAAATCTGTGTTCCCTGTCCAGGATCTGTCTGTTGTGTGTCTTTTGCAGCAGACAGTCCTTGTGTGCAGGCTATGGCGACTTCGAAATCACAAAAAGCCCGCTGTCTGCCCGAAAATTCGGAAGATACGTCACAGGCCCCGTCTTCCCGAGATACACGCGGCGTGCAATCGTGATTTTTTTCGCCCAGCAATAGTCCACAAAATCGGAAATACTCAGAAAATGCAGGTTCGGGCTTTCATACCAACGAAACGGCAGAGAAGGGGTTGTCGGGGCTTTCCCCAAGAAAACGAGTTGGAAGCGGGCCCGATAATAGGCAAAATTCGGAAAGCCGACAATGACCTTACGTCCCACTCGTAACGCATCGTTTAGCACACTTTCAAGGTGATGGACCTGCTGAATGCTTTGATTCAAGACCACATAATCAAAGGAACGATCTTCATAATCGGCAAGCCCAACGTCAAGATCATCGTGAAAGACGTTCAGCCCTTTGGCCACACATTTATAAATGGCCTGTTCGTCAATTTCAATCCCCTGACCGCGTACCTGTTTTTCTTTGATCAGCAGATACAGTAACTCTCCGTTACCACAGCCTAAATCAAGCACAGACGCTTTGAGAGGAATCAGGTCCAGAATCGCCTTATGATCGATTCGGAGAGGATTAGCTTCCATCACTGCGTGTGACCTCATAGCCGTAATAGACTTTTTTCAAAAAATGTGAAATCAAATGTGTCTCTTCATCCACTTCCAGCAAAAACGCATCATGCCCATACGACGAATCAACCTCGCAATAGGTCGTTTCAAGACCAGCCCGTTTACAGGCTTTCATGATTTCCTGAGTCTGATAGGCCGGATAAAGCCAATCGGACTTAAAGGCGATCACCATGATCCTGGCTTCAACACCTTTTAAGGCTTTTTGAAACGGTTTGCCGCCAGAGGCATCAAAATGGTCCATGGCCTTGGAGATGTAGAGGTACGAATTGGCGTCAAAGCGCCTGACAAAGGAATCGCCGCGATAATTCAGATAGCCTTCGACTTCAAAATCCGTTGTAAACTTACAAGACGTACCCGAGTCTTTGCGCTGCCGCCCGAATTTTGCCTCCATCGAGCGGTCGCTCATATAGGTAATATGCCCGATCATTCTCGCCACTGCCAACCCTCTTGCCGGAGGATCCCCGGCATAATAATTTCCGGAGTTCCAGTTTGGGTCTGCCATCACGGCTTGCCGTCCGACCTCATTAAAGGCGATCTGTTGCGGAGAGTGTTTGATCGTTGTCGCAATCGGGATCGCGCTGCGAATCATGTCAGGAAACATCACCAGCCAGGCCAGGACCTGCATCCCGCCCATCGATCCGCCGGCAACGGATAAGAGCTGCCTGATCCCAAAATGTTCGACGAGACGTTTTTGACAACGCACCATGTCTTCAATAGCAATTAACGGAAAATCGAGTCCGTACGGCTTTCCGCTTTCAGGATTGATATCGGCTGGTCCGGTCGAACCTTGACAGCCTCCCAGGACATTCGAACAGAGCACAAAATACACGTCCGTGTCAAACGCTTTGCCCGGCCCGATCATATCATCCCACCAGCCGGGCTTGCGATCGCCCTCATGATAACCAGCAGCATGCGCATCGCCGGAAAAGGCGTGCATCAGCAAGATCGCATTTGATTTGTCTTCATTCAATTCGCCGTAACATTCATAGGCGATCGTAATCGGCCCGAAAGTTTCCCCGCTTTCAAGCAGCAATCTCTCAGGGGGGGCTGCGAAGGTGAAATACTGCGTTTCTACTGTTCCCACACTATCTTTTTGTGTCACGTCACCACACTGAAGCTGCAATGTTGCAGAGCCAGGCATCATGCAATCGCTCCAGCACTCCGCCGCTTCAATGTCACAATTTTTATGCCTTAGTCAAAGCCTGTTCAATATCAGTCAGAATATCATCGCTATGTTCGATGCCGATCGACAAACGGATAAAATCCGGAGTGACACCGGTTGAGGCTTGTTCTTCCGCGGATAACTGCTGATGTGTTGTCGAGGCCGGATGAATCGCCAGACTCTTTGCATCACCGATATTTGCAAGATGCGATACTAACTGCAGCGAATTAATAAAGCTCTTTCCTGCTTCCAGCCCACCTTTGATACCAAATCCGATAATCGCTCCGGCGCCATCAGGCAGGTACTTCTTCACACGCTCCTGTTCCGGGCTGGAAGCCAGACCCGGATAATTGACCCAGGAGACCTTTGGATGTGTTTCGAGGAATTCGGCAACTTTCAAAGCATTTTCACAGTGACGCGGCATGCGAAGGTGCAAGGTCTCCAGGCCTTGCAGGAACAAAAAGGCATTGAACGGCGACATCGCCGGACCTAAATCCCGCAACAGTGTCACCCGAGCTTTAACAATATAGGCCAGGTTGCCGAGCGGCTCCAGAGCTTCGACAAAATTCATGCCGTGATAGCTGGGATCTGGATCTGCAATCAAAGGGAATCTGCCGTTCGTCCAGGTAAATTTCCCGGAATCCACAATCGCCCCGCCGATTGACGTCCCATGGCCTCCGACAAATTTTGTCGCAGAATACAGCACAATATCCACACCATGCTCAATGGGGCGAAGTAAATACGGCGACACGGTATTATCGAGCACGAAAGGAACCCCGCGTTCATGAGCGATTTCAGCCAAGGCCTCAAGATCAGTGACATTCAATTTTGGGTTCCCGATCGATTCAGCATAAAGGGCTTTCGTCTTCGGACCGATCGCCTTTCGAAAGCCTTCCAGATCGTGTGCTTTGACAAAATTCACCTTAATTCCCATACGGGCGAAGGTATGCTGGAACAAGGTATAGGTTCCACCGTACAGATTATCCGCCGAGACGATTTCGTCACCCGCTCTGGCAATATTCAGCAGCGCCAAGGAAATCGCCGACATTCCGCTGGCAACCGCCAGCGCCCCAATTCCTCCGTCTAAGGCGGCAAGCCGTTTTTCCAGCACATCGGTCGTGGGATTCATCAGACGGGTATAAATATTGCCGGACTCTTCCAGACTGAAGAGTCTGGCAGCATGATCCGTATCGTGAAACAAATACGAGCTGCTTTGATAAATGGGCACGGCACAGGCGCCGGTCGCAGAATCGGCCTCCTGACCGCCATGCACTGCTAAACTTTCTCTATGAAGTTGCCGATCGAGTGTGCTCATAGTGTCGCTCCTTATTCCCTGTGTTCGTAACACTCAGCAGAAACAGCATGACAGATCAATGTATGTATCTGAACTCTGACCATAGAAGCTTTATGACAAAACATGATATGTCCTTAGCGCCTTGTTTGGTCAGACGTTAGGGATAGAGCTCTCTGAGAACAGCTCTTTCCCACGCTCAGACGGAAAAAACCTTTTGAAATACATAAAGAGGAGAAAACTGCAATCGGAGGATCAGCGAAGGCTAAAAAAATACCCCTTGTGCCAGCAAGGGGCTTTTATCTCAATGAGATATCAGACAACTTTTTAGCACTTGTTTTAGAGTGGTTGCAATAGTTCACAAATCGTTCCACTGTTATGAATTTCAAGAGAGTTGCTGTTATAATAGATAGAAATCAAAATTTGTCAAGAGCCGCTGGAATTTTTTTTGATTTTTTCAACATTCACGAGCAAGAAAATTCTCGTAAAAGACGTGCAGTTGGTCTGTGCCTTTACTCATCGCCCAACACACGAACAATATCGTCTTCACGAATCGTCATGCCAGATTCGATCGATTCGATCCGAGCGAGCGAAAAACCTTCTTGAATTTCAAGCACTCGAACGACTCCGACACGTTTTGCGTCACGCAAGACCTCCAGAACCATTCCTTCCCGGACTCCGTCTTCACGGATAAGGTTCAGAAACACCTGATCGTCGCGGATCAAGACCACATATCCTTCAAGGGCGGTGTTTCCAACGGACTCGCCACTTGGGCTGTCAGAACTCAAGGGGGTCTCCGGATTCGACAGCTCAACGATCGGCTCCTCCTTCTGCGGGATCTCCTCTTGACTGGACGTATCGGCGTTGCCATGAGCCGTGTCAGATGATGCGACAGAGTGTGGAATAAAGATTTCCCCCAGATCGCCAAGCCGTTTGCGAGCCTTCTCCCGCTCTTCATAAGCCGGATAATTTTCCAGCAGCTCAAGCAGACATGCTTTGCCTTCCTCCTTCTGACCGAGATCGAGATAATTCAACGCCAGCAGATACAAAGCATCATCATACAGTGAAGTTCCCGGGTATTCTTTCATTAAATATAGGACACGATTCTTTGAGGCCTTGTAGCGTTTTTCCTTCCGATAAAAGCGCGCCACACGATACTCGTGCTCTGCGCTTCTGTCCCTGACCTTTTTCAAAAATGTTTCAGCATTCTGAACGTCGTCTGCATCCTCAGGATATTTCTCTGCCACTTTCAGAAGTTCGGTGAAGGCTTCCTGCAAAATACTTTGGTCCTGATCGGGCCCCAGCGCCTGTTCAAAGAGGCTGACACCCAGCCTGTACTGAGCTGTCGCTGAGTTTGGATCATTGGGGAAGAACGAGAGAAAGCTCCGATACTCAATAACGGCTTCATCAAACTTCTCAAGTTCGAAGTAACACTGACCGGCATAGAATCTGCTCAGTCCGGCATAATCACTTCGCAGGAAATTCTCTTTTACATATATAAAGTACTCCAGAGCACTACGGTATTCTCCCTGTTCATAAAGGGTTTTTGCATGTTCAAACAGCTCCGTATCCGATTGGCTCTCCTGAAACTTCATCGAGGGACCACCGCATCCAGCCGATATTATAAGCACCAGGCAGTACAGCAGCATCCTGCACACGCTCCAAAGCTTCTTCTTTCTCTGTCCGTTCATAACATATCCTCATACAAAAAGCCGACATCGGAATCTCTTTGCTGCCAGACAGCAAAACAGTGCTGTCAAGAAGTCCTTCCTGAACCACACTGTGTCAATTCAGCTTCCATCCGCTTTAGGGACGCTCTTTTTCTAAAACAGGTTTTAATTGAATAAAGGCTCCTTCTTGCACTCGAAGGTCGTCAACGTAATTTTTAAACCCGGGTTTTGTCAAGCGAATAGCATACATTCCAGGCTCTTTATTCAATTTCACCGGAGTATAGCCCATATCTTCTCCGTTCAGCCAGACACGCGCATGCGACGGAGCGGATTCAATCTGAATTTCTACGATAACCGGGTCGAGATCACGATGAATGTTTTGAGTGATATTATCTTCGATGACCAGATCTTCACTCCTCTCGCGGAATTTCTTCTTCCGAAGGACAAGGCGGTATTCACCAGGCTTTTTTTCGATGCGGATGGGGGTTTCTCCCTGATAGGTATCATTGATATGCACTTCAGCGCCGGGAGGATTCGTCGTCACTTTCAACGCTCCGACTCGTTCCTTGAGTTCGACAGCAACATCAAGCGTTTCATCTGCAGCCAAATTGACTTCAACCGGGAGGTCGCGGAAATTATCTTTTTTAAGGGTCATCACGTAGAGTCCTGCAGGTTTTTCATGCACAAACGGGGTCGTCCCGATCAAATCGTTTCCGATATAGGCTTTCGCGCCGGGAGGCAGGCTCTCGACAACCATCTTTCCCATTTGACGGATCAGATCGGCTTCCACTGTCATGGTTTTTCCCTCTTCGACGATAACCTCTTCATCAAAGACATAAAATGTATCTTTTTCAACTCGCACGGAATATTTTCCCGGAGCAATCTGTAATTCAAGCGGCGTGAGCTGCCCCTGGCGTTTTCCATTGATAGAGATAAACGCCTGCGAAGGCATACTGTAAATATGCAAGGCACCGTACTCTTCCGAAAGTCTGGCATGCATTACAGCGCTATCGTTCTTTTCAATGCTGATATGGCGGGCATAGGTCTGAAAACCGGCCATCACGGCTTTAATATCGTAATTCCCCTTGGTCAGCGTGGTTTTCAACGGGGTTTTTCCCAGATACGTATTATCAACATACACCGCTGCTCCGCTCGGACTCGATGTCACTTCAAGGCTGCCCTCATTATTGAACATGCGCCCCACGCCCCCAAAAGCATTGAGCAGTGAACCCCATAAAAATTCAACAGGAGTGAATTGAAGCAAAATCGCACCAATGCAAGCGATGATAAAGAGAATTGAGGTGAGAGAGAGCACACGTTTCATCATAATGTTACACCTGCTGATAAGTTATTCGATCCAGAGTCTCCACTGTATCATCAATAGCTTCACTCAAATTCATGACCGTCTGAAACACTCCGCTCAAGTCGTCTGAACCGTCTTGAATATCTGAAAAACTGAGGCGGATAATCGAGAGATGAACCTCACGCAGAGAGGTCACAATATTGGTCAACTTGGATTGAACGTATTCTTTGCCACGGAGTATTTCTTCCTGACTTCTGAGTTGTTTGACCAAAGAATTCCGCGTGCGGATCCACTCGGCCCTGATGAAGTCATCAACCATATCACCTTCGATTTTTTTTTGATAATGAGTGAGAACCATTTTGGTTCGCTCCACATCATCATGGCAACGCAAGCCATTATCGATCGTCTGCGCTTTTCGAGTCAGGAGGATAATCTTCTCCATCAGAGACTGAATTGCCGGAATGACATCGCCGAAAGACTCATGAAACATGCCGCTGCGGTCCTGAACGGCCGCTTTGATTTCACGATAAATCTCGATCGCCTGTGCCAGTAACTGCAGATAGTTTCCTCCGACAAGGGCTTTCACATCGCTATAGGCTTCTTCAACAGCGTCAAACTCTGAATCAAGTAAGCGGGTAAAACGCTTTTTCACGAGCATCAAAACACGTTCGTCGCTGACAACAAGAGCACTTGAGAGCAATCCCCCCAGTAATAAAAACCAGGGCTGCACTAAAAAAGCCGTTGCAAAGGAAACACATAACACGACAAACGCCCATTTCAGTCCGAAGAACAGATCGAGGAATGTCTTCCCCTGGGAGTAGGCTGTCAGATCCTGTAATTCCACGTCTTCTGCACTCATGCCCCAATAAACAAACACTTTCTGAGACATTTGTCAAGAAAAAACAGAGGTATTGTTGCAGGAAAACGCTGACTGTGTTTTCGACACAGATGCTTGAGAAGAGAATTTCAGAGATTTCTGCTCTGGAAAAAGTTTTCTTGATCTTTCCTGACGGCTCCTGTGTCATGTAACGCTCAAGCCTAATATAAAGGACAGAGCAAGAACTGCAGTTCAGACAGCAGAAGAAAACGATACAATGACACTCTCGGATCGACTTACTGAACGCGCCGGCATCGTCGTACACTATGCCGGTGGCAGTGCCGCAATCTGCTTTGGAGGCGTCGTCTCTCTGTTCTCCCTCATCGGCTGGGCTCTGTTCGGCATGAGCCTTCCACAGGGAATTATTCTGAGCGCTTTCGGGATCGTCCCTGTTGGAGGAGGACTCTGAAGGTGACCCGCGAAACGGTGTCATGGCAACGAAGGCAGAAAAAAGAAACGCGTTATCGGGCTAAAATCGAACGTTTTCTTCAGGAAATCGACGAATTGCGAAAAGAATAACAAGCCGATGTTCATGCTGCTAATTTTCTTGACAAAACGTGGCGCTTTTCTCTGTATCAAAGAGAGTGAACACATGACCGGCAGGACGCGCCGGACTTCTTGAATGTACGAACCTGGTATACATTACATACATAAGGAGTGACACAAGATGAGCAATGTGACAACAGGTGTGATCGGCGGAAGCGGTTTATATGAAATGGAGAGTTTAACGGATATTGAATACAGACGTGTCGAGACTCCCTTCGGCGATCCTTCCGATGAATACGTCATCGGAACACTCGAAGGCCGCAAGATCGCCTTTCTTCCGCGTCATGGCCGTGGACACCGCCTGCTGCCGTCAGAGCTTAATTTTCGGGCAAATATTTACGGCTTCAAGTTATTGGGTGTCGAACATATCATTTCAGTATCTGCAGTCGGAAGTCTGCGGGAGAGCATCGCCCCTCTGGATGTTGTCGTGCCGGATCAATTCTTCGATCGCAGCCGACAGCGCGTGAGTACATTCTTTGGAAACGGTCTTGTCGGACATATCGCCTTTGCCGATCCGATCTGTCCAGACCTGGCAGCCCTGATTTATCAAGGCGCCGTTGATAACGGCGCAAGAACTCACAAAGGCGGGACCTACCTGTGCATGGAAGGCCCTGCGTTTTCAACCAGAGCGGAATCGAACGTCTATCGCCAGTGGGGCATGGACGTTATCGGGATGACCAACCTGCAGGAAGCCAAGCTCGCCCGCGAAGCCGAAATCTGCTACGCAACCATGGCGATGGTGACGGATTATGACTGTTGGCACGAGGAAGAAGAAGATGTCACGGTTGATGCCATTATCGCCAATCTGAATAAAAATGTCAATCTCGCCAAGCGGATCATCCAAAGCGTTGTGCCAAAAATTTCGAGCAAACGCTCCTGTATCTGCGAAAGCGCCCTGAAATATGCGTTAATGACCGCTCCTGATCTCGTCCCTGACGAGACAAAACGCAGTCTGAACGCGATTGTCGGACGATATTTATCCTGAACTCTTCAGCTCGTACGCTCATTCAAACGCGAAGATATTTTTTCACACGATCTCTTTTTCATTGCAGAGGCGAAGGTTGCCGACTCAGCGTCTTTGCGCTTCTGCAATGAAATTTCATTCGCATGCCGCACTTTGATGTTTTTGGAATGGGGAATTCCCTGATCGATATTCAGGCTTTTGTTGATGAAAGCTTTCTGGCAAGTATCGGCGTTGACAAAGGGATTATGCATCTCATCGATGAAGAACGCTCACGCTCGATTCTCAATCGCCTCAAAAATATTCCCACCGAGATGCTTCCGGGCGGGAGCTGTGCTAACACGATGAGCACCATCGCTTTCTCAGGAGGACGACCGCTCTACACCGGCATTGTCGCTGATGACGAATACGGCGGCACGTATGAGGAAAAACTCACGCAGCAAGGCGTCAAAACTCTGACCAAGTGGATGAAGTCCGGCCTGACCGGTAGCTCGATCATCCTGACGACTCCGGATGCCGAACGTACAATGAATACGCATCTCGGGGTCTGTCGGGAGTTTAAAAAACACGATATCGATCTCGATCTGCTGAAAGAGTCACAAGTGTTCTATCTCACCGGCTATATGTGGGACACACAAGAGCAGAAAGATACGGCGATCTATGCGATGGAGCAGGCCAAACGCTTTGGGCTGAAAGTCAGCTTTGATATCGCTGACCCCTTTTTAGTCGAGCGTAATCGCGGTGAATTTCCCGCGATCATAAAAGAATATGTTGATATCCTGTTCGGTAACGCTCAGGAAATGATGATGCTGACCGATATTGAATCTCCGCTGGAAGCCGGAAAAGAATTGCAAAAATCTTGTGAGATCGCTGCTGTAAAAATCGGTAAAGAGGGCTCCTATGTCATTACAGACATGGTCGAAAAAGTGGATGCCTTCCCAGTCAGCGCCGTGGACTCTACCGGTGCAGGCGATTCCTATGCCGGCGGTTTCCTTTACGCTTACTGCCAGGGAAAACCATTGGCCCAGTGTGCGCGTTTTGCCAACTATATTGCCTCACAGATCGTGACCGTCAAAGGACTAGGCTTTCACTTACTGAATCAGGAGGTCATTCAGAAGAATCTAGACATTTGCTAAGTTCTCACATCCTGACTTCCTGGAAGAATTGATGATTTTTCTGTTGACTCATTTAGACTTTAGCGCTAGCCTGTGTTCGTTACAAGGACAGTGCGTACTTTATTACAAAGGAGGATGTCGGGCTTCAGGTAACGTGTCGCGTTGCCCGAACGTCCGCAAAGGATTATGTGGAAACAGTTCTGTTGGACAAGTCTTGCCTTGCTCCTGCTTATCGCGCATCAGACATGGGCAGAAGAACAGTCGGGACAAGCCGCCCCCTGCGATATTCCTGGAATCAGCATCGAAGCCCTGCCTCTGCAGGGAGAAAGCCTGTGTGTCGTGAATACTGCTAATGCCGGTGCTCAATGGTTTTTGCTCAACCCTGCAGGCAATCGGCATATCGGCCCTGTGTCTCCGGGTTTCAAAACGATTAATGCGATCAAAGCGTCTGGAGACGGTCGTTTTCTCGCCGTCTACTCTGTTGCGGAGGGGCACTCATTCCTCGATGTGATCGATCTCCGGAAGTTCCTGCAGACAGAGGAATACCAGGTCTTGCACAGCATTGATCCGTATCCCGGTCGTATCGAGCTGGACAGCTGGAAAAAGGGGCGGTTTTATGTCAAGAGCGATATGTTGTTGACGCACCCCGATGTCAGCACCGGGCGCTATTCTCCCGACATGAGTCTGAACTGGATGGAAACCTTTGTACTGGAACCCACGAACGGACGAATCTACGGTGTTTCAGAAGGAGCCGTCAACCCAATCGAACATTATGCCCAGGTGCTGTTAGATTCACGCGCCGGCAAGGCAGAGAAAGACAGAGCTCTTGTGAAACTGCTTTCCATTCGCAGCAGACAGGTTGACCTGCCCTTGCTGATCAAAATCCTGGAACAGGAGCAGGATCCCAAGCGCATGAACAAACTGCTGGATGAAATCAACTCCCTTCAGAAGTAGATCACGCGAACCGTGTGTATGGAAGGGAAGAGTGCTTAGTTTTGTCAGGCAGTTCCTTCCGGAGAACTGCCTGACAAACGGACACGTCAGGAAAGATTCATCAGCCAGGGGAACCACTCAATCAGTTTGGCCGTAACTACGGCGAATTTCCCTGAAAAGATCAGAACACCCACCAAGATCAGGAAGAGGCCGCTCAGGATCTCGATAAGCTGAAAATGACGTTTGACTTTGTCAAAAATATGCAGAAACTTTTGTGTGGCAACGGCTGTCAGCAGAAACGGAATTCCGAGTCCTAAAGAGTAAGCGGTCAAGAGCAAGATGCCTTTTCCGACTGTCTCCTGGCCACCGGCCAGAAAGAGAATCGGTCCCAGAATCGGTCCCACGCAAGGTGTCCAGCCGAATGCAAACGCCAGGCCGATCACAAATGCCCCTGCCGCGCCAGCCTGTACCTTTTGCACATGGAAACGCTTTTCGTAATTCAGGAAGCCTAACGCTCTTTTAAACAAGCCCAAAAAATGTAGCCCCAGGACAATAATCACAATTCCAGCGATTTTGCTGATAAACTGAATCCGTGTCAGCAAAAATTCTCCGACTGTCGTGGCTGTTGCTCCCAGCGCAACGAACACCACAGTAAAGCCGATCACAAAGGCCAGTGACGTCAGCAAGGTTTTCTTCAAAACCCCACGACGATTTTCGCTCTGTCGGAGATCATCCACCGACACCCCTGACATAAAAGAAATATAGGCCGGCACCAATGGAAGGACACAGGGAGACAAAAAGGACAGAATTCCGGCAAAAAACGCCGCAAACATCGAAATTTCTTCAGTAATCATCGTCTTTCACAAAGAGTGCCGAATCTTGATCGAGCAACGTAGTCCAGCCATCCCGCCACAAAACAGTGCCCGACCTCAAGATCCGACATTCCCCGAACACTTCATACCATACAATGCTGCCTTCAATCGCTCGAAAGTCTATTTACCTTGTCAGAACAATACCGTTCTTTTACAGCGGCGCTGACGACAATGTCATTCGCACAACGGCCTGCCAAACAGCCTTCAAGCCCTCCCCGTTCAGCGCGGAAAACGGTAAGAGAGTCTCTGCAGACTGAAGTTTCAGTGTTTCTCTGACCCGCTTGAGATGCTTACTGCGCCTGGTTTTCGGCACTTTATCGATTTTTGTCGCAACGATCAGCACCGGAATTTCGTAACATTGCAGCCACTCTCGCATCATTATGTCGTGGCGTGAAGGCTTGTGGCGCGCATCAACGATCAGGACCACAGCTCTCAATGCCTCACTTTTCAGCAGATAGGCTTCGATCATCGGCTGCCAGTGCTTTTTCACATGCTCTGGAACTTGAGCAAAACCATAGCCCGGCAAATCGACAAAACAGAGTTTTCCATGAATGTCAAAAAAATTGATAAGCTGTGTGCGGCCAGGAGTATTGCTGATTCTTGCAAGCGTTTTTTTATTTGCCAGTGCATTCAACAATGAAGATTTGCCGACATTCGAACGTCCGATAAACGCGATTTCCGGGAGAGAATGGCGTGGGAACTGATCTGTTTTCACAGCACTTTTGATAAAGCGTACGTCTTGATTTCGCCTCATACAGTCTATTCAGGCGGCGAAGTCCAATGGGCAAATGCGCCACCTGCTTTTCACACAGCAGACTTAACCGGCTTTTTCGTAAAGAAGGATCGGATCGGCGTTGTGCAGGATCACGTCTTCACTGACAATACATTCACGTATTGTCGGCATTGACGGCACTTCAAACATCAGATCCAGCATGAGGTTTTCCATCACGGATCGTAATCCCCTCGCCCCCATTTCCAGCTTCATTGCGCGGTGGGCAATGGCCTGCAAGGCTTCCTCTTTGAAATGCAGCTTCACATTATCGAACTCAAACAATTTCTGATACTGGCGAAGCAGCGCATTCTTCGGCTCCTGCAGAATCTTGACCAATGATTCCTCACTGAGCTTACTCAGCGTGGCGATTACGGGAACACGGCCGACAAATTCAGGGATAAATCCATATTTCAACAGATCGGCCGGTTCAGTGCGGCGTAACAATTCGCCGATTTCCATGGCATGCGTCATGCTGTCAACTTCTGAGTTAAAACCGATCTGATGCTTCCCGATCCGCTGGGCAACAATCTTTTCCAATCCGGAAAATGCACCACCACAGATAAATAAGATATTCGTGGTATCCACCTGGATATACTCCTGATTCGGATGTTTTCTTCCTCCCTGCGGCGGGACACTGGAGACCGTGCCCTCGATGATTTTCAGTAAGGCCTGCTGCACACCCTCCCCAGACACATCACGTGTAATCGACGGGCTGTCTGTTTTGCGTGAGATTTTGTCGATCTCATCCACATAGACGATGCCGCGCTCTGCGCGTTCAATATCGAAATCTGCCGCCTGGAGCAAGCGCAGAATAATGTTCTCGACATCTTCGCCGACATAACCCGCTTCAGTCAAGGTCGTACAATCGACGATTGTAAACGGGACGTCTAAAATTCGGGCGAGAGTCTGGGCGAGATAGGTCTTTCCGGTTCCGGTCGGCCCGATCAGGAGGACGTTGCTTTTTTGAAGCTCAACGTCACCGACCGCAGCATCAGCTTCGATCCGTTTATAATGATTGTACACCGCAACCGACAATACACGTTTTGTCGCATCCTGGCCGACAACATATTCATCAAGTATCGAAAGAATTTCTTTCGGTTTCAACAATTTCCGGGAGACCCGACCAACCTGAATATCCTCTTCTTCAAGGATGATTTCATTACACAGTTGGACGCATTCATCACAGATATACACGGAAGGCCCGGCAATCAACTTCCGAACGGTTTCCTGATTTTTTCCGCAAAATGAACACTTCAAGCTCTGCTCTTTTCTTTCTGCCATAATCTTTGCTTCCTACACGCGTGCTTTTTATTGCCTCATCAAAATGATTTCATCAACTAATCCGTAGTCTTTAGCCTGTTCCGAATCCATAAAATAATCGCGATCGGTATCTTGCTGAATGCGTTCCAGATCCTGCCCGGTATGCATATGAAGAATCTGATTCAACTCCTCTTTCATGCGCAGGATCTCACGGGCTTGAATATCAATATCAGTGGCCTGCCCCTGAAAACCTCCCATCGGCTGATGAATCAAAATCCTGGAGTGCGGAAGTGAATAGCGTTTCCCTTTCATTCCTGCTGCGAGCAGAACCGCCCCCATACTCGCAGCCTGTCCGACGCAGATTGTCGAGACATCGGGCTTGACATATTGTATGGTGTCATAAATAGCTAAACCAGCCGTCACTGAGCCTCCGGGACTATTGATATACAGATTGATATCTTTATCAGGATCATCAGCCTGGAGAAACAATAATTGCGCAACGACAAGATTCGCAACAAGATCGTCAATCGGCGATCCAATAAAAATAATACGATCCTTTAACAGTCGGGAATAAATATCATAGGCCCGCTCTCCACGCCCGGTTTGCTCTATCACCATCGGAATGAGTGGCATTTACGCGTCCTCCTCCACAACCTTTGCATGTTCGTACAGAAAATCTTGGGTTTTGGACTCTCGAATATCCGAAATAATCCGATCGAATCCATTTGGCTGACTCGTCAGGTACTGGCGCAGGACCGCGACCGGCAATCCCTGTCCTGTTGCCATGCGTTCGAGCGCAGCATCGACTTCCTCATCCGAGACTTCGATCCCCTCTTGTTCCTGAATCTTTGCCAGCAGCAGTCCGGCTCGCACCATATTGACCAGTTCAGCGTCTTCTTTATCAGGATAGGTCTTTTTCTGAGCTTCCAGAATGGAAGGCGGTACATCAAAATCGTATGATTCGGCCATGTTCAAGAGCAAACGATTTTTCGCATCAGCCACAAGATTCAGTTCCGCCCGTGATTTGATATTCTCAGCAATTTTCTGTCGCAACTCTTCCAGAGACTCTTCTTCAAGGTCTTTGGCAAATTCATCATCAAGTTCGGGCAAAACGACTTTTTCAACATTCACGATTTGCATAGAAAAATCCAAGGTTTTTCCCGCTAAACTTTTATTCGGTGCATCCTCGCTATACGTCGTTGAAAACTCCACACGGTCGCCTTTGTGTTTTCCAAAGACATTTTCGGAAAGCTCGGGAAAGACCTGATCAACACCCAGGACAAAAGAGACACCTTTCACTGGTTCTCCAAAAGGCTCGCCTTCCAGACTGCGCTGATAATCTACCGTCACATTATCATTATCAACAATCACATGTGTCTCATCAAGGGGCTCATGAGTCGCATTCTGACGGCGTAACTCATCCAGGGCTTCATGAATTTGCTCATCAGTAGTTTCAGCGGCTCTTTTCTTTGAAATTTCCAGGCCCTTATAGTCCTGCAAGTCAAATTCCGGCCAGAATTCAATTTCAGCCGCATATTCCAGCGCTTTATTTTCTGAGACCTTAATACTTTTCAGATCCACAGAGGGCGTCCCGCTTGGGGAAAGTTTCTGTTCGACAAGAGCGTCTTTAAGAGAATTTTCCAGCAATTTCTCTTTGACTTCGTCATGAATCTGACGGCGAAAACGTCGTTTAATCGTACTTAAAGACGCTTTTCCCTTTCGGAAGCCCGGCAAAGCAACACTTTTTCGGACATTTTGAATAACTGTTTGAAATTCTTTATTAACTTCATCAGCAGAAAGCTGAACCGTCAATTTCTTTCGGCACGCGCCAAGCTCTTCCACAACAACGTTCATGTGTTCATCAATCCTTAAATCTTCGCCTTTCAGCGAATGCAGTGATGAATAATACAGTGAGGCCGCAAGGGACTCACATTGACGTACAATACAACAACAATACAAAAAGCGGGAAACGGGATTTGAACCCGCGACCCTCGCCTTGGCAAGGCGATGCTCTACCACTGAGCTATTCCCGCTTGGATCTTATGTTTTGATTCAAAACACGCTACAAGTGTTTATGCGAGAGGAGGGACTCGAACCCACACGGTTTCCCACTGGATCCTAAGTCCAGCGCGTCTGCCAATTCCGCCACTCTCGCGTGTTTTGAAGACAACTCCATCATCATTAAGAAAGAGCAGCAACACGCCCGGCAGGATTCGAACCTGCGACCTGCGGATTCGAAGTCCGACGCTCTATCCAACTGAGCTACGGGCGCATCACAAGAGTCTGCTCTGCCGGCAACAAATCCCGCAAATAAAAAAAAGAAGGTGAGTGAGGAGGCTCGAACTCCCGACCTTCGGGGCCACAACCCGACGCTCTAACCAACTGAGCTACACCCACCATACCTTCGACAGAGAAATCGTAAATTCTGCACAAAATACGCCTGGAGGGACTCGAACCCCCAACCCTCTGCTTAGAAGGCAGATGCTCTATCCAGCTGAGCTACAGGCGCAAAATAATTCAGCTCTCCCCTGCGTATCGGGGCGCCCAGATTCGAACTGGGGACCTCCTGCTCCCAAGGCAGGCGCGCTAACCAGGCTGCGCTACGCCCCGTATGAATGATGATATATCCAAAAAATACCCTTCTGAAAATGTCAACAAAAAATTAACATTTCTTTTGGAAAAGCGTCAGGGGGCACACGAAGACAGCTCATCAAGAAGAGGTGCTAACAATGCAGGTAACTGAGCAAGTGCTTTGGCGCGATGGCTGATCGTATTTTTCACAGAGGGCGGGATTTCAGCCATTGTCTGATGATACTCAGGGACAAAGAATATCGGATCGAAACCAAATCCCAGAGATCCTTGCGCATGAGTGCTGATGCTCCCCTCACAGACACCTTCAGCACTTGCAGTCTTTCCTGCCGGAGATGCCACGGCAATCACACATCGAAAACGCGCAGATCTGTTGCTGACGCCCTCAAGCATTGTAAGAAGCAACGCAATTTTTTCAGAAAACGGCAGATTCTCTCCTCCAAAACGGGCAGTGTACATTCCGGGATTCCCGTCTAAAGCATCGACTTCAAGACCGGAGTCATCAGCAATCACGACGCGGCCAGTCAAACTTGCCGCTGTTACAGCTTTTTTGATCGCATTGTCCTGATACGTCTGTCCATCCTCCACCACAGAAAAGTTCGGAACAAGCTGACCGACAGGGATCACCTTCCAGGGGAAATGCTCGAAGATCGCTTCAATCTCACGAATCTTGCCGGCATTCCCAGTAGCAGCCACAATATGAATCTGCCTCTGAGTTGATAAAAACGGCTTATTCTTCACTCGCGGACTCCAAACCGTCTTCCTCTCCTCCGCCAACTCCTTTCATTTCATCGTTTCCATTCGTTGCAGCCGGGTCTAAACCGGTCAGAACCAGCAATCTCGAGTTCAGCAGTCTGATACCGGCAAGTTGCCTGCTGACCTGACTAATATCTTGCTCGTAACGTTCGATCGAACTTCTCTGGCTGGAAGAGATCTTCTGAAGCCAGGCAAGCTGTTTTGATTTAACGGCCACGGCGTTATATTCACTGAGGAGTAAGACTACGACGACCCCAAGAACCACCAGCGTCACCGTACAAGAAATTCCAATTCCCCAGAGCACCGATTTTGAGACGGTATAGCGCTTACACTGTGATGTCGCATCAGGAACAATGATAAATGTACAAGAATTACTCGCCATATACTGCCTCCTTCAAAAAAAACAGTCATCTTCTCCCCTGGAGAATATTGCGTGACGTGCCTGAAGATTCCCTGTCTCTTCCTGTTTCGTCTCGTATGAGGGAACAGGGTTCCAACAGGTTTTCACAGCACAACAACTCTGCGCCTTTATCCGGGGAGCCGTCGCTCAATGGTCAATGCACGCATTCCTTTTTCACTGAAACATGCTGCGCACCGCTTCTTTCTATTGGAAATTATCTTTGAATGTCCCAAACAATTTCGTCAAGTATTTTCTCAAAAGGAAGGCATGAGAAAATACTCTCACAATCGTAGACTCTTAGCCTTTGACCAGTTTTACATGCACTTTTCGCCGTCTGGCCCCATCAAACTCACAAAAATAAATTCCCTGCCACGTGCCGAGAAGCAGATCTCCGCCTTCAACGATCACATACAATGAGTTTCCGAAGAGACTCGACTTGATATGCGCAGCGGAATTACCTTCGTCATGAGCATAATTATCGTCAAAAGGAATCACGGAGTTCATTTCCATGAGCATATCGCGTTGTACGCTCGGATCGGCATTTTCGTTAATTGTCACAGCAGCAGTCGTATGAGGAACAAAAAGATAACAGATGCCGGATGTGATTCCGCTCTCCCGGACTATCTGGAGAATCCTCGCCGTAATATCGATGAATTCTGTACGACGTCGTGTCGTCACATTAAGGGTTTCGAGCATTCTTCCCTTCCTCCTGCACGAGACGAATAGCAGGCAGATCTCGCGAGAACAATCAAGATCGCCTGTGAGACAACAGTATTAAAAAATCTTATTCACGAGCCACCATTTCATGCGTTCAAGGGGATTGCCCTTTCGGATATCAGTCTCAGTGACCAGATCGACCCGTGCCACCACTTGATCGCCAATCGACACTTCCACTTCTCCAAAACGCATTCCCTGCTTCACAGGAGCGATCATATAGCTGAGAGGGATATTGACGTTTTGAGAGATCTCCTGCTCCTCGTTTTTTGTCACCAACACGACGACGTCTTCTGAGGCAACCAGGGATGTTGTACGATCTTTCCCCCGCCGGATCATCAACGGATCACCAACGGTAAAACCTTTACGAATCACAACAACACGTTTATATTGGTTAAACCCCCGGTTAAACAGACTCACGGCTGCATTATAACGGTCGGCTTTTCTTTCAGCTCCCATCACAACCGCAATCAGCCGGCGCTCGTCACGCTTTGCCGTTGCACAGACATTGAAGCCAGCTCCATGACTGTGAAATCCGGTTTTCAACCCGTCGGCCCCTGGAAATTTTTGAAGCAGCTCCCGATTCGTGTTTGTCAGTGTGAATGTACCGTTGCGAAAGGTATCTTCAACCGTTGAAGACCATTGCAGAATTTGGGGAAACTGCAATAATTCTTTTCCCAGTATTGCAATATCAAAGGCAGACGTCACATTATCTTTTTGTCCTTTACCGGGCGGTAGGCCATGTTCGTTTGCAAAAACCGTATCGTTCATGCCCAACTCCTCAGCACGCGCATTCATCATCTCGACAAAAGCGTCGACATCCCCACCGATATACTCGGCAACCGCAGTTGCAGCATCATTCGCCGAAGAAATCGCAATCGCCTTCAATAATTCTTCCAGCCGAAATTGCTCGCCCTCGGCTAAATAGACCTGACTTCCACCGATCTTACTCGCCCAGGCCGACACCGTCACTATATCATCCAGGCTTACGGTTCCCGCCTCAACATGCTCCAATGTCAGCAGTAAGACCATCATTTTCACGATAGAGGCAGGAATCGCGTCTTGATGGGCATTCTCTTCAAAGAGAATCTGTCCGGTTTCGACACTCATCAGGACTGCCGACTTGTATCGACTCGCACCCGCTGCAAGCCCTGAGCATGATCCGACAGTGAGGATCAGCACTATCACGACAATTTCAACAAGAACTGAACGTTGAAATATCATTGCTCGTTTCATTGAAAAAACCTCCAACGCACATAAAGATTTGCAGAACAGCTTTGCACGGTTTCCAGCGTCAACAGGCTACTCCATTCCACCCGAAACTTGTCAAGCATTAGTTTTCTTCAGGTATCACCGCAATGCCCTTTTGCAGAATAACGGGCAGCAGGAATTCGAGCAACAGGATGAGGAAGCAACGCCCACACTCGAACGGCCTTACTGATGCGCATCAAACCACTCATCAATCGCATGAAAGACTTCGTGCTGAAGTGCCGGTGGCTCATGAATGAGCTGATGCTCAGCCCCTTCGATCATTCTCACAGACAGGCCCTGAATCTTCGCCTGTAAAAACGGAATATTATATTTCCAATCGACGATACTGTCATGAGTTCCTTGAATAAGCATCAAGGGCAATGCGAGTACATCCATGTCATGAATCTCCCGATTCCATTCAAAAACTTCAGCAACCCAGCGCAAAGGAACCCGGGCATTCTGCATCGGATCCTGTGTGGCAAAGCTGACAAATTCAGGATTTGTGGATGGTGGAGTACGCTTGCGGGGAATGCTTTTCACACGAAAAGGCTTTGCCAGCGCATAGGCGAATTTCGACAGACGCCAGAAGCGATGGTGTATCAGGGGAGCCAGAAACACTATAGCGCGAAAAGGCTGCTGCTCACGCTGGCGAAGAAACTCCAGGACAATCGAAGAACCGGTGCTATGTCCGATAACATAATACGGCGTCGGAAGAAAGCCTCGACAGTAACGAAAAACATCTTGAAAGACAGCTGCATACACTTCAAAGCTGTCGATATATGCCCGTTTGCCACTTGACAATCCGTGTCCCGGAAGATCGTAGGCGACCACAATAAGCTGTCGATCAAGACAGTCTTGAATCAGAGGAGCAAGCCTGCCAACATGATCGAGATAGCCATGAACGAGAAACACAGTAGCACGAGCAGCTGGCGGGATAAAGATATGTGTGGCGATTTGGTACGTCTCGGACGAGATCGTTCCCCACACATGCTCTGCATCTTCGAAATTGAGATGATAATATTTCCGATATTCCTCGAACGCCGGAGTATGGACAGCTAATCCCTCAAGGTCGAGCGGAGCCAGCTCTGTTTTCAGCAGTAATACGCCTGGAGACAAGGGATGTTCTCTATCATCCTTCTGGAGATGTATGACACAGGCCGCTATAACGATAGCGGCTCCCGAAATCAGGCAAAACACAAAAAGTGTTCTCAGCATCACAGCCTTGCCTCCTTTTGCCTGCATGCACTCTCTCGCGCTCAATCTGCCATCGACTTCTTGACGCCTTATGCAAGCAGCGATCGAATTGTCAAGCAGAAAGGGACTGCCGCACACAAGCCGTCCCAAATTTTTTATTGACACAATCCAAAAGACTTGATGGCGTTGATCGTTCTACCATGAGCGCGACTCAATGTATCTATCTATCCAAAGAAGAAGGAGAATCCCGAATGCTGAAAAATATCCTTATCATTATCATATGTTCTCTTGCGATATGCCTTGATTCACGCATTTCCCCAGCGCAAAAGACCGAACCAGAAGTCGGGGAAACTGAGATGAGCGGAGGTCCAGGAGATGCTGCGATAAACGGACCGAAGATCGGACTCGCTTTAAGCGGCGGCGGAGCGCGCGGTTTTGCCCATATCGGTGCGCTCAAAGTTCTTCGAGATATCGGCATGCCGATTGACTATATCGCTGGAACCAGCATGGGGAGTATTGTCGGCGGGCTCTACGCTGCGGGTTATTCGGTTGAAGAACTCGAAGAAATCATCAACACCATCGACTGGGATGAAGTCTTTTCCGATACACCTCCAAGGAAGATGTGGTCCTTTCTGAAAAAACGGCAGTCCTCGAAATATCTCTTTGGGCTTGGTTTTAGCAGAAAAGGCTTCAGCCTTCCGATGGGCATTACCAAAGGGCAGAAAATCTCCAGCCTTTTTTCCTTTCTCAGCATCCCGGTCTCAGGAATCGAACGCTTCGATGATTTCCCAATCCCCTATCGGGCTGTTGCCGCTAATATCGAAACCGGAAAAGAAGTGGATTTGTCTCATGGATCGCTGGCGGAAGCCATGCGTGCCAGCATGTCTGTGCCAGGAATGTTCACACCGGTTGAAATCGATGGGCAGCTGCTTGTAGACGGCGGAATTGTCAACAATCTCCCAGTTGATGTCGTCAGGCGCATGGGGGCTGATATCGTTATTGCCATTGATGTCTCAAGCGATCTGCTTGACAGAGAACACCTCGGAAACCCAGTGGCGGTGTTAAGTCAAATGGTGAGGATGCAGATGCTGAAAGTGACCGAAGCCCAGCGTAAACTCGCTGACGTCGTCATCGTCACCCAGCTTGAAGATTATAGTTCGACGGATTTTAATAAAGGGGCTGAAATCGTCGGCCTTGGCGAACAGTCGACGATTGAAAAACTCCCGGAATTAAACGCGCTCCTCGATGACATTCGAGAGCAGCGCCCCGTATCGCGACATATACCGAACAGTATTCTTCAAAAGTTCAATGGTCTGCATATCGAAGATGTTGTGCTCAACGGTGAAGGAGAACTTTACAAGGACACATCCGTACAGAGATATTTTAAACTGCAGGAAAACACTCCACTCGATCCGGACATGATTCAGCAAGCTATCGCAAATCTGTTCAGCACCGGAAACTATGAATCCGTCAAATTCTCCATCAGCAAAGGACAGGATGTGAATGGAAGAATCCTGAATATTACACTTGAAGAGAAGGAGGAGCAACCCCATTTACTTAAATTCGGTATGCATTACGAAAGCCGTAACAACGATCCGGAGCCTGACAAGATGACGTTACTCTTCAATGTCACGTTTCAGGATCTGAGCGGCAGTGACTCATTCTGGTCAACAGACTTCGAGTTTGTCAATGTTAATAAACTGCAGACTCAATACTTTCAGCCCCTCAGGAAAGGTATCTTTTTCTTATCCCATTTGTACAGCTTTGAGGATTTTCAGGTGGTCTACGAGGGGACAAAGTCGGTGTCTCGCTACGATCTCAGTGAAGATGGCCTGACAGTATCGCTCGGCACCCTGCTTTCACGCCTGGGAGTCCTGACAATCGGGTATAATCTTGAAAAAATCGACGCAAAAGCCAGCGCCGATGTTGTTCGAGAAGACTTGCCGGATTATCACGAGACCCTGTCGAGTCTGCTTGTGCGTTCCAGCGTCGATCAACTGGACCAATTCCCCTTTCCCAATGCCGGGAGATTACTCGAACTGGAATACCAGTTCGCTGGCAGAGCCCTGGGCAGTGACGCCGAATTTCATAAATTTTCAGCAGAGTACTGGCGCTATTTCCCGCTTGCGCCACAACATACATTAGGAACCCGTTTACACATCGGAACGGATTTTAACTCGGATCTCAGACCGTATAAGGACTTTCTGCTGGGTGGGCTCGACTCATTTGCAGGCTACAAAGTCGAAGAGATTCGCGGGGCCAATATCGGCATTGCCGCTCTGGACTATCGCTATAAATTTGGAGAATTACCCGCTCCCATCGGGGGCAACATGTATGCAATCCTTACGGGAAATGTCGGCAATGCCTGGCGTTCGCTCGATGAACTTGAGAAAAAGATCGAACTTCGCTATGGCGGAAGCCTTGGGGTCGGAATCGACACCCTGTTAGGGCCAGTGAGGGCCAGTTATTCGTTTGGCGATGAGGGCCGGCGGATATTATATATCGACATTGGATTTACATTCTGAATGCATGGCCCAGCAAAGAGCCGTGATCAAGACGGCTCTTTGCTGCGAATTTCTTCCAGCATCCGATGGATCTTTTCCGCATATTTAAAATCCTCTGAGCGCTGCAACACCTTCTCAAACGCCTCCTCTGCTCTATCAAAATCCTTGTCTGCATAATGCGCCAAGCCGAGATGATAGAGAATCATCAGTTGAAACGGATTTTTTTCCAAAGCGCGTTTGAACTGCTCGATCGCGTCGGGATACTGCTTTCGAGTATAAAGAACCCAGCCCAACGTATCGATAATGCCCGGAGAGGGACTGAGGGAAACAGCCTTTTGGGCCAGTGCCAACGCGTCATCAAGCTGGCGTCCCTGCTCTGCATAGTTCCAGGCCAGTTGATTTAACGCGAGCGGATTATCGGGTCTGAGCTCAAGGATTCCGAGATACTCCGCAATTGCTTTCTCTGTAGCGCCTTGACTCTCATAGAGCATTCCCAGCCGAAATCTCGTCTTCACGTCATCAGGAGCCTTTGCCATGTAGCGTTGATAACTTTCCACTGCCTTGTCATTCATATGTTGCTGTTGAAACAATTCTGCCAGTGTCTTATGCACGTAAAACAGCGTCGGCGCTAACTCAAGCGCCTTTTTAAAACTTTTCTCCGCCTGCTGATGCTGCTGCCTGATCGAGAATAAATTCCCCTGGGCATAATACAGCAACGGGTTCTCAGGTGTACGCCAGACGGCCGTATTATACGCATCTGCCGCAAAATCATACCATTGCCGGGACATACAGAGTACGCCGAGGTTGTAATAAGCTGCTGCCACGGAAGACTGATCGCCATAATAGGAACGGAGTTTTAATTCAGTTAAAAAAGACTCCAGTACGACAATATGCATCTGCTGAAACTGCTTCACAGCCTCTGAAAAACTTTTTTGAGAGACATAAATATTGCCAAGAACAAACTCGGCGAGCCGATTATGCGGAGAGAGTTCTAATGCCTTCTGAAGAGCATTGATCGCCTTCTGATAATCCTGCATCATCTGATAGGTCACAGCTCTTCCCATAAAAGCCTCGAACAGCTTCGGTTTTTTCTGCAATGCCTCCTCAAACTCGGCCAGCGCACTCTCAAATCTGTTCTGAACAAGATAAAGCATTCCAATCTCGACCTGGGCTTCGACAGAGTCGGATGACGACAGGACAATCTCCCGGAACATCTCGACAGCATTATCAATGTCGCCTCTTTTGGCATAGGCTTGCGCGAGCACAAAACGAATCCGCATCTTCTCAGGATAGAGCTTCAAAAGCTTGGACGCGAGGCTGATCACCTTGTTATAATGTCCGTTGCTGTTATAAATTTGCACTAACGGCTCAAGAGTATACTGAAAGTATGATGAGGATTCCGGAATTTTTTCAAAGACCTCAATTGCCTGTGCATACCGTTTTTGAGCGCTGTATAGCTTTCCCAACTCTAATAAAGCGCCGTCATAACCAGGCTGTATTTCCAGGGCTTGTGTAAAAAAATCCCTAGCCTCGTCCACACGATGTTTCAGCAATGCGACCTGTCCCAATTTAACATAGGTACTCACAAAATTCGGGTCGAGTTCCAGGACATGCCGGAACGCCTCTTCCGCCATTACGGAGTCTCTTTTCCCCAGATATGCACTCCCGATGAGATGATAGGCCATAATACTCTCAGGATCTTTTTCCAGTGCCTTTGTTGCAGCATCAATCGCATCGTCAAATTTTTCCTGATTCAGAAGAATCAATCCGAGATTAAGGTCCCCGGCCGGAGAGTCAGGAGAAAGCTTCTTAACCTTTTCAATAATCTTGATCGCTTTCTCAAACTGACGAGTTTTTGAATATACAGAACTTAAAATTTCCAACGCCCTGATATTTTCTGCATCCAGAACTAACGCTCGTTCGGCATATGAAGACGCTTCGTCATAATTCTCCTGCTGCAACTTTATGAACGCCAGGTTTACCAGCGAAGGCAGGTGTTTAGCAAAGCGATTCAGGACACGCTCATATTCCCGGACAGCACTATCCCAATCCTGTAGCGCCTGATACACGCCTGCCAGCGCGTAATTGGCGTCAAGAAAATTCGGCTGTATGCGCAAGGCTTGCTGCAAGCTGTCCTTCGCCTCTTCCAGACGGTCCTCGCCCGCTGCAATCCGTCCCAGTACATAAAGAACGTCCGCATTCTTTTCCTTCTGTGCACGCAGAGGTTCGAGACTTTCACGCGCCAAATCATATTGCGATGAATTCAGATAGAATTTTGCCAGCTCAGTATATGCCGCAACGAAATCAGCATTCAAGGCAATCGCCTGTTTACAGGCCGTCACAGCGTCTTCCATACGATGCTGCAGCGAATAGGCCTTTGAGAGCTGCACATACACTTCAGCGCTTTCCCCGCCTTTTTCAATCACTGCTTCGAGTTCGGCGGAGGCCTGTTTCGCCTTATTCATCTGTAATAACGCATTGGCTTTATGCTGCTTCAGAGGCAAGGAAAGAGGAGACGCTGTGTCGCTCTCTGCAAGAAGTTCCTCAGCTTTCAGAAACGCGTCCAGAGCTTCCTGGCTGCGTCCCTGCCGAGTAAGTATCATTCCATAGAGGTCCAGAGCCTCAACGTACTCAGGTGCGATCTTCAAGACCTCACTGACCGTATCATATGCTTCTTCCAGATTACCGCTTTTAAAATAGGCGATTGCCAGATTAAAGCGTGACGGAAGATGTGTTTCATCAAGCTGCAAGGCACGCTGATAAGCAGCAACAGCCTGTTCGAACTTACCGACCCCGGACTGTGCCAGGCCATAGCTATAGTGTCCCATCATCAAATTCGGCAAGCGCTCGGCCACCATTTGCAATTGTGATACCGCATCAGGATAGTCTCCCTGAAAAAGATATGCCCGTCCGGCAATAAAGCGCATTCGCAAACTGATTTCAAGCGGAAGGTCTTCCTTCGCATTCGTTTTCAGGATGTCTAAGGTTTCCAGAGCTTTTTCAGGCATCCGTTGTGTCAAATACGCTTCAGCAAGCCCTAAATAGGCTGTATAGCCGTCATCACCTGAAGCAATCGCTTTTTCATAGAGCTGTTGAGCGCGTTCGGTGTTCTCCATTTCAAGAAAGAAGGTGGCAGCAGCAGTCAACACGTCAACATCCTCAGGATTGGCATCGAGCAGCTGTGTAAAAACAGCATCAGCCTTCTCAACTTCACCAAGGCGGCGATAGACGTGTCCAAGTTTTGTGCCGGCATCGACGGAAGCAGGGTTCAGTTCAAGACTCCTTTTCAAAAAGCTCACAGCGTCGTCAAAACGTTCTTCAGCAAGCAGAATTGAGCCCAGTCCGGCACAGGCCTCAGCACTCTCCGGGAAATCTTCGAGAATCCGCTCCAGCTCCTGGCGGGCTTTTTCAAAATTCTGCTGACGGAGATAATAATAATTGGCGACATGCAAACGGGCTTCCAGGTTCTGCGGGTCGAGCGACGCGGCATTATCAAACGCAATCACTGCCTTATCGAAGTCTTTCAGCTGCAGATATGCCAGTCCCTGCTGATAATATGCATCGGCAAATTCAGGAGCCGCTTCGATCGAATTTTTAAATTCAAGAACAGCAGACTGCAGCTCGCCCTTCTGAACATACTCGATCCCCTTATTGTAATGTTTGAGCTTCTTTTTTTCCGGCGACGACTGGCATCCGAATAAGCTGCATAAAAACAGACTCATCATGAACCCAGTCAAGAGAACAGATGCAGACACAGAGTTGTGAACGTAACGTTTCATAATAAGGAGAACCTCTATCTTTATAGGTATATAGCATCAACATGTTGTCACAAAATCATTTTCTTAAAGCTATGATTTACCACAAAGTCTGTCAAGCAAACAATCGTTTTTCTTGACTTTTTTCTCAGGATTTCGTGATCTACTCCTGCACTGACATCGTATGCACGACAAAGTTACTTCATAAAATACAGGAGCCGAAAAGATTCTTATGAAAAAAGACTATTTTCCATACATAATACCGTTTGCCGCCTTCCTCATTCTGACCTATGCCGGAGCCTGGGTCCCGGGCGGAATTTATGCCGTGTATCCCCTGAAAACTCTTATCGTCGGAGGCATCTTATTGTACTATCGGAAGGCGTATACGGAACTCAGTTTCCATGTATCCCGGCTGGCCATTCCGGTCGGTGCCCTGGTGTTTCTCCTCTGGATACTTCCCGAACATTGGGTTCCCCATCTGGGATGGTCGCAATTCAATCCCTATCCAGCGAGTTTTACGTTGACGAAGCAAACGTTTGAGACGCTCCACAGGCACGGACTGCCCGAAACACTTTCAGAAGCCCTGCACCCCTTGGCGGATCAGGAATATTCCACAGAATCCGACTTTCTGAATGCGTTGAAACAAACGCTGAAAAAGGACGATTTCAAGAAATATCGCGAGAGTATTTTACAATATGCAGTCAGCCGTCAACGTCCGCAGTGGCAGATCTATTTTCTCATCGCTTTCCGTCTCATCGGCGCTGTCATTGTCGTGCCGATCTTCGAAGAACTGTTCTGGCGCTCTTTTGTGCTGCGCTGGCTTATTAACGAAGACTTCCGCAGCGTTCCGATCGGGACCTTCAGCTGGTTCTCGGCCACAGCCGTGATTCTGGCCTTCGCTTTCGAGCACCATCGCTGGTTCGCCGGCATTTTTGCCGGACTTCTCTATCATGCACTGCTCTACTACAAAAAAGATATATCCGCATGTGTGATCGCGCATGCAACGACCAACCTGCTGCTCGCAGTCTACGTCCTACTGACACAGCAATGGTCATACTGGTAAAGCAGACCGAAGACTAAAGAACATGCAGCACAACTACGATCTTGCGTTGCCGTCTTACGCAAAAATTAATCTCGGACTCAAGGTTCTCGCTCAACGGCCTGACGGCTATCATGCGATCGAAACGATTTTTCAGGAAATCGAATTCCATGATATGCTCTATTTTCGCAAACAGCCGGGAGCGCTCACACTCGACTCCGATCATCCCGCGCTGCCGCTCGACAAAGACAATCTCGTGTATAAGGCGATTCAGCTGCTGCGCGACCATTGCCGATGTCCGGATCGCGTGCACGTGTACATCCAAAAAAATATCCCTCTGGGAGCAGGACTTGGAGGAGGCAGCAGTAACGCCGCCAAAACCCTGGAGGCCATGAATCAACTCTTCGATCTCCGCTTGAGCGTGAGCGAACTTGCTGAACTGAGTGCAAAGCTCGGCTCCGACATCTCATTTTTCCACTATGGCGGGACAGCACTGGGGACCGGCCGGGGAGAAGAGATTTATCCATTACCAGGCGTTCCCCGCTTCTGGATACTGCTTGTTAATCCGCGAATCCATGTTTCCAGCGCATGGGCATATAAAAATATAAATTTAAAGTTGACAAATTCTCACGGGCTCATTAACGTGTTCAGGATATTAAAGGCAGGACACATCACGGACTTCCCCTTTCGGGCATTAAGCAACGATTTAGAAGGGCCTGTGATGGAAAGATATCCGATCGTGCGATCCATAAAAAAGCAATTATGTGAAGCTGGTGCTGAATGGGCGATGATGTCGGGCAGCGGGTCAACCGTATTCGGGATATTTTATAAAAAAGAATTCGCAGAAAACGCTTTACAACAGCTGCAGAATCCTGACTGGATGACATGTCTCACTCGAATGCGGTCAGGAAATCCATAATAGTGTTCTTGGGGCGTCGGCAAGCGGTAAGCCACAGGTTTTTGGTACCTGCATACGGAGGTTCGAATCCTCCCGCCCCAGTTTTTCCCGCCTATGGAGTAATGCTTTTTATTCGTCCGTCCTGATTCAGACAGCACGTTTTTACAATGTTTCGCGAAGCCTTCGTCCGTCGCTGAAGGCTTTTTTTGTGTCGCGCCGAGCAGCAACAGCGCGTGTACCATGGAAAAAATAGTTAAGGAGGAGTCATTGTCATGGAGCAAATGCAATTAACATCAAAGGTCCGGACAGACACCGGCAAAGGTGTGGCCCGTAAATTGCGGCAGAAGGGCTTTGTGCCGGCAGTCGTGTACGGAGGATCGCATGGGAACATCAGCCTTTCCGTCAACTCACACGATCTGCGCCAAATTCTCGCCAGAGGAGCCGGAGAAACCAGCCTCGTCGACTTAAAAGTCACCAACGGCAGCGAGACACAGACGATCCCGGTTATCATTAAAGAATTCCAGATCGATCCGGTGAAAAGAACGCTCTTGCATGCCGATTTCATGGAAGTCACTATGGGACAGGCTATCGAAGTGCAGCTGCCGATCGAGTTAACCGGAACGTCTGAAGGCGTCAAAGTCGGCGGTATCCTTGAGTTTGTTACCCGCGAACTGACTGTTGAGTGTCTGCCGTCCAAAATATTGAACCATATTAACGTCGATATTTCAGCGCTGGAAATCGGCGAGTCCCTGAGTGTAGAGGATATCAATTTATCAGATGACTATAAGATACTGACTCCAGCGGAGACTGTTGTCGCCACAGTCACAGCTCTGAAAGCTGAGGTTGAGGAGGAAGAGGGCGAAGAAGAACAAGCCGAGCCCGAAGTCATCTCAAAAGGCAAAAAAGCCGAAGACGCAGGAGAAGAGTAGCTCTCCAACGCATCCTCCCACCGGAGTTGGGAGGATGCTTCACAATCCATGTGGTGCATCGTCGGCCTGGGCAACCCGGGTAAACAATACGCAGACACTCGTCATAACGTCGGATTCATGCTCACGGACCTGCTTGCAGAACGCTATCCGAGCACCTCGCAGCAGAGAACAGCGTCCTCTCGAATTCGGCAGACGCGCGTACACGGACATTCCGTACTCCTCATCCAGCCGCTCACGTACATGAACCTCAGCGGCCTTGCGGTCGCAGAACTTCTCGACAGGAACAACGCCTCTCCCAAACAACTCATTGTCGTCTATGACGATCTTGATCTGCCTCCAGGGCTTCTGCGAATTCGTCTGCGAGGAGGTCATGGAGGACATAAAGGAGTAAAATCCATCATTGAAAATCTTGACACAGATGCGTTTATACGAATAAGGATCGGAATTGGGCATCCTCGTGTTCACTCTGAACGAGAGCTTAAAGACCACTGTGGTGGGCGAGGGGACGTTGTGGATTACGTCCTGCAGGCCTTCCAGCAGGACGAAATTGGACTTTTGAGGGAGGTTTTGCACAAAACCGCTGATGCCATAGCACTCATCGTGACGGGGAAAATCGAGCACGCGATGAACCTCTATAATCGTCGATAGCTTCAGCTGCAAAAAAGAGGCTGAGGCCGTCATTGCCATCTATTTCAATAATTCTACAGGAGGAATAGCTCATGCAAAATCTAGTCGTATGGTCCCCATTTCTGGGAATATTAGGACTTATCTTCGCAGGATGGCTTTTCATGAATGTCAAGCGGGAACCTGTCGGAACTCCCAAAATGGAAGAAATTGCGAACGCGATTCACGAAGGGGCGATGGTTTTTCTCGCACGGGAGTATAAAATTCTCGCTGTCTTCATTGCAATCGTCTTCTTCTTACTCGCCTGGAAGATTAACTGGGCGACGTCTGTCGCGTTCATTGTCGGAGCGGCCTGTTCGATGGCTGCCGGATTTTTCGGCATGCAATCCGCAACCCTGGCAAACGTCAGGACATCGGCTGCCGCAAAAGATCAGGGACAGGACAAAGCGTTGCTGGTCGCCTTTTCAGGTGGTGCCGTCATGGGCATGTGTGTTGCCAGCCTCGGAGTCTTTGGAGTTGGCATCTTCTACCTGCTCTATGCCGGCGGAGACCACGCATCGGCTATCAACGGCTTTGCAATGGGCGCAAGTTCGATCGCGTTGTTTGCGCGTGTCGGCGGCGGGATTTATACTAAAAGTGCCGACGTCGGGGCCGACCTCGTCGGAAAGGTCGAAGCGAACATCCCGGAGGATGATCCGCGTAATCCAGCTGTTATTGCCGACAACGTCGGTGACAACGTCGGTGACACCGCCGGTATGGGGGCTGACTTATTCGAATCCTATGTCGGTTCAGTGATTGCGACCATCGCGCTCGGTGCCACCATGGGCAGCAATGTCGGCGGATGGATGGCTTTCCCGCTCCTGGTTGTTATGGGCGGTCTGGTCGCGTCAAGTCTTGGGGTCCTCTCTATGTACAAATTCAAGAGTATCACTCCTCAATCGGCCCTGCGCTACTCCACCTTTGTAGGCGCTGCACTCATGCTGCTGTTCACGCTCTTGATTTCACGCGCGTTAGGACTTCCCGGCGGGGTCTTCTGGGCGGTATTCTCAGGATGTATTGCCGGTATTGCAATCGGCATGATTACCGAATATTATACCTCTAAAGGCCCGATCGTAAAAATTGCGGACGCCAGTAAGACCGGAACGGCAACCAACATTATCGCCGGCCTGGCGATCGGCATGGAAAGTGTCGCTCTTCCTGTGTTCATGATTTGCGTTGCCATTTATATCGCCTACCAGAGTGGAGGCTCAGAGGCCGGACTGTACTGCATTGGCGCCTCGGCTGTAGGGATGCTGGCCACCATCGGCGTCACAATGTCAGTCGATGCATACGGCCCGATTGCTGATAACGCTGGCGGGATCTCTGAAATGGCTGCTCTTGGACCCGAAACCCGCAAGATCACTGACGGCCTGGATGCGATTGGGAACACCACTGCCGCTATCGGAAAAGGCTTTGCAATTGGTTCCGCAGCACTGACGGCTCTGGCCCTCTTCTCGGCATACAGCCAGACAGTCAACAGCATCCGTACCGCAGCTGGGCAAGAACCGATCAGCATCAGTTTGACCAATGCAAACGTCGTTATCGGCCTCCTGATCGGCGGTGCGATCCCCTTGTTTATTGCGGCAGTGACCATGAGTGCCGTTGGAAAAGCCGCAGCCAAAATGGTGGAAGAAGTTCGCCGGCAGTTCCGTGAAATCAAAGGACTGATGGAAGGAAACGCCAAACCTGATTCCGCACACTGCGTTGATATCGCGACCACAGCCGCTCTCAAAGAAATGATTGTTCCTGGTGTCACCGCAGTCATCGCTCCGGTGCTGGTCGGATATATTTTCGGGGCAGATGCCCTGGGCGGTATGTTGGCTGGTGCAACGCTGGCAGGTGTCTTGATGGCGCTGATGATGTCGAACGGCGGCGGAGCCTGGGACAACGCCAAAAAGTATATTGAGGAAGGGAATCTCGGCGGAAAAGGCTCTGATGCCCATAAAGCCGCAGTGGTCGGCGATACGGTTGGCGATCCGTTCAAAGATACCTCCGGCCCGTCGATGAATATCCTCATCAAACTGATGTCTGTTGTCGCGTTGGTGCTCGCCCCACTGTTTGCACTGCTGTAAACAGCGGCAAGAAAGCGACAGACCTATAATAGACAGGAGCGGCACTGTCACTCCTGTCTACGCCAAAAACTGTCTATCTATTTCTTCAGAAACTTTTCTTCGCTGTAACGGGCAAAAAGCTGTCCCCATTGCGTTTCCTGACGCCATTTCAGATATTTATGACGATCGATCAACGGCCAATGCACGTAGTCGTGGTTGAATTCCGAGACAAAAATCGGAATGTTGACGAGAGGAGTCCTGAAAATCAGTTTTTGCAAAGCCCTGGTCGGTCCATACCAGGACAACCATCCAAGAAATCTTTGGAGCGATTTCCCTACTGAAAAATGCCAGTTCACACCACTGATGTCATCGCCGACAATCTCAATGTCGCGCACGTCGCCAGTCCCCAATGCCTTGTCATGACCCATCCGAATATATCCGATCGACAGGGGATCCATCCCCATGAGTTTCGCAGCGACCGCATCGATTGCCACCTGATCCGAACTCGCTAAAATCACATTTTTGATCTGAGGATCCATCGTGCGCGGGCCTGGGCCGTTTCCAGCCGTAGTGCCATCCATCATGGCAAACACTCCCGGATGGATTTCGTGTTGAATTGTCAGCAGATCCACCAGCGTTTCATGGATCCAGCTATGGGTGTAATGCCGAAACGTATTCAGCAGTCCCCCGAAAGCGTTTTTCATTGCACCGGTCGTGGTCGTATAGATGTGACATTTCACGGTCGGAAGATGCACGATATTCTTGCCGACAAAATAATCCGGGATGCGAATCGTGTGATCTGGAAAGATCCGATCCAGCACGAGCATCTTTCCCTTAGGCTCATAGGGAATCCATGTCATGTCCTCATCCTTGAAATTATACAGTACCGGAATGTCGTATTGCCTGAAAATCGGCATGTAAAGATTCAAATCTTCCCCTTTGAAGGTGTTGATCACCACAGTTTTATTCTGGACGCAACTCAGGTCAGTATAGCCGGCATGTTTTAACGCCAAAATCGAGCCTTCCAATTGCCAGGGGGTCGTATTGGCTCCGGGAAAAGGATAATGCCAGGAAATATTATCTTTCAGGATTGTCGTCGCTTTCGGATCGAGCGTCGCTTTGGCGCCGGCCAGTTCGAACAGCCGCTCATAGTCCTCTAAGACAGTTTCCGGTCTGGTATACAACACCGCAACTTTTGATTTCATAACTTTCTCAGGAATGCAGATTCGCATGAAGGTCTCTCCATGAGGCCCACACGAGTTCACACTCCTTAGGTAACAGAACACAAGAACAGAGGGCGCATGAGACAAAGCCCTTTTCTGGAGAAACTCTCAATCTCAACCGGAGAGAACACGGTCACGAGGAGCGCGCGAATCTTTTTTTGTCAGCTGTCCTGCATCTCTTCACTATCGGCCTGAACGGTCATCACAGAACACCCGATTGACCGCAGCACTTTCCCGGCAACACTTTCGGCCAGCAACTGCCCGATGCCGCCTTTCCGATGTGTTCCCATCACAATAAGATCGATTTCTTTTTTTTCGACAATATCCTCGATCCTTGTATAAGGATCGCCGGGAAGCAGCATTCGCTTCAAACGAATTTGGGAGGGATCATAGTCTAATTTTTGCAGCAGTGCCGGAAATTCCTGCCAGAGACGGATTTTTTTTCTGCGGATCATCACGCTGGTATGCTCTTCGCCGTCGCTGCCGTATTCTTTCAATTTCTTGTCAAAGACTGTTAAGGCATAGACTGTGGCGCTATATCGTGAGGCGATTGAGAGGGCATGGTGCAAGGCCTGCTGTGCCGCTGGAGAAAAATCCAGCGGCACAAGAATCTTATCTGCTTGAAGAACATCTTGCGTATTCCGGATTTGAGGGAACATATACTCATCAGAAGACTCGTCACGCTTTTTTAAGACCAGCACAGGATATTCCGACTGCCGTAACACCTTTTCAGCCACGCTTCCCAGCACCAGATATTTTAGGCCCGAAGCCCCGCGGGTCCCCAGCACCAGAATGTCCGCCCGGATTTTTCGAGCGGCGGCAAGGATCACTGAGACCGGATTTCCTTGAGCGACAAGCTTTGTCACCGGAACCGGCATTTCAAAACCGATGCGGTGCTGCAGGAACTTGCTCAAGCGTCTGGCTGAGCGTTCGGCATCGTCACTCACATGCAGAAAAAACACCGCGGCTTTAAATTGTTGAGCCAGAGAAAGCCCTTGTTTTGCAGCAAACGCTGAATGCTCAGAGAAATCTATAGGAATAAGAATTTTTTTATAATCGAGCATGCGATCCAGAAAAAGGAACAGCAGAAGCCGTGAGACGAAATTCTTGACATATAACGACACTCACCATGCAATAAAGAAATACTCCCAGAAAAGAGGCGTTCTGTCAATAAAAATGTGCTAAGAATTTCCAGCTTGCAGAAGATCTTCAACAGAGGCAAACGTTTTATGACGAAAGATTCAGAAGAACTTGACAAATAGCTTTCCTGTCTTCAGGATGCACTCTGTATACTCACATATTCTATCAATCTCTTTTTACAGGCTGCAACGACAGATGAAACATATTATCGTAGGAACCGCCGGTCATATCGATCATGGCAAAACCGCTATGGTCAAAACTCTGACCGGGATAGACGCTGATCGTTTGAAGGAAGAAAAACAACGCGGCATTACAATCGATATTGGCTTTGCCTTTCTGCCGCTCTCGGATGAGATCGAACTCGGTATTATCGATGTGCCCGGGCACGAAAAATTCGTCAAGAACATGCTCGCCGGCATCGGCGGTATCGATCTCGCGATCCTGGTCATCGCGGCTGACGAAGGGATGATGCCGCAGACTGAAGAACATCTGGCCATCTGTGACCTGCTGCAGATTCAACAAGGACTGGTTGCGTTGACCAAAAGCGATCTTGTGGATAAAGAATGGTTGGAAATGGTGCAGGAAGACGTCCGGGAGAGTCTGGTGGGCAGTTTTCTCGCTCAAGCACCTATCATCCCGATCTCATCAAAAACAGGAGCTGGATTTGACGCGTTGCGGCAGGAACTCAGCAGACTTGTTACGCAAGTCCGTGAACGAAGTTCTGAAGGATTGCTGCGCTTGCCGATCGATCGCGTATTCACGATTAAAGGCTTTGGCACGGTCGCCACCGGCACCCTCATCTCCGGCAGCGTCAGTCCTGAAGATGTCGTGGAACTGCTACCATCCCGGAAACAGCTGCGGATACGCAACGTACAAGTCCACGATCAGGCGGTCAAACGGGCCTATGCCGGTCAACGTACTGCGTTGAACCTGCACGGCGCAGACAAAAGCTCGATTCAACGCGGAGATGTCCTGTGCGAAACTGGCCGGGTCCGTCCGACCTATATGATCGACGCCCATCTCAGCTTGACCCCCAAAGCGCCAAGGGCCTTGAAATACAGAGCGCGTGTGCGCTTCCATCATGGCACACATGAGATTATGGCCCGTGTGATCCTGTTCGACCGCGAAGAGCTTCAGCCCGGAGAAAGCGCGTATGTCCAGTTCCGCCTTGATACACCGCTGGTTGCACTCGCCAAAGACCGCTATATTATCCGAACGTACTCTCCCATTATCACCATCGGTGGCGGAGAAATCCTCGACGTACATCCCCCAAAACATAAGCCTTCATCGAACGTGATTGGCCGCCTGGATCGCTTGAAAAACGGATCGTTGCAGGAGATAATCAGTCTCTATGTCAGCGATGCGCGCTTCCAGCCTGTCAGCCCATCCGATCTTGCAGGGCTTATTGCTGTCCCGGAAGAAGACATCCGCCGTGAATTGCGGGAACTGCTTGAAAAAGGAGAGCTGATCGGGATATTGTCTCAGGGAGAGAAGCTGCTTCACCGGACGCAATATCAAAGGCTTACGGATCTTTTTCTCCAGGAATTAGCTCGCTTTCACCGCAACAATCCTTTGAAGCCCGGGATGTCAAAGGAGGAACTCCGCAAAAAACTCCCCGCCGAGATTTCAGCGCCGCTGTTCCAATATTTGCTCGATCAACAGCAACAAGAGGGAGCACTCTCTCTGGAGGGCAGTCTTGTTCGCAAAAGTGACTACCACCTGCAATTAAACACCCGCCAGGAGGAGCTTTACCAAGAGCTCGAAACCGTCTATCGCACGGCTCGTTTCCAGCCGCCTTATCGTAAAGACGCGCTTCAGCAGCTCAATGCCTCTGAGAAAGAAAGGCAGGAGATCTTTGCTCTGCTGATCGATCGCGCTATCCTGATCAGGATTGAGGGAGAACTCTACTTTCATCATAAGGTTCTGGACGAGATCACCCAATTGATTGTCGACTACTTACACCAGCATCAGGAAATCTCAATCGGCGACGTCAAAGCTCTGCTTCAGACTTCCAGGAAATTCACCGTTCCAATCATGAGCTATCTGGACACGCAAAATATTACCATACGCCAGGGTGATCTTCGAATATTACGACAGGCATGAGTCCTGCACTGCAAACAGGAGTTCAGAAGAAGCGCTCAGGATCTCAGCCGGAAACTGCCATTTTCCGTATTGATAAACAAAGAGAAAAACGCATGAAAACAGCTTCCGGATCCTTGCATTTCCCCATAGGATCTATCTTATTCCACGACATGCACAGCGATGTGAGGGCTCCTGATACGTCGGCCGTCGATTTCTCCTTCAGCGTATATCCTGTGAGTGCCAGGCACAAGCGGCCAGTCACTATGAAACGGCGCCACAACCTGCTCCCACAGTTCGCCGTCTATATACCATTGCAGTGCTGATGTGCCTGCTGAGGCAACAGCCGAAAGCTGGACGCTCTGAAATTCTCTTCGCAAAATCGGATCGATCGCATAGACGTCACCATCATTGGGATGCACAATCCGAACGCGTGGAAGCTCTTTCTCAGCGTTGTCTACGGCGGCACTCAGTGGTGAAGGCTCTGTCGGCGGCAGCGGATAGCGCATCTCGCGCGCCCAGCTCTGGTAGAGCGGCGGAAAATGGATAAAAACAGTTTTGACGGCAAACGGCGCGTCTTCACGCGTCAACAAGCCATCACGAGAATCCACCCAGTACGCTCGGTGCATATCGCAGGCTTCAGAGGGAACGGTTTCTTCCAGGAACAGCTCATCGATTCCATGCGGACAATCCTCATGCACTAACTTACCGGACAGGGGACAAATTCTGGCTTGTACAATGCCCTTTGGGAGATCCGCGAGAAAATCCGGTGGCGTATAGTCCTGATACAAGGCCAGCATCACATCCCGATAAATCGGGGCAGCGCCGCTGATACCAGAGACCTTGCGCATAGAAGAGCCGTCGAAATTCCCGACCCAGACCCCAACGGTATACTCACGCGTAAATCCCACAGTCCAATTATCCCGGTAATCTTTCGAGGTGCCGGTTTTGACTGCTGTCACAAAGGGCAGGTTCAAGGGCGTATTTTCGCCGAACGCTGCTGATGCTGCCTGACGATCTGCCAGCATGTGCGCGAGAAGATAGCTTGTACGAAATGAAAGGATCTGTTCCCTCTTTGTCTGAGTCGATCCCTCCGAAACAGAAGATCGCAAAAGAGAAAACGGCGTTTCCGAGAGCCTTCGCACATATCTTTCATTCAAGGCTTCCCCCCCGCGTGCCAGAACGCTGAAGGCCCTTGTCAGCTCCAGCAGACTGACTTCTCCATTTCCCAGAGTCAAACCAGGCCCATAAAAAGAAGGCTCTTCCTGCAGACTGTCAAAACCAAGCACTTTCAAGCGATGATATAAGGTATCAACTCCGATCTTTTCCAATAATCGAAATGCAGGAATATTGTACGAACAGGCCAGAGCCTCGCGCAAACGTACCGGACCATGATAGCGACGATCGTAATTTTCCGGCATAAAACTTCTGGCGGCATGTGGCAGTTCTTTTAAGTCGGCAAGCAGGCTGGACGCAGTATACGCACGCTCAAGCGCTAATTGATATGTGAAGGGCTTCAACGTCGATCCTGGCTGGCGCAACGCCAGAACGCCATTGACCTGGCCGGAAATTGATTCATCGAAATAATCTTTCGAACCAAGCCAGGCCAAGACTTCCCCGCGAAGATTATCCAGGACAAGCACTGCGGCATTTGTCACGTGATAGTCCTTCAACTCTTCCAGGCGCTTTTCCACGATATCCTCTACCTGTTTCTGGAGATAGTAATCCAGTGTCGTGGTCAATTTTGCCGCCTGTTGCGGGGCTGTGTCGTGTCTGTCCACGCGTGAAAGCAGCATATCGCAAAAATGCGCGGCCCTAAAATTCACGCTCTTGGGAATGAGGCGAATTTCTTCACGGCGGGCAAGCTGATACTCGGCGTCCGAGAGCCGGCCCTGTCCGTATATTCGCTCAAGCAGGTGCTGCTGTCGCTGTTGAGCACGTTCAAAGTGACGATACGGATTAAAGCGGGAAGGAGCTTGAATCACCCCGATCAAAAAGACAGCTTCCGCGGTCGACAAGTGTTGTGCTGGTTTTCCAAAATACAGCCGGGATGCTGCCTCAATGCCAAACACTTGGTTGGAGAATGCCACCCGGTTCAGATACTGTGTCAGGATTTCCTTTTTTGAGAGGGTGGACTCCAGTCGCCAGGCAATCAGGACTTCCCGGAATTTCCCCCACAGTGTACGAGGATAGCCGAAACGGTTTTTGACAAGCTGCTGGGTCAAGGTTGAGGCGCCTGAAAGGACTTCCCCGGACCAAAGATTCTGAAACAACGCTCGGACCACGGCCAAGAAATCAAGTCCGGAATGTGAAAAAAATCTCCAATCTTCAACGGCCAGCAGCGCCTGGATCACCCTTTCCGGAATCTCCTCATAGCCCAGCCAATGCGCCCGCCCGCCCTCGCTTGAAAGCACTTCCCGCAAGACGATGCCATAGCGATCGGTGATTTTCAGCGAGCGCCCTTCCTGCATATCAAAACGTTCCAGGTCAAGGGGCAGATGGACATAACCCCAAACAGCTGAGAAACACAGCAACATCAGCGCCAAAATGATATATCGTCCAGGAATTCCTTTCATAGTCCTCCAAGCATCAATGCTGGTTGTCGGTCACCCAAGAGAATGCCTCTGGCACGGCCCACCAGATTGCGCAAGAAATAATTGCAGAAAAGTACACGACACTGCGCTTTTTTAGTTGACCATCCATGCACATGCTTCTATGAAGACTTCCTGCACACATTACAAACACAATGAGTGATTATTGCTGTTATGGGGGTGGGCGATCGTGCAGCAGAGCAATCCGCTCTGCTTCCAGTGAAAACGCCGGAAGAAGTGATCGCGCAGGGGAAACACGTCCTGGCGCAAAGCTCGACCTGACATCAATATTCTCCAGGATGCTCAGGCTTCATGAGAAGCCTTCCGAACAGGGCAGGAGTTAGAGGGTATGTCGCTTCTCAGTATCAGCCAGCTATCAAAAGATGAGATTACCGCTCTGTTCGAGCGTACCCAGCAGATCCAAGAAGGGCATTATGATCATGAAGTTGCCCGCCGGAAAATTCTGATTCCGCTGTTCCTCGAACCCAGTACCCGGACTCGTCTCAGTTTTGAAACCGCCATGCTGCGTTTAGGCGGACAAGTTCTCCCAACCCCCAATAAAGAAGGACTAGCCATTTCAAAGGACGAATCCCTGGAAGACACGATCCGTGTGATCAGCTCTTTCGCTGACATCCTCGTCATCCGGCACCCTGACGAACGGGCTGTCTATACCGCTGATGAATATGCTTCAGTGCCTGTCATTAACGGCGGGAACGGCTGTGACGAACATCCAACGCAAGCCTTGTTAGATCTTTACAGCATTCAGCAGGAAAAAGGGCGCCTGGAGGGACTGAATATTGCCCTGGCAGGTGATTTAAGGTATGCAAGAACAATGCATTCACTCATCAAAGGCTTGACGCTGTATAAGAATACGCTTTTTTTGATTTCTCCAAAAGCGCTTCGCGCTCCGAAAGCTCTGCGCCGGATGCTTGAAGAGCGAAAGGTCTCTTACGTAGAATCAACATGCCTGGAAGAAGTCATTTGGGAACTTGATGTAGTGTATCTGGTCATGCTCCAGCATCACCGTATTAAGGATCCTGCTGAAGTCAAACAGCTCCGCAGCTGCTATTACCGCCTGACACCGGAAGTCCTGAAATCCGGCAAAAAGGATGTCACCATCCTGCATCCTCTTGTCAGAAATAATGAAATCGCCGTGGAAGTGGACACGCTGCCGAATGCCGCATACTTCCGACAGACTCGAAACGGTGTGTTCGTGAGGATGGCATTATTGGAGAAGATCTTAAGCACTTAACACGCCCGAAAATGGAGTTTAGAGGCCCCACGTCGTCGTTTGTCCGACAGACGCAGATACGTAGAGCGGAGCGCCAAAAAGGCGCTCCGCTCTGATTCTCGAACGCTGCCCTTGCTATACTCCCAGATCAATCATTGCGTCGGCAACCTTTTTAAATCCCGCGATATTAGCGCCGTTGACATAATTTCCCGGTGTCCCAACCTCTTCAGCACACGACTCCAAAGCCAGATGAATATTTTTCATGATCTGGGACAGTTTCTCATCCACTTTTTCTCTGTCCCAGGAGGTTCTGCCGGCATTTTGCGACATTTCGAGTCCCGAAGTCGCGACACCACCGGCGTTGGCCGCTTTACCAGGACCGTAAAGTATCTTGTGTGCCAGATAGACTTCAATCGCTTCAGGTGTTGAGGGCATATTGGATCCTTCCGAGAGACAATAACAGCCATTATCGACCAGAGCTTTCGCGTCTTCAGCGTTAATTTCATTTTCAGTGGCTGAAGGCAGCGCAATCTCCGCCGGGATAAGGCCCCAGGGTCGTTTCCCGCTATGGTATTGCGCCGAAGGATACTCCCGGGCATATTCTTCGATTCGTCCACGCCGAATATTTTTGAGTTCCATCACATAACGAAGCTTTTCTTCGTTAAAACCGTCCGGATCGATAACCGTACCGTCAGAATCAGAAAGAGAGCAGACCTTAGCCCCCAGTTCGATTAACTTTTCCGTAGTATATTGGGCGACATTGCCTGATCCAGAGACTAATACCCGTTTTCCTTCAAAGCTCTCATCGCGAGTGGCCAGCATTTCCTGCGCAAAATACACATTTCCGTAACCAGTCGCTTCCGGGCGAATCAAACTGCCGCCCCAGTTCAAGCCCTTACCCGTCAGAACGCTTTTGTGTGCGTTCACGATTTTTTTATACTGTCCGTAAAGATAGCCGATCTCACGATCTCCGACCCCGATATCTCCTGCCGGAACGTCAGTGTCCGGACCGATGTGCCGGTAGAGTTCACGCATAAAATTCTGGCAGAAACGCATAACTTCTGTGTCAGACTTACCTTTTGGATTAAAATTGCTGCCGCCTTTTCCTCCTCCCATTGGCAGGCCGGTCAGGCTATTTTTAAAAACCTGCTCAAAACTCAAAAATTTTAAGATACTCAGCGTCACGGAGTGACGAAAGCGCAAGCCCCCTTTATAGGGGCCGATAGCACTGTTGAACTGCACACGATGAGCCCGGTTCACCTGTATCGCGCCGCTGTCATCAACCCATTCGACTTTAAACGAAATCGTCCGTTCCGGCTCTACCAGACGCTCCAGGATGCCGTTCTTCTCGTAACGCGGATCGCGATCCATGAGCAAACTCAGAGACTCCAGCACCTCGGTGGCTGCTTGCAAAAATTCTTTTTGCCAGGGATAGGTTTCATGCAGGCTATTCAAAACATGTGTCACATAACTGTTCATAATGATCTCCACATAGAAAAAATTCGCAGGATTTTTCGTGTAATTGTGTCGTAGCCTTATGTTTATACACAGCGTATTTTGGCAAGAAAGAAAATTAAAAAACTTCATAAATGTCTAAAAAATTAACTGTAACAGCTATAAATTCGTAAATAATTCTAAAAAAGACAATAACGTCATATAGCTCCTGTGAAAACATTCAGGCGATCTGTGCTAGACTTCCAGCGAGCAATGGACATCCGCTGAAATTCGGACTGTTGCAGAGCAGGGCTGATGAAAAACCTGCACGTGATGCCGGCTGAATAAGAATAAGACTTGACACAGCCCGTTCCGGATGCTGTCTGGAAATATCCGCTGCGTTCTTTAAAAGAATCACTCTCATGCGCGCTTAAGGAAAATACGTCTCATGCAGCCTGTATCACGGCATAACTTCCGGTCGATTTCCAAAGAGCTGACCGGCACATTGATTTTCAGCCTTGTCCTGATTGCCTGTGCCGCCTTTGCTCTCAATTATTTCGTCGCAACGCAAAAAGCCAAAAGAGAGTTGAACCAAAAAGCGGACGAATACATTGCTGCGTTGACCGATCTGTTGACAATTCCGCTCTGGACTCTGGATCGCGAGACAATTAATGTGATCGGAAAAACCTACATCCAAAGTGAATTTGTTTCTCAGCTGACGATCGATTCCGACAACATTTCCCTCTCTTTAACGAGTGAACGGCCGAACACGCAGTCCGAAATTTCACGTCAGGGGAATGTGATCTATTCAGGCGAGCTGCTCGGGTCCGTCGGTATTTCCATGACATCGAGCTATTACAGAGCGCTCTATAAGCAGCTCTTTTGGTCTTCCAGCATCACGGTTTTGATCATACTGGTCCTGATATTTTTTCTGACAGAAGGCCTCTCCCGGCAATTTATCAACAAACCGCTGCGACAATTTATCGACCTGGTGAATGCCTATGCCGCCGGTAATCAACAAGCCTTTACCCAGCAAGTCCCTTACCATGAATTTCAGCCATTGATTTCAGTGCTGAAAAAGATGGGAGAGACAATTTCATCCCATCACACGCACCTTGAAACGCTTGTCCAGCAACGGACGCAGCAACTCAAAAAACAGACCCTCGAATTGCAAGACGCAAAAGAGATCGCGGAAACAGCGAACCAGGTGAAAAGCGCATTCTTCGCCAATATCAGTCACGAACTGCGGACTCCGATGAACTCAATTTTAGGCTTTGCGCAACTGCTCAGTCGAGACGCTTCGCTGAATGACGCACAACGGGAAAAATTAGGAATCGTCACTCGCAGCGGTGAGCACCTTCTCTCGTTAATCAGCGACGTGCTGGACATGTCGAAAATCGAAGCCGGGCGCCTTTCTGTCACATTACAGAGTTTCGATCTGTGGCAGACCTTGACGACGATCGATGAAATGATGCATATCCGTGCCGAGAACAAAGGGATTGAGCTGCGCGTGATCCGCGAAGCACATGTTCCGCAGTATATCACCAGTGATGAGAAAAAACTGCGCCAGGTTCTGTTGAATTTATTGAGCAACGGAATTAAATTCACTCAAGAGGGCGGAGTCGAATTGCGCGTAAAGCTGCTTGACTCCCCGGAAGCATTTACGGCACGCATTCTGTTTGAAATCGAAGACAGCGGGGTTGGCATTGCTCCGGAAGAGATGAAAACGATTTTCGATCCTTTTGGTCGTACGCAGTACAGTCATCATCATACGGAAGGCGCCGGTCTGGGATTGGCGATCAGCCGCGAATTCGCTCAATTGATGGGAGGCGATATTCACGTCAGCAGCATCCCGGGGAAAGGCTCACTGTTCAGCTTCGATATCCAGGCGACGATTGCTGAGGCAGGCGAGCTGCAGACAACGAGCCATACTCAGCGGGTGATCGGCCTGGCACCAGATCAGGACGATGTGCGTATTTTAGTGGTCGAAGATATTCTGGAAAGTCGGATTTTGTTGACAGAACTGTTAAAAAGTATCGGCTTTAAGGTGCAAGACGCTGAAAACGGGTACATTGCGCTTCAATGCTGGGAACGCTGGCGGCCGCAGTTAATCTGGATGGATATGCGCATGCCTGTCATGGATGGGTATGAAGCGACCCAGAGAATTCGCGCTGCGGAAGTACGGCAGGCATTGCCTCATACCCCGATCATTGCTCTGACAGCCAGCTCTTTTGAAGACGAGCGGGCTGAAATTCTCGCTATCGGCTGCGATGATTTTCTCGGAAAGCCTTTTCGGGAAAATGCGTTATTCGAAATGATGGGAAAATATCTTGGAGTTCGCTATGTATATCAGAAAAGCGGAGGAGCGCACGCTGTGCGCGACCGCCCGACTTCCCCGCTGCAGTCGGGCATGACGGAACTCACTCATGACATGCTTGCAGAGCTTCCATCTGAAATCCTTGACAATCTGGAGCAAGCCGCAGACAGGAGCAGTATGAAACAAATTGCGCTGATTATTGACGACATACGTCTGCACACCCCGGTCATTGCCGATGCATTGGCAGACCTGGCTGACGATTTCAGATACGACGACATTTTACGTGTTCTTCGAGACGTGAAGAGGACTGACTTATGAGCGCTGAAACGCCTGCCGCCAGTATTTTAATCGTTGACGATACTCCTGATAATCTCCGTCTGCTGGCCGGACTCCTTGAAGAAGAAGGCTATGATGTCCGGCCAGCTTCGAGCGGAACCCGTGCGCTTTCAGCCGTTCAGGCGGACTTGCCGGATTTGATTCTGCTTGATATTAAAATGCCCGATATGCCGGGCTACGAGGTCTGTGAACGTCTGAAAAGCGACATGCGAACATGCCACATCCCGATCATTTTTATCAGCGCGTTGCAGGATACCTCAGAAAAAATTAAAGGCTTTGCGCTCGGTGGAGTAGATTATATCACAAAACCCTTTCAGGCTGAAGAAGTACTGGCGCGGGTCGAAACTCACCTGGCGCTCCAGCGCCTTCGCCACCACCTTGAAGAAGAAGTCCACGCCCGCACTCTTGAGCTGCGCCAGGAAATCGCGGAGCGAGAACAGGCCCAGTATGCCTTGCAAAAAAGCGAGCAGCAGTATCGCCTGCTCGTCAAAAAAGTCACCGACGGTATCGGAGTATTTCAGGAACAGCGCCTGATTTTTCTGAATGAGGCACTCGCTTCCATGTTCGACAGTTCTCAGGAGAAACTGCTCGGCAGAAGCCCTGAAGAACTGTTTGGCCGGGAACAGCAGAGAAAAGCATCTACAGCCAGGCAGTTCGAGCCAGACTCCAGGGACGTCTCCTGGGAGGTCTTTGAATTTTCTGTCGGCGCACAAGGACACGAGTTCTGGCTCGAAGGCCACCAACGTTCGATTATCTGGGAGGGAAGCTCAGCCCTGTTAGTCACCATTCGGGATATTAGCGAACGAAAACGTAAAGAACGCGAGCTGGCCCGCGAGCGCCTGCAGTTGCGACGTGAAAACGTCCGCCTGCGTTCGGCCATGAAAGAGCGTTACCGATTCGGGAAGATTATCGGTAAAAGCCCGGCAATGCAGGAAGTCTATGAGCTGATCACCAGAGCCTCGGCAACGGATGTCAATGTCGTCATTTACGGAGAATCCGGAACAGGAAAGGATCTGATCGCGCAAACAATTCACGAGATGAGTTCCCGCCGTAAAAAAGCCTTTGTACCAGTGAACTGCGGCAGCATCCAGGAAGGAGTGTTCGAACGGGAATTCTTCGGGCATCGCAAAGGCGCATTTACCGGAGCGTTACGCGATCATCCCGGATTCTTCGATGCTGCTCACGAAGGAACCTTATTTCTGGATGAAGTGGGCGAACTCAATCCAGCGATGCAGGTCAAACTGCTGCGAGCCATTGACACCAAAAGTTATCTTCCGATGGGAGAACAGAAGGCCAAACAGGCCGACGCACGCATTGTGGCCGCCACAAACCGAAACCTGCAGGAACATGTGAAACAGGGACTCATGCGGCAGGACTTTTTTTATCGGATCAATGTCATTCCGATGCTTGTCCCTCCTCTCCGCGCGCGCCGTGAAGATATCCCGCTTTTAGTCGAACATTTTCTACAGCTCTACTATGCCGACTTCCGGCAAGATGTGCTGCCCGGCGAGATCATGGAAACATTGTATGATTACGATTGGCCCGGAAATATACGACAATTGCAAAACGTCCTCCTCCGCTACCTGACACTCCACAAACTGGATTTCGATGAAAATGATACGCTTCTTCCGGAAAAGACCGCGAATCCACAGGGCATGTGGCAAGCTGTCAAAGCCCTTGAAAAACGGCTTATCATTGAAGGTTTGTCCAGAAATCAGGGGCATAAAACCAATACGGCAAAAATGCTGCAAATCCCTCTGCGGACATTGCGGAGGAAGATCCAGGAATACAGGCTTGAGTAAGAGCATGCCATCATTTTCTGCGATGTGTACGGTGAAAAATGTCGTAATCACAGCAACGTTTCTGTTTACGGTTGTCCTGGGCTTGTGCTCTCCAGCAGAAGCGGCCTGGCGGGTGGCGATCTTCGATTTTGACGATCGCCTGCATGAAGCTGATACTGTGGCGAAATACCTCGAGAAAATCCTTCTGGAACGAGAACCGACTCTGGAGATCGCCCATTATTCTGGCAAAGGAGAGGAGCGAACGGCCGTCAAGACGATCAAAGAATTAGATCGGGCCGGTTATGACCTGATTGTCACGATCACATCGGATGCCCTGATCCTCGCCAAACACTTTCTCAAAACAACTCCGACCTTATATACCAACGTGAACAACCCTCTGTTTTTTGGGTTTTCAACCTTGGAGGCTCCTGGCAAAAATATTTCTGGTGTCTCGTATTACGTCCCTATCATGCAGCAGCTTGAGTTCTTCAAAACAATTCAGCCGCAACTCAGGACAGTTGGTTTCATTTTTGATGAACAGAATCGTTCGAAACAGGCTGAGGTTGGCGAAACACGTGAGAGCTGTAATACCCTGGGACTCAAATATGTGATACGATTAATCACAACACCGCAGGAACTCGTTCCAAAAGTCGAAGAACTCATCGAGCAAGGGGTCGATGCCGTCATCGTGACAACGAGCGAAACCGTCTATAATAATATTCGACTGTTTAAATTTCTCTGCGACCGCGCCGGAATTCCGATTTACTCTTATCATCGAAAAGCCGTAGAACAAGGAGCTGTTGCCGCACTTTCGAGCGATTATTACCTGATGGTCGAAAAACTGCTTGTGCCGATGGCTTTGCGGGTACTCAGAGAAGGGATCAGCCCTGGAAGCATGCCTGCGGCATTTTTACACGAGAATCTGATGGTCATCAATCTCACAGAAGCAAATAGGCTTGGGATACATATCCCCCCAGAATTTCTCCGGCAGGCAACAAAAATTTATTAACAGCCGATCGTCTGGAGGAGTATATGGGGGGGATATGGAACATTGGAGGAACTATGGAACTCATATCAGAAGCCGTTGCTGGCACATTGGAGTCGAGTGACGCATTTATCTTAATCGAACGCAATCCCGGGCAAGGAATTGAAATTGAGCTGGAAAGCCTTGTCCAGCGCCGTTACGGCCAACACGTGCTGAACATAACCGAAGCGTGTCTTCACAAGCTGGGCGTCCGCGACGCTCGCGTAAAAATTCATGATAAAGGTGCGCTGGACTGCACGCTTGAAGCCCGTTTACAGACAGCAATCTTCCGGGCCGCCGGGATCGACAAGCTCCGCTGGGAGGTTCTATGAAATTACGCCGAACAATGCTCTATGCCCCAGGGAACAATCCGGCATTGCTCAAAGACGCTCATATTTACGGTTCGGATGCCGTGATGTTCGATCTCGAGGATGCAGTGTCCCTTGCTGAAAAAGATGCGGCACGTTTGCTGGTCTTCCATATTCTGAGAACTGTGGATATGGGACAGACGGAGAGAGTGGTCAGAATCAACGGTCTGGACACGAAATATGGACAAGAAGATATTCGTGCACTCGTTCGGGCGCGACCGGATGTCATCCGTATTCCTAAAACCAAATGCGCTCAGACTGTACACGATGTCGAAGAATTGGTGGAAAAAGGAGAGCGATCTGCCGGCATTGCCGTGGGAAGCACCAAATTGATGGCTGCGCTTGAAGGACCGACCGGCGTATTGAATGCCCCTGACATCGCCGTTGCCAGCCAGCGCTTAATCGGCATTGCGCTGGGCGCCGAAGATTATGCCACCAGCCTTGCAACAACGCGCTCCAAAGAGGGCACGGAGCTGTATTTTGCCCGCAGCATGGTCGTAAATGCTGCGCGTTCCGCTGGAATCTACGCGCTGGATACGGTGTTCGCCGATCTTGAGGACGAGGACGGTTTCCGGAAAGAAGTCCAGCTCATCAAACAGCTTGGTTTTGACGGAAAATCGATTATCAGCCCACGCCAGATCGCTATTGTACATGAAGAGTTCAGTCCGACACGCCGCGACATCGAACATGCCCGGCGCGTCATCGCAGCGAGAGAAGAAGCCGGGCAAAAGCATTCCGGAGTGATTGCCCTTGACGGAAAGATGATCGATAAGCCGATTGTGGACAGGGCACACCGGACCCTAGAGCTCGCGCGAATGTCAGGATTTTTTCCAGAAGAGGGAGAATGCTATGGCGACAAATAAGATCGGACGTGATATTCCGGATGCGATTTTAGCGAGCAGTGAACGTACGACGTTTGAAGGGGCCGGCATGCACATCCCCCAGTTATCAGCGAAAAGGCAGAGCAAAGTCGTAGATACGCTCGGACAGGCACTCTCTCGATCCGCGTTGCAGGACGGCATGACGATTTCTTTTCATCACGCGTTCAGAAACGGTGATTATGTGCTGAATATGGTTCTGGATGCGATTGCGGCGGCCGGAATCAAGAACCTCACGCTCGCTCCCAGTTCTCTGACCGATGCGCATGCTCCTCTGAGCGAACATATCGGCAACGGCGTGATTCGCAAGATCTTCACGAGTGGCATGCGCGGCAAATTGGGGGAGGCAATTTCATCAGGAATACTCAGTGAGCCCGTCATCTTCCATTCTCACGGCGGCCGCGCGCGAGCGCTGGAGAGCGGAAGCCTTCAAATCGATGTAGCCTTTCTGGGCGTCTCGTCATGCGATGAGTATGGGAACGCCAATGGTTGCGACGGACCATCGGCCTGCGGTGCGCTGGGCTACGCGATCTGTGATGCCCGCCATGCTGCGCAAGTGGTGCTCATTACGGATCAGCTTGTGGACTACCCGAACATCCCCTGCAGCATCTCGCAGGATCGTGTCGATACTATCGTGCTTGTCGACAGCATCGGAGACCCTGCAAAAATCAGCAGCGGGGCAACTCGTATCAGCAAAAATCCCAGGGATTTACTGTTGGCTGAACATGCCGCACACGTGATCATCCATTCCGGATATTTTCGCAACGGCTTCTCCTTTCAAACAGGATCCGGAGGCGCTTCGTTAGCCACAACGCGATTTTTACGAAAAGAAATGCTCCGCCGCGACATCAAGATGAGCTTTGCGCTGGGAGGTATCACGAGCGCTATCGTGCAATTGTATGAAGAAGGCCTGATCCAACGACTGTTCGACGTCCAAAGCCTCGACGCAGAGGCGATCCGCTCGTTGCGGGAGCATCCCTTTCACTGCGAAACCGACGTTTCCTGCTATGCCAACCCTCTGAATAAGGGTTGCGTTGTACACAAGCTGGACGTAGTGGTGTTAAGTGCGCTTGAAGTGGATGTGAACTTTCATGTGAATGTCATAACCGGTGCAGATGGTGTTATTCGAGGAGCCACGGGCGGACATCCGGACGCTGCCGCCGGTTCCGAACTGGCAGTCATTATCTGTCCTCTTGTACGCGGACGTATTGCCTCTGTGATGAGGCGAGTGCAAACTGTGGTGACGCCGGGAGAGTGTGTGGATGTCGTCGTGACCGAGTATGGCATTGCCGTCAACCCGCGCCGTCCCGAACTCAAAAAAACCTTAGAGCAATGCAGGCTGCCGCTCGTCTCCATCGAGGAACTTCGCCGGAAGGCTGAGAGCATCACAGGAGTTGCCGCTCCTCTTGAATTCACCGAACGTATTGTCGGCCTCATAGAGTATCGTGACGGGACTCTTCTCGATGTCGTCCGTCAAATCGCAGACTGAGTTGTGAACAAGCCGGATACTTTGTCCCTATGTGGACATTTTGTCCGCTTTGCGTGTTTTTCCCATATAGTACGGTCTCTTCAGACTTTCCTTATAAGTCGAAGCAGACATTTTGTCCGCTTTGTTGACGTTTCAAAAAACTCAATGGCTTGTCATAACACAATAAGCTGCATAAAAACAATATATTATACTATGTGATACCATTATGGCATGGCATTTGCTTTGAAAAGAGACTGTCGTAAACTTACAAGAAGCATCATAAATTATGTGGAGCGTTGCCTTAATAAGGAGCAGCAGATATGAAATTACATACGTTAGTGGTGTCAGGCGTCATTGCGGCATTTGTGGCCGTATCTTTCGGACAGGCTTCTTTTGCCGAAAAGTATCCCAAGAAAGTGCTGGATTTTGTCGCACCCGGCGGCGCTGGTGGCGGATGGGATTTAACGATTCGTACAGCGGCTAAGGTGCTGAAAGATACAAAACTCGTGCGTGTGCCGATGCCGGTTCGCAATAATCCCGGCGCAGGTGGTTCGATTCATCTGGCCTCTCTTCAGGAAAAAAAAGGAGCGGACAATATTATCACTGTTTATTCCCCTCCGTTAATTTTGACGAATCTCAGCGGAACAACAGAGTTGAGTTATAAAGATGTTACCCCATTGGCCCGTTTAATTGCCGACTATGCCGTATACGTCGTGGCTGCTGACTCTCAATACGAGACCATGAATGATGTGATGGACGCCTTAAAGAAAGATATCAAAAGCGTCAAAATCGGCGGGCTCTCGGCTGCCGGTTCGATGGATCATATCCAATTTCTGATTATGGCAAAAGCCGCCGGTGTAAATGACCTGACAGAAATCGACTACATCAGTTTTGATGATTCCGGTGCAGCGCAGGTCTTGGGCGGGCATATCGACCTGTTTTCGACTGGCCTCTCAGAAGTTCAGGGGCTTATTGAAAGCGGAGATCTTCGTGCGCTTGCTCAATCAGCGGATCATCGCGTCGGTGAAGGCATCATCGCTGAGATTCCGACTTGCATTGAGCAAGGAATCGATGAAACCTTTATCAACTGGCGAGGTCTGTTCGGTCCTCCGGAAATGCCTCAATATGCAGTAGATTTCTGGGAAAAGACCTTGAAGAAAATGTCGGAAACAGCAGAGTGGCAGGCAGCCTGTAAAACCAATGGCTGGGACAATGTCTATCTTTCTTCGAAAGAATTTTCTGCCTATCTTGAACAGGCCAACGAGCAGTACAAGACGATCCTGTCCGACATCGGTATGTTGAAAAGTAAATAGTGCTTTTCCTGAATGCAGAAACGAGCCTCCCCCTTTTCCTCAACTCAAGGGAGGAGGCTTTCGCCCGCATGATGTTGGTGCTGAGCCTGTTTTCTTTATCAGCATTGAGAACAAAGGAACCTTTCTACGATGAATCTTTCAAAAATAATCAGCATCGTGTTTTTAGTAATCGGTGTCAGCTATCTGATTTTAGTGTTTCAGCTTGAATCGGCTTCCATAGGCAATCCGAATGCGCCCAAAATTTTTCCCGGCATGGTCGCTGTCCTGATGATCGGCCTATCCATCAGTCTCCTCGCTCAAGAATTTCGCGCCGGCGCTAACACTGGCGGGGAGACAGGCCAATCATCAAGACCAGACATTGAAAATTTTGTCAAGATCGCTCTAGTCTGTATATGCGCCCTGCTTTACGCCCTGCTTTTCAATCGATTAGGCTATGTGCTCTCTACGACTCTTTTTCTCGAAGGCGTTCTTGCAGTATTCAACGGCCCAAAGCACTGGAAACAAAATACCCTGATCGCCGTGATTTTCAGTGTCGTCGTGTATATCCTGTTTTTTAAATTACTCAATGTCTATTTACCCCCGTTTCCATTTTTCGAATAAGGGGAGTCTTTGGGAGGATGAACAGCTATGGAATTAGGAACATATATATGGCAGGGCCTTATGACGGCTTTGAGTCCCATAAACATTATGTGGGTGACGCTTGGCGGCGTTTTGGGAACAGTCGTTGGGATGCTGCCTGGTCTTGGGCCGGCAACCGGTGTGGCGCTGTTGCTGCCATTAACTTTTACCATGGGACCTGTGGCTGCCTTAATCACCATGGGCGGTGTATATTACGGTGCAATGTACGGCGGATCAAGAGCCTCGATCTTGATTAACACACCCGGAGACGGAGCCGCAGTCGCTGCAACCTTCGACGGCTATCCCATGACCTTGCAGGGCCGCGCCGAAGCAGCGCTGGCGATGTCAGCCATCGCCTCATTTATCGGCGGCATCCTCGCGACCATTGCAATGGTCTTCGTAGCACTGCCGGTGGCACGATTCGCTTTGAAATTCGGTCCGGCTGAATATTTCCTGCTCTTTGTTTTTGCCCTGTCCGCCACTGCTTCACTGGCTGAAGGCCATCGCCTCAAAGGTTTTCTCTCAATGTCTCTGGGCCTGTTGGTCTCAACGATCGGCATTGATGCACAATCCGGAGTCAAACGTTTCACCTTCGGGGTGCTCGAGCTGGAATCCGGAATTGATTTCCTGATTATCATTATTGCCGTGTTTGCGCTCGGAGAAGTCCTGAAAAGCTTTAAAACCATTAAAGAAGGCAGCAAAAAAGTGCAAAAGCAATTCGGGAAAATCTGGATAAGCAAAGAGGACTGGAAACGTTCTCTCTGGCCGATTCTGCGTTCTGCCCCGCTGGGATTTTTTATCGGAGCCCTGCCTGGCGCCGGCGGCACGATGGCGGCGCTGATGTCTTACAGCAACGAAAAACAGCTCTCCAAACGACCGGAAGAATTCGGGAAAGGTGCGATTGAAGGTCTGGCTGCCCCGGAATCCGCCAATAACGCAGCATCGGTCGGTGCACTCATCCCGATGCTGACACTGGGCATTCCCGGGTCCGGGACCACCGCTGTCATGATGGGGGCGCTCCTGATGCTTGGTTTGCGGCCTGGCCCGCTTTTATTCCAACAGCAGGGCAATGTTGTATGGGCATTGATTATGAGTATGTTCATTGGGAATGTGATCCTGGCGATCGTCAACATCCCGCTGGCCGGCGGTCTTGTTCGTGTATTAGCCGTGCCGCCGAAAATTCTTTACCCGATCGTAATGAGCCTGGCGTTTGTCGGAGTTTATGCAATTAGCTACAGCATCGTCGATTTCTATATTCTGATTCTGTTCGGATTAATCGGCTACGTGCTTTCCAAGGCACATATTCCCATGACTCCGATGATATTAGCGGTTATCGTTGGTAACAGTATGGAGCAATCCTTTCGGCGGGCAATGAAAATTTCAGACGGAGAGATCGGGATTTTCTTCAACTCCCCTCTGTCGCTCGTATTGCTTGCGCTCATTATCCTTTCGGTGGCCTTCCCGTTTCTGAAAGAGTTTCTCAAAAAGAAGAAATTTCGAACAACACAAGGTTAAACTCGTCTTTGAGGGGAGAGTCCTGCGTTGCGCTGCGACTCTTCCTCAGAGCCTCATACAACGCAGCAGGAAGGAGTAAAACACATGCAACATCCTAACGTTGCAGCTCAGGCAGGAACCTTGGAATCAAGCGACATCCTCGTGATGATCGAACCGGTCGAAGCAGGTGCAGGACGACACATCGATCTGGAATCAAACGTTATGACTCAATACGGTGAACGCATCCGAGAGCAGGTAATCCACGTTCTCGATGCGATGTCTGTCACGGATGTCCACATCCTTGTCAAAGATAAAGGAGCGCTGGATGCCACTATCCAGGCCAGAGTCGAAACTGCGCTCAAGCGCTCGCTCTACTAATTACACAGGAGACAGGAGTTCATGAACACAGCGATGAGAAAACGGCGCAGCATGCTTTATGTGCCTGGGAACAACGCGTCAATGGTCCAACAGGCTGGTGTTTACGGGGCAGATTGTGTGTTGCTTGACCTTGAAGACGCTATTGCGCCGAGTGAAAAAGATGCTGCCAGAGTTTTGTTAAAATATTCAATCCCGACTGTCAATTTTTACGGCGCCGAGGTCACTGTCAGGGTGAATCATCTCGATACCCCGTTCGGTCTTGAAGATCTCCAGGTCATTGTGCCGATTCAACCCGATGCGTTGCGGCTGCCGAAGATGGAAACCCCGGAAGATGTTTTGCGTGTGGTCCGCACGGTGGAGAGCATCGAAAAACAGCATAATCTGCCTCACGACCATCTGAAATTTCAGGTAATGATCGAAACCGCGATCGGTGTTGAAAATGCTCTTGATATTGCGAGAAGTTCTCCCAGAATACACGCCATCACCATTGGGGGACAGGATCTGGCTGCCGACATGGGAATTATTCTGGAGAAGGGCAGTCAGGGACTGGATTATGCGAGTAAGCGGATCGTCATGGCCGCCAAAGCCGCTCGTATCGAAGCGATGGATACGGTCTTCGTCGATGTGGAAGATGAAGACGGCTTACGGGAGGCCACCCGCTATGCCAAAGAAATCGGTTTCACCGGCAAGGCGGCGATTAACCCTCGCCAAATTGAGGTGATCAACGCGGTCTTCACGCCCTCTGAAGAGGACATTGAAAAAGCGATTGATATTATCTCCGCCTACAACCGGCACAAGGCGAATGGCGTCGGCGTCTTTGCCATTCGCGGGAAAATGGTGGACGCCCCAATCGTCACTCGTGCACTGCATCTGCTGGAACTGGCGGATATTGACAGCAAAACATTATAAGGACTTCAATCGTCACAGACAAAGAGACCTGATTATGAAAACATGTATCGGCACTGAGATTCCTGAACGTATAGAAAAAAAGAAAGGTATTGGTAAGCTTAAACCCTTTGAAGGGGCCTGGACTCGTTTGCGTAAAGGCTGGATGGATGAGCCGACCGTCTCGCTTCCGACAAAAGCCAAAATGCCGCATGCCTCCAAAATGGAAAAAAATTTACAGACGGCGATTGAAAAAAGTAATCCCCATGATGGGATGACCGTGTCATTCCATCATCATTTAAGAAACGGAGATGCCGTTGTCAATCACACTATCGATATTCTGGCAGCAATGGGCATCAAAAATATTACACTGGCCTCCTCTTCCCTGGCAAAGGTTCACAATCACTTACTCCCGTATATTGAGGACGGCACGATCACCGAAATCTGGACATCGGGCATGCGGGATAAACTCGGCGAAGCTGTCTCACACGGCAAACTGGCGTATCGGGCGGTCATTCACTCTCACGGCGGCCGCGCCCGGGCGATTCGTACCGGTGAGTTGAGCATCGACCTGGCAGTTCTGGCAGCTGCAGCGGCAGATGAAGAAGGCAATGCCACCGGCTGTCACGGCCCGTCGGCCTTCGGCTCAATGGGCTATGCCATCATGGATGCCCGCTACGCTAAACAGGTTATTATCGTGACCGATAACCTTGTGGATTATCCTTGTTTTCCGGTCTCTATCCCTCAAACCAACGTTGACTACGTTGTTAAAGTTGACTCTCTCGGGGATGTGAAAAAAATCGCTTCAGGGACAACCCGCATCACCAAGGCCCCGCTCGACTTACGGCTTGCCCGCCTGGCGGCCCAGGTAATTGAGCACTCCGGCTATATGGAGAGCGGCTATTCCTTTCAGGTCGGGGCCGGCGGCGCCTCACTGGCCACCGCTAAATATGTGAATGAGATTATGACAAAGCGTGGCATCAAAGGGAGTTTCCTTCTGGGCGGTGTCACCTCCTATGTTGTGGAACTGATGCAGCACGGCCTGTTTCGCAGCGTCTTCGACGTGCAGTCTTTTGATGCTTCTGTAAGTCCTTCGTTGTTGCACGATCACAATCATATCGAGATTTCTTCCGACATGTATGCCAATCCTTTCAACTGCGGCAGCATGGTCAATAAACTGGATGTCGTTGTCCTCGGAGCGCTGGAAGTCGATGTGAATTTCAATGTTAATGTGATCACCGGCTCCGAAGGCACGATTATGGGCGCGTCCGGCGGCCATTGCGATACCTCTGCCGGGGCGAACCTGGCGATTGTCGTCTGCCCGTCTTTTCGGGGCCGTATCCCTTCAATAAAAGAGCGCGTACATAATATCATTACCCCCGGTGAATCGGTCGATGTCATTGTCACCGATCGGGGTGTCTGCGTCAATCCGGCTCGGAAAGACCTGGAAGAACGCTTGAAAAAAGCCGGAATGCCGATTAAGGAAATCCATGACTTACATCAGGAGGTTGATGGCATCACTGGTATTCCAAGCCCCATTGAATATACCGATCGCGTGGTAGCGGTCATCGACTATCGCGATGGTACAACGATCGACGTCATTCGGGAGATTACGCAATAGACCGTGTCCAGCAGCAATCAACAGCATTCAGTGAGTGGGAGACAGGCCAAAGCACACAAGCACAGCAGTACCGTCTGATCGCTGGTTACTGAATACGCTTTACCCATCAACGTGGATATACACGCTATTCGAGAGAAAATCCTCGCGGCAAAGGAAAAGCGGGCCGTTCTTCGAGCACAGCACGCTGCAGCGGGGAAAGCGTGCCTGAGCCTCTCACTCAATATCCCCGGCCTCCCAAAATCTTCTCCCCAGTTCAGCACGTTTTTCGAGTGCGTTCTGTCGGAGCTTCAACAGTACCTTACGGCTCGCAGGATATTCATCGACAGCGCGCATGAACTCTGTACTCGCGATGCGGCTGGAGATTTCTATCTGGCAGCTCTGGCTGAAGGAAATCCGATCACGCAGCACATCAAAGCGCAGTGCGAAGGTTTTGAAGCAAGCCATCCCATAGGCCGCGCAATCGACATCGATTTGACTGATTGTGAGGGTCGGCCGGTCTCGTCTGGAAAGCTTAAGCCATGCTTTCTCTGCGATCAGCCTGCGCTCGTTTGTATGCGCGAGCGACATCATAGTTATCAAGACTTGCGTGAGGAACTCTCCACGCGCATCACGAACTATCTCAAAAAGCAGCGCGAAGATGCTCTTTGCAAGCGCCTTTCGGCCACGGCTCTTCAGGCCGCACTCTACGAAATTTCCGCCTCTCCGAAACCCGGACTTGTCGACCGCTTCGACACTGGAGCACATCAGGACATGGATTACTTCAGTTTCCTGAAATCTTCAGCCGCTCTGGCCGTCTATTTTGAAGACTTCGCCCGTGCGGGGATCGCCTTTGAACACGACGATCTGACTGCAGCTCTGCCGATCATCAGAGATTCTGGTCTGCACATGGAAAACGCAATGTTCAAAGCCACCGGCGGCGCCAATACCCACAAGGGCCTTATCTTTCTCCTCGGACTTTCGATCTTTGCGACATCTTTTGTACTGAATCGTCGTGAAACGTTTGATGAAGCTGACGTCCAAAAGACGATCGCCGGAATCTGCAGGAATCTTGTCCGCAACGAGCTAAACGGCCAGTCGCACGCGTCAAGTCACGGCGCTCAATGTTTTCAACTCTACGGCAGGGTATACGGCGGGGCGCGGCAGGAAGCCGAAGAAGGCTTCCCCAGTGTTTTTAAATGTGGTTTACCGGCATTAACGCACAGTCTCCTCACTGCCGGCAACATCGTGGACGCCTCAACCCTGAACAGCGCTTTGATCGATACCCTGCTGAGCCTTATGGCGCAGGTTAACGATACCAATATTCTCTATCGCGCCACCCCTGAGATTCTCATGAAGGTCAAGCACATGGCGGCTCACGTTCTGAACGCCCTGAGCGATGACGACAAATCATCACGCTATGCCGAGTTACTCGACTTCTGTCGTCAGCACCAGATTTCGCCCGGAGGATCGGCAGATCTCCTCGTGGTGAGCGTCTTTTTTTACCTTGTCAAAGAAGCATGTTCTCAAGGACTGGGAGCTTATAACAGTCAGTCAGCCCTGAGCGACACGCCGAAAACCGATGAGTCACAGCGCACTGTACCATGAAGAAACCTTGAATCCGCAAAATCCTTATGCTGTCAAAAAACTCACACGTTTTCTCTCAAGCCTGGGCTTTCAATATAGCGCTTCCGACGTAGACTACACGATGATCTTATATGATGCACAAGGATTCATTGCCGGAACCGGATCGTATCAGGGGCAAATCTTGAAGTACGTTGTTGTCGAGCCCGAACATCGTGGAAAGAATGCGGCATCGCTCATCGTAACTCACCTTATCAAGATCTTGATGACGCGCTACCAACAGATGTTTGCCTTTACCCGACCTGAAAATGCGGCAGTCTTCGAAGGCCTGGGTTTTCAGGAAGTCGCCACTGCAGAACCGCTCTATACCCTGCTGGAGTTCGGGTATCGCTCCATTCGAGACTATCAGACCTATCTGCGTCGCCACAAAGCTCATCAGGCAACCAGCAATATTGCCTCGATCGTGATGAATTGTAATCCTTTTTCCAACGGGCACAAATTTCTGATTGAAACTGCCGCATCAGAAAACGACATCGTCTATGTGTTTGTGGTCGAGGAAGATCGCTCGGTCTTTCCGTTTGCCGACCGCTGGCATCTGGTGAATGAGGGGATTCGCCACCTCCCTAATGTCATCTCTGTTAAAGGCGGCCAGTATGTTGTCTCAGGGGCGACCTTCCCCAGCTATTTTCTGCAAAAGGAGTCTGTCGATCAGATCGTCGAATACCAGACACGACTTGACGTCACGATTTTTGCAAAACATATTGTCCCCGTATTAGGAATCAACAAGCGCTATGTCGGGACAGAGCCCTATTCCCCCACAACTCAGGCGTACAACACAGCCATGAAACGCATCCTCCCGTCCTACGGTGTCCAGGTCATTGAAGTTGAGCGCAAAGCCGAGGGCACGGACACTGAGAATAAGCCGAATTATATCAGCGCCACGAAAATCCGCAGGGCGATTCAGCACGATCGGCTGAGTACAATCTTACATTTTTTGCCGGAGACGACCAGAAAATATTTGCTCTCAGACGCCTCTCAGTCAGTCAGAGCAGCACTGACAGCAAGAAGCGGAGACAAACTGATAAGATGATTTCCATGTGCGCACGCACATAACAGCTTTATATGTTAATATGAACCATTTTCTTACGACCGCTTTTCACCTCGCGATCGGATGTCTCGGAGCATGGCTCGGCAGTAAAACAAAACTTCCGTCAGGCCCCCTCATCGGAGCTATGCTGGCAGTGATCGTCAGCAAAACATATTTGCATTCAACTGTACAGCTTCCCCAAGGCCTGAGCTTCTTCATCCAGACCCTCATCGGGGTATCGATCGGGGTGTCCTTTCGGCCGGAGATGCTCAAAATCTTTCCCAAAATGGCGATCCCAATCGTTGTCACCACAGTGACGCTGATGACGACCGGTTTTCTGCTTGCATGGCTTTTTACACAGTTAGACATTTTAGATAAGCAAACCGCCTATCTTTGTACAACGCCCGGAGGGTTGAGCGCTCTGCTCGCCCTGGCGCTCGAAGGCCAGGTCAACGCAACGCTCATCTTGTCTTTCCATTTTCTACGGCTGCTCAGCGTTATTCTGACCGCTCCCTTTATCTTAAAGTACCTGCTCGCAGCGTCATAGCCAGTGATAGGTATGACCTGACACGTCTCCAAAAGGCAATCCATCCAGCACAGATTCAAGTTCCGTTTATCCCTTTCGGCGTTGCTTCAACTGATCCAAGAGCACAGCAATCAAGAGGATGATACCACGGACAACATATTGATAAAACGTTGGAACATTAAGCAGGCTCAGCACATCCTGCACCGTCCCCATGATCATGACACCGACCACTACGCCGCCGATTGTGGCCACACCGCCAGAGAGCGAGACACCCCCCAGTACGCAGGCTGAGATGACATCCAGCTCGAAACCGAGGGCCGCGTTCGGCTGACCGCTGGTCATACGGGAAGCCAGCACAACACCGGCAAACCCCGAAACCAGCCCTATCAGGATAAAAATGGTATTTTTCGTTAATGTTACGTTGACGCCTGCTAAACGGGCGGCTTCCTTGTTGCCTCCAATCGCCAGAGTATTTTTTCCGTAGGCCGTATTATTCAGAAGAACTCCAAAAATCGCCACGATGATGATGGTCAGCCAAATCGGGTTCGGGACACCGAGTACAGCGCCGTTTCCCAGTCCAAAAAACTCCGCTTTTGCAATGCCGACAGCTCGTCCTCCAGACGTAATAAAGGCCAATCCACGCACGATCTGCATACTGGCCAGGGTCGTAATCAGGGGATTCAGGCTAAAATTGGCGATAAACACACCGTTTAATGTTCCGACCACGCCGCCGGCCAGAATGCCGAGCAGGATGCCGAGAATCACACTTCCACTTGCATTAATCACGACGGCGGTCACAACGCCGGTAAAGGCGACAGTTGAGCCAACCGACAGATCAAGATCACCAGCCCCCAGCGCAAATAACATGGTTCCGGCGACCATGCCGATCGTTGTGACCGATAAACCGAGGCCGATCATATTGCGCATAGTAAAGAAATAGGGAACAAAGAGGGAAAACAGGATGAACATGATGACATAGACGAGAAGCATTCCTGAATTTTCCCAGAGATTCTTCACGGTTTTTGACACTTGTGTATTTGACATTGCATAGTCCTCTCATGGTTTAAATAGTATCAACATATCGTTATGCCGCTGGCAGGGCCATCGACAAAATCCGTTCGTCGGAAAGCTCTGAGCGATTAAGGGTTCCGACCATTGAGCCGTCCCGCATCACAACCACCCGGTCTGCAACCCCCATGACTTCGGGCAAATCGCTTGAGACAAAAATCACCACCTTGCCTTCTTCGGCGAGTTGGTACATGATTTGATAGATTTCGTATTTTGCTCCCACATCAATCCCGCGCGTTGGTTCGTCAAGCAGAAAGATATCCACTTGCTCGCTCAACCAGCGCGCAAGAATCGTTTTCTGCTGATTTCCGCCGGAAAGGTTCCCGACCAATTGATCGCGGCTGGGGGTTTTAATGGAAAGTTTATCGATAAACTTATCAGTATTTTCGCGTTCTTTTTGCTTATTCAGAAATAATCCGGCACTGAGAAAATGGCGGCGGCAACTGATATTGATGTTTTCGCTGACCGAACGCACTGGAATAATGCCTTCGTCTTTGCGATCCTCTGGGCAGAGGCAAATCCCGTTATTAATCGCTGAAATCGGATTGTCGATTGTCACCTGTTTGCCGTGCACGAAAATTTCACCGGATTCCAGTGTGTCAGCCCCGAAAATAAGCTTCATCAGTTCCGTGCGTCCAGCGCCGACCAAACCGAAAAACCCGACGATTTCTCCCTTGGCAACCTCGAAAGAGAGCGCGGTATTGACACCTTTACCACGAATATTTCTGACTTCAAACATTTTCTTCCCGATCTGGCGGGGACGGTAGCCGTAGACATCTTTAATCTCGCGCCCGACCATGCGTTGGACGAGAATATCATGCGTTACCCGGCTCATATCCTCAAAGGTCTCGATGTGCTTGCCGTCGCGGAATACAGTGACCGCGTCACAAATCGTGAAGATTTCTTCCATGCGATGGGACACGTACAGAATCGCTTTCCCCTGCGCTTGTAAATTTCTGATAATTTTAAAGAGCTGGGCGACTTCTTTTTCAGACAGTGAGCTTGTCGGCTCATCAAAGGCAATGATCTCAGCATGATGCAGCAGAGCCTTCCCAATCTCGATCATCTGCCGCTGACCAATCGGTAAATCTTTAATTTTTGTATTCGGATCGATATCTTCCATTAAATCCCGAATCTGCCTCCCGGCCATATCGAGCATCTGCGCTTTATTCAGAAAGACGCCTTGTTGCGGAAAATGTCCCAGCAGAAGATTCTCCGCAACTGTCATATCCGGAACCAGGTTTAACTCTTGATAAATAATTGCGACTTTCGCGTCGAAAGCGTCGCGAGTACTGTAAAATTCTTTTTTTTCGTTTTCGATCAGCATCTCTCCCGAACTTGGCGGCTGGGCACCGCTCAAAATTTTGAGCAGAGTGGATTTTCCCGCACCGTTTTCTCCTACCAAGCCATGCACACTCCCCCTGACAACACGAAAAGACACGTTATCCAGAGCGCGCACACCGGGAAAGACTTTTGTCATCCCTTTAAACTCCAATATATTTTCCATCTGAGCAGCCCTTTAAAAAAACGACAAAGAGGCGCTCCAGGGAGCTTAGGGTCTTTCCCTTAACAGAGTCGCCTCTCTCAGCGTTTTGGGTAAGCGATTAGTCCATCAGCTCTTTATAGTTATCTCGAGTCATCAGTTCGCCGGAGGTCCAGATCACTTTTTCCGGTTCCGTACCATTCGCAATCCATTCGTACATCAGTTTTGCCGTGCCGTAACCATGAGCTTTAGCAGACAGTTTAATTGAGCCGAAGAATGCGTTCTCTTCAGGTTTTTCAAATTCATTCACAGCAAAATTCGATCCGTTGATGCCCACGGCAACAGCCATATCTGCACCAATGCCCTGGCCTTCCATCGCTCTGACAGCTCCGATGGCCGAAGCGTCATTTCCACCGGCGACCACCCACATTTTCACATCAGGGAGTTTTGTCAGCATGGTATTTGCCGCATTGAAGCTTCCTTCTGTATCCAGCGTTTTCATCGGCGCATCATAGATATTTGCTTCCGGCAGACCAGCAGCCAGCAACATTTCGGTCGCACCATCAGTTCTTTCCTTGATGGTCGGCAGCTGATCGTAACTCATGCGCAGAAAACCGACCTTTTTTATATCCCAGCCGTTGGCTTCGATCTGGGCAGCCAGAGTCTCACCCACATATTTTCCGATATTATAAGCAGAGATTCCCATATGATGCACATCTTCCATGAATTTGCCGTCAGAACCGACAAAACGATCGTCAACACTCATCAGTTTCAAACTGTTTGCCTTGGCTTTTGCCTCGATGGCTGGTCCGAGTTTTACATCAGGCGTACAAATCACGAAACCCTGAGCTTGTTGAGCACCTAAATTATCGATAGCGGCCAAGACTTTTTCACCATCGGGAGTGCCGATTTTAATCAACTCAAAGCCCATTTCATCAGCAGCTTGCTGGGCAAATTTCCACTCATCCTGAAACCATGCTTCCTCCGGCTGTTTTACCAGAAATCCAATCTTAACCTTATCGGCGGCAAAGACAGACACACACATTGAGACAATAAAGAGACCTGCTAACACTGTGACGGCAAATTTTTTCATACGCTTTATTCTCCTTGAGCTATGAGTTTTTCGTGACATAGAACTGCTTCAATGCCACAAACGATTCCCACAAACGTGAAACGGACACATCAGACAGCTTTCCTGTCATGTATTACATTAGCAAAGAGAATACCAGGTGGGAAAACAGACAGACCTCACAGCCACAACATATTTATTTACAAGAACTACGACAAGATATAAAATAAGGCTTGACAGAGTTCCCCCCTGGAATGAAAAAAATAGTGTGTAAATATTATACGATTGTTACACAGGAATTGTATAAAAAGGTAACGGGATGAACGCGCAGCTTCTTATTATCGACGATAAAATCAAAGTCTGTAAAAGCCTTGCTCAGAACTTCGATCAACGGGGTTACACGACACTTTACGCCACCAGCAGTCGTGAAGGGCTTGCCCTGTTTTCCAGACACCCGATCGGCGTTGTGCTGCTTGATATTATGCTGGGAGCGGAAAACGGTATCGACGTGCTGCAACAGCTTCAGCGTCTTCGACCGCAGGTTCCCGTCATCATGATTAGCGGCTACGGCTCGATTGATTCGGCTGTCCGCTCGATCAAACTCGGCGCGTTTGACTATGTCACGAAACCACTGGATTTTGAGAAGCTGTTGCAACTTGTCGCTAATGCCGTCCAGGCCTCTGAGGATCACAAAAAACATACGCACTTAAAAGATCGAGTGCCTGCCCGTTCTCCAACGCTTGTCACCCGTAACCCCAGGATGCTTACACTGTGTGAAACAATCAAAAAACTAGCAGCGACCGATCTGCCGATCTTGATTATGGGAGAGAACGGAACCGGTAAAGAGATCATTGCCGACTTCATTCATGTCAAATCCTCAAGAAGCTCACGCAAGATGCACAAAATTAATTGTGCGGCCTTTCCGGAAACGCTGCTTGACAACGAACTCTTCGGACATGAGAGAGGCGCCTATACCGGGGCTGATACGGTCTTTCAAGGCATTTTTGAGCGGGCGGATCAGAGTTCTCTTTTTCTTGATGAAATCGGCGATATGCCTCTGACGATCCAGGCTAAAATCCTGCGAACCCTGCAAAACAATGAAATACGGCGTCTGGGAGGAAAGCAGACCATCACGGTAAACGTGCGGTTTATTGCTGCGACAAATCGCAATCTGGAGGAATTAATCGTTGAAAAATCATTCAGACAAGATCTGTTTTACCGTCTCAATACCGCCATGCTTCAACTGCCTCCCCTGCGCGAACGCAAAGACGATATTCCGTTGCTGGTCAAGCACTTTTTGACTGAGTACGCCACAGCCAATGCCCGCAGCCTCAAACAACTCAGCGACACGGTTATGGAGCGATTCCTGGACTATCACTGGCCGGGTAATGTCCGCGAGCTTAAAAATACCCTCAATTACGCCGCAGCCATTTCTTCAGGAGAGCGAGTCGAGACTGAAGACCTTCCTCCAAATTTCAGCGAACTCCAACAGGCCCCCCCTGCTGAAAACATCAGGGAGGAAGTGGAGAAAAATTTGATTCTTAAAACCCTGCAAAAAACCAAATACAACAAAACCAAAGCTGCGGTTCTGCTCAACATGAGCCGTAAGACTCTCTACAATAAACTTGAACGCTACGGCATTTCCCGCTGAGACGCTTCCTGAGATCACGAAGGCTGGCGCGCCGGACGGCCCCTGACTGACAGTGTATGAGTGAAAGACTCCTCGATCTCATTGATATTAACCTGAATTATGGCAAGACAGCCGCGCTGAAGCACATTAATTTCAGGCTCTCTGCTTCAGAGTCGCATGCGATCGTCGGGGAGCGGGGATCCGGCAAATCATCGCTCGCGAAAATCATCTGCGGACAAGAACAACCCGATTCTGGCGTCATCCACTTCCACCAACAACGCTATCGCGCGTTAACTATCAAAAAAGCGCATAGCCTCGGGATTGAAATGGTCTATCAGCAGGTAGACTTGAATGAGGTCAGCTTCAATCCTCACTTCACAGTGGCGGACAGCCTCTTTTTTCGCAGTGGTAAAACCTTCTTCTGGGAGAACAAACGACGACGCTATGCGCTTGTCGCTGCATTGCTGAAGCAATACGGTGTGTCAATCGATCCAGGGACATTTATTCACGATCTTTCCGTATCGCAGCAACTTCTGCTCGACATCCTCAAACGCATCAACCGCAGGCCCAGAATCCTTATTCTCGATGAAGTCCTGAACAAACTTTCCCCGGGGATTCTGAAGACTGTCAGCGCCATCCTCAAGCCCCTTAAAACTGATGGAATGGCCATTCTCTATCTCAGCAGCCGGATTGATGATATTTACGAGTTTGCTGACACGGTCAGCGTCATGCGCAATGGTGAAATCCTGCTGACTGATTACATCAAAAATATCGGGAAATTCAACCTGATCCGCATGACCTATACTCAGATTTCCCGTGAAGAAAATATTGAAAAGTTCAATCAGGAATTCTATCAGTTCTTGCGCTACAATGAAGCGATCTTACGAAATTTACCGGTCAATTTGATCGTGACCGATACGCAGCAGCGCGTCAAGATGGTGAATGAATCCTGCAAAAACTATTTCAGGCTGCACAAGCCCAGTTATTTCAACAGGTCTCTGCAAGACGTATTCGGCCCGGAGAATCAGGACGTACAGCAGCTCATCAGCCAAAGCATGGCGTCTGAACAGGAAAGAACCTTTTATCAGATTCCGATGACGATCGCAACAAGCCGGACCGTTAACAATATTAAAAGTTTCCCGATTTTCGAGGGGAAAAATCCTATCGGCCATTTCATCATCATCGAAGATATCAGCGAGTACGATCGTCTCCAGGAACAAGTTATGCTTTCTGAAAAGCTTGCCTCAGTCGGGCTCCTGGCCGCGGGCGTGGCACATGAAATCAACAATCCTCTGGAAATCATTTACAACTACCTCAGCTACATCAAGTATAATTTCAAAGGCAAAGAACTGCATAGTGTCATCGACAACGTCCATGAAGAGATTTCCGACATTGCGACCATTGTCAGTAATTTACACTCTTTTTCGGATAAACAGCCGCAGATGAGCGGAGAACTTCTGATTAACGATGTTATTCACAAAATTCTCAAACTCATTAAGCATCATGCGAACCGCAAAGCGATCGGAATCAACTTCACGCCCTGCGAAGAAGAACTCATGATTCAGGCGAATAAAAACGAAATCAAGCAAGTGCTGCTGAACTTATTCAAAAATAGTTTCGAGGCCATGCCCTCCGGCGGCGAGATCACCATTACGACCGAAGGTCTTCATGAGAACGGAAGAAATGTGGCTCGTATTTCTTTTCAGGACAGCGGTCTCGGCATCGACGACGATAATCCCAACAACATCTTTCTCCCGTTTTACTCTACCAAGCAGGGCAGCAAGCAGAATTTCGGCCTCGGTCTCTCAGTCAGCTATGGCATCATCACGAAATATCACGGAACGATCGTGGTCAGCAATCTTGAAGGCTCTGGTTGCCGTTTTCAGATCGATCTGCCCCAATACGAGGCGAATGGGGAGAAAGAGCCTTGAAAAAAATTGACAAGGACTCACGCGCCCCTCTCACTGTACTCTGATGCCGTATTCGCACAGCTGGAAAGAGAACTCGTGCAGACTTTTCAAAGAACAAATCATTTTAACTGAAGGAGATGCTGAGCTAGGAAACACGACAAGGGAGGTACGCTATGAGTGCAGTCAGAGAATTTATCACGAGTGGAAAGACATCGTTAGGGATTGAGCTGGGGTCAACACGAATCAAGGCTGTCTTGCTGGGGGAGCATAATGAAGCAATTGCCGCTGGATGGCATAACTGGTCAAATAAACATATCAACGGCGTCTGGACGTACAGCCTCGAAGATGTCTGGAAAGGGGTTCAAAAAAGCTATGCAAGCATGGCGGCAGATGTCACACGACAGTATGGCGTGGCGTTGACCAGGATTGGAGCGATCGGCATCAGCGCTATGATGCATGGCTATTTGGTCTTTGACAACAGCGATACATTGTTGGTGCCTTTCAGAACCTGGCGAAACAACTTTACCTTTGAGGCGACTGAAAAATTGATGGCTCTGTTTAACTATCCGATCCCGCAGCGCTGGAGCATTGCCCATCTGTATCAGGCGATATTAAACGGTGAAGAGCATGTCGCTTCCATTGATTTTATCACAACGTTAGCAGGTTATGTGCACTGGAAGCTGTCAGGAGAAAAAGTTCTTGGAATTGGTGATGCCTCCGGGATGTTTCCGATCGATCTCAACACAAGCACCTACAACCAGCGCATGATCGGCCAGTTTAATGAGTTGGTACACGATAAGCATTTCCCATGGACCCTGGAAAATATCCTTCCCAAAACGCTGCTCGCAGGCGAACACGCAGGAAAACTCACTGCAGAAGGCGCCAGGCAGCTCGATCCAGACGGCGTACTGGAAGCTGGCAGTCTGATGTGCCCGGCTGAAGGAGATGCGGGAACAGGGATGGTCGCCACAAACAGCGTTGCAGAACGGACCGGTAATGTCTCCGCTGGGACATCGATCTTCGCGATGGTTGTTTTAGAACAAGATTTATCAAAGGTCTATCCGGAATTGGACCTTGTGACAACCCCATCCGGGAAACTCGTGGCAATGGCCCATTCCAATAATTGTACGTCTCATCTGGACTCATGGATCGCTCTTTTCCAGGAAGTGACATCCTCACTGGGCTGTGAAGTCGACATGACAACCTTGTACAGCACCCTGTATCACAAAGCCTTAGAAGGGGATAACGATTGCGGCGGCCTCCTCGCATACGGCTATCTGTCCGGAGAACACATGACACAGTTTGAAGAAGGAAGACCCTTGTTTGTCCGATCCCCCGACAGTACGTTCACGCTGGCGAACTTCATGCGCGTCAACCTTCAGTCCTCGCTTGGAGCCATGAAAATCGGGATGGATATCCTCCTCAAAGACGAGGGCGTACAATTGGACAAAATGCTGGGGCACGGCGGACTGTTCAAAACCAGAACTGTCGGACAACGCTTTATGGCGGCAGCAGTCAATGCACCGGTGGCTGTGATGGAGGAAACCGCCGGAGAAGGCGGTGCCTGGGGAATTGCCCTCCTGGCTTCCTACATGCTGAACAAAAAAGAGGATGAGACGCTGGAGGTCTTTCTTGACAGTTCCGTCTTCACATCTCAGCATGAAACCATTATTGCTCCGGATCCGGATGATGTCCAAGGCTTTGAGCTGTTCATGAAACGTTACAAAGCTTGTCTGCCTATAGAAAGGGCTGCTGTAGACGTTCTGAAATAAGCGGGGCGGAGACCTGTCTGGACGTCGCTCCCTCCTGAGGAGAGAAGAATCCGTAATCCGCAAACAGTGTGATACGGATTCTTGTCGCTCAGCACAGCATTAATGCAGTTGTGGGCGAAATTCGTTGAGATTGAACGCTGTCACCGTCTTGACCGGCATGGGAAAAATTTCAGGACCCGCCTGAAAGAATGCGGCTCCGTTTTCGGCATGGGAAAACAGTTTCGAGACGGCTTCGCAGCCGATCGCGACTGGATCCTGATAAATTGTCCCCAGAAGTTCCCCAGACTCAATTGCCTCAGCCACTTTTTGGGTCAAATCGTACGCGACAGCCCAAATGCCTTTCGCATCAATTTTCTTTTCCTGGAGAAGCTCAAGATAGGCAACCGAAGCGTCCTCGTTCGTCAGGAATATCCCCTGAACGTTTGGCGTCAACGCGATACCTTCCAGTATATTCGGTTTCACCAGTTCCTTATCAATTAACGGTGTGAAGACTTCCACGACCGTCCAATTGTAGCTGCGCGATTTTTGAAAAAACCCTTCCATTCGATCTTTGACCGAATGGGTATCAGGAGAACCGCAGATGACGACAGTAACTCCGTCGGGCAGTTGTTTGTGCAAAAGCTCAGCCGCCAATTCGCCGCCGTGCAGATTGTCCGAAACCACACACACTGGGGCATCCCCGGAACTCAGCCGGTCTGCAACCACCACCGGAAGCCGTTCCCGTCTGCAGAGATCGATAATGTACTGCTCAATGGAGCTATCAATCGGAATCAGAACGAGACCTTTTGTCCATCTCTGCCGAATCAACCAGTTGGCCAGCTGCATTTGCAGCATACGACTGTCCTCGGCCTGAAACATAAAGGTCTGCAATCCCATTTCCCGGGCTTTCATACGCATCCCCTGAAAAAAATCTTCAAAAAAGAGCGGTACATTCGGACAGAGAAGGGCAACCGTCGCTTGATTCGCCTCAAAGGATGACGGCAGTTCGGGCAAAAACACCAGGAATTGTCCCATCTCTCGCGCCAGGGCACTCTCCAGTCCACCAAGTTCTTTGGACAAGCTGGCGAGCTGATGTGTCACTTTCGCGTTGCGCTGCACCAGCCCCTGAATGCTTTGAATCGAATGAACAATACTTTCAGTTTCTTTCAGTTGAGCGGTCGCAAGCTTCGTAATATCCTGACCGGCATTTTTAAGAACATGTGCCATCTCAGCCAGATGAGCACTATCTCTGGATTGGGTGTTGACAGTCAGAGAGAGTTCTTCCAGCTTTTGTCTGATCTGTTCTGCTGCAAGCGTGACTTGCTCACTGTTATTCGTCTGCGTCACCGTAGATTCCGCAAGCCTGGAGGCCATGTAACTCGCGTCCTGAATACTTTGGACGATCGTTTTCAAGACACCGCCGGACTTATTCGCCAGCTTGACGCCATCTTCAACCGCCTGAAGGCATTTCTTCATCGCAATGTCGCCATGGACCACTTCACTCTGAAGCCCTGAAATGATCGTTTCAATTTGCTTTGTAGACGAGCGCGTCCGTTCCGCCAAATCACGGACTTCTCCTGCAACCACAGCAAAGCTCCGGCCATGCTCACCGGCCTGAGCGGCAATAATCGAGGCATTCAACGCAAGGAGGTTCGTTTGATCGGCAATGCCGTTAATCGCCTCAAGAATATCCCCAATCTGATCAGATTTTTCCCCCAGCCGATGAATCGCCACTGCAGCATCCTCAACAGTATACTTGATCGTGTGAATGCCGTCAATGACCTCATTGACGACCTGCCCACCATTCTCCGCTTCGCTGGATACTGTCTCGGAAATTCCCGCAAGCGAATGAGCATGCTCATCGATTTCCCGCATAAATTTATGGATTTCCGACACTGAAAGCGATGTTGCCTCTGCGACAGACGATAAGACCTCAGCATTTCGATTCAGGGTTTCGATAGAACCTACGAGATGCTTGATATCATGGAAGGTATTATCCAGCGATTTTCCCTGTAAATGAATATTCTTCATCACATTACGAAGATCCGACACGACCTGCCGACTGGAAAAAAAGATGCTTTCAATCGCCTCTGTCTCAAGTGTGGCGTTCCGAGAACTCTGTTGAGCCATAGCGGCCACCTTTGCGCTCGTAGTGGAAATCGCCTTGGATTTTTCACCTATTTCGTCAATGCTGCTACGGAGTTCACGTGTCAGACGCTCCAGAGAATCGCCGATTTTGGTATGCTGCAACTCTTGAGGCAGTTCATCTACCAGCAATCTGCGTGCCAAATTGTCAGTATGCCCCTCGAGCGCATGGATAAAGGAAAGAACAGAGTCAAGGACTTTATCAAAATGCTGCTGTCTGGCCAGAGCGAAAAGCGTGCCGCGTTCTCCCCTGGCCAGCATCTCATCGCTTGCTCTGAGTAACTCTTTAAAAATCCGATTTTTCGCGCTGATGCTCTCAGTAAGTTCGTGAAATTCCTGGGAGCAAAAGCCCTCTGACGTTCCGGGAATTTCTTGTTCTCCAGACCATTGCTCGGCTTCGCGTATTCTTCTGAGTGGCCGGAGGACACACACTGAAAGGAAAAAAAAATTTACGCTAACCAGGCACAGGACAGGCACGGCAACAAAGACGACAAGCCGCCATGGAGTACAATGCGGCTCCCACCATCCGATCCCTCCCATCAGAAGAAGGAGAAGTACTATGGCAGTTATGAGGTTGACCAGCCCAAAAATCCAGGTTATACGAAAATGCTTCATCTTTCTCTCTTTATAGTATGGATAAAAAATTTATCGACCAGGAACTGACTCTCGCAGTACATTTAACATAGGTAAATTCCACATCAGAAGAGTCAAGTTATATTTTTGACGATATAAGACGATATATTATGAAGCCCAAACTTTATATGCAATTACTGCTGCCCGTAATAGGCGTTTGAACCGTGTTTTCTGAAAAAATGCTTGTCCAGAAGGCCCTGCGGCATTGGCCCAATCCCCGGGGCAATCGCTAAGGTATGATACGCCATTTTAGCCACTTCTTCCATGACAACCGAGTGATACACAGCGTTGTGCGCATTAATACCCCAGGCAAAAGGACCGTGTGTATGAACCAGGATACCGGGAATATGCAGTGGATGTCGGTCGCTCAGCGCTTCAACAATCAGATGCCCTGTATTGCTTTCATAATTTTCTTCAATCTCTTCATCTGTCATTTGCCGCGTACAGGAAATCTCTCCATAAAAATAATCGGCATGAGTCGTCCCCAGAGCCGGGATCCCTCGTCCGGCCTGCGCCCACGTCGTACACCAGGGCGAATGGGTATGTACCACAGCGCCGATTTCAGGAAAAACAGTATAAAGTACCACATGGGTTGCCGTATCCGACGAAGGACGCAGTTGTCCTTCCACCGTCTTTCCGTGCATATCCACGACGACCAGGTGGTCCAGACCTAATTCCTCATAGGCCACACCACTGGGTTTAATCACGATGAGACCAGCATCCCGATCAATACCACTGACATTACCCCACGTAAATGTCACCAGGCCGTGCTTCGGCAAGGCTAAATTTGCTTCTAAGACATCCCGTTTCAGCTCTTCTAACATCGGCAGAATCAGCATCACTCACGTCAGCGGCGACGACACGGGCAAGCGTGTCTGAAGCAGGAAAAAGATCTGATCTCACACGTGAGTCACGCTCTCCCAGTCCAAAAGAATTTTCACTGGAGTACAGCTGTTGATTGAACACACAATTTCCCACAGCCAGCCTCTTTATCATAGCAAAGAGTGCTTTTCCAACACGCTGAAAAGCGATCCCCTTTCTTTGACAGCAACAAGGCCGAGGCTGTCGAAAAATTTCCGATTGAGCCCCATATCTCAGCCTCTGCTGCGTAAAGATCTTATCACAGCTTCGCGAGGGATCTTTCAGTTGTTCTCTACCAAAAATGATAATTCTCCCGGAACCCTTTGTCAAGTAAATAGGGAAAAAGCAGTGTGTATAATTGCATGAAAGCTCTTAGAGAAGCTGGCGATGAAATGCCTTCCGAATTGAGCGATTCAACCTGACGATGCGACAAGGAGTCTCAAGCGCGAGCCACATAGGCTTTCAGCTGCTTGTTCGGGATTCTGCCAAAATCTGTTCACGACTGCGTGATGAAGACGTTTCCAAGATTATCACTTGACGGAAATTGAGAGTTTCGTATGCTTGTTATCATGGTCGATACTGATGAAATCTGCTGTAAATCGCAAGGAAATGCGAATGCCGCAAAGATGAAATACACAACACGACGCGTCATGGATAAAAGAGCAGAGAGGCTGCCTGCTTTTGTCCTCTTTTTCTTGTGACGTGTATAAGCATGGGACACTTATTTGCCGGATGGGACGTCAGTACCCAAAGCACCAAACTGCTGGTCATTGATGCGGATGCGCAGCAGATTGTCTTTAACGAAGCCGTCAATTACGATAGCGATCTGCCTGCTTATAACACTAAAGAAGGCGCGATTCAGGGACTCGGAGAGGGCGTGAGCGAGTCGGAACCGGCGATGTGGATCGAAGCCGTACACATGCTGTTGAAACGCCTGTCTGCCTCTGACGTCAAGCAGGCTGACATTCTTTCAATGTCGGTTTCCGGCCAGCAGCATGGACTGGTGTCGCTCGATCGAGACGGCAATCTCAGCCGGAAGCGCTCAAAACTCTGGAACGATTTTTCCACCCAGGAAGAATGCGATATCCTGACTGAAAAAGTGGGCGGGCCGGACGCCATGATCCAGGAAGTCAGCAACAGTCAGCGCACCGGCTACACTGCCGCCAAAATCTTCCACATGTACCGCCACGAACGGAAGGCCTATGAGAATACGGCCACCTTTTTCCTGGTTCATAACTACATCAACTTCTATCTCACCGGCGGAACAGACGGCGGCGTCAAAGTCATGGAACCAGGGGACAGTTCAGGGTCGGCACTGTACAACATCACAACCGGCGAGCTCTCGGAAACGGTCATCAATGCCATCGATCCGGGTCTTAAAAGCAAGCTGCCGCCGATCAAAGCGTCAACGAAGAGCATCGGAAAAATCTCACAACAGCTTGTCGAACGATATGGCTTGAATCCCGCCTGCGAGATCGATGCCGGATCGGGCGATAACATGTACAGCGCTGTCGGCACCGGAAACGTCAGAGAAGGCATCGTGACGATCAGTCTGGGGACCAGTGGTACGGCCTTTACCTTTTTGCAGGAAGCCTTTGTCGATCCCACAGGAGAAATTGCCGGATTCTGCGACAGTAGCGGAAACTATCTGCCCTTGCTCTGCGTCAGCAATCTGGCCAACGGCTACAATGACTTCCTGAACGTCTATGACTTGTCTCATCACGACTTTGCCGAGATCGTCAAACACAGTCCGGCAGGCAACCACGGACGTTTGATCGTGCCCTGGTATGGCGGCGAACGCACTCCTGACGTCCCAATCGGCGCTCCGACCTGTTTCGGCTTCAGTCTGGAAGAACTCAGCCAAAAAGAGCTGGTCTGCCGCAGCGTACTGGAAGGCCATCTCCTGAACCTCTACGACGGCTTCAAACGCATGCCGGTCACACCATCTGAAATTCGACTGACTGGCGGGATTTCCCGGAGCATCGCCTGGCGTGAAGCAATCGCCAACATCTTCAATGCCGAAACCGTAGCCGTGCAGGGCGAAGGGGCCGCAATGGGCGCCGCACTGCACGCCATGTGGGTGTGGAAGATGGAACACGGACAGACACTAACGCTGGAAGAGGTCGCAGAACCCTATATCGTGCTCGACGAATCCAGCAGAGTGAGGCCAAATGCAGCCGATGTCGCTGTCTATGCCACACTGAGCAAGGAGTTCAGCGCCCTCTCAGCCCGGCTTCGCAATCACCCCAGTCAAGACGATCCGTTCCGCCTGCGGAAGGAGTTGCTGGGATGAACCCTTTCCTGTTTTGCGGGCTGTCTGTTTTCCTGGACGGCCCGCGGTGTCTCTGAGTCCTGAGATGCGCAGGCAACGGCGCTTAAGCCGATAACCAGCCCCCGTCAACCGGCAGAATGTGCCCATTTACAAAATTTGAGGCCTCGGATGCCAGAAAAATCACCGGGCCGAAAAGATCTTCAAATTCTCCAAGCCGCTTCATCGGAATTCGCCCGAGGACCCACTCTAACAGTGTTTCATCACGCAGGATGTCCTTGTTAATCGCTGTTTTTGTGAATACCGGAGCAATTCCATTGACATTGATGCCCTTGTGGCCCCACTCGATTGCCAGCGATTTTGTCAGTTGATTGACAGCGCCTTTGCTGGGAGCATAGGCCAAATCCCGCGCTCGTCCCTGAAATGCCCTGACAGAGGAAATGTTGATAATCTTGCCTTTTCCCTGCTCCAACATACGCTTACCAATATGTTTACACGTAAAAAATACAGATTGAAGATTCACAGTTATGACAGCATTCCACTGTTCGGTGGAAAACTGCTCAGCATCCTCAAGATGAACAGTCCCCTGGCTGTTGACAAGGATATCGATTGTCCCGTACCATTCCAGGACCTGCCGGAGCATCTTCTTGACCTCTTGCTCAGACGTTGCATCAAGAGCGAAACTGTTCCCGTGTCTGCCGAACGATGCAATCGCAGATGCCGTGTCTTCTAATCCTTCAGGCCCTCTTGCCGCCACGCAGACATCTGCGCCGGCTGAAGCCAGCGCAAGAGCCATTGCCTGCCCTAAACCCTTGTTACCGCCAATCACAACAGCCGATTTCCCGTGCAGGTCAAAGCGCTGTAAGACATCCTGCGCCCGATCTCGTATCTTCGTCAAAGCATGCATTGTGTTCTCCCCTTTCTCCCGGATCGTAGCAACATGTTTACATTTATACAAAGATTATCTATATCTCTGATTACTGAGAGAACAGTTCCGCTGTGGCGTCAAGGAATTTCCTGTCCTTTATATATACGTTTTTACTTCTTATATCCTATGGTTTTTATTTGCCATAATCCGTCTGCTTCTGGTAACATTTTTCCTTAACAAGACGATCTGTCCTAAAATGATTTATATAATTCCATCTGCAAGTCTATATATTTTGAGCCCCTGATGGAAGCGAACGTCAGATGACCCTTGAAGAAAAATGCGCCCAGACGAGGAAGGCGGCAATGCCATCGCAGACATCGTCTTCGGAACACTGTTGACGTGATGCGTGGGTCCTCGTCTGAGGATATTCGCGCTGTTGGACGCTTCAAAATCACAGGAGACGGTCCGCGCGTGATCGAAAAAAAACCATCACGTCAACAGGCACGAACGTTTAGACCTCGATTCCAAAGTAGTTAACTGCATTATTGTAGCAAATATCCTGCACGATTGAGCCAAGGTGCGGAATATCGTTCGGCAGTTCGCCGTTCTCCACATCAGTGCCGAAGAGATTACACAGGATGCGGCGGAAGTACTCATGACGGGGATACGAAAGAAAACTGCGTGAATCAGTCAGCATCCCCACAAAACGGCTGAGAAGGCCCAGATTGGAGAGAGCTTCCATCTGGCGGATCATGCCGTCTTTTTGATCGTTGAACCACCAGCCTGAGCCGAATTGGATCTTGCCGGGAACAGCTCCGCCTTGAAAATTGCCGAGCATTGTCCCGATCACTTCATTATCGCGCGGATTGAGGACGTAGAGGATCATTTTCGGCAGTTTCTCCTGAGCGTCAAGCCGATCCATAAAACGGGCCAGTGGAGCGGCAATCGGCAGATCTCCGATCGAGTCAAAGCCACTGTCCGGGCCTGAGTGTTTAAACATCCGGGAATTATTGTTCCGCATCGCTCCCATGTGAATTTGCATGGTCCACTGCTTTTCGGCGTTCAGCAGTCCGAATTCATGCATCATCGCGGCCTGGAATTGTTCGACTTCATACTCACTGACCCTTATCCCGACAGAGACCTTATCGAAAATCGCGGAAATTTCACGTTCCGTATACCTGGCCGCAGGCGGAGCAACGATGCCATGATCTGACAGACGACAGCCCATCTCGTGAAAATAGCTGTGGCGCTGTTTCACGGCATCTAAAAAGCTTTGAAAATTCCGAATCTCCATATTTGCGGCTTCCGCTAACTTAGCGACATAGGCTTTAAATGCATCCGGTCTGTCTACAGCCATCGCTTTATCAGGACGGAAGGCCGGCAGCATTTTAATGGAACAATCCGTATCCTGCCGGACCTGGCGATGATATTCCAGCGAATCGATCGGGTCATCGGTGGTGCAGACGATCCTGACGTTCATCTGTTCCATAATGCCACGAGCGCGAAACGCATCAGTCGCCAGCAGTTCGTTACAGCGCTCGTAAATCTCCTGTGCTGTATCAGGACAGAGGACGGTTCCCACGATCCCGAAAGGGCGCTTCAGTTCCAAATGCGTCCAGTGGTACAAAGGGTTCCGAACAGTATACGGGACCGTGGCAGCCCACGCTTCAAATTTTTCCCAATCGCCGGCATCACCGGTGATCAGGCGTTCATCTATGCCGTTCGAGCGCATGGCCCGCCATTTATAATGATCACCGGCCAGCCAGATCTCTGTCAGATTCCTGAATCGGCGATTTTCTGCGACATCTTGAGGCGGCAGATGACAATGGTAGTCGTAAATCGGCATAGCCTCAGCATAGTCGTGATAGAGGATCTGCGCTGTCTTGTTAGATAATAAAAAATCATCATCCAGGAATTCCATACCTAAGCTCCTTTTCAATGAATCTCGTGGAACGCCGCTGCCGATAAGCTGCCTGCGTTCCAGTGATTATTCTCAAGATCTGAAATGCGTGTACTCTGTCAAGAACGTTTGAAAATCCTTCCCTGCTGAGACCTTACGACAATTTTCATCTGGATAGACAAACAACTGAAAGGCACGACTCAGCAAGACATACAAGTCGATCGAACTGCTTTTCTGAGCAACGAGATGCTCCAGCAAGTTCTTCGCTATAATACAGGTGACATAGTTTCCGCTGCCCTCTATGCTGTCTTCGGACATTTGCTCGTTAATGACAAGAAGGCTTTTGGGTGTCATAGCATAATTCACCTGAGACAGCATACGCGAGATTTGATGCGGCGGGAAACGCCTCAACAGGCTGCTCAGGAATACCACGTCGAACTTCCCCTGAAATTCCGGCTGACAGTCCAGATATAAAATATCCTGCCGCCGATAGTGCACACGCTCCTTTTTCATTGAGAACAGCTTACTATAGATATCTTCCCAATATGTCACTTCAGAGGGAAACAGGCTGGCCAGAGTGCGTTCGAGACTTGGTGGATATTTATCGATACCAAGCGCATATTGCAGGGGGAAATGAGGAAGCTCTTCATGAAAGAGCCGTGAAATTTGCGCTTCCACTTCGATGCGTTGGAAACGTTCCGGATCGTTCAGGCATTTTAGACCGATATTGATACTGCATCCTCCATCCAACACATTCAGCCCGCCGGGCGGCAGTGTCGCAGATCGGGTTAACACGCCTCCGATCAGTTGTAAGGCGATGTAGCGATAAATTTTGACTGTGCTCACATCCCGCAGGCAGCAGCGCATGAATTCTTCATCACCTTCTTGCAGACAATCTAACACGACCTGCTTCCACGACTGGATGGAAAATAACGCGTAGTCTTTGATACCGAGCGTCCTGAGATGCAACTTGACCGCAGTTGATAAGGACAGGCGAAACGCTCTGGGCGTGACTTCAAGTCCGTCTTTCACGGCGCGCTGCAAAAATACTGTGATAAATTCTTCCATCATCGCGGGATGGCTGCGATAAAGCTCAATCAGCGCCAGTAAAAGATTTTCCGTGCTGACATCCTTATGTCCCCGTTCGGCAACTGCAAGAATTTCTCCGAGATACGGCGCAAAGGCATGCTCTTCTGTAACAGGATCTGCATAATTCATAAAAAAAGTCTTTCGCTCCTGGCTTGACGCTCTGTGGTATGTGTCCGGGATGCCCTTACAGCGCGCCGTGAGGACACGATCATCCTTCCGGTCGCAGAACATACAGGGTCGGCAGGGATTGAATGCTATTCCGTGTGTTGAGCTATAACACGATCGATTGCGGCAAGAGCTTGCGTGATATTCTCATACAAGGCTGTTTCAAAGGCTTTAATTGCCCCAAGGATCTCCATATTCATGGTGTCTGCCGTTGTTTCAATCGTATCGTCCCAGAGGGGATCATCCTGGAGTTCCGGAGCGAATAAACGGTAACGGATGCCGACTCGTATGGTTGAACCAGTCGGTTTCGTATACCACTGATCGAACATCAACACCCGGCCATCCAGCATATAGCGGGTTAATTCGCCGGATTCCTCTTCAAAAACGTGTTGAAAAAGGCCCGATGCCCCGGCAAGATCAAGCACTCGCTCTGTAACAAGTTCAGCAGGCGGACGCAGCCACTGATGATATTCGTAAAAATTGACTTCATAAGCCGACGTCCGAAAAATAATTTTGTCCTGCTGGTAGGGAATATCTCCCCCGAAACTCTCAACACGTAAGCTGAACGGTGACGAAGCCACAGACTCCGTCGCTTGAGGAGCTACTTTCAAGCTCGGCTGGAAGGTATAATAATGTGTTATCGGTACACTTGTACAAGCAGTTAAACTGAGCAGGACTGCCGACAGACAGCCTGCGATCCGCATAAGTCGTTGCATACATTACTCCTGAATGTTTTCTGCTGCATGTTGAATCACGGTATCATCCTGAATCTGGCCCAGGAGATACGTCGATGCTTGACAGCGGATCGTCGCTCAAACCGACCAGTGCCTCGATCCGCTCGCGTGAATTTGTGTTATTTTCTCATCATCGTCAGATCGTTGTCAATAAAATTTAAGATGGGCGCCGGTGCAGCAAGCCCCTCCTACAATCTAGAATATCCAGCAAGTCACTTTCTACAGCGCAAATTAAGATGGTTTATGATGTTAGACGATAAGCGCAGAAAGTGTGGAGAGATTTCAGAGAGTTCTATCCCTCAGGATTCATTTTCTACGGCTTCTGTTTTTTTTAAAAAGTGCAAAAATGTCTCCAGCTTTTCCCGCTCCTTGCCCTCGCCGTTGACCTGAAGCCGCAAAAAGGGTCGATCATGGGTAACGGTGGCAAGATTGAGCAGCGAGGCCACGTTTTCATACAGTGGGCCCATCTCGATTACACCACAGGCTGACGCGATGCCATGGATACTTTTTGCGAG
>PDSJ01000043.1 GCA_002748425.1 candidate division KSB3 bacterium | reverse complement strand
CAGCTTGTTGAGGAGTATCTGCGTTTTACCGATAAACATGTGTTTCTTACAGGGAAAGCAGGAACTGGTAAAACCACCTTTTTAAAAGGCTTAAAAGAGACCAGCCCCAAGCGGATGGTGGTCGTGGCACCGACCGGTGTTGCTGCCATCAATGCCGGTGGAGTTACGTTGCACTCCTTTTTCGGGCTGCCGTTTGGCCCCTTTGTTCCTGGCAGCGACTCTTATTCCGGTTCGCGCTACCACAGGCTGAGCCGTGAAAAGCTTAAAATTATCAAGAGCCTGGATCTGCTGGTCATCGATGAAATCAGCATGGTGCGGGCCGACATGCTCGATGCTGTGGATCACGTGCTCAGAACTCAACGCAGGAACAACCAGCCTTTTGGCGGCGTCCAGCTGCTCATGGTTGGCGATCTGCAGCAGCTGGCGCCGGTGGTGACGGCCAACGAGCAACCCATAATTGATCAGTATTATGCTTCGCCCTATTTTTTCAGCAGCCATGCCCTGAACAATGCCGGGTTCATCGGTATTGAGCTTACTCAAATCTACCGTCAAACTGATACAGCGTTTATTCAACTCCTTAACAATGTTCGTAACAACTGTGATATCAATGCGACATTGGCGCAGCTCAATGCTCAGTATGTGGCGACGCCGAGCCTGGAGAACTATTCCGGCTACATCACCCTCTGCACCCATAACCGTCAGGCAGACGCCATCAATACCGATCATCTCCGATCACTGAACACTGATGTACGCCATTTTTCTGCCGAAATTGAAGGGGAGTTTCCTGAAAACGCCTTCCCAGCTGCCCAAACGCTTGAGCTGAAAGTTGGAGCGCAGGTGATGTTCATCCGCAATGATATTTCACCAGAGAAACGGTATTTCAACGGCAAAATTGGTACCGTGAGCAGCATCGGCAATACCGAGATTTGTGTCGTCTGTGAGGGAGATAACGAGCCTGTCACGGTTGAGCAAAGCAGCTGGGAAAACAAGACCTACCTGCTGGATGCGGAGCGCGGGGAGATAACGGAGACGGTTATCGGTTCTTTTGTACAATTTCCACTGCGTCTTGCATGGGCAGTAACCATTCATAAGAGTCAGGGACTGACCTTTGATAAGGTCATTATCGATGCCCAGGCAGCCTTTTCCCATGGGCAGGTGTATGTGGCGTTGAGCCGCTGCCGAACACTTGATGGTATTGTGCTGCGTTCCCGGCTGTCTCAGGACTCACTCAAGCCTGATGCGCGGGTTACCTCGTTTAGTCAACAGGTACTGGGTAATCCAGAGCAGCATCAGGCACAGCTTGAGCAGGAAAAAAATCGCTACCAGCAGCGACTGTTACTGGAGTGTTTTGACTACTCCAAACTGGATAGATTGCTGAGTCGCTTTATCGGGTTAAACAAACGATATGCAAATCAGGTGCAGGTCTTTGGCTGCGAGGACATAGAGGCACTGCAAGGGAGCATTCGCAGTGCAATCGTTGTGGTTGGGCAGAATTTTGGACGCCAGCTGCAGGGGCTTTTCAATGACGACCAGCTCCCTTGTGAAGATGGGCATATCCTTGAGCGGATAACCAGGGCTTCGGCGTATTTCACCCAAAAACTGGATGAGCTGTATACTGCCCCTTTTGCAAAGATGCATTTTGAGACGGATAACAAGGAGGTCAACAAGCAGCTTCGCAAGGCACAAGATGCGCTGGAAGAAGAAGCCGGCATGAAGATTGCCGGCGCTGCTTCCTGTAAAAAGAGCTTTTCACCTGAACAGTATCTGCGCGCACTGTCTGCTGCAGCCGTTGCTTTTTCCTCTGCTGGAACCAGTGCAAGGAAAAAGCAGAACGA
>PDSJ01000046.1 GCA_002748425.1 candidate division KSB3 bacterium | reverse complement strand
TCGGGATTATACCAGAAATGCCGAGGATTTCTCTGCAGAAAGCATAACCCTGCACGCTGTGGACGGTTCAATGATCGCAAATATGGCGGAGGGAGTAATCGACCGCAAGGCCTGCCTTGCCGGAATCAATATAGGCCTGGCTCCCGGAGTATATCGGTTACGGGTAGAGACAGGTTCACTCGGTCTATACGAGATCTTTCTGTCGACGGCAAAAGGCTGGCAGACCCGGGCATTTTTAACCTGTGACGATTTCTACTCCGGCAGGGAAAAGATCCGTCGCCCTCTGCTGCGCACCGCTTCTGTTCTTATGGGACGACAACGCACGCCATTTGATCCTGCGTGTCGTGATGCCCGTCTCGCCGAGATCGCCCTTACCGCCCTGCTGCGCGGCTATGATATTCTTGATTCGCCGGAGATGAAGGATATCTTGCAGGGCAAATTTAATGACCCGATGCTCGGTCTTTATAGCGCGCATCTTCTGCTGGCGCGCCCCAGAATAAAATGGGATCTGGTCAATACCGTATGCCACAGCCTTAACAGGCTTGTCGGTCCCATCCCTGATGTCCAGGCACTGTTTATGAAGGCAAGGGGGTCTATGCCGGGCAACAGACAGCAAATAGCCCGATATCATGGCCTGCCGCCGATGCTTATCCATAGTTGGGATCTGCTGATTGAGCAGTCCCGCTCACGCTATACAACAATTCCCATCGGGTCATTATCGGACAGGATATCTGACACAGTGGTCTCAACAATGCCATGGCTGATGAGCCGGGTTGCGCTGATAGCCGAGGATCGTGCAGAGACCGTTCCTCAAATCAGTTTTGCCATGGCCGATCGCGTTCTTGCCAATATGACCAGGCAGGTTCTTGATGCTGGACATAAGGAAATCGAGAGTTACCTGAAAGAACAAGAAAAACGCCTTGATCCTATTGAAAACGCAATATTCAATGCCATAAGCACGGTAAACAGGTCTGAGGATCTTATCAAGACTAAAGACAGAGATAAGGCGGCAGAAGAGTTACAGTGGACTGATGATACCAGAAAAGCGATCAGACAGCTTATGACAAAACTGCCGGCACCCACCTATTCCATTGCGCGTTCAGCGTTGTCCCTTGCGGAAAAGCTTAAAGACCGACTGGAGTTCAATCCATTTGAGAAAGGCAAAGAGGAGTAGATATTATTTACACTGCAAAAATACAGGCTAAAAAACAACCCGCTCTGCCTCCTTTGCGATGGTCTTTAACTCATCCTGCCAACTGCCATCAGCAGAGAGCCGATTGGCAAGCAGTACCGCGATATGGATCGGTTTTACGCCCAGATCGCGGTTGCGGCCCAACCCGGTTAAGCAGGAGGGACAGTTGGTGGCAATAAAGGGTTCTGCCCCATCTGCATTACCGTTTGCCGCCAGCTGCTCAAGCCCCTTTTCCAGCTGCTCTCTTTTCCGCAGCCGCATGGCGTTGGCAATATCCGGTCTTGACAGCGCCAGGGTTCCTGCCTCCGAACAGCAGTTTGCGATCGGCAGCACATTATTATAGAGCCTGCGCAGAGAGGCAACCCCTCTCCCCTTCATTGAATCATGGCACGGGGTATGATAAAGAACTGGCTGATTTTGCTTTTCCTCGTCCTGCCACTTACAGGAGTTAAGTAAAAACGAAGAGATATCCTGCAATTGACATTCAAAGATCTCCTCACAACCGACCTTGTGCAACGCTTCATTACAGGTGCCGCAACTGACCACAACGGCAGAAAAGGTGATATGACCAAGCATATCGCGGATCTGCGACAGGATAATACTGTTACGCAGGGCAACCTCTTCCGCCGCCTCTTTTTTGGCATTGACCTCAAGGGGG
>PDSJ01000047.1 GCA_002748425.1 candidate division KSB3 bacterium | reverse complement strand
CGGCTGCCCGAAGCGCATCTGTACCGAATCCAACTACGAAATTTATACCATGCCGGTAGGTCAGCCGGGCGACCAGCCTGACAGCGGAGATGCAGCAACGCGGATTACCAACGATAAGCTGCGAGACCACGACCCGATGTGGTCGCCCGACGGACGACGGTTGGCATGGCTCACTCAGCTAAAGACCGGAATGCCCGGCGTGTGGGATGTACATATTGGCTCAGCTGATGGTACCGGTGCCAAGCGCTTGTTTGCTGATACCGGTGTCACCAGCCGGCCCGAATTTGCCCGCGACGGTAGCATCTTTGTGCACCGCATACCGCCGCAGGGTAAGCGCTTTGGCATCTACCGCATCGGTAAGGACGGTACCCCGGTCGAAATTACCGCAGGCCAACCAGGCAATAACGAGTACCCCGCCCCTTAAAAGATGTAAAAACTGTGTTTGCCTTGCCGCCCCGGCAAATATCACTGCCGGGTGAGCTTGGCACTAACGGCTATCATGGCTTTAGTAAGTGGCAACCAAGCTGCCGTCATCGTGCATGACGTCGCCCTCGGGCATTCTCAGCGCCGCTAGCTTGCCGTAAAACGGCAGGCAATGCCGGCAAATAAATCCCGGCCAAACACGCCGCCAATGCGCTGACTATCGGCGTTAAACTGGCGCCAAAAGTGACCGATAACCACGGTTTTATCGTCTGTGTAATAATCCCACCACGGGTCGCGCTCGGCCATGCGCCATTTGCCGCCGCCGAAAAACGGCGTCGCCGCGATTTGCATCGAACTGGTGGTCAAAATGCGAATGGGGTTTAACATCTGCTCGGCGCGTTCCTTGGCACCAAGGGCGGGCAGCAGCGGTGGGGTACGCTCGGGGTTGACCAGTTGCTCGCCGTATTCAGCCAGCTCGGCGGCGATTGCTGTGGCCGTTTCCGGTGCGGCTAAAAAGTCTTCATAAATCGCTTGATAACGGTAATACAGAGCGGCAACCGGGGTGTTATTGTCAGCCCGCAGACTATCGATAGACGGTTGATGCCAGCAGGCGTGGGCAATGCGCAGGTTATCGTTTTCCAAGGCCAGTGGCAGGCTGGCAAAAAACGCCTTGTATTTCTCGGCAACGGGTTGGCCGGCGATGTGTTCAGGGTTATCGGCCAGCGGATCTTTGTCGTTGGGCTGGATAATCCAGCCGTTGCCGTGCATAGGCCGCTCGAGCACAATATTGAGCTCGTGATTGCCAAGTATACACTGCGCCCGGCCACCGGCGACAAGCTGCATCACCTTATCAACTACGCCGGCGCTGTCGGGGCCTCTGTCGACCAAATCACCCAAAAACACCAAACGGCGACCATCCGGGTGGTGCCCGGCCGCATCGTAACCCAGTTGCTGTAACAACAGCGTGAGTGCATTAATTTCGCCGTGGACATCACCGACAATATCCAGCGGGCCGTCAAACAGTTTTTCAATCAATGCCATAAACTATCCTTTGATGATTAAGACTTACCCTGCAAGCGACTAAAGCGAAACATGGCAGCAAAAAAGCGTTGCAGCTCCGCCATCGTCGCATCGATATTGTGATTGTTGCGAATCACCAAAACGTTTTGCTCAAATTTTTCAAACTCCGCCATCATGGTATTATACATGGCCATGGCGTCTTTTAGGATGTGGCCTTGGCGCTGACGCCCGGCCAAACGGGTTTTAATTACCGCTTCGTCGGCCTTGACCCAAATGACAAAATAGCCGTCGAAATAATCCTCAGCCGCTTTAAACAGTCGATGCCGCAGACTTCTTTTATGCAGGGTTTCATCGACGACAATACATTCGTGCGTTTGTGACAGCTGCTTTAAATCGTCGACCACCCTATCATACACTTTAATGCGGGTGCTGTCCTTAAACGGAATGCCGTGTTTCATATTGTGGTCAAAATCGGGGTCTTGTTTATAGACCACCTTTTTGACCTCGTCAACATCGTAGTAGTACAGGTTAAAATGCTCGGCCAACAAGCGTGCCACCGTCGATTTGCCCGCCCCGACCAAACCGCCAACAAAAATAATCATTTATTCTCCCCTTGGTTATTTAATTGTCTGTATAAGGATAGCACATAATTAGTGCAGTTTAGAACACTATCCTAGGGGTAACATTGTATTCTGACGTAATAAACCTATCCTGCAATTTAACAGCCCATGTTTTTTACAGCAAAGGTATTGAACGGCACAATTTAAAAGCGAGAAAAATAATACCGCTGCAAACATAAAACCCAACGAAAAACGTTGGGTTGTTGGAGACGCACGCAGTGCGTCTCTACAATGGGTTTTACCCGTTTTTTACCGCATTCAATCTATTAACATCTGATAAAAATAACCGTAGAGACGCATTGCATGCGTCTCCAATCTCCCAAATTAACCAAAATAATCAATTATTCTGATGCAATAAATCCATTTCGCAATTTAACCATCCGTTTACCTTGTCTTGCTCGGTTTTCTTTGACTTTTACCCAGAATGCTTGACAATAGCGG
>PDSJ01000045.1 GCA_002748425.1 candidate division KSB3 bacterium | reverse complement strand
GAGAAGAAGATTGCCGCACTGAAAAAACAGCTTGAAGATGATCCGCAGCCGCAGCAGAGCGAACAGACCTCTGCCGGAGACTCTGAAAAAACAGCGATGGAGATCGGCAGCGGAATCCATGATGACCAGCTTTTTACTCTGCAGATGCAGTTGAAGGATATCCGTCTCAGTATCCAGAAGATCAGCGACGAGATGATTTTGACGAAAGAGCAGATTGACAAGTACGAGGACTGGATTGCGGCGACTCCGAACCGGGAGGCGGAGTGGGCGCAGATCAGCCGTGAGTATGGTGAGCTGAAGCGTCACTATGATTTCCTTGTTGCTCAGAATCTGCAGGCAAGTGCGATGAAAAATCTGGAGCTGAAGCAGCAGGGGAGTCAGTTCCGGATCGAAGATCCGGCGCGGATGCCGAATAAGCCGGAAAAACCCAATTTTCTGATCTTTATGGCCGCATCGTTCTTTGGCGGCTTTGTCCTCGGCGCGGGCATTGCGCTGCTGCTCGAGTTTCTCGATACCTCCTTCAGGGATCCCGATTCGATGGAGACCTCTTTTGACATTCCGGTTCTCTGTTCAATCCCCAACTTCCCTCTTGGAATGGAGCTGACAAAACGGCGAATGAAGTATATGGGTGAAGGGGTATTGATGATCTCCTGGACTCTGCTTTTTCTTGTGGCGCTGGCGATCTGCTTCTACAAAGGAAAAATTATTATCTGAGTCTTTGGGGTCATAAGGAATGTACAGGGACTATTACGGACTGGCCAAAAAGCCTTTTGAACTGGCACCTGTGGGGGGACTTGTCTACCTGAGCGAGTCCCACCTTGAGGCGATCTCGATGCTCCGTTACGGGGTGGTGTCTGACAAAGGGTTTGTCCTCCTTACCGGCGGGGTGGGAACAGGAAAGACAACAGTGTTGAACACCCTCCTCGGGGTCTTGAAGAAGAGGGTGCGTTACTGTGTGCTCAACAACCCGAAGCTGACCCGCCACGACTTCTTCTTCTATCTCGGCCGCAAGGTCGGTATCCCCTATCGGGGTAATAAGGGGCACTTTATCCTCCGTTTTACCAAAATGCTTGATCAGCTTGAGGCGCGGGGGGAGAAATTTCTGCTGATCGTCGATGAGGCGCAGGTCTTTCCGATTGATCTGCTCGAGGAGGTGCGGCTGCTCAGCAACCATGCCGAGTCAAAAAATGTGATGGGGATCTTTCTTCTCGGCCAGCCTGAGCTGCGCGACATCCTCGCCCACCCCCGGCTGCTGCCGTTGCGGCAGCGGATTGGTACTCACTACCATCTGGAGCCTTTTTCATACGAGGATACACGGCAGTATATCGGCTATCGCCTGCGAATGGCGGAGGCGAAAAGAAGAGATCTTTTTCATGAAGAGGCGCTTGAGCTGATTTTTGATGCCAGCAGGGGTAATCCCCGGCTGATCAATATTATCTGTGATCAGGCGTTGATGACCGGCTTTTCGGAAGGGAAACCGGTCATCGACGCCGATACTGTCTATCAGGTGCTCGAGGAGGTACAGCTTGAGGGTGAAGATCTCTATGAACTCAGCCCTGCAGGTTCGGCGTTTTCTCTCGGCCGTTCCCGGCTGGCCGGGCCTCGAGTTGAGCCGCCTGAGGTCACGGAGTCAGGCGAAAAGAGTGGCCTCCGCGGCAGTAAAACCAACGCCGGTATGAAGGCACCGATTTCGACAGCAAAAGTTCTGCTGATCGGTGGAGTACTCCTTGCTGGTGTCGTTGTCTCTGTTGTTTTTCTGATCATGCGTGCTCTTGAGAGCACTTGAATCTACGGGGAAAAAGATATGGGAAAATATTCCAAAGTGATACAAAAAGCAGGAGACCGTGAGGAATCTGCTCAGCCGACAGCTGCTGAAGGCGCGCAGTCTGCGGCCCTTCGACAGCCGCGTGAGAGTCTGCCGGAAAGTGAAG
>PDSJ01000044.1 GCA_002748425.1 candidate division KSB3 bacterium | reverse complement strand
AAAAAGCAGCCCCACCGCCCCCACAGCCACCGGCCCCACAAACTGCCCCAAAAAAATGGCATCCACAAAATTGTACAAGCCCATAACCACTGTGCCGATAATACCGGGAATAGCCATACGCAAAAACAACTTTCCCATGGGCTGGGTCAGGATATCTTCTCTGTCCTGCTGCATAAAAAATTCGCCTGGTTTTTATCGTACGTTCTTACCAACCTGATATTTGTCCCCAAGCTCCCCGCAAGTTTCAAACCAGTTCCACAGAAAGGAATGTAAGTTTTCAGGAACAAATTCTTTCAGATCAGCATAAAAATTGGCAGAAGTAAGAAAGCCCTCTTTCTGGTTGGCCTGTCGTATCCACTGCGCCAGCCAGCGGTCAAATTTTTCTGCGCCCATCCGCTCAGCAAGGCCGTACAGAACAAGTCCACCCTTATCCCGTGAGATATAAGCGGCCTTATCTACCAGGAGCAGATTTTTTTCTTCTATGGCTTCCTTGCTCCGCTCTTTTTCATAATCATCATAGGCCTTTTTCAGCCATTTTTCGGTCTGCTCACGGCTCCAGGTCTTTTCCATAAAATGCAGCGCCCAGTAGCTGGCAAGAGAGCGGGTCAACAGCCCCGCCCCCTGCACATCTGCCGCCTTGAGAGAAGAACCAATCCATTGTCTGGCAAGCTCTTCTGCCAGATGCAAATAGATATACTACTTGTCTTCCTCTTCCTTGATGTCGGCTGTCCAGCCGCGGGATTCTGAAACCGCGGTAACAAGGGTGATAAACTCAGAGTCATAAAAGGGCTTTTCCACCACCCGGATTTCCTTGTATGGAGACGGCCCCAAGACCTGGGAAAACCAGGGAACAGCCTTTTGCAATGCCTCTTCAAACACCGCTATATTATATAGGTATGCTGCGGGTGATACCAAAGCACACAGCCAAGACCATCACAGTCCAGTTTCTTTGTTGCAAACCTGGCGGAAATGATCCTGAAATCCATTTTTCCGGCAGACTCTGATTGAAAACAGGCATAATTACGCCCCTTGTTCTGCCATCTTTTCACAAGTTCCCCCGGCCCAACCACGGTCTGGTCGGCACTGGTGCTGATAACCATATTCCAGTTCAGGCCATCAGACTGCACCGATTCAAACAGGTTGGCCCGTGAAAACATATTGTCCTGACTGTCCATGCGGGAGGTACGCATATCAAACCCCTGACGCATCCGTTTTTTATTGTTATCAAGCTCCCTTGAGCGGTCATAACCAAAACAGGGTAGAAAATTCGTTGCCAGCACACTGCCGTTATAGGTCAGGTCTCCCTGAAAATCAGATTGATGAAATCCCCTGTGGGCAAGGCTACCAACAACTTTAATATTCATGGATTCCCCCGCTTTCAGGGCCAGTTTCATACGATATATGGCATGGCGCAGTTTTTCATCCTGCTCCAGTATTTCCAAGGCATACCCGTCTGCCGACAGACTTGTAATGGTGAGTTTTGTATCCCAGTCCAGATGTAGGGTTTTCATAGGCTGACTGGTTGTATTTTTCATTTTCAACCGGGCTGTATATTCTGCCTGCCGTCTGGCCGGGAAAAGATCCAGGTTCAGATCAAGGTCTGTAATCTTTGCCTGGGATGTTTCCCGGTATCTGGCATATTTTTTATCTGTACATGATCATGGACGTATACAGTCGCAAGATCGTCGGCTGGGAAGTACATCCGGTGGAAAGCGCAACGCTTTCCGCTTCTTTGTTACACAAAGCGATTTTGTCTGAAGGATGCGTACTTGATCCGCCGGTTTTGCATGCAGACAACTACAGCCGCCCGCGGGTGAGCAATGACAACCCTTATTCGGAGTCCCTTTTTCGCACGATCAAGTATCGTCCGGCGTATCCGGTCAAAGGCTTCGAAAGCCTCCAGTTTGCCCGGCAATGGGTCGACGGTTTCGTCGAATAGTACAACAACGATCACCGCCATAGTGCAATTCGGTACGTTACGCCCTCCCAGCGGCACAACGGGAAAGACCTCCAGATTCTTGCCCACCGGCACTAGGTATATCAACAGGCCAAACAAGGCAGAAAGAACCGCTGGAGTGGTTCAACGCGCAATTGGAACCCGATCGAATCCGTGTGGTTGAATCGTCCTAAAAGTGCTGGGATCAAGGCCACAAGCCTTTGTAAGGCTGTCTGATGATGTGCTATTTCAAAGCGCGATTGACCAAGATGCCTTCGAATTAGAAAAGCATTTTTCAAATAATGCGACAATTATGTTGACAGACAGCGGATGCGGCTTGCTGGTTTTGGGCTTCGGATAAATCGTCCCTATACCCATCAATCGCATGAGGCGCTGAATCCGCTTGCGATTAGCCTTGTGACCCTGTCTTGCAAGAACATCGCGAATCGTACGGCTGCCGCTGGTCGGACATTTCATATATTCAGTATCGATGCGTTTCATCATCTCAAGGTCGTCGGTCGAGATCAGCCGGGGTTTGTAATAAACCCATGATCGGTTGATACTCAAAAGCCTGCATTGACGGCTCAGTCCTGAATGGCTCTTATCGGCCATCTTTTTACGCAGCCTGCGTTTTAAAGACCGAGCCCTTTGGACAAAAAACCGTTTTCAACCTTAAGTTGCCCAATCTTTTTGTAGAGCTCATTAACAGTGGCATTATGATGCTTGCGGGCTTTTTGACCTTTATCAAACAGGTCAGCAGCGCCTTCGAGGAGGGCTTTTTTCCAATTATTGAACATGGTGGGATGGACCTCGTATTTTGCGGCCAACTGTGCAACGGTTTCTTCATTTTGGATAGCGCTAAGCGTCACCTTGGCGTTAAACGAGGCGCTATATTATCACCGTTTTTTGCTCATTGCCGACTCCTTTCAAGTGGGTGTGGCTCAGAGCTTAACACATTGTCCAGTTTTTGGGGCCACCGCAGGTTCTTATTCTTTCAGCCATCCCCCAGAGCAATCTGTTCTTTTTTGCCACTTTAGCGATGGGCCATTATAATGCCAGTTTTG
>PDSJ01000017.1 GCA_002748425.1 candidate division KSB3 bacterium | reverse complement strand
TAAAAAAATGTCGATGCGTTGGATCGGTATAGGCATCAAAACTTGTATAGTGCGGAACCTTTACACGAATGATTCCACCGGCGACCGTCACCCGGTGCAGTTCCTCCATGACCTGAAAGAAGTTTTCAAGGTGTTCGAGGATCGAGTCGCAGTAGACTTCGTCAAATTCACCATCCTGAAAAGGATAGGGAAAAACGTTCAGATCATGAATCACATCTGCATCTGTCCGAGGGTTCAGGTCAACACCGACCGCTCCTGAAACTTTTTTTCTTCCGCAACCGATATCCAACACTTTCATCGCAGCCCGGTCTCCCCTTGCTTCTTACAGAGTTGCTGATACATTGTGAAAAAGCCCTGATACATCTGTTCGATAGAGTAGAAGGTTTGCACTCGTTGTCGTCCACGTTGACCGATGCTCTGACGGGTTTTCGGAGCATGCATGAGCGTCTGAACCATTGTGACAAGCTGCCGGACATCTCCATCGCGAAAGATATACTCCCTGTTCCCCAACACTTCAGGAATTGAACCGCTGTCCGAGCCCAGCACCGTGAGCTCACAACTCATCATTTCCACTAACGCCCGGCCGAACTGCTCTTTCCAGCGTTTACTCGTGTGTGACGGGACAATACCAATATCCATGCAGTTGATATAGTCAGGAAGCTGCTGGTACGCAATCTCACCGAGAATATGGACCCGCTTTTCTACGCCGAGTTTGACAGCGGTATAACGCAAATGTCGATCTTCCGGGCCTGAACCAAGCAGTAAAAGATGTACATTTTCCGGCAATTCACGAAGCACTTCAAGGAGAAAAAAAATTCCTTTAATGCGCAAGAGACGTCCAATATAACCAAGCACAAAGTTGCTGTCAAGTTGTAATTCTGCTTTTAAAGGGGAATATGGAAATTTGTAGAATGTCGAGGTGTCGACGCCCAGAGGAAAAACCTGAATGTTTTTTGAAAATCCCTCTTGTTTCAACACCTCTTTGACGCCATGGCTGCATACAGCTGCCAGGTCGGCCTGTGCCATGACATATTTTGTGGGAAGCCGCAATACAGAACGGATATTATCTGGAATATTTTCTGCGGAATACACGATAATTTTACTGTGCCGGCAACATAGTCTGGCAAAAAGCGTTGCGTGAAAAGCCATTAAACCGCTGTATTCTTCAAACACATGAACGATATCCGGCCGAAAGGTTCTGATTTGCGATACTAATGATCGTAACGGATAGAACGAGCCTCTTATACAATGCGAAAAATAGAGCGGTAAAATGTTGACCTCTGCTGGAAGAACGTCATGATAATACGGCAGTATCACTGAGAATTGTAATGATGGAGCGCTGGCTTCAGCGTGTTTGACAAAAGAGCTGACTTCTCGGACGAAACTTCGTGTAATAATAAGAATTTTCATGGAACATTGCTAAGCGGAAAAGGTTGTTCCTCTGCACTATTATGACCAAAGGCCTTTTGCTCGCTCACATTCATGACAGATTTTGTCAGAATTTTGGCAGTGAGACTGTGACCGCACGGATTCCAGTGTCCGTCTTTTAAAAAAAACGAAGCAGGAGAAGCACCTGAGTCTGCTTGCAGGTACGGTTCCAAAGAGATGCTTTGAAAATGAGCATGTCTGGAAATGTCTGAAAAATGGCGAGACCCAGAGCAACGCCCCAGAGGAAAAGATGAAAAAGACGTTTGAAACGTTTGCCGGTGTTCAACATTCGTTGCTGTGATTTTTTTTTAAGCATACAATCAGGCTGAAAAGAACACTGTCGAGCAGCCCATAATGCTTTCGGTAAAATTTTCGCAAACTATGGGTACGCATCTGTTGCAGCCGCAATGCTTGCCCTGGGGTTTTTTGACTGCTGCCACGATTATAGTGAGAGATGCTGATGCTGCCCAGATAATAGGTCTGCCATCCAGCACGAGCGGCTCGGAAGCACCAGTCGATGTCTTCGGCGTACATGAAAAATCTTTCATCGAGCAGCCCGATCTGCTCAAAGGTTTCACGACGTATGCATAGCACAGCTCCAATGACGTAGTCAACAAGAAAATCCTGTCGAAAATCCCAAGCCGACATTCTGTCCTGCCATCCCCCTGATAGCGAAGGGAAAAAACGGTCCCGAATTTTATCGAACAGAATAGTGAGCGGCCGCCGGGGAAACAGATCGCAGGAATACTGCCGGCTGCCATCTGAATTGAGCAGCCGGGTTCCACTAATACCAGCGTTGGAGTGCGCATCCATAAACGCTACGATCTCTTTAAAGGCATTATCCTGTAAGGCTGTATCACTGTTTAACAGCAGAAAATAGCGGCTTGATGCCGAACACAAGGCTTGATTGTTGGCGCGTGAAAAGCCGAGGTTTTCCTGGTTACGGATAAGCCGGACATCCGGAAATGCTTTCGCCACCATGTCGGGACTACCGTCGGATGATGCATTATCGACCACTGTCACCTGGCAGGATATTCCGCTGGTGTGCCGAAACACGGAGGTGAGACAGCCGTGCAACAAGCGACGTGTATTCCAGTTGACGATAATGACGGTCAGATCGGTCATAATTCGAGGTCTCTTCAGCCTGTCAGGGTTTTTTCTCCCGATGACAAGCAAGGTGTTTCCATGTTTGTGTCTAAGCAATGGCTTGACGGTAGCGATAGAACAATGGAACAATCAGGGCGTTATCGCCTCGTATTCCAGGCGCACCTGCTCCATCATATCCCAAAACTGTAGTTCACACGGACAGTGAATGCGGCCGCTGAAGACCCCACATCGTGTCGGAGGAATAATCTCCCAAAAAATATTTTTTAATGGCATGTCCACCCACAATAGCGGAGGCCTGAAGTTCTCGACATGGCTTCGCTCCAGCCCTCCTGACTGTATTACCTTATGAGATACCGCCCTGACCGACCGATTCCAGCACGGCAAGAGTTTTGCGCGCACAGCTGTCCCAGGAAAAACGAGCAGCCCTGAGAACGCCTAGTTCGCTGAGTTTGCGCCGCAAATCTTCTTTTTGCAGCACATAATGCAGCGTCTCAGTCATATCATCAACACTATAAGGATCGAAGACGACCCCGTGATCTCCGATCACTTCGGGAAGAGAGGAGGTATTCGAACAGGCGACTGGTGTACCGCAGGCCATCGCTTCGAGCACCGGCATCCCGAAGCCTTCATACAGGGACGGAAAGACGAAGAGTTCGGCACCGCTCATGATGGCGGGCATTTCGGCGCGATCGATATAGCCTGTCCAAATCACCTCCTGCTCGAGAGATAAGCGTTTCAGGGTAGAAAAGATTTCAGTTTCCGGGAGATCGGCGAGTTTCCGTCCTACCAGCACAAGTTTCTGCGAGTGTTGGTGCTTTTGCTTGAGCAGATAGAATGCGTGAAGCAGGCGAGGGATATTCTTCCGCTGCTGCAAGGTGCCCACACATAACAGATAGTCGCCGTCAATCGCGTAACGCTGCTTAACCGCCTCGATCGAGGCGGCTGTCTGAGGCTGAAAGGCTTTGGCAACACCGTGATGTACCACCTTCACTTTTTCAGGATCGGTTTGATAGTAGGCCAGAATATCCTGACGAGTCGCTTCAGACACGGCAATGACTTTTTGCGCCTTCCTGACGCTGCGTTCCGTAGCGAGTTTGAGCCAGCTTCGCAGAAGAGGAGAAAAATAATCCTGGAAAAAGAGAAACGCGAGATCGTGAACCGTCACAACACTGTTGGACGGCTGATTGAGAAGCGGAATCACCGATGAAGGGAAAAAATACAGATCTTGCGGGTGTTGGCGAAATTCGAATGGAAGACGTACTTGGGCCCAAAGAAACGGAAACGGGAGAATGCACGGCCTCAAATGAGGCGGCGCAACATCCTGCCAGCCCAGAACGTAAAACGGGTCCGGGTTGGCATGACGGAAATAGCAGCGATAGTGATGACGTTCCCGTCCGTTCACACGGGACAAGGCACGAATAAGGTGGTAACTGTACTGCCCCAGACCGGTCCTTTGGGGTTCGACTGCTGTGCAGGCTTCAATACCGATATTCATAGTTCAAGATATTCCTCTTGCACTCCGGAAACGGGTAAGACCACTTCAAATACGGTTTCCCCCTTTCGTGACTTCACCTGAATGACGCCATGATGCCGTTCGATAATCTGCAAGGCGATTCCAAGTCCTAAGCCCGAGCCTTGTCCCTGATCTTTTGTCGTAAAATAGGGATCGAAAATTTTCGCCTGAATCTCAGGCGGAATTCCCGGCCCCGTATCGGTAATCCTGACCATGATCCGTTCTGTCGTATCCGGGGCAGACGTTGACGTTTCAGATGCCTCAGTGCCACATGCCCGGGGTATGTACACTGTTTCGATCGTCAGCTTGCCAACTCCTTCCATCGCCTGTACGGCGTTATGAATAATATTCGTCCAGACTTGATTCAATTCATTCGAGTAACATGAAATTTTGGGAAGCTCGCCAAAACGGCGCTCGACTTCAATGCCGTATTTCATCTGATTCTGAAGAATTGTCAACGTCGTTTCAAGGCCTTCATGAATATCAGCCTCCTCAATTCTTGCCTGATCCAAACGCGAGTAGAGTTTCAAGGCATTCACGATTTTTGTAATAACACGAATACTGGTTTTGATGTCGCGGGACGCGTTGATAATTTTATAACAGCTTTCCCAAAAATTAAGCAGGTTGGCAGTTGTATACCGCTTTAAGAGAAGAATCACACTGTCAAGAGTCTCTTGGTCGAGGTCGAACCGGGCAAGCAGCTTCGCGATTCTGCGAACATTCGTGATCCCCTCGTGTTTCAAATGCTGTTCGAGCGCTCGAGCCTCTTCGCGAAGTAGAGCGGTGCTTTTACGGGGCGTGTTGGTTGCGTTGAGAAAGCGGGAGATCACGGACAAGGTCACCTCTTTCTCCTCCGGCAGCATGCCAACCTGGGAAAACTGACGAAAATGTTCGACGATCGAGCTTAAGACATTCAGAAGATTCGAGGTTGCCGCATTAATGGCACCGGCAGGAGTGTTAATTTCATGGGCCACACCGGCGACAAGCTGCCCGAGAGAAGCCATTTTTTCTGATTGCACCAACTGTGATTGTGTACTTGTAAGTTTCTCGATCGTGTCTTCCAGCTCACGGTTTGATTGTTCCAGTTGTTTAAACAACAAGGCATTATCCAGAACGATTGAGGCTTCATTCGTAAACACTTTCAGTGTTTCAATGGTTTCAGAGCTTAAGACGTTTTCTTTCGCACTCCCCAGGCCAAGCACACCGATCACACTGTTACGTACTTTGAGCGGGAAGGCGCAAAACGTTGCCTGCTCTTCCTCCTGCGGTCTCTCGTGCTTCTCGCTTCTCTGATTCTTATCCTCGAGAATAGTCAGATCAATATTTTTGACAACTTCGAGGGGCTGATATTTCTGATACGATTCAATAATACGTTGCTGGACGACTTTATCCAAGTAACTGCTCAGCGGTGGGACCACGTACAGAAAATGATGATAGACCTTTTCTTCCTTCATGAAAATCGAAGCCGTCTGGAACTCGCAGACTTTTGAGAGCAGCGTAAATAACGTGTGAATCGTGGTGAAGAAGGAGTGCATGTTAATAGCAATAGAGCTGAGTTCATTGACGATTGTGGCCTGAAAAAGTTGGCGGTCGAGAATATGATTGACTCGTTCCAACAGCGAGACTTCGGTAATCGGCGCACGGCCTCCAGGCGATCCCACTGGGCGCCCTGCCTGAACAAGAGGCTCTTGCCGCGATTGAGGTTTTGTCCGGCATAAGGTCTCGATTTTATGCAGTAACTCTTCCTCCTTTTCAAAATCTTTCGTCATAAAATCATCTGCGCCGGTTGAAAGCCCCCAGAAACGATCCTTTCTCTGTCCCCGTGACGTTAAAATGATGATGGGGATATCGCGGGTTGAATCGTCACTTTTCAACAGGCGGCAGACTTGATACCCATTCATTTTCGGCATCTCAATATCGAGCAAAATGAGATCCGGACGAGTTTCACAGGCTTTGATAATCGCCTCGATGCCGTCTGAGGCGGCAATAACCTCGTAACCATGAGCTTCCAGAAGAAAACGGACCACTTGGATAATTGTGGCGCTGTCATCGGCGATCAGAATTTTCATGGTCGTTTTTTCTCTCCTCCCAAGCTGTTACTCAAAAAAGCCTTCTCCATCAGTCCGATTCGTCTCCAGTCGATTCGGGGCATCGGAATTGTCAGAATGCATGCGACTGATCCGGCATCTGGAGCGCCGACTGCCTAACAGGGCAGAGCTACGCTCCAAAGAAGCATAGCTCTTTCCGAAACACGTCATATCTTATAAATCGTATGATGAAAAGTCAAGTTTCATTTTACCGATCTTCTTTTTCGGACGACATAAAACAAAACGGCTTTCAGTGTGAAGAGAAGTGACTCTCCTGTTTTTCACAGCAAGTGAGTTCATCTGCGCTTTTATATTGACCGTTTTCACTGTAGCTTCCATACTTGGCAGGTGAGAAAAAATGCTACAGCAAAACGCCAGTGGAGGAACGAGAAAAATCATGGATCGCAGGCACAGCGCTCTCCAGTTTGCTCAACAGCTTGAGGACGTTCAGACCACTCGAAAAGCAAAGGACGTCAGTGAGATTTCTCAGTTCAACAGCGGAAAAGAGGAACTACAGCAACGGCGGTTGATTGCCGGCTCCCGAATGGAGCAGTCACAGCGGAATTCACTGTGCCGCGAGCTCGAGCAACTGGATAGTACAGCAGACAGCATCATCTGCGACAAGACAGAACAACTCCGGGAGCTTGCCGAGTTTGAACGACAGCTCTGCAACATGCGCATTCCCGATCCTGAATGTGGCGTCAGGACCGATGCCTTTGCACACGACTTATACGATCTCACCGGCCAAGAGCTGCAAAAAGAATTGGACCATAACCAAAAAGCCCTGCAGGATTCTTCAGAATCATCAGAGTCTCCTGAACCGCCACGCGAACCGTCCTCCAACCCTCCGGGTCTGCAACGTGTCCCGCCCCATGAGAACGTACACGCCGAACAGCAGCAACATAGCTCAGCAGCAAAGTCTGAAAAACATCAGGGACGAGAGGAGAAGGTTCTTCACTCCCCCTTCTATTTCCGTTCAGTCCCTTCACGCCCAAAGAAAATGTGATGGCTCTCAAGATTCTGCTGTGATGATATGAACATACGTTGTCGACGGCATTGAGCTGTTAAAGAGACGCCTGCAGCCGTGCGATCCATAATAATCCTCCAATCCGATCTGCTCACTCGGGCTGCCTATCAGCCGGTCTGATCGGCAGCCGAAACGGTCCTCGGTTGTGGATGGATTCATAACAGCCCCTGACAGCATGGAGCTTCCGTACTGCCAAGTCTTGACTGTAATTCAGTGAGAAAATCATTGACAGGAGCGTCTTGGCAGAGAAGAAAATGTGATAAAAGAACTTGCTCAAAAGCAAGGAAGTCTTCTATAAGAAGATAATGCAGGAGGTAAAGATTATGCTGTTTCCAAAGGGAGTGCTTGTTTACAATAACCTCAGCACCGCATTCACACAGATCGATCAGTTCATCGAAAAGCTTCAGAGCAAGCAATTTTCTGGCTACTGCTGCATCAGCTTCTGGGAATATGAGGGCTTTCTGTTTTTCGATACCGGCCGCATCGTACATGCGCTTGAGAAGCGTGGGATGCAGAACAGGAGCGGACTGGGCGTAGTGAAAAGCATTCTGTCCAAAGGACGGGAGAAAGACGGCGAAATTCATGTGCACGATCTTCCGGTAGCCAAGATTGAAGCGATCCTGGCTGTAAGGAATGCCGTCCCGAGGTACAAGCGGCTTTCAACGGATCTGACAAGCCTGGATAAAATGCTCAGTCTGATCAACAGAAAACAGCTCTCGGGCTTCATCGAAATTCTGCTGGATCACGATACCGGGATCGCCAGTCTCTTTTTTTCAGCAGGCGACGTGACCGATATTCTGTTCGCGCCGTCGAACAGTATGACGATCGGGGAACCCCGTACTCTTGATGAACTTGATCGCCTCTGTAAAAGCTCTGGAGCTGTTTTTAACGTCTACCAATCTGACGATGCGGGCAATGCAATTCAGCAAGAGCTTCCTGAACAGAACGAGGTGCCGAAAGACGTACAAAAGATGTTTGAAGCAATACTGATCGCCCTTGAAAAAACGATCGATCAAAATTTGAAAAAAACGTCCTTCCAGTCATTACTCAAAAAAACCCTCTCCCACTACGCGGACTCCTACGGTTTTTTAGATCCTTTCATCGGTGATTTCAAATATAGCCGGAAAGGTATGAGCTACACTGGCAACGCGAATTACGGCGAATTTGTCGATGGTTTGTGCCGACTCATCGCGGGCATCGTTGACTCGGCGTCGACGATCATCCCCAGGGAGACGCTGCTGCCGCAGCTCTCAAGAGCGCTGGAACCGGTGTCCATCATATACCCTCAGCTCGTCGAGCAGTCAGGGCTTGAGAGCAGGCTTCCCGAACTGTTTAAAGACGATTCCTTCATCGGAGAACTCAAGAGTGAAGAAGGACGCCTCAAAAACCGAAAAGTGCTCAATCTGCAAGGCATTGGAATCTCGGACATTGGGGCCGAAAGCATCCTCAAAGAGTTTTATCGGACAATAAGCGCTGTCAAGGAACACTATGTCGATCCGCAGCAGAACATTATCCGCTATTCACAGCTCAAAAATTCCCTCGAATATCAAAAGTTTCAGACAGCAACAGCGTTTTTACAGCAATTCGACCCCGCAGCCTTAGGCAGCAGGGATCTGCAACTCTCCTTCTGGATCAATCTGTATAACTTTTTGACGATCGACGCTATTATCAAATATCACATTCCAACAAGCGTTCGCGAGGAAAAAGATTTTTTTACGAAAACGACTTACCGCCTTGGAGAATATCTCTTCAGTCTGGATGATATCGAACACGGCATTTTGCGCAATAATCAGTACCGACCCTCTGCGAGCTCCCGTCAGTTAAGTGATGCGGATCCTCGTCAAAAATTCAGGATAAGCCCGCCCGATATTCGAGTGCACTGTTGTCTCTGCCGTGCGGCAAAATCCGGACCATCATTGGCCCTTTACAAGCCCAAACATCTCGATCGGCAGCTTGATGACGCAGTAAGACGGTATTTACACACAAACGGCATGCGAATCGCTCGGAAGCAGGGCGAAATCTGGCTCAGCCGAAGTTTTTACTGGTATCGCAAAGACTTTGAACGCAACAGCCACAGCCTGCTCAATTTCATCAGCAAGGCGTTGCAGGGAAACGAATTCGGAACCTATATTCAGGAGCAGCACAAGAGCCTGAGCCTGCGCTTTATGGATTACGATTGGAGTCTGAACGGGAAATGAGTGTTCCATGGATGTTATCACGACACATCTGAATGCAGATTTTGATTGCCTGGGATCGATTGTGGCAGCCAGAAAGCTCTATCCTGATGCCATAGTTGTGTTTCCCGGTTCGCAAGCAAGAAACGTTCGGGATTTTCTCCAACACGCTGATTTTCACCTCGATGCAGTCTCAATCAAATCGATCGAACTGCAGCGCATCACCCGCCTGATTCTCGTTGATACAAGACACACCGATCGCATCGGCGAATTTGCCGGGATTATTCACAAACCCGGCCTGAAAATCCATCTGTACGATCACCATCCCGGCTCTGAGAGCGATTTTGAGGCAGAGCTCAAGATTGTCGAGGACGTGGGAGCCACCACAACGATTTTCACACGTCTTTTACAGGAACGGCAGATTCCACTGTCGCCGATGGAAGCGACTGTCATGGCACTCGGTATCTATGAAGACACCGGTTCTCTGACCTTTAATTCGACCACCGAAGCCGACTTGAGGGCCGTCGCCGATCTTGTGGCCCAAGAGGCCGATCTGAGTGTCATAACCGAATATATCAACCGGGAGATGACAGCGGTTCAAGTTCGCCTGCTGAATGATCTCATTCTTTCAGAACGGGAAATTATCCTTGAAGGGACGCCTGTGGCGATCGCCAGGGCAACGTCAAGGCGCTACATCGGCGACGTTGCGTTCCTCGTCCACAAATGGAAAGAGATGCAAAATCTTGAGGTTGTCTTTGCCTTGATTCAAATGGATAATACGGTCCACATGGTCGCCAGAAGCCGGGGGGCAGTAGTGAATGTCGGGAATATTGCCGCAGAATTCGGTGGTGGTGGCCATCCCTACGCAGCATCCGCCTCGATCAAGCAGATGACCATTCATGACGTAGAAGAGAAACTGCTGCACCTGCTTCACGCCCACATTCAGGAGTCTCATATTGCTCGCCGCATTATGTCGTCGCCGGTGTTGTCCGTCGACTATGAGAAAAGTATTCGCCAAACCAGGGCCTTACTGGACGGCTACACGGTCAATACGCTGCTGGTTGTGAACCAGGGACGTCCGTTGGGATATATTACACGGCAAATCGTGCAGCGGGCGATATATCACGGTTTGGAAGACGAAGCAGTCTCCGAGTATATGCTGACCGATATTCGGAGCGTCTCGCCGGAGACCCCGTTTTCCGAAATCGAGCTGTTGATGATTCAGCAGCCTCAGAAAATTCTGCCGGTTGTCACCCCAGAAGGACAGGCAGCCGGGGTCATCACGAAAAACGATATTCTCAAAGTGCTTCAGGAATACACGCTTGAAGAGCAATCCTATTATCATCATATCGATCCTCACACCCGCAATGTCCGGCGTCTGATGAACGAACGCATACGGGAAAATGTCCTCACATTGCTGCAAGATATTGGGCAGCTTGGCGACAAGCTGGATACTGCCGTGTACCTCGTCGGCGGTTTTGTGAGGGATTTGCTGTTACGCGCTGAGGAAAATCTGGATATAGATATCGTTGTGGAAGGCGACGGCGTCCATTTCGCTGAAACACTTGCGACACGTATCGGAGCACGAGTCAGAATCCATCGAAAGTTTTGTACCGCTGTCGTGATTTTTCCTGATGGGTTCAAAATTGATGTGGCGACTGCCAGAACCGAACGCTATGAATACCCTGCTGCCATGCCGATTGTCAAACTCGGGTCGATCCGCCTCGACCTTTCGCGCCGCGATTTCACGATAAATGCCCTGGCGATCAAACTGAATGCCCGTGAATTCGGAAAAGTGTATGACTTTTTCGGCGGTCAGCGCGATCTGAAAGAGAAGGCGATTCGCGTACTCCACAGCTTGAGTTTTGTCGAAGACCCCACCCGTATTTTTCGCGCTGTTCGCTTCGAGCAGCGTTTCCATTTTCAGATCGGCAACCTGACGCTCAACTTGACGAAAAATGCCGTCAAAAAGGGCTTTGTGAGCCAGTTAAGCGGGCCACGGGTACAGAATGAGCTGCGCCTGATTTTCAGTGAGCCGCAGCCCCTGCGCATTATCGAACGCCTGGACAAGTTAGGCGTGCTTCGCGCAATCAGTCCTCGGCTCTCTGCAATTGACGAGATGCAGCGCCTTTTCCCGGCAATCGACGCAGTAATTGCCTGGTATCAGCTCTTATACCGGAAAGAACCTGTGAAAGGATGGCTGCTGTATTTTGTGGCCTTTATCGAAAAACTCAGTCATCATGATGTCCAGGATCTCTGCAATTACCTGAAGATTCAAGCTAACATGATGCAGACAATCCGGACCGCCCGAAACGGATATCATTTGATCGAACGCCCATTGTACGAAAAGCACAACAGTCTCAAGAATAGTGACATCTATGCTGTCTTCAGGGCCTTGCCGCTGGAGGCAATCCTTTTTTGGATGGCGAAAACCCAAAAGGAATCTGTCAAAAAAGCGGCTTCCGTCTATCTCTCAACGCTGCAAGACATCCGAATTTCCGTCAAAGGCCGAGACTTACTTCAACTGGGCTTAAAGCCCGGCCCGGAGTTTCAGCGTATTTTGAACGACGTCTTACACGCCAGGCTTAATGGTGAAATAACAAGCGAGGCCCAGGAATTGGAATTTCTTGGCCGGCAGTGTCAACAGTATCATCACCAGCACATACAGGATGCCTGAACCTGTGCTCTACGACAGTCGTCCTCTCCCGCACCTGAAGGGGCTTCCCTGTGTTTTTCCGGCCACAGCTTTCTCTGGCTGCATGGCTGAAAAAAATCACAAAACACTTGACAGGACTTTTCATCATGTCATAGTTATTGAGTTGTTATCATACGCACATATGTCACAGGAGAGTCATTTTCCTTCCTCTCACGATGTTGCAACGTTGAAAAATTTTTCGCGTTTGATCAAGAGATAACGAGACGGCAGTGTCCATCATGCGAAAGCATCTCATAGATTGCGGAATCTCATGGAGCACTGTGTCGATATTCGGACAAGATGGTCGTCTTCTCCCCTTCACCAGAACAGCAGATGAAACAAGGTTATACATAACATCGCGATCTTATTTGCTATGAACAGTTATATACCATGTACACATAAAGGAGAGCAGCTTGTATGAGTTATGTCAACTTACGTGAAATGCTTTCAACGGCAACACAACAGCATTATGCAGTCCGAGCGTTTAACATCGTCGATCCAATGAGCATTCAGGCTGCTGAGGCACGACGCTCGCCAGTGATCATTCAGACATCCGTAAAAATGGGCTGCTGGCAGCCACAGGAGCAGGCATGAAATGTCTCGTGACAGTCAACGGGTATACCCTGAACGAAAAATATGACGAGGCTGAAGTGCTTGTGTCCTGTCCTGAGGAACCGCAAGGACCGCAAGCAACTGTCATTTCAGGCAGGCAGAGCGGCACAGTTCAGGTAAAAGGCTTTTGATCACACTCTCTCTTTTACAAGAGCTTTTATGAGAACGCAATCAAAAAATACCTGAGCGCATAGCTTGCAGCGTTTGGTCTGTATGAATGGGGCCTCGTTCGATCGCCGTCCGGCCCGGAGCTTATGATGCGTAGCATGCCGTTCTAAGGAGGTGATGCTTATGGAAAGATAGAGGCTGTCTCAGTGCAGCACGGAAGTTTGTTGTTGAGTAAAGAACAAAACGACTTATCACTCACAAAATATTACAAAATATTGGAGGAATGTTTTATGTCTCGTACAATGTGTATCTTGTTGCTCGTTGTTGCTGTCATAACCGTGGGAATGACTCAGATTGTTGCTGCGGAGTTGAACCCAACACCTGAAAAACCGTTGGTATTACGTTTTGCCTATGCTGATAATGCGACATGGCCGGAGACATCGGATATGCCGGAACCGGAAGATGCGTATGGGAAGATTTTTAAAAGTTATGTCGAAACGATGACCAACGGCGCGATTCAGGTTGAATTGTACCCGTCAAATCAACTGGGCAGCCATAAAGAAATGATGGAAATGGTCAAGGCCGGGACAGTGGATCTCTGCATTGAAACCGGAACAATGGGGCCGTTTTTCCCCGAATATCAGGTCATCAATATCCCCTACGTCTTTCGCTCCGATGAGGTGGCCTGGTGGCTATTTGATAATAGTCAGTTCTGGAAAGATTTAATGGACAAAATGGAAAAAGAAATTGGCTTGGTTTCTCTTGGTATGGGACAAAACGGCGTCCGGAACTTTACCAATAATATCAGACCGATTCACGAACCCAAAGACATGGAAGGCATCAAGTTTCGCGTGATGCAGTCACCGGTCTTCGTCAAAACCGTAGAGGCCCTAGGCGCCAAAGCGATTCCTATTGCCTGGACGGAAGTCTATACTTCACTTCAGACTGGTGTGATCGACGGTCAGGAAAACCCGATTGCAACGATCGTGTTTGTCGGTAAACTGTATGAAGTCCAGAAATATTTCACGATGGATGGTCATACCTGGAGCGAGAACATGTTGCTGATGAATGCCAAAAAGTTTCGCAGTCTGTCGGAAGAAAATCAACAGATCCTTCGTATGGCTGGTTTGCATGGTGCCCGCGCAGACCGTGTCGCAGAAGCCTTCATGAGCAGGGTCATGGGAATGGACGTCTTAAAGAAGCATATGGAAGCCTATACGCCGACGCCTGCAGAACTCAAAAAATTTCAGGACGCCGCGCAACCGGCGGTGATTGAATGGTTAAAAGGAGAGGTGGGGGATGAGGTTGTAGATGACTTTCTTCAAGCAGTTAAAGAAGCTGAAACGGCCCTCGGATATAAATAAGCGGATGACCTGACAGCGTGTAGAGTGATGGGAACAGGTGTCATTTTCATCACTCTGCACGCACCATCATTCATCATTAAGGAGACCTGCATGACAAAGGCAGCAGATTTTCTCAGACAGCTCAGTGATATGGCCGATCGCTTCGCGATGTGGATCAGTATATTATATGCCTTCCTGGTAACTCTTGTTGTCTTAGGAAGCGTGTTTTTACGTATGGCCGGCCGGGCGCCCTCCTGGAGCGAAGAATTTTCGCGCTGGCTCTTGATTGGGATTGCGTTTATCAGTTCCAGTATTGCCTTGAAACGAGGGGGGCATATCGGCATTACCGCATTGATCAAGATCCTTCCTTTCCGCCCGCTGGTAACAGGAATTATTCAACTGTCAAATATCTTGGTTCTCACGTTCTTAGCCTATGTTGTCTGGTTTGGAATGGATGCCGCCATTCAGGCCTTGCCTCAGACCGGCGACATTATCCCGGTGTCGGCGCTTTATGTGAAATTACACATCCCGATAGGGGCGATACTGATGATAGTACATGTGCTCTATTATGCAGTTGCAGTCACAGCGAGTGACGATCCGACACAGTTCTTACTCAGCCAATCCACTTAACGAGGAGTTGTAGCATTATGACACTGACGATCCTGATTACAATATTTATTGTAACAATGGCCATGGGGATTCCCATCGCTTTTGTCTTTGGAATCAGTTCCATTGTCTATTTTCTATTTTTAAGCAATATGCCCCTGACGATGATTGGACTGCAGCTCTATAACGGGGTTGACAGTTTTGTGCTGCTGGCGATTCCGTTTTTTATCCTGGCCGGCCAACTGATGAACCGCACCGGCATCACAAAGGATCTCGTAGAGTTCGTTCAGGTGCTTGTGGGACGACTTCCCGGCGCATTGGCGCAGGTTAACATTGTGGTCAGCATTCTCTTTGCCGGTTTAACCGGCGCTGCGGTGGCAGATACGGCTGCCATCGGCTCAATTTTGATTCCGGCGATGAAAAAAGAAGGCTACGCTGCTTCTTATAGTGCCGCTGTGACCACAGCATCCTCAATCATCGGACCAATCATCCCCCCGAGTATTATTATGGTCATCTACGGGACCATTACCGGAGAATCGATTGGCGCCCTCTTTATGGGAGGCTTTATCCCTGGTGTGCTGATCGGAGTAGGCCTGATGATCCTGGCATCAGTCTATGCAATTCGAGAGCATCATCCACGCCGTACTGAATCGATCCCGCGACACGAGATCTGGCGCCGTACCAAAAGTGCACTCGTGGGGATTATTATGCCGGTGATTATTATCGGAGGGATTTTGACTGGTCAATTCACGGCTACTGAGGCTGCCTCACTTGCTTGTGGATATGCGCTTCTCGTCGGTCTCTTGCTCTATCGCAGTCTGACAGTAAAAGATATTCTGGAAAGCTTGCTGGAAGCTGCTGTCGTATCATCGGTTATTCTCTTAATTATTTCCACTGCGAAACTTTTCGGCATGATACTTACCATCGAGCGAATTCCGACCCAAATCGCGCAAATCATGATGTCCGTCACAGAAAACAAAATTATCTTTTTATTGCTTGTGAATGTGTTTCTGCTGTTTATGGGGATGATCATGGAGACTGGCGCTAATATCATCCTGCTTGCGCCGATCTTACTTCCTTTAGCAGTCAAGTACGGTGTGCATCCGCTGCATTTTGCCCTGATTATGATCGTGAACGTCAACATCGGCCTTACCACGCCGCCGCTCGGAGTCTGCCTGTTTACAGCGGCCCCGATTGCCAAAACATCGTACGAAAGTATTGCCATCAAAGTCCTGCCGTTTGTGGCGATGGAAATTCTTGTCCTGTTGGTTATCACCTATATTCCCGATCTCGTACTGATCGTCCCGAAACTGACCGGATTTCTCTAAGATCTTGCCTTTCAGGAATCCGGTCTTGGGCTGAACATCTGTCCGCATCAAGCTCCGGGGTCTTGGGCGAACTCTCTTTCTCATGAAGCTTCTCAAAATCAAACAACACTTTGAGCGAGATCAGATCAATGACGAGCAGCTTGAAAGTCTCGTCCGCGAACGCATCATCCAAAGCGGTATTACCCTCAAAGCAGGGGCAACTGTGGCCATTGCTGTCGGTAGCCGCGGCATTGCCAACCTTCAGAGGATTGTCAAGGCTACGGCTCAGACCGTGAAAGAGCTGGGGGGAGAGCCGTTTATCGTCCCAGCAATGGGCAGCCACGGCGGAGCAACGGCTGAAGGCCAGCAAGAAGTGCTCGAAACCTACGGTGTCACGGAGGCATATACCAGTGCTCCGATCAGGTCATCAATGGAGGTCGTGGAACTTCCTCAAGACGACTTGGATAATAAGGTCTATATGGATGCTCAGGCTTATCAAGCCGAGGCCACGATCATAATCAATCGCGTGAAATTGCATACCGATTTTCATGGTCCTGTGGAAAGTGGTCTGATGAAAATGTGTGTCATTGGCCTGGGAAAACACACACAAGCCCTGGAAATTCATAGTTACGGTGTGCGGGGGTTAAAGGAGTTGATGCCGATGACAGCCAGACAGATCCTACAACACGGGAATATCATCCTGGGCATTGCGTTAGCCGAAAATGCGTATGATGAAACGGCCATAATTCGAGCCTTGCGCCCTTCGGAGATCGAGAGCGGGGAGATGGCTCTGCTGGAGTGGGTCAGAGGACACATGCCGCAGCTCCCAATCGATCGCCTTGATGTGTTGATCGTTGATGAATTTGGGAAGGATATATCCGGCTCCGGGATGGATACCAATATCATCGGCAGGATCAAAATCCGGGGAGAGCAGGAACCGAACTCACCGAAAATTAGGAATATCATTGTCTTGGATTTAACGGACGCATCGCATGGAAACGCTGTCGGCATGGGGCTTGCCGATCTTGTGACTCGAAAATTTTATGAAAAGATCGATTTTAAGGCGACGTATGAGAATACCTTAACAAGCAATTTTCTAGAACGCGGGAAATTACCGATCGTCGCTGAAAACGAACAGTTGGCCCTGCAGTACGCGCTGAGGAACTGTGGAATCAAGGACCCGGCAGCGGCCAAAATCATTAAAATTAAGAATACATTGACACTTGATGAGATGTGGGTATCCCCAGCCGTGATGGCCGAGCTGGAAGGCCGTCAGAACATTGAAATGACACATGATATGCTGGAACTGCTGTAAATGGATAAAAAAGGATGTGTGCTGTGGATCAACGCTATAAGGAAAAGCTTTCGGGAATGTTTCCGCCCTGTACGACTATTTTCGACAAGCACGAGAATTGGGAGTAACGGGGAATTCCGAAGCCTAAGCGATGAGGAGTCCGTGAAAATTATCGACGTATACCAGCAATGCACGCCGAGGGAGAAGCACCTCATTGCAGGCGTGATGAGGGAATCAGCTCAAACGACCAGTAACAACAAAAGAGGCTGTAGAGATGAAAGCATTAGTGCTGGAAGAATATAATAGATTTGTCTATAAAGATGTGCCGGAGCCGGAAATTGCTGCGCATGAAGTTCTGATTCAGGTAAAAGCTTGCGGAATCTGCGGAAGTGACGTGCATGGCATGGACGGGAGCAGCGGGAGGCGTATTCCGCCGATTATCATGGGCCATGAAGCCTCTGGAATTATCGTCAAGAAGGGACGTGATGTGCAACACTTTTCAGAAGGTGATCGTGTCACATTCGATTCGACGATTTATTGCGGACGCTGTGTTTATTGCCGTCAAGGACGGATGAATCTCTGCGATAACCGGAAAGTGTTCGGAGTTTCTCCCGGTACATACCGCCGGCACGGAGCCTTTGCCGAATACGTTGCCGTCCCAGAACATATTCTGTACCAGCTTCCAGAGTCCCTCGCTTTTCCACATGCTGCAATGGTGGAACCTGTTTCCATTGCCGTTCATGCCGTTGAATTAACGCCGATCGCACTGGATGATACGGCAGTTGTCGTTGGAGCGGGCATGATCGGTATTTTCGTCATTCAAGCGCTCCGCGCAGCAGGCTGCGGCAAGGTGATTGCCGTTGATATTGATCAGAATAAACTCGATTTTGCATTAACGCTGGGCGCTGACATAGGATTACGAGGCGATCTCGTCGATGTACAGGCCGAAGTCTTTCAGGCGACTCAGGGGCGTGGCGCCCAAGTCGCTCTGGAAGTGGTTGGCAATGCTGTTGCGATGAACACAGCAATTTCATCGCTCAGAAAAGGCGGTCATGTGACGGCTGTCGGCAATCTTGCTCCGACAGCAGCATTTCCCCTGCAATTTGTGGTCACCAGACAAATTGCGGTACAGGGTTCGTGTGCCTCATGTGGGGAATATCCGGCCTGCCTGAACATGATTGCGGATGGGAAGATCAACGTCGAAGCCTTGATCAGCACACTCGCTCCCCTGTCCGAAGGCGCTGCCTGGTTCGACCGTTTATACAGGAACGAAGCAGGATTGATGAAAGTGATTCTTGAACCGTAACAGAGAGTGGAGAATGATCATGAGTACAAATTTATTCGATTTAAGCGGAAAGGTAGCGGTTATTACCGGGGCGAGCCGGGGCTTGGGACGCTATTTTGCAAAAGCCTTGGCCCAGGCTGGAGCTGATGTTGTGATAACCAGTCGGAGGCTGGAATCATTGACATCGTTTAAGACAGAGATCGAAGCGCTGGGCCGGAAAGCCCTTCCGCTTGCGCTGGATGTCCGGGAGTATGACAGCATTCAAAGCATGGTCGAAGCCGCCTGCGAACACTATGGGAAAATTGATATTTTAGTCAATAATGCCGGCTGTAATGTCAGAAAACCTGCCGTTGACATCTCCTGGGACGATTGGAATCTGGTGCTGGACACAAATTTACGCGGCGGATTTTTTGTCGCTCAGGCTGTGGCCCAAAAAATGATCCCCTGCCGATACGGCAGAATCATTAACATTGGCTCTGTCACGACAGTCGCTGGATATGCAGGGATTACGCCGTATTGCGCCAGCCGCGGCGGCGTAAAGCAGATGACCATGAGCCTTGCCGACGACTGGGGGCCGCATGGGATTACCGTTAACTGTCTGGCACCGGGCTGGTTTAGAACAGAACAGACAAAAGCACTGTATGATAATAAAGAGTGGGTTGATTACATTATCGACAGAATTCCTTTAAAACGGGTTGGACAGCCACACGATCTAGACGGAACAGTGGTGTTCCTGGCGTCCGATGCTGCTGCGTACATGACCGGACAGACGATATTGGTGGATGGTGGAATTAGTACGGGCGCGACAAAAGCGACTGTCAGCTCATAACAGCGTTATACAGGAGACATACGCCAGTATTCACAAGTCTGAACATCCGGGTTGAGGCTCTGGGCGCTCCACCTTTTACTATATGAGAGAATACCATGACAACGCATTATGACAGAGAATTGATTATCCAAAAGGCTGCGATCATTCGAAGAAATATCGTGCTCATGCTCCACACGGATAAGGGGCATCTCGGCGGATCGAACTCGATTGCCGATATTGTTGCATCACTCTATTTTGGCGTGATGAATTTCGACCCGAAAAATCCGAAAAAACCAGAGCGGGATCGCTTGATTCTCAGTAAAGGACACTGTGTATTGGCTCAATACGGCGCATTAATCGAACTTGGGCTCATGTCATGCCCCATGAAACACTGAAGACGCTAAAACATCTGGGCAGCCCTCTTCAAGGGCATCCTGACATGACGCTGTGTCCCGGTATTGAGGCGAATACCGGAGCACTCGGACAGGGACTGTCGCTGGCCAACGGCATGGCGCTGGCTGCGCGCCTGGATAATGAGGATTTCTATATCTATGTCATTGTCGGTGATGGCGAACTGAGCGAAGGGCAGAACTGGGAAGCGATCATGGCAGCGGCCCACTACAAACTCGATCATGTGATCGCTTTCATCGACAAAAACGAACTGCAAGCGACCGGAAAAATCAGCGAACGCTTTGATTCCGGACCATATAAAGAAAAGTTCTCAAGCTTTGGCTGGAATGTGATTGACATCGACGGTCATTCCATTCCAGACATCCTTGAAGCTGTTGATCAGGCAAAAGCCAGTATCGGAAAACCAACCGCTATTATCGCCAGAACCGTGAAAGGCAAAGGAATCTCATTTGCAGAACATAATCCGGCGTTTCATCATAATGCCATGACCCCGGAACAGTACCAACAGGCCCTGCAAGAACTTACCCTTTAACGACGAGAGCAACTTTATGAAATCAGGAAAAGCCCCGCGTATCGCTTACGGAGAAGAAGTATTGGAACTGGCAAAAACGAATCAGGACATTGTATCATTGGATGCCGACCTCAGTAAATCGACAATGAGCTGTCTGATCGAAAAACATTTTCCGGAACGATTCTTTGAAATGAGCATCGCCGAACAAAATATGGTCGCCACAGCGGCCGGCATGGCCTTAAAAGGCAAGATTCCTTTTGTGAATTCCTTTGCCGTCTTCCTGACCGGCAGGGCCTTCGATCAGATCAGACAGTCCGTTGCGTATCCGGCCAACAATGTTAAAATCTGCGGTTCAAGCTCAGGCTTCTCGGATTTTGGAGACGGAGCCACGCATCAAAGTATTGAAGATCTGGCGTTGATGTGTGCGCTGCCAAACATGATCGTGCTGTCACCGGTTGATGAGATCGAAACCCGCGCGATGGTCAGATTCATGGTCGAACATCACGGGCCAGTCTATCTCCGTCTCGATCGTGGAGAGACTCCTCTGATTGTTGACGCGCACTATCAATTCAAGCTGGGGGAACCGACAGTTATACAGCCCGGCACCGATGTCACGATTTTCGGAACCGGTCAGATGGTTGCTGTAGCCTTACAAGCTGCAGAAATCTTGACACAAGAGGGGATTTCGGCCGAAGTGGTCAATATCGGCAGCATTAAACCGATGAACACGTGCGCGATCACTGCACTGGCAGAAAAAACCGGCGCCGTTGTCACGGTAGAAGAACATAACATTCACGGCGGGATGGGGTCGGCGATCGCTGAATCATTACTGCGGACGAAAATCCCCATTGTTCCCGTGGGAGTCCGGGATGTGTTCGGACAATCAGCAAAGGAGTATCATGAGCTCCTCGCCGAGTACGGTTTGACGAAAGAAGCAATTGTGGCTGCCGTCAAAGACGTGTCGGCACTCATATAACGCATCTGAAACAACATGACTGAGAGCGTGCGCGTGTTTTCTTCCGCTCTTGCCGGTCTTCAACACTTATGAATAAGTTTCAATCATCCTTGTCAGGGAAAGTCGGGATTCTCACAGGCGGAACAAGTGGTTTCGGCTATGCAATCACGCGGGCTTTGCTCGCTCGAGGGGCAAAGATCGCGGTGTTCTCAGTGGATCAACTTTCCGAAGAAGCTCGCGTAGAACTAGAGGCCGTTGGGAAAGGAGAGTTCGAATATTATACCAAAGATATTATGACGCAAGGGGCATCCGAAGAGATCGTGGCTCAAACGATTGAGCGTTTCGGGACCCTTGATTTTGTCATTGCCAATGCCGGTTTTGCTATTCGTTTCGAAGAACCCTTTCTGGAGCTCTCACCGGAAAAGCTCGTGAAAAGCTTTCGGACGCAATTCGAAGTCTTTCCGATCGCGCTGGCGACGCTGGTTCAGGCGGCGGCAAAAGTGATGGCTCCCCGCTATGAGGCTGTCAAAGCCGATGCGCTGGGACACCGTCCAGATTCCGGGGCCATTGTCGTCACACTTTCTGAAGCATCGCTCTGCCCGCTGCGTGACGATCTGCTGGCCTATGCTGCCGCAAAACGAGCCGCACTTTCCGTCATGCAAAGTCTGGCCGCGATCCTGGGACCGAAAAACATTCGAGTAAATGGAATTGCTCCTGGTTTTGCCAATACGGCCGGGCCGCGCAAATTTTACGACCGCTTTCCGCACATCAAAGCTGATGTTGAAGCAAAAACCCATTTAAAACCGTCCTTTGTCGATCCTGCTGCCGTAACGCCGGCAGTACTGTATCTACTGACGGATAATTATGTCACCGGAGAGCTGATCGCGCTGGACGGTGGGTTCAACATCGAGCTGAAGCGCTATTTTCAGGGTGATCATGGTGATCACCGGCCCTGAGAATCTTTGTTCCCAGGCAGGGGAGGGGAGCGGATCGATCCCCCGCAAACCTGTCACAAGAAGCCGCAAAGAGCGTATTCTCGATCACCTTACTTGATCCCCATCAACACGTTCGGTAAAAATGTGGTGAGTTCCGGGATGACTGTGATGAGCAGCAATACGATCAGCAAGGGCAGCAGAAACGGAAGAGTCGCTCTGGTCACGCGCTCAAAAGGGACATGGGCGATATTGGCAGTGACCCCCAGCACCACCCCGACAGGAGGGGTAATCGTCCCGATCATCAGATTGAGGATCATGATCAAGCCGAATTGAATATGATTGATTCCCAAAGCATCAATCACCGGCAGGAAGACCGGAATCAGAATAATCATCGCTGCAATAGCTTCCATAAAACAACCGACAAACAATAAGAAGAGATTGATGATGAGCAAGATGACGATCGGATTGTCCGAGAGGCCCATCAGCATCTTTCCGAGACGTTGCGGAAGCTGTCCGACGGTCAAGTTCCAGCCGAATAACACCGCCGTCATCACTAACGCCATCACTACGCCGCTTGTTTCCACTGTCGTGATAATCATTTGAGGGAGATCGCTGATTCGGAACTCTTTATAGACGAATATCCCGAGGATCAATGCATATAATGCCGCCACAACAGCCGCCTCAGTCGGCGTGAACATACCGGACAAAATTCCGAACAATAAGATCAACGGTGCCAACAAGGCCCAAAATGCAGAGAGAAAACTCTGCCATACTCCTCGCACGCTTGGAAATTTTCCTTTGGGATAGCCGCGTTTTTTCGCCAGGAAATGCACCAGCAGCATAAGCGATCCCGCCATCAACAGTCCTGGAAGAATTCCGCCGATAAAGAGACCACCGATCGAGGTTGAGGCGCTTACCCCCAAAATGACCATCGGAAGACTTGGAGGAATAATAGGGCCTACGGTCGAAGAAGCTGCCGTAATCGCACAGGAAAAGTCATCATCATAGCCAGCGTTACGCATAGCCTCTATTTCGATCGTCCCCAGCCCTCCAGCGTCTGCAACGGCCGCTCCACTCATCCCAGCAAAAATCAGACTGGCAATGATATTCGCATGGCCCAGGCCGCCTCGAATCCAGCCAACCAGCGTCGTTGAGAATCGAAAAATTCGCTGCGTGACCCCGGAATGATTCATAATGTTGCCCATCAAAATAAAAAACGGGGCTGCAAGCAGCGGAAAAGAATCTGCCGCCATCGCAACTTTCTGAGGAATTATCAAGGGCTGAAGCCCCTGGCTGAAAATATACATGATCGAGGCAATGCCTAAACTGATATACAGAGGGGTTCCCCCTAAAAGCAGGATGAGCCAGAGACATAACACAAGGATCATGACTGCGTGACCTCCTGCTGCCTGCCCTTCCAGCGCTTCACGAGTTCCAGAGCGTCGGCAATGGTATACAGGCCGATCAAGATTGCCGTTACAGGGACAATCGCGTACACGAGGCCATAGGTAAAAAAGAGTGTATAGGTCTGTTTGCCCATGGTTTTCCCTGCGATCACCGCCCCATAATACCCTAGAACCACCATAAACACCAGCGTCAGAAATTTGATGAAAAGCTGTGCAAGGATGTGTACACGTTGCGGCAAGGCATGTAACACGACATTCACGCCTAAATGCGAATTCTGCCGGGTTCCCATGACCCAGCCCAGCATTGCGATCCAGATAAACGTGTAGCGGCACAACTCTTCGGTCCAAATGAGGGGATTGTTTAAGACATAGCGGGAAAAAATTTGAAGCAGCACTGTGACAAACACAACAATAAAGAGGACAACGGCCACGACGTTCACAGCTTTTTCCAGTATGTGTTTCAGTATGCGCATCAAGGGCGAAAACGTGTTATGACGAAGAGGGACGCTCTCTCGTCATAACACGTCAGAGGACTCCAGGTCTTTTAGTCGATAGCAACAATTTTTTCGATCAGATCGCCCCATTTATCCTTGAACTCGGCAGGAACCTTTTCTAAAACCGCACTACGGAAGCTGTCGACATCCGGCTCGATCACGGTCATGCCTTCAGCCTGCAACTTCTCGACAAGCTCGGCCTCCTGCTGCAGAATTGTCTCATTACACCAGGCGATCCCTTCTTTAACGGCATCAGCGAGGAGTGTCTGATCTTCAGGAGAAAGGCTCTGGAAAAACTCTTCGTTAATCAGCACCGCTCTCCAGTCAAGAATGTGTCCGGTCAGCACAAGATACTTCTGAACTTCGTAAAACTTTGCCGACCAGATCGTCGGAAGCGGATTTTCCTGTCCATCGACGACACTCTGCTTTAAGGCCAGATACAATTCGCCAAAGCTAATCGGAGTCGGTTTTGCCCCCCAGGCTTTGGCAAACGCAATATAGACAGCGCTTTCAGGAACGCGTAATTTAAAGCCGGCCATATCGTCAACAGCATTGATCTCTTTGCTGCTTGTTGTCACATTTCGCTTTCCATAATATGCGGCTCCCAGCACTCGTATCCCTGATTTTTCCCGAATCGTCTCAAGAATCTCCCGTCCGATCGGACTCTCCAGTACACGCTGGACATGGGCGGGATCTTTATAGATATACGGCATTGTCTGAATTGCATTGACGGCAGGATACCAACTTTCTAAATGAGAAACTCCCTCAGTCGCCATTTCATGCATGCCCAACGAGAGTGATTCGATAGTGTCACGCGAACTTCCTAACTGACCGCCGGGATAGACTTGAATTTCGATACGCCCGTTCGATTTTTCCGCAACAATTTCAGCCACCTTCTCCATCATCAGCGGATGTGGGTTCGGAGGACTCAAGACGTCACTCCAGCGTATAACAATTTGTTCCTCTGCTGCTGCCCATCCAGAACTCCCAATAATCATTAAACATCCAAGTATGCTTAGCAGTATATTTTTCATCTCTTCTGTTCCTCCGATAACTGCCTCAAGAGAGCCTCTGATGAGACCTCTCTGCCAATCATCTTTATTGCGAAAATGGATTCGTTGAGAAAAACACCTGTTATTACAATTCAGACTGCTGGGCCGCCTCACCTCCCTGGCTTCTCATGTTGACATTCATGCTCATCAGATGCGGTCACGGCAAATTGATCAAAAAATTTTCACAAGCCCGCTCATCCCCATCACGTTCTGAAGCCGTCGGCAACATTCTTCAAAATGTCAAGGAAAAAAATCGCCATTGAGCAGGAGGCTTAGTCCTTGAGTGTGCCGACAAAATCCCGCAGGAATTTCCTGAATTCATACCCGAGATCGTCACGTTCAACGCCAAACTCAACCTCAGTGATCAGGTAATCGAGCTTATTTCCGATATCATAGCGTTTCCCCTCGAACTTGAAGGCCAGGGTTTCTTCATGTTTGCACATGTCGCGCAGAGCATCGGTAAGCTGTATTTCACCGCCTTTACCGGCTACTGTGCGATCGAGATAGGAGAAAATCCGGGGTGTCAGGATATAACGTCCTCCGATCGCCAGCTGGGACGGTGCTTCCGAGAGGCTGGGTTTTTCGATCAAATTCGATACCCGGTAAATGGATTCCCCGATCTGTGCGGCATCAATAATACCGTAGCGATCGACTTTGTGCGCCGGCACTTCTTCAACACCGATGATGGTCTTCTGATGGCGGTTATAGGCATCGATCAACTGCCGAACACACGGGGTCTTGCTTTTGACAAGCGTATCACCCAGCAAGACGACAAACGGTTCGTTGTCGACAAAATTTTTGGCATAGCGGATGGCATCTCCCAGACCGTTCAGTTCCTTTTGGCGAATGTAAAAAATTTCCGCCATGTTGGAAATCTCTCGCACTTCCTTGAGCTGTTTCTGTTTGTTCTTTCTGGAGAGGTCAGCCTCCAGCTCGCAGGAGTGGTCGAAGTGGTTTTCAATCGCCTGCTTGCCCTTTCCGGTAATCACGAGAATTTGCGAAATCCCTGATTTGACAGTCTCTTCAATCACATATTGAATGGTCGGCGTATCAATAATCGGCAGCATCTCTTTTGGCTGCGCTTTCGTGGCGGGCAGGAAACGCGAGCCGAATCCTGCGGCTGGAATGACGGCTTTTTCGATCATGATTCTTCTCCTTCTTCTTCTGTTCCAGGTTCTTCAAAAATGATTGGCTTCAACAAGCGAGCTCGAATTCTTGTCATTTCTCGTTCCAAATCCTGATACATGTTTTCATCAGCGTAAATGCCGACGATTGCGCCGCCGGAACCGCAAAATTTTGAGGATGCGCCGACATTGCGGGCGCAATTAACCATTTCCCAATTTCGTTTGCTTAATTTGAAAATTGAGGCGCGGACATTGAAGTTACGATTGATGAGTTCGTTCATTTGGAGCAGATCGCCCCTCATCAACGCTTCCCGAAAAACCCTCGCAATCTCGCCGAATTCCCGCATGGCCTCATGTACCTGACGATCACCATCATTGTAGCGCTGCCGGATATTGTTGTGAAACACTTCCGTGCCCTCGCTCAAATCGTCAGAATAGGCAATATAGAGATTCGGCAATTGCCCGGGAAGCAGGCTCTCATAAATGCCGTAACCATATTCTTCCATGTGCTGACGATTAAAATCCATATACACCATGCCTTCATAGACCTGAATGACTCTGTCCTGCAATCCGGCGCTGATGCCGAGTTCCTCAGCTTCGACCGACAGTATGAGATTGGCCAGGATCGCGTTTTCGATTTCGATATTGTAAAATTGCATCAGAGCCTTCATCACTGAGGTAATAATTGCACTGGAACCGGCCAGTCCAACTCGCAAAGGAACGTTGGAATCATACAAAATCGTAAAATTCTTTTCCTCCAGAGGCAGCGTATGTTCCTGACAATATTCGTAAAATTTTTTAATTGCAGCTTTGAGCAATCGAATACCGCCATAATATCCGGAAAATTTGATATCTTCAACAAGCTGCCGTATTGAGGCAAACTTCGTATGATCCTTCTGATGAAACGTGATTTCCAGCTGCGGCGATTCATAGAGCGTGACCTCGGCACAAAAATTCCGAACAGAAAATGCAATGGTTTTTCCAAAATAACCGTCTGACGGATTCCCTATCAGCCCGGCTCTGGCATAGCTTGTCGTGCGAATAATCATAAGAAGCTTGTCTCCTCCCTCTCCTCAAAACAATCAATGACGGGTGTGGAACGACAGTCTGGGAAACGATCTCTACAGGAGAGCAATAAAGTCAATAATTTTCTCCGGCATTCGGCAGCTCAGCGCGTCTTTCTATAGAGTTCGGAAAATAGTATTATTCAAACCCCGCAAAGATGTGTCTCAATAGATGAGGCACTTTCGATTGCCTGTTACGAAGCTCTGCAGTCTGCACTGCATTCTGAAAACAGTCCGTGTCCCAATCCGAGCTGCCGCTGTATATGACGATAATTGATGAAATAGGCATCTTCTTATGAAATTTACTTGACAGAAGGATTTTTTATACTTCATACATAATACATAATTATGAGACTTTCGAAAGAAGAAGGCCCTGCGAAATTACCAGCATGAGGAGCGGCAGCAACTTTTCATGAAAACGTCTTTACTAAAAAAAATCCGCACATTGTTTGCGATCAAATCATGTACTAAAAGCATTCACGATTACGTGCATGCCATGATCGGCGAAAGCAGACACAGCCCGTATTACGAAGAGAATAAACGTTTGATTCTGGAAAAAATTTTGAGCCTGATCGACTTACTCGAAGAACTTCTTCACCCTGATTCTCCAGCTCCTGAACTGCTGGATTACGAAGACCTTTCCCCCGAAGAAGTGGATCTTTCACTGAGTGAGCTTCTGGTGATGTTTCGTCAAACCATTCAAAAACTCCAGAAAACCCCACTGGAAGTCCAGGAAGATGCGCTCGACATTTTATACTCGTATTTTATCGAACAACAGGGCTTGTATGACTTAATTTTCGTGACCCATGAAAGTCGTCTATCGACACAGCAGCTCTCGCTGACAGCGATTTCCGACTATCAAAAACGCTACCTTCAGCTGGATGAAGTCATTGAAAACGATCCGTTGATTCAGGAATACCGGACGATCCCCTATAAGTTCTTAATGAAAATGTCTGTCGGCCATCATCTGCATGTCATTTTATTCGATCTCTTACCCCGCTTTGTGGGTACAAAGCTGAAAGAATGTTTTCGGAGAACGCCTGCTTGCCGGCGAACCCTCGATCCGACAGCGATTGGATCCGTTGACGAACTTCGACAAATCCTTAAGAAGCATCCTCTCACAGAATCAAGCAAGGTCTATGTCGCGATTCATCGGCACTTCATGCGGGTTGCCGACATCATCTTTGCCAGGATTGCTCTGAAATGCGGGCACCCGTTGTTCGAATTACTGATATTAGCGATCTGGATCCAGACGGTGAAGGATCATATTGTGCCGCAAAAACATCGGACGGAATGGCAGGTAGAGCATCTCGACGCAGACGGAGAGGACCCGGAAAAAAATGCTGGGGCAGAGCGCATCAAGATGTCCAGCGCATTTTTCATGCAGCCGAGGATTACCTTTCGTCTCCAGCGCTTCCTGATTTTTAAAATTCGCACGATGACCGTCGGAGATGTGGTTCGCGCGACAGAACTTGGGAACTGGATGCGTAAAAATTCGCCTGATGAATTTCTGCAATTTTTTAATGTGGCCCTGGGAGATATGGGGGGGCTTGGCATTCGCACCATGCCAGAACATGAAATTCTCGCAGATCAGGACACACAATGGCTGACCGGAGCTCTGATGAGCTTTATCCCCGGAGGCATGACCAGTCCGGGAAGCATCTCCATGCGTAAGACGAACTATGGCCTGACCAAATCGCAGCAGTTGCAGCAGGAAATTCTCTTCTACGATCCCAGATTCAAAGGATCAACTGGCTTCATCGCAGATTTACGGATTATGCTTGGCAGTCTCGGAGTCATGAACAAAGGCCGTATCGGGAAGGCGTTGGAAGCGACCGAAAGCTTTAAAGGGCGTGATCGCGGCGTCTAACACCGTGCGCCCTTCTTCCGTCAGAAGGGCAGCGGTCACTCTGCTTCCTCAAGAGGGCACACATTGACCCAGAGGACTGAACGGGCCGTCGTTTCCTCAACGCGAAAACGAAGCCCCTGCCATTCTAATGTTTCCCCGATCTGAGGAATATGACGAAACTCTGACAGCAGAAAGCCGCCCAGGGTTTCAAAACCATCTTCCGGCAGTTCAAAGCCGAAGCTGGCATTGATTTCGTCAATCTCCATTCTGGCATGCACGCGAAAGCTGCCGTCAGGGAGTTTCTGATACATCTCACCATCCAATTCATCGAATTCATCATCAATATCGCCAACGATTTCTTCCAGGCAATCTTCAAGGGTTACCATCCCTAAAGAACCACCGTACTCATCCACCACAATTGCGATCTGTGTCCCGTGACGTTGCATATTCCGCACTAAGTCCACCAATGGCATCATTTTGGGCACATAATACGCTTTACGGATAAACGGATCGATCTGCCGGTCATCAGCAGTTGCACGCAAGAGATCAAAAGCATGGACGACCCCGATAATCTGATCGACACGGTCTTCATAAATCGGAAAACGCGAGAACCCGGAGGATTGCACCGTGTGAACAGCATCGGCAATACTTGTTCCTTTCTCTAAGGCAGTCACCTCAACCAACGGCACCAGAATCTCTTCAACGCTGCTGTCGCCGAACTCAAACACCCGGCGCATCATTTCCTGCCGATGCTGTTCTTCAGCATCGGCTTGCGGAGCTGTCTTGACGAGAAATTTCAACTCATCCCGCGTAAAACTGTGCCGTTGCGTAGTCTTTTCGACTCCAAGCATCGCTAAAAGAGCATTGGTAAACGTCGAAACCAAGAAGACGACAGGGTAGAACACTTTAAAGGCGACATGCAGAGGACGGGCAATAATGGGGACAAGCGTATCGGCATGCTGCTGGAAAATGCTTTTGGGAATAATCTCGCCGAAAAGCAGGACAAAGGGGGTTAAAATAAGTGCCACATATAATTCGGCATTGTGTGAAAATCGCGGCATTTGTGAAAAAATCGTCGTCAGAAGCACAGACGCGAGGACCACGGAAATGTTTGTCCCCACCAGGGTTGTTCCCAGAAAACGCTCTGGCTGATGAAGCATATGCTGAGCCTGTTTTGCCCCTTTTGAGCCTAGCGAAACCAGGTGACGCAGTTTGATTTTATCCACAGAGATAATCGCGATTTCCGATCCGGAAAAAAATCCTTCGAACAGTACGCAACACACAATCGCTGCGTATTCAATCACCATCAATGCTGTCATGGTCGTTCCTTTTCTCTCAAGGGCTCCCGTTCTACAAGAACTTCGAGAATTCTGATATTCCGAAGCTTGCTTACCGTTAAGCGAAGGTCCTCAATCGTAACGGTATCACCTTTCCTGGGAATACGTCCTGATTCATGAAGAAAAAGTCCGGAAACCGTTCCGTAGAATTCTTGAGAAAAATCAGTATGAAACTCCTGATTGAATTCGTGAATATGCATCATCGCGTTGACGCGATAACGCCGCCCTTCCTCGACTGTGACACACCAGGGCAGATTATTCTTGTCAAACTCATCCGAAATATCTCCGACGATCTCTTCAAGAATATCTTCCAGGCAGACCAAGCCGGACGTTCCACCGTATTCATCGACAACAATCGCAATATGAATTTTTTTCGCCTGAAAATCCTTTAACAGTTCCTGAACCTTTTTACTTTCCGGGATAAAATACGCCTCCCGCAAAACATCCCGTAACGTAAAGTCTTCTGGCTCTTTTTGAATGACAGGGAGCAGATCCTTGACATACACAACGCCGGCAATATTATCTAACATCCCTTCGTAAACCGGCACCCTGGCATGCAGCTCAGATCGGCATTTTTCAAGAATATCGGCGAAACTGTCGTCAAGCGAAAAACAGAGCATATCCGTACGGGGAATCATGATCTCTTTCACCGTCATTTCGCTGAAATCGAAAAGATTATCGATCATTTTTTTCTCAGCGGCCACAACCACTCCTTCACGTTCGCTGACAGTAAGCAAGGTCCGAAACTCCTGACCGGTCAGAAGCCGTTCATGGCTTTTTCGGGACCCGCCGATGAGTCTCAGGATCGCGTCGGCAATGCTGGTCAGGACCGCGCGGACCGGAAACACGATTTTCGAAAAGAATTGCAGCGGCCTTGAGACGAAAAAGGCATATTTCATGGGGAACTGCACGGCAAATGTTTTCGGGGTCACTTCTCCAAAAATCAACAGCAGAATCGTCATGCCGGCGGTGGCAATTATCGGCCCGAAGCGCTCGCCAAAAAATCGTACGCAGAACGACGCAGCTGTTGAAGAAGCAAAAATATTGACCACTTCGTTTCCGATCAAAATGGTGACCAGAAGTTTACTGGGGTGTTTGAGAAAATTTGAAACGATCCTGGCCGCAGGCGTTGCCCCTTCTTTTTCAAGACGCTGGAGCCGGATGGCATTCAGCGAGAACATGGCGGTTTCACTGCCGGAAAAAAAGGCGGAACACATCAGCAAAAACAGAAGCAGAATAAACGAACTCACGAAGAATTCCATACGCTAAAAGACGTTCCCCCCTTCTTCGGGCGCGTGATGATGAGTATCAAGGTTTTCAAAGCGGGTATATTCTTTAATAAAGGCCAATTCGACTGTCCCCACCGGGCCGTTGCGCTGTTTGCCGATAATAAGTTCCGCAATGCCCTCGGGCGCGTCGTCAAAATAGACATCCGGCCGGTAAATAAACATCACAATATCTGCATCCTGCTCGATCGCGCCAGATTCTCGGAGATCCGAGAGCTGAGGACGTTTATCGGGACGGCTTTCAACCGCGCGGCTGAGTTGGGAAAGCGCAATGACCGGAACGTCGAGCTCCTTGGCAAGTTTTTTTAAGGACCGCGAGATTTCCGTAATTTCCTGTTGGCGGTTCTCACGCCGGGTTCTGGAGTCCATAAGCTGTAAATAGTCGAGAATAATTGCTCCAAGCCCCTTCTCCATTTTCAAACGTTTCGACTTGGCCCGCATTTCCAGGATGGAAATCGCTGGCGTGTCATCAATATAAATTGGAGCGCTGGAAAGGACTTCCGACGCGTGTGTCAGACGCTCCCAATCCTCGTCTTCAAGTGCGCCAATCCGCACTTTATTCGAATCAAGCCTGGATTCAGCACAGAGCAACCGGATCCCTAGCTGTTCTTTCGACATTTCAAGGCTGAAAATCGCGGTCGGCACCTGGGCTTTCACTCCCAGGTTTTGCGCAATATTCAGACAGAACGAGGTTTTGCCCATCGCAGGACGTGCTGCTAAAATCACAAGATCCGACGGTTGAAAACCGGATGTCAGCTTATCGAGTTCGACAAAACCGGTGGGAACTCCTGTGACCAGACTTTTGCGAACGGACAGCTCTTCGATTTTTTCAAACCCGCGTTTGATAATCTCATCAAGAGTGGTAAACGATTGTTTGTTCTGCCCTTCAGAAATTTCGAAAATCTTTTGCTCGGCATACTCGAGGGTGCTGTCAACCTCTTCAGCTTCATCATAGCAGCGGGTCGCAATCTCAATCGAGGCGTTCAGCAAACGGCGGGCAATGGCTTTTTCATGAACGATTTTGGCATGATATTCGATATTAGCGGCCGTAGGCACCACATCGACCAGGCCGACCAGGTACGCAGGACCACCAACATTGTCCAGCTCTTTTTTGCGTTCCAGCTCATCGCGCAACACCAGCAGATCGATGACATCTCCCCGTTCGCTGAGAGCATACATCGCATCGAAAATCTTCAGATGGCTCGGGCGGTAAAAATCAGCGGGATCAAAGACCTCAAGGGCCTTTAAAATCGCATGATTATCGAGAAGAACGGCTCCGAGCACTGCCTGTTCTGCCTCGACATTACATGGCGGTAGTTTTTCGAGCGATTTTTTCGTGAGTTGTTCCATCGCGTACGCAGGCCTGAAATCTCAACGGCGGCAGGAAGAATCTTATTCTTCGAAAGGTAATTCGATTTCGTAGACTTTAATGGGACGTTGAAATCCTTTGACGTGAATTTCACCCATATCACGGGTGTTCACAAAATTTTTCACCTGTTCATAGGTCTTCTGACTGATCATAATCTCACCAGGTGTCGCAGAGGATTCCAAGCGTTGGGCGAGATTGACTTCGCTACCCAGAACAGTATACTCCATCCGTTCGGAAGCCCCCATATTGCCGACAATTACATGGCCGGTATTCAGGCCGATTCTGATAACAATCGGGTCCAAACCGAATTTTTCCTGAATCTCCGGTCCAATGTCGCGCACCGCTTTCTGCATTTCAATCGCAGCTTTAACGCCTCGTAACGCATGATCTGGATAGGAAATCGGATCGCCAAAAAAACATAACAAGCCATCCCCGATAAATTTGTCAACAAATCCATCATATTTAAATGCAATATTTGTCATGCGGCTGAAATACATGTTAAGCAGACGGTGAATCACTTCCGGCTCAATTTTGTCAGAGAGCGTACTGAATTTGCGCACATCGGAAAACATGATTGTCAATTCCTTTCGACGTCCGCTGAGGGTCAGACTTTTCGGATTCTCCAGGATCTGCGCCAGCATTTGCCGCGAGACATACGTACCGAACGCCGACCGTAACTGTTTGCGTTCGCGCTCATCGGTAGCGTACCAAAAGACGATCAGCAGTGTATAAGCGAGAAGCCAGGAGAACAGAGTCGGATAAACCACCGGAAGAATAAGACCGTAGGCATAAAACAGGAAAACACTCAGGGCAATATATCCGCTGAGCGTCAAAATCACAGCCAGCGTAAAGCGCAGGGGCGACAGTCGATGAAAGATGAAGGACATGCCGATCAAGAGCAGCAGGGTGATTCCATACGTAACATACCATTTGGTCTCGTATAGAAAATTTTTTGTCAGAATTGTGTTCAGCGTAGCAGAATGAATAACGGCCAGAGAATAATTGGTTTCGAGCGGAGTCGGCCCGATATCACCTGTGCCGGTGGAAATATATCCAATCGTACAGATACTGCCCTGAAATTCGCGTTGCAGTGCGGCAGACAGCTCAGGGGAATTTTGACTCTCCAACACATCGATAAACGAATGAACACGTTGCTGTTTGGGAAAGTTCACTCGAAGTTGAAAACGCTCGTCAACCGGAATACGGAGGTCTTCGCGCTCTGTGCTGCCAGGAAATTTTGCCGCACGGAGCAGAATGTGTTTTCCCGGTACAAGCACGACATTGTGAGGCGCGACATCAAGAAATTTGAGGGCCGAAGCAAGCGCCAACGAAGGAAACAGCTGCTGCTGAGCGCGTATCACCAGGGGAACACGCCGAAACACGCCGTCAGAGTCCGGAGTGGCTGTAATATGTCCAAGCCCGGCAGCCTCCTTTGCCAAGCCCTTCATGGGGGCCAGCACACGATTGGCATACCACATCCTGCCGAAATCGCTGACGGAAAACGGATAGTGGAAATGCTGCAACAGCTCTTCAAAACGCTGACGATCGTCGTCGCCGGTATAAATAAACTCGTTGCTCATCATCAGATCACCATAGGCTTGTTCGTCAAGCATCTCGAGCTGTTCATCGGAGAACTGTTCCACGGCAATACAGAGATTCCCCTGCGCGTTCTTTGAGCTGAACGCTTCGAGCATCTCCCGCGTATGTGGAAAACGTCGCAAAAAATCTGCGTATTCCTGCTGGGTAAAACAGGGGTGATCGATAAGCTGAAACGCTGCGGACAGAATGACGTTCCGGGCCTGTCTGATGCTTGCCAGGAAGGCCGCATCCCCAGCTTGCGAAGATTTTCTGGGGAAAAGGATATCCAGAGCGACGGTTCTCACGCCGAATTTTGTGAGAATATCGAGCATACGTGCATAAAATGTACGATCCCAGGGCCAGACGCCGACCGCATCCAGACTCCTGTCATCAATGCCGATCTGCGTAATATGTGAAGATTTCAGAACAGCAGGACAAAGACGGAAACGGTAATCCAGAGATTTCTCTTCCCACTCACGAAACTGGTTTGGAAAGAGCAGGCTCAGTACGATCACAAGGCTCAATGCAATCATACTTAGGCTGAGAGTCAGAGCAAAGCGCTTGCCGGGAATCCGTTTGCGTTTCATAGCTGCGAAATGTTTCCGGAGAACTGGGCGTCACGTCATGAATGCCGCGACACATCTAAGCTTCCTGACTCACTCTTCAGGAAAGTGTGATTGCATGACGGACGTTTGAGCAACAAGATCTCGCCTGTCATCATGACGCAATGTCGACCGCACCGGACAGATCCGCCCTGACCCTCAGCGCACGATCTTCAGCCAGCTCTCTACTCATGTTCTGAGTTTGACGGCCTGTTTTCTGATTTCCCGGTCGTGCCAGTTGTTCCAATCGGAGGAAAAAACTTGCCGGTAGTACCGGTCGAACCAATCGGCAGCAAGGCTCCGCCACCTCGTTTCCTGAAGATTGCCCGCGTCCGTCTTGTGCTTGCAGGATCGGTAATCTTAAAGCTCACACTGTTGCCGGACCAATCGATTTGTTCGAGCCGTTTAAGATTCTCGATCAGTTTTGTGAGACGGACTTCGTCAGAGCTCTTGATCGTATATAACGGTTCTTTCTCGCCATCATAATGAAACAGATCAAGAGGCTCCGAACTGCAAAAAATATTGATCGTCTCAATACCTTCCGGCGCGGCGACTTTGATGTCCATATCAAAATCACTTCGAGTTGAATACACACGTCCTCCATCCACTTTATTATCCGGCATTACGGCACTTGGCGTAATAAACGTTATATCACCACCGCTCGAGATATTCATCAGTACGATATAGCATGCTTCGCTAGTCATGAAGCGCATTTCAAAAGGATCTCCGATCTTGTACTCCTCGAACTCTGTTCCGATGTTGACATCGATGCTGTTCTCCGGCCTGAAATTCTCCAGCATCGTCATGAGTTCCCCGTACGCCGGGCTGAACGTTTTCATCTCGGCTTCCCCGGCTGAAGCGCAGAACACAAACACACTGAATAAGAGGCTGACTATCGCATAGAGACGTCGATTCTCGTTCATCATGATTCCTCCTCCTCCCTCATGTGGATAAGATGGCAAAGGATGGTATTATACATCATCCTCAGCTCCTGACACGAGGAGGCTTGACTATCGTTTCATTTTCGGACGCCGTCGTCCGACGCCCGTCTGTGGATTGACCGGAGCGGCTTCTCGAAAGGAAAAACCTTTGGCTGCATTTTCCTCTCCGGGAATTACTAATCCAGCAGTTTTAATCTTCAGGCGCAAATTGTTTGCGCTGTCCGCATTGGCCAGAGCGTCTTCATAGCTGATGATGTTATCCCGATACAGTTGAAAGAGATCATGATCGAAGGTCTGGAGACCATCAATCGTGAGCTGCTCCATGGCTTCTTTAATCAGATCGATTTCGCCGTTTTTTATCAGATCAGCAATGCGGGGTTTGTTAATCAAGATCTCCACGGCCGCCCGGCGTTTTCCATCAACGGTTCGGACCAGTCGTTGCGAGATAATCGCTCTGAGGTTCAGGGAAAGCTGCATATAAATCTGTTCGTGCCTCTCAATGGGAAAAAAGTTCATGATACGTTCAAGCGCCTGATTGGCATTATTCGCATGCAGCGTTCCGATCGACAGGTGGCCGGTTTCGGCAAATTCAACGGCATGCTCCATGGTTGCCGCATCCCGGATTTCTCCAAGCAGAATGACATCCGGCGCCTGGCGCAGAGTATTTTTCAACGCGGCCTTGAACGATAAGGTATCCGTGCCGACCTCACGCTGGGTAATGACGCAGTTCTTATGTGGATGCACGAATTCCACAGGGTCTTCAATCGTAATAATATGCCCAGAAGAGTTGGAGTTGCGATAATCAATCATTGCAGCGAGCGACGTGGACTTTCCGGAACCGGTCGCACCCACGACGATCACCAGACCGCGCTTAGCCATGACAATATCATTTAACGTGGAAGGAAGATGTAACTGCTCGGTGGTGAGAATCTCCATTTTAATCTGGCGGATCACAGCACCGACACAATTCATCTGGCGAAAGATATTGACGCGAAAACGGCCGAGTTTCGGATAGAAGAGGGCAAGATTGCATTCGTAGGTATCTTCAAATTCCTGCTGCTGCTTCTTGTTCATCATCTGATGAGCCAGATCCCGAGTATCTTCCTGAGTCAATTTGTACTTTCCGGCAGGCTGGGTAATGCCTTCAATGCGAAACATCGGAGGCGCATTGTAGGTCAGATAGATATCAGAGGCGTCATGTTTTACCATAAATTCCAGCAGTTGCTCGATTTTTAAACCCATTATACTTCTCCTTCTGTACAGCACTTCGCACTGTACCGGTCGTCTTATTTTCGTCTGGCAGCCGTAGCCTGCTGTCTCTTCATCTGAAATTCCCGCTGCTTTTGCTTGAAATTTTTGAAAAGATCCAGGTTGGCGGTTTTCGTCATTGCTTCTTCCATCGTCACCACTTTTTTCATGACTAATTCCATGAGCACTTGATCCATGGTTTGCATGCCGTGCTGACTTCCGGTCTGCATAATCGACGGGATTTGGTGGATTTTCGATTCACGAATCAAGTTTCTCACGGCAGGAACCCCGATCATAATTTCCAGCGCCGCCACCCGGCCTTTGCCGTCGGATCTTCTCAACAAGGTCTGCGAGACGACTGCGCGTAGAGATTCGGAAAGGCCGGCCCGGACCTGTCCCTGCTCGGTGGCCGGAAAAACGTCGATAATACGGTCAATAGTTTTCGGGGCGCTGCTGGTATGAAGGGTCCCGAACACAAGGTGACCGGTTTCGGCAGCTGTCAGAGCCAGTGAGATGGTTTCCAAATCGCGCATTTCTCCAACGAGAATAATGTCGGGATCCTGGCGCAAGGCCCCGCGTAATGCCCGCGCAAAACTGTGCGTATCCGGCCCGACTTCACGCTGATTGATCAGACAGTTCTGAGACCTGTGCACGAATTCCACCGGGTCTTCAATCGTAAGAATATGCCCAAACTCTTCCTTATTCAACAAATCCACCATTGCCGCCAGAGTCGTGGATTTCCCGCTTCCGGTCGGGCCCGTCACCAACACGAGACCTTTGCTGGCTTTCGACACTTCTATGAGCACTTTTGGCAGGCCAAGATCTTCGAAAGTCAAAATCTTCGTCGGAATCTGGCGAAAGACGGCTGATTCACCGCGTCGTTGATTGAAGGCGTTGACTCTGAAGCGAGATTCTCCGCCCGGCAGTTCGATCGAAAAATCAGCCTCCAGATCTTCGGTGAACTTTCTCTGCTGATTATCGTTCATAATGTCAAAAATCATCTTATGAGCTTCTTCATCCGTGACAGGCGGCACATTCAGTTTTTTCATGTTACCGTGAACGCGGAACATCGGCGGCTCGCCAGCGCTGAGATGAACATCGGACGCTCCCTGTTTGACTGCAAATTCAAGTAACTGCATTACGTCCATTGCCATAACGTCGTGTCTCCGTTGATCTTCGATCTCTTCACGCTCTATGTTTCAGTAGAGCAGTCCACTCAATAATATATAAGCACTTATGACAAACAGATTTCATTGAAGCCATATCTCCATTGTGGAGAGAAGTCAAGAGAAAAATCTACGAAAGCCTCCAGGTACGAACTTGCTCAAACATAAGAGGTTCTTCTCTGCGCCACGCTCTGGAAAATAGTCGCGTCCTCAAGTAAAGTTGTCGCTTTCCTTCTTGACAATTCTCGCCTGCGTATAATCAGCTAACATCGCGATGCTGGGCACGTATTATGTGATAAAAACTGAACGCTTTAGTGACCACGACATGTCACTGTGAAGAAGGAGGATTACGCTATGTTAAGCAAAAGAATGGAAGAGGCGTTGAATAAACAGGTGACTGCTGAATTTTATTCATCGTATCTTTATCTGTCGATGTCTGCTGATTTCGCAGCCAAAAATCTTGAAGGCTTTGCCTCATGGATGCAAATGCAGGCTCAGGAAGAATGGGACCACGGCATGAAAATCTACAATTACATCCTTGAAAAAGGCGGTACAATCAAATTAGAGGCCATCAAAGCCCCGCCAACATCCTGGAAGAACGCAGTCGATGCATTTGACACGACGCTGAAGCACGAACAGCATGTGACCGGTTTGTTCAACAACCTTGCTAGTCTGGCGATTGAGGAAAAAGATCATGCGACAGGAATTTTTCTGCAATGGTTTGTGAGCGAACAAGTGGAGGAAGAAAGTACTGCATCGGGCATTCTTGAGAGGCTCAAAATGGTCGGCGACAGTCCACAGGGCCTGTTCATGATGGACAGCAATCTTGCTGCACGTCAAGCGTTCACCGCCTCTGCTGCTGCGGAATAGCGCTCGGGACTCTCCCCAGGAATGGTGTGACGAGGCCTGTTGTCATACCATTCTCCACGCTCCACATCGAACGGCCCCCACAGTGCTTCAGTTACATTTTCTCCTTGCCAAAAATCAGGCTTTCTCCCAATATTTCATGCTATGACATCGAACATGATATGGATCGTTTCAGGAGTGGTAATTCTGGCAGGCATTGCTTTTGCCGCTGGAAATTTTTTTCAGGAAGAGCTTTCTTTGGACGCAGTTCCGGCGGCAACGGTCGAACGCGGCGAACTACGCATCAGCATTACCGAAAGTGGTACGCTGCAGGCCCTGCAAACTGTGACGCTGGCTTCAGAAATTACGAGTAATCGTGCTAAAATCGTCAGTATCGCGCCAGAGGGCAGTTATGTCGAAAAAGGTGACCTCGTAATCGCCTTTGACAAGACGGCTTTCGAGGAAGAGCTGCGGAAACTTCGGCATGAGATCGCCCAGGTCAAAGCGGCGATTGTGGAAGCCGCAGACCACGTCAAACTCCAGCGGGTGAAAAATGAGAGCGACCTGAAAGAAGCGCAAGCCGATATTCTTGCGGCCGACGCCGAGTTAAAAAATATCCAGGAAGGTGAGGGCGTCATCACGCTCAGAGAGCTGGAGATGAAAAAGCAGCGCAGTCAGGCCGCTTACAATCGAGCTGTGCAGAACGTGGCGGATTTGCAGGATATGCTGCAATCCGGCTTTATTACCCGGAACGAATTAAAGAAAGCCGAGTTGAACTTGCAAGAGGCGGAATCCGAGTATCATTTTATCGAACAGAAACGAGAAATTTTCATGCAGTTCACCCGCCCGAGCCAGATCGAACAGGCAAAAAGCAATGCCCGGGAACGGCGGGAGCATCTGAGCCAGCTGAAGGAAGTTGCCGCGTATTTAATCAGCGCACAACAGGCGAATCTCAAGAAAGAACAGGCTCGTCTGCAAGGCTTGCAGGAAAAATATCAACGCGCCCTCAAGGAATTGCAGAAAACCTCGATCTACGCGCCAATTCCAGGTCTTGTAATTTACAACGAGATTCCTGCTTCCGGGAAGACCCGTAAAATTCAGGTTGGTGACGCGGTCTGGAGTCACCAGGGGCTGATCGGCCTTCCAGATATTTCCCACATGCTGGTGGAAACGCAGATCCGGGAAGTCGATATTCATTACGTCCGTCTGGGCCAGAACGTTCGGATACACGTTGACGCTTACCCGGACAACGTCTATACTGGGAAAGTTCATCTCATCGGATCGCTGGCCAAATCCGACGACCATCAACGGACCGGGAGCAAATATTTTCAGGTACAGGTCCTGCTTGATACATCCGATTCCCGTCTGCGCCCGGGGATGACGGCACGTGTGGATATTCTGGTGAACAGCTTTGAAGATGTCCTCTACGTTCCTCTGGAAGGCGTCTTTGAACGAGACGGGGAAAAGCGCTGCTATGTGGTCAATGGCCGCAAGGCCGAAGAACGCATTGTGCAGAACGGGGCGTATAACGATGATTTTATTATCGTGACCAAAGGACTTTCAGAAGGTGAGCGCATTTACCTCCACGATCCGAGCACGTTGCTCCTTAAATAGCGCGATGTCAGTATGACCATACGAAAGAATTCTCTCAGAACGCGACGTATCAGATCGTCTCCCCCGTGCCGCCCTAACCTCCGGGCACGGGGATTGTCATCATAATGTCTGTCAGGCATGACTTTTTTCAGGCAGCTTCCACGCAAGGGTGAGAAAAATCGCAGCGATAACACCCGCCACAACAATGCCGGGAAGCCCGGGAAGCAGGGCCTGGAACTTGTCATTGCCGGTCACGGCCAGAGTGCTCTTGCCGCCCAGTGTTGCAAACAGCAACGACGCTTTTAGCGTTCCGTAACTCACTGTGAACGCCAGTGCTCCAAGCAAGCCGCCCAGAAGGAACGACAAGGCATCTTTTCTGCCTGCGCCGAGCGCCACCACACCAGTCCCGGGACAGAATCCTGAAATGACCCAGCCCAGCCCTAAAACAGCGCCTCCGATGATAACGCCGACATACGACGATTTCACGCTGATGTGCGAAGGATCGATCAGCCCAGCTGCGAGTAGAACAAATAGTCCTGAGCTACTGAGCCCGATCGCCAGCAGGATGGCTTTCATCAGATGAAATTCTTTTAAGCGCAGCATAGTAATGAGCACCTGCGGATCAGCTGCCCCTGCTTTTTGCAGCACAAAACCAAACACAACACCCAGAATAATGGCTAAAACAATACTCATTATTATTTTCCCTCCTTTGTATACATGAAACGCGCGACAGGGACAGCAACAAGAAAAGTCCCCAGCATAAACAGATACCCGCTCAGGGATGTCTGCATCACGCCGCTCATCATGTGGCCGCTTGTACATCCACCGGCCAGGCGCGCTCCTGTCAATACCAGGAGACCACCTGAAAAAGCCGCGGCATGACGTTTAACTGCTGAACCGCCAAAACGTTCGCGCCAGACAGACGGAATCGTCGAAGAGTCTTCAGTCTTTTTCTCAGACTGGAGTTTTCCTGCCAGAAAGCCGCCAAGGATCATGGCCGCAACAAAAATGAAAGAATAGTTCAGGGGGTTGGCGACACTTTTTGCATACTTACCGCCGCTTTTATTGAAGTATGCGTTCGGACTCGAATAACTGCCTTCCGAGTCCGGGTTCTTTACAACGATGTCACCCGAAAACATGTTCCAGAGAATACCGTCAAAGATGACAAACTGGGTTGAAACTCCGATAGGCTTTACGAGCGTCACAGCCAGAAGAAACACGATGCCGAGAGCAACGCCACTGACACGCCAGTTCCAGCGACGTTGAAAAAGTAATGCCTTCATACAGACCTCCTTGTTGTCTTGTGCATTCTATCTATAACATTTGTCGCGACAATAAATCAATATATTATAATATTATGATATTGTCAATATAAAAAACTCTTTTTTTTAAACGCTTGCAACACATTACAGCTTATGAGAAAATTTCCCACCATAGCAAGCAACTGGAATCACTGTTTTTTTGTCAGCCTTGTCACAGGAGCAGCAGCTTGACATGACGCGCTGCCGAAATGAGGATGTTACCGATTTTCTGCGGCCTGCATGATACCATATGTCGAAGCCAGACCGCCCGCAGCGGTTTCACGGTACAGACTAGGCAAATCATGGCCGGTCTGCTTCATGGTTTGCACGACCTGATCGAAAGAAATACGATGACGTCCGTCAGACAGGAGCGCGTATTCCGCACAATCCAACGCGCGGGTCGCAGCCACGGCATTGCGTTCGATACAAGGAATTTGCACTAATCCGGCGACCGGATCGCAGGTCAGGCCCAGATGATGTTCCAAGCCCATTTCGGCGGCATACTCGATCTGGCAGGTCGACGCTCCCAGGAGATAGGCCGCTGCTGCTGCTGCCATCGCGCAGGCAGTTCCCACTTCGCCCTGGCAGCCGACTTCCGCGCCTGAAATCGAGGCATTATGTTTGACGAGATTACCGATCAATCCGGCAGCAGCCAGAGCGCGCAGAATTCTTTGATGAGCAAAATTATGGTGCTGCTGTAAATACAATAACACGGCCGGTAATACACCGCAGGCCCCGCAGGTAGGGGCTGTCACAACACAACCGCCGGAAGCATTTTCTTCGGAAACAGCCAGTGCATAGGCTGAAATTCGGCCGGTACGCTGAGAAAGATCGTTCAACCGTCGGGTTTGCTGATGGATTTGATGGGCCTTGCGTTGCAGTTTCAAACTCCCCGGCAACACGCCTTCCGCCTCCAGACCTCGACGGATTTCTTCCTGCATCACGTGCCAGACCTGCTCCAGATGCTCCCAGACACTGTCGTCTTCCCGCTCTTGCACATACATCCAAAGCGGTTGTCCCGATTCCTCAGACCAGCGAATCAGTGCATTCATGCTGCTCAGCTTATATACGGGACGGGCGTGCTCTTCCCCTTCGCTCAAGGCGCCGCCGCCGATGCTGTACACCTGCCACGAATCCAGCAGATTGGCATGGTCGTCAAACGCTTCAAAACGCATGCCATTGGGATGGTAGGGAAGTGTGACATCCGGTTCATCGATCAGCTCGACGGTATGCGGCGTCATGGCGTCAGTAATGGCCTGATGCGTCAGATGGCCGCGTCCGGTCGCCGACAGACTGCCGTATAAGGTTACGCGATACACTGCTGCTTTCGGCGCACGTTCGAGAAAGAGCGAAGCTGCTTTTCGCGGCGCCATCGTGTGGCTGCTGGACGGCCCCATGCCAATCCGATAAATTTCTTTGATCGATTCCATAATGTGCGACGTTTTTTGTCCTGCAAAGACAGCGAGTGTCCTTACGATTCACTGCCCTTGCAGGGTACTGAGTAATTTTTTGACGCATTCGAGGCGAGCGAGGCCGTTCAGGCGCGTATTATCAAGGAGCAGACCAGCTCCGGATGAGAGTCGCTGAACCTTGCGCTCGAAGCGGTCGACCGTTGTGCGGATGCGATCGCCGTCGATTGGGCTGCGTTCACCAAGAACGATTTTGATATATTCTTCACAGGCCTGAATGTGCTGAATGCGTAATCGTGTAGCGATCAGCTTCAATTCGGCCAACGCTACGATGCTGCGGGCTTCATCCGGCAGTTTCCCGTAGCGATCTTCGATTTCTGCTTCCACATCGAACAGGTCCGTGAAATCTCGCGCCGACATCAGACGCTTATAGGCTTCGAGCCGCAACTTCATATCGGAGATGTATTCTTCCGGAAAATGAGCCGAAACCTGCAGATCGATCTGCGGGTGAAATTCTTCGTCCTGAGCCTCACCTTTCAGCTCCCTGACAGTGTTTTCAATCACCTGACAGTACATGTCAAAGCCAAGGGCGGCGATATGCCCGGTCTGCTCAGCGCCCAGCAGACTGCCGGCGCCCCGGATTTCGAGATCGTGGGCCGCCAGTTTGAATCCTGAACCGAGTTCGCTCAAGTCCTGAATCACCCGCAGACGTTTTTTGGCATCAACGGAGAGCAGCTTTTCGTTCGGAATCAGCAGGTAAGCATAGGCCCGATCGTTGGAACGGCCAATGCGTCCGCGCAACTGGTAGAGCTGGGACAGGCCGAATTTGTGCGCTTTGTTGACGATCATGGTATTGACAGTCGGAATGTCGATTCCAGACTCCACGATCGTCGTGCTGATCAGTACATCAATTTCCTTCTTCACAAAGCGCAGCATGATGCTTTCCAGCTCTTTTTCCTTCATTTGGCCATGGGCAACGGCAACGTTGATATGCGGCAGCAAACGTCTGATCCGCAGTGCAGCTCCTTCAATGGTCTCGACTTCGTTATGCACGAAATACACCTGTCCGCCGCGATCCAGTTCACGAGTAATTGCTTCATGAATCAGCGCATCATCGAAACGCATAACATACGTACGCACGGCCAGGCGTCCTTCCGGCGGCGACTCGATGATGCTCAAATCGCGGACTCCCATAAGCGACATGTGCAGTGTGCGCGGAATTGGAGTCGCAGTGAGCGTCAGCACATCGACCAATTTACGATACTGACGGATTTTCTCTTTATGCGTCACACCGAAACGCTGCTCTTCGTCGATCACCACCAGTCCCAGATCGTGGAAAGCGATGTCTTTCTGCAACAGGCGATGAGTGCCGATGACGATATCGATCGTGCCGTCTTTGACACCTTTGATGGTTTCTTGCTGTTCCTTTCGGCTGTTAAAACGGCTTAACACTCCGACCTCAACAGGGAACGCGGCAAAACGACGCTCAAAATTCTGGTAGTGCTGTTGCGCCAGCAACGTTGTTGGGACTAAAATCGCAACCTGCTTGCCGTTCAGCACCGCGCGAAAGGCGGCCCGCATTGCGACCTCGGTTTTGCCATAGCCCACATCACCACAGACCAGGCGATCCATCGGTTTAGAGGAGGACATATCACGTGCGACCTCTTCAATTGCGCGCGCTTGGTCCGGCGTTTCTTCATATTCAAAGGACGCTTCGAACTCGCGATACAGATGCTCATCGATCGACAACGGAACGCCAGGCATGGCCTGACGCGCAGCGTAAATCTCCACAAGTTGCTGCGCCATTTTTTCCACCGACGCTTTGACCCGTTCTCTGACCCTGGCCCAGGCCGTACCGCCCAATTTATCGATGCTTGGCTTGCGATGATCGGCCCCTTTGTATTTTTGTACCAAGTCCAATCGATCCACAGGGACGTATAACTTGTCGCCGCCTTTGTATTCCAAATGCAGACATTCCATGGCAACACCCCGCACCGTCACTTTTTTCAAGCCCAGAAACACTCCAATACCGTTATCGATGTGGACGACATAGTCGTTCAATTCCAGTTCTCCCAGGCTCATCTGCGGGCCAGTGGCCTTACGCTGGAGATGGCGGCGCCGGACCGTCTGCTTGCCGAGAAATTCGTCCTCATTCAGAAAGACCAGTTTCTCAGAACTCAGGATAAAACCACAGTTCAGCGCGCTGATGAGCACCACGACCCGGGGGCTGTCCTTTTCCAGACAGAAGGGCCGTAAAATAGGCGTAGCATCGTTCATCCGTTCGGGAGAACCTGTTTCAGACCGAGAGATTTTCGCCGGGATGTGATAGTCTTGTAAAATATCGACCAGGCGGGTGGCCTGATGCCCGGTATAAGAGGAAATGACGATTGACAGCCCATCCTCCAGCCACTCCCGGACACGTTTTGCGGTGGACGCAATGCGCTGATCCCGGTCCTCCACCTTGTTGTCGCCAGGGACGATCGTATAGGCCCACTCGATCGACTTGATCCCAACGTCATAGTGCTGAAGCTTCCCATGTCCCAAGGCACTGCTCGCTCCTGAATACTGTAAATGTATCTGCTGCCGTTCTTTCAGCTGCGATTCGAACGCGGAGCCGTTCAAGAAAAGCTGATCCGGGTCGGGAAACAGAGAGCCTTGTTCCTGAGCACTCTGATAATGCCGCTGAACCGTTTCTGAAAATGCTTCACATTTCTTGTGGATTTCAAAGGGCTCATTGAAAAAAATCGGAGCATCCTGTGGCAGGTAATCCAGCAGAGTGTCGAGCGGACCATGCACATACGGCGCGTACCATTCCACTCCCGGGAAAAATATCTGCTCGTCAATATGGCTCATCAGCGTGTTGATCGTATTGAGAGAGGCGCCAACTTCGGAGATCCGTTTTTTGATACGCTCTTTGGCAAGCCGGCTGCTTTCTGCCGACAGAACGATCTCACGTCCTGGCAGCACGTTGATCAATTCCAGTTCTTCAAAAGAACGCTGTGTTTCCGGATCGAACTTTCGAATTGACTCAATCTCATCGCCGAATAACTCAATGCGGATCGGAGACGCGCTGAAAGAGGGGAAAAAATCGATAATACCGCCCCTGACACTGAATTCTCCGCGTCCTTCCACCAGATGGCTGTGTGTATAGCCAGTATCCACTAATGCAGCAACAAATGCGTCCCGATCCAGCTCTTCAGCGAATCCGAGGTGCAGGGTATAACGCTCCAATTCGCTACGCGGCAGACTACGGTGCATGACGGCTTCAATCGGGGCAACCACCATAATCCGCTCGTTATGACGCAGCTTATCCAAGACACTCAGGCGTTCTGCGACGATCTCCCGATGCGGGGAATTGTTCTCGTAGGGGGCAATGTTCCATGGAGAGTAGAGATGAATCTGCCTACGCTTCCAGGGGAGCAGACCGAGCTGCTGGAAGAACAGCAAATCCTCGTACAACTCTTCAGCCTCTTTTGCCGTCGCCGTGATACAAAGCGCAGTGTTCTTCTGCAGTCGTTGAGCAATCAGAGCCGACACATAGGCATGCGACGATCCCCACAACCCGCCGATACGACAAAACGGCGCGTTGCGGTCGAGGGAGTTGAGGAATGCAAAATCGCTCATAAACGTTTACTCTGTCTACGGAAAATATCTCTCATTTCTGTCTGTTTCCAGCTTTCAAATGCCGGGAAGATTGTCAACCTCGATCTTCCGTAAAGATCTAAAATTCTCATAAAAGCATGAAATAAACTCTTGACTATATTCTCCCGCGATGGTGATGGTTCTTCTGTCGACCTAAGTGAGTCATTCACACGAGTGTAACTTTTATTGCAAGGAGGAAGAACTGATGAAAAAGTTTGCCGCAGTTATGTTGCTGCTGTCTTTTATGGTGATGGGCGGAATGATGGCTGAAGCCGCTAAAGTCATCAAACTGGCACATCTCAATCCGCAAATGCCTTTTGATGTCGCCACAGCAGCCGTCAGTGCTGTATTCAAAAGTGAAGTAGAAGCCAGGACCGGAGGAGCTGTGACTGTTGAAATTTACCCTAACGGCACACTGGGGAATGAACGCGAAACCATGGAGCAGGTGAAGGCCGGAATCGCACAGAGTTATATCGCATCGGTAGGCGGCATTGCACCGTTTTACCCGATCATTGATATTACGAGTATGCCTTTTGCGTTTGGATCCTATGAAATTGGATGCGCTCTGTACGACGGCCCCTTCGGGAAAGAATTTGCAGCGGACATTCTCGACAAAACCGGCTTGCGGGTTCTGGGATTCATTCCGCAGGGATTCTTCCAGTTCAGCAATTCAAAGCGCCCAATCAAAAGCCCTGAAGATATGAAAGGCCTTAAAATGCGCACCATGAACAATGCGCTCCACATGGAATTTATGAATTCTCTGGGAGCGGCAGCCACCCCGGTGGCGTGGGCTGAAATTTATACGGCTTTGCAAACCGGAGTTGTTGATGGCCAGCACAACCCGATTACCGTGATCAACATTGGAAAACTCTACGAAGTTCAAAAATACGTAACCCTGTCGAACCACATGGCCGGTCTCTATGTGTGGGTGATGAATGATAAGTTCTTTGCCGGCCTGAGTGCTGAAGAGCAAGAGGCCGTGCAAGGCGCCGCAAAAGCTGCCGTCCTCGCCGGACGAGGAATCGATCGCATTATTACAGCAACTGAAAAGGGGCTGCCCACGATTGCAGCGAATGCAGAAGTGTACACGCCGACTTCTGATGAAATCGAGCAATTCAGAGCGCTTGCCATTCCAGCTGCAAAAGCCTTTTTTGCTGAAACCCTCGGCGAGGAAGGAGCAGCCTGGGTCGAGAAGTATCTTGCCGCCATTGAAGACGTGAAAACATCCATGATGGATCAGTAGAGAACAACGAGCCGCCAGGTAGTGTGAAACTGTCTGGCAGCTCATTCCTGAATTCCTTCCACGAGTATTCTTTATTATGAAAGACACGGGTAACAATTCGATAGTACGAGTCATCACGCGAGCAAGCATATTTTTTGAACGTGCCGCGGCGTATCCGTGTATCGCTGCGACAGCCGGCATGACAATCGTTGTGTTGCTGGGGGTGTTCTTCCGTTATGCCATCCGGCAACCGCTTTCCTGGTCAGAAGAAGTTGCACGCTATCTGATGATTTGGGCTGCTTCCCTGGCTATCAGTATTGGGATCATGCGCAGGGAGCATCTGGGAATTACGATGTTCATTCACCGACTTCCGCACCCGGTACAGAAAGCGGCGGCAGTCCTGGTGAATGTGATTGTATTGTGGTTTCTGTGGGTGCTCACGAAATTCGGCTATTTTATGGCGATTGAGGGCAAAACACAGCTTTCTCCAATTCTGGCTCGCTACGGAATCAGCATGTTCTGGTCACTTCTCGCAATCCCGGTCGCCGGAGCGTTCGCGATGGTGCAGACCGTGCTGCAAATTTTACTGGATATGTTTGAGAAAAAAGAAGGATTAGATATCAAGGGCTCTGTTGATATTTAATTCATCAGTGAAATTATGTTGCTATTTATAAGCCTTGTTTTTTTCGGACTGTTATTTATTGGAACGCCGATCGGCTTTGCGCTGGGCATTACGGCGGTCGTGTCACTGGCGAAAATGTCGGGTGTGTCGGAACTCCCGTACCTCTTGAATCCCAGTTCCGATGCGTTCATTTTTAAAATGGTTTCGCAGCGTTTCTATGCCGGCCTGGATATGTTTACGTTGATGGCGATGCCTTTTTTTATCTTTGCCGGTGCCATTATGAACAAAACCGGCATTACACATCGCCTGGTAAAATTTTCCAATGTGCTTGTCGGCCACCTTCGAGGGGGCCTGGCCCATGCGAATATTGTGGCCAGTATTTTCTTTGCCGGCATGACCGGCGCTGCGGTCTCGGACACGGCAGCCATCGGTACGATGCTTATCCCGGCCATGGTCGATGACGGTTACGATAAAGATTTCAGTGCGGCAGTGACTGCGGCATCATCAATCATCGGCCCGACGATTCCTCCGAGCAATATGATGGTCATCTACGGTTCGCTGATGGGAGTCTCGATCGCCGGACTTTTTTCGGCAGGCTTTCTGCCAGGATTGCTGTTAGGCTTTTTTCTCATGCTGCTCTCCGGCTATATCTCCATGAAGCGCGGGTATTCAAAAAGTCCTCGCAGGACGCTCAAAGAGATCCTGAATGCAACGAAAGAAGCGATTATTCCTCTGTTGATGCCGATTATTATTCTTGGAGGAATTCTGAGCGGGATGTTCACGCCGACCGAAGCTGCAGCAGTCGCGGTGGCCTATGCCTTCATCATCGGTTTTTTTGTACTCCGGACGCTCAAGTTAGGCGATATTCCTGGACTGCTTTATCAGACCGGGAAAACCACAGGGGTCGTCTTCCTCATTATCGGTTCGGCCTCTATCATCGGCTGGGTGCTTACGATGGAACGGGTTCCTGAAGCTGTTGCTGCCGGATTTTTGAGTATGAGTGATAACCCTCACGTCATTCTCCTCTTCATCCTGATCCTGATGTTGATTGTCGGCATGTTCATGGATATTGCTGCAGCCTTGATTATTCTCGGTCCGATCTTACACCCGATTGCCGTGAACCATCTGGGGCTCCACCCCATTCATTTCGGCATTATCATGGTGCTCTCCTTAAATGTCGCTCTGATGACGCCACCAGTAGGCGCTTGCCTGTTTGTGGCCTGCGGGATCAGTAAACTGACTCTCGAGCAGCTTAGCAAAGCGATCTGGCCTTTTATCGTGGTGGAAATCACGGCGCTTTTCATTATCGCTTACTGGTCCGATCTTGTGCTCTTTGTTCCGCGCTTACTGGGCTTGGCGTAGCGTTTTCACGTCTACAGGCTTTCGCGATCGCAGACCGGACGATTTCTCAAAATCTGAGAAATCGTCCTCCAGCAAAGCAGCAGCAAAAAATCTCTTCACCACAGAAACTTTTTACATTATGCTTGAACGCAGGCCTAAGAGGGCAGCTTGAAAGTCCGCTATAAGTGAAGGGTTGCGGATCTCCGCTATATTTTTGCACAATTCTGCGCCAATATATCTTTTTTCCCCCTCCATTGTCAACCTGTTTTTCATCAGAGCGATATGCAAACATCGCTGACGAAGATAACGCGCTTCTCCACGAAACTCAGCCATGAACGGCTGCTGTCTTCACCTGCGGCTTTTTCGATTTGTATGCATTTGTCGCACGTTTTCTCTGAAGTGGTTCACAACACAACACCATTTTTTTCTTGACGTTATGAGGGGTTGGATGATATTTGTTTTTTACAGAGTCAGTTTCTATGCGTCCAGTTTATGAAAAAATATTTTTAACACTTTTCTAAAAGATGCGACTATGAAACTACGACGGGATTATATAGAATCTCTCAGCGGACGCATGGCCCAGCGTCTTGTTCAGAAGAAATTCATTCAACTTCATGCCGATCTGTCGCTCCTTCAATCGACGATAAGTAACGTGATTATCAAGGATTTAACGGTTGAAGACGATCTGGATGAAGAAGTTCGCAGGATTTTAGAAGACTACGCTCAACAGATGCGCCGGCAGAATATTTCGTATCATGAAATGTTCCAGATGGTGAAGCGCAAAATTGTAAAAGAGCGGAATTTAATATTATGAGGCTCAGTCATGATAAAATCATGCACCTGTCCCACCTCTTGGCAGATGCTCTGTACCACACGGACCTGCTGACATGTCTTGTCGAAAAAAACTCCCTGAGAAAGGAAATTGCGGATACAATGCTCGAAGATTTACACGTCGAAGACGAGGTTGATCAGGAAGTCCGCCAAATTCTGCATTCGTATAAACGAAGTATTCAGGAAGGATCGCGGGAATGGGATGTCATGTATCACAAGACATTTGAGGATCAGATGAAGAAAAGAGGGAAACTTGTATAAGCGTTCCTTCTGGATCACTGGTGATACATTTTATTTCTTTACATCAAAGAAAAAGTATGTTATATATGTGACCTGGCAATGTGAAAAGGAAATCCGCAACGCTCTCCTGTTTCCTGAGCATAGGACGAGTGGAGTGATTTTTTTATGAGACAGCACATTTCTACTGACTTGTCATTGCACGGGCTGGGGGATCGACGCTAAGAGTCATGATCGTCCGCCGACACACATGAGGGAGAATATATATGTTAAGAAGCTCGTTCGTAAAAAGTGTATATTTTAGTCTTTTTGTGGGAATTTTTATTGTCACAGGCTGTATGCCGACACAAAACACAGGCGGACTCGCATTAACAAGGCTCATTGAGGCGGAGAACGTTGTTGTCGAAGATGATTTTATGTGGGATGATGAGCTTCCGGAATTGAATGAAGTCATCTCACAGGCCGAGGCCATGTATGATGAAGGCGGCAAATTCTATGAAGAACGTCAATGGACGAAAGCACGCGATATCTTTGAGCAGGCGCTTGAGGTGCTGCTCGAGGCTGACGTGGATGCCGCGACGCATTATCGTCTGAGTCAAACCTATGACAAACTGTTTTTCAAGCTGCGAAAATTGGAGTTGAAGCAGGAATATCTCCAGATGCTGGAGCCTGAGACAGAGACAGAGGGCGCTGAAGAGGAGTTAAATACGGATCAGCTCGAGGCATTCTATTCTTCCATTGAGGTTAAAGCGCAGCGTTCCCCAGCTCCAGCTCCAGCCCCAGCTCCAGCCCCCGTTAACGTTGTCGAGGATCGAGGAATCTTTCAAAATTTTGGCGATACCCTTGGTGAGATATCGATCGACCCGACAGACTCGACCATCAGAAAATATGTGCGGGATCTTTCACGTACGCGTTCACAGTATCGCAAGGGGATGGAACGAGCGACCCGATATCTTCCGATGATGCTGGAAATTTTTAGAGAGCAGCAACTGCCACTCGAGCTTACAATGCTGCCGCTTATCGAAAGTAACTATCGCGAAGATGCCGTCTCATCCGCCGGAGCAGTCGGCTTGTGGCAGTTTGTACGAACCACCGCAAGACGTTATGGTTTGCGAGTGGATACCTGGGTCGACGAACGGCGCGATCCGGAAAAAGCGACTCGAGCCGCCTCTCAGTATCTGAGCGACTTATATGAGATGTTGGGCGATTGGGATTTGGCCCTGGCCGGGTATTATATGGGAGAGTATAAGGTGCATAAGGCAATCGGGAAGTACAGAACCCGCAACATCAGTGCGCTGGCAAAGACTCGGGCATTTGGCGACGGGGCCAAACATTATGTGTCCCGGCTGAAAGCGGCGATCATTCTTGCGATGGATCCCGAACAATACGGGATGCAGCCACTGAAACTGAGACCCCTGAGGCCGAGGCTGATGAATTATGCTCGTGTGCCGGTAAAGCGCGGTTCCAATGTGAAGACTCTGGCCAAGAAACTGGGAATTGACTATAGGCTCCTGCGAAGTCTCAACCCTGAATTGAAACAAACGAACATTCCTCCGGGAAAAGGTTTGTATTCTCTGAGAGTTCCGCCGAATACCGATGCATGGAATATTGCTCTCGTGCAAGGCACTATCAGCACTGCCAACACAGAAAGACCCGTCCCCAGAAAAAAATCCGTTCCTGCTGCAGACAAAAAACGTGCATCTGATGCTCAAAAAGCCTGGACCTATCGGATAAAAAAAGGGGACAATCTTTCAAAAATCTCCAAACGTTACGGTGTTGATATCGGGACCCTCAGGGAACTCAATAATGTCCACAATGTACGATCTTTACAAATCGGGCAGGCTCTGAAAATCCCTGAAGCGAATGGACCGACTGTTATTACGCATACCGTCCAGAGGCGCGAAACGCTTGCCAAAATCGCAAAGCGCTATCATGTCGACACAAAAACGTTGAAACGCTATAACAATATTCGCAATGCACGGCGGCTGCAAATTGGACAGAAGATACGTGTTCCGCTTTCATCAACACATGTCCTGGCTAAAAACAGTCAAGGCGCTCAGACCCTTCACCATAAGGTCAAGCGGGGAGAATCGTTAAGTAAGATCGCCGCGCGTTACGGGGTGAGTGTGAGACAGTTGCGTAAATGGAACGGCATTGGAAGCGGAACGGTCCTCCATCCGGGAGATAGGATTAAAGTTCGGTATTAAGTTTGGAAGAGTGATAAAGTAGATAAAGAATGTCCATTCAGGGACGAGAGGGCTGAGGCTGTTGTCGTAGCGGGCCTCTTCTCCCTGATTTTTCATTCCAAAGACTTTGAATTTAGGAACAAATATCAAATTCCAGGAATATTTATCTCAAATACAAATTGAACTTGCCCAAACAATTGCTTTAGAAAACAGTCTTCAATGTAATCTTTACTCTAAGGCCAGGCTTATTGAAGTGTTGACCCAGAAATTCCGTGATAGACACTTCCTGAAAAAATTATTTAACGAACTCTCCGATATGCAGACAGCCGGAGTCATGATGTCCTTATTCTTTAAGGAAGAAGAGGGCTTCTCTGTTGAAAAATATCATGATGAGCTTCGGCGAATTTTTCCCGATCGAGAGTTCGAAGCCGCTGATGTCATGAATTCGTTACTCAAACGCGGCATCATTTATGTGTCCACCGATGAAAGCGCTGAAGAAGACGGCCAAGAATCTGAAGCGTGGCAAAGCTATTCGATTCCGGTCGACCTGGCGGATTCACTGCTGGAAATAATCAGCCAGGATTTACTGGAACGCCTTGATTTTTATGACAGCCAGCCACGCAGTAACCGTTTTGACGGGCTTGCAATTATCCGGGATATTTTTACATTTCTGGCCTTTTTAAAACGAGATAATGTCAAACTGACCCAAGAATTTGTGATTTTTAAGCGCACACAGCTTCGTATTCTGGACTCGTTCGAACTGCCGGAACGACCTCTGGAAGATACGGATAAGGAGCGTGAAGAAGGCTACTATCCCTCACGCTTTGATTTTATCTATCGTTTTTGTGAAGCAAAGGGTTTAACTGAAATCGATGGGAACTATCTCCGCATTACCGCTGCCGTCGAAAAATGGCTGGAGCAGACTGACTTCTTTAAAATGAAAGAGATCTTCCAATTCTGGCAGGATCATTACATGACGTCCTCTGCCGAAGCGCAGCTCATCCTTCGTCTGCTGCTTCTTGTGCCGCGTGGAAAGTGGTTAACTTCGGAATCGGTCGATCGGGTTTTTGAGGTCTTGATGCCTGAGCAGAAGTGGTTCAAGCAGGGGACTAAGGTTCGCGATGAGCACTTTTTAAAAATTTTATTATACATCGGAGGCATCGAACAAAGCTTTCATCACGACGTCCCGCAAGACGCCTTTGGTATCCGGATCAGTCCTCTTGGGATTGCAATCCTGGTCAATGATATTTCCTTATTCCCTAAGCAGGCCGGAAAGTACTTTTCCGTCAGAGCCAATTTTGAAGTCTCGGCATCGAAAGACCTCGATCCCTCTATCCGTTGGGAGCTTGGCAAGATTGCCGATCTTGTGCGGATTCATGATGACGTCGTCTATAAACTCTCCCGACAATCAATTTATCATACCTTACAGGAAGGGAAGTCGATTGATGATATTATGGGGTTTCTGGAAAATCATGCTGAGGATGATCTTCCGGCCAATGTGAAAGAAACGATACATGAGTGGACCAGTACGTATGGACGCATCAGCTTTGTTGACGCTCTGATGCTGCATTGCGACTCAGAATCGTTGGCAAAAGAACTCCTTGAGTCAAAACAACTGTCAAAATTCTTGCTCAAACAGATCGCTCCGACTTACTTTGTCATTCAGCGTAAAGACCATGCAAAGCTTGTAGAACTACTTGAAGAGGAAGATTACATGCCGAGACCGGAAATCGAGACCTTCTCGCAAACGCCAGCGTCAACCTGAAATCCGAGCGGCTGAGCTCTGTTGTTCAAGAGCGCCTAAGCCGTCGGAATCACTTTCCGGCTTCAAATCGAGCTCTTTGTTCTGTTCATGCAGTATAAAACGATCGATCGAACTGAGCAGCACATCTGATTGAACAGCTAATTCTTCAGTGGTATCAGCGATTCTGCTGGAACTTTCCCGATTTTTTTCAGTCCATACTGACACGGACTGTGTCATATCGAGCACTTGGAGAATCGCATTCAGTTGATCTGATGTGGCCTGGTGAACCTGCGAGGTCATGCGATTGATATGGTCAATCGCCTGACTAATTTGAGCACTTGTGAGTTCCTGTTCACTGGTAGCCTGCTTAATATCACAGGTCATTTTATTCACACGCTGCATTGAATTCACCACGTTGAGACTATCGCCAAGTAAGCTGTGCAGGGTTTCTGCAATATCGTTGACGACAGACGAAGAACGTTCAGCACTCCTGCTGATCTTTTCGAGTGTCGCCATCGCCTGGTTGGTTTCCTCCATTCCCTGCTCGACGTATTCAGCGCCTTCATGAATCGCCTGAACCACATCCTGCGTCTCTTTTTGGAGGCTCTTGATGATATCGGCAATATCTTTGACTGATGATGCGACTCCGTTCGCGAGTTCCTTGATTTCATTGGCAACCACTGCAAAACCACGTCCGTGCACTCCGGCCTGAGCCGCAATAATCGATGCATTCAGGGCCAACAATGAGGTCTGCTCACTGATATTTCGAATCACATCAAGTATCGAACCAATATCTTCAGAGCGCTTCGCAAAACGCGTGATCGATTCCACCGACATATTGACGGTATGATGGATGGTCTTCATGTTCAGGAGCACGTCCTTAACTGCTTTCCAACCCGCAACAGAATCATCGATCGTTTCCTGTGATAACTTTTTCGAATCATCAGTATATTTGACAATTCCTCGTAAACTGTTTACGGCGTCTTTAAGAAATGCAAGACTTTCATCTGTCTTGTCACTGAGTTCAAGTGATTCCGTAGCGATCTCATGTATGCAGGATGCCATCGCCGCGACTGATGAAGAGGTTTGATCTGATGATGAAGACAGGGCCTCTATACTTGAAATGACCTTCTCGACACTGGAGCTCATGCCCTCCATCGTCGAAGCCACCTGTTCGATCGAATGATCGACATTATGCACGATATCAATATCTTGAGTGGTCAAATCTACAATATTTTGCCCTGTGGCAGTGATCTGCCTGGCACTGAATCGAATCTGCGTAATCAAAGATCGCAGACCTTCAGTCATTGACAGCATTACACGACCGAAGGTATCATGCTTTGAGCGAAGTTGAATGGTTTGCGAGAGGTTGCCTTCTGAAATCTGAGCCGTGAGCAAGGCAACTTCACTTAAATACCTGTGCATTTTCCGTACGGAAGTTCCCAGCAGATCGCCTTGCGAACGAACCTGAATCTCACCTTCCAACACCCCTTCAGCAATATCTGATGCCACATCAGTGATATGAGAGAGATAGCTGGCGATCTCATAAAACGCTGATTGAAGCACCTCAATCTCGTCATTCTGCCGGATTGGAGGTGATAAGCTCACGCCTTCACCAGCCGCAATCTTTTGTCCGATTCCGGCGAGTTCACTGACTGGAGAGCTGACGAATTTTTTCAGAAGAAATGATATCCCGAAAAAAGACAGTAGCAGGGAACCTGCCAAAATTCCTGCAGCATACAGAAAAATATAGTGCGCTTTCATATCAACGGCGTGCTTTGCAAAGCCGATATCCACCGTACCGATATAGACCCCTTCTTCTGTGCCGAAGATCGGTACGAGCGTATGGTAGATCGTGTCATCCAGAACAGTGATTTGTTCTCGTTTTTCAAGTTGTTCGCGCAGTACCGGGCTGTCAACCGAGCGCCCTATCATCTTCGGATCATTATGGACTGCGATCTTGTGTGCGGTATTGATAACTGCGATATGGGTCAGGTTCTTCTCTTTATTGACATCGTAGAGTTGAGTGCAGTGAGAAATTTCGGCATTCAGAAAAGATTGAATATTGGGAAGGGATCTGAATTTTCGTTTGATACTCATGACAAGGCTCTGGGCAAGAGCTTCCGAACGCCATTCGATCGCTTCGAAATAGCCCTGTTTCATATAATTAACATATGCAAAAGTGCTTATCAGCAGGATGCCCAGAATCATGACGCTGACCGATAGGATAATCTTTGTTTTAAACGTTAGGGTCATGACGTTTCCTTTGTCGGAAAAAAAGACGAATTGCGAAATGAGAACGTAAAGCTTGCAAAAATACTTGTCGCATTAAGAGACTTTTGTCAACAATATTTTTGTAATGGATGAAGGCAAAGAGAAGGCTTCTGCAGGTCTTTTTGGGTCCGGGCGCAGAAGTTCTGCCAGAGGTAGCTCCCATAAATGCCGTCTCAGAATTGATACAAACGGTCCAGATCCGAACTTGTCTTAACATGTTGGCGTGCGGAGCTCTTCGCTCGCGTGGTGACCAGGCAGAATCAGAGAGAGATGAGAAAGTTCTGGACAAAACGAGCATAAACGAGTATAGCATGTACAAAACTTGTTATCAGTCCGCTTTGAGAGGAGATTGGATCTGTGTTTATTCCTGTCGGCGATACGCCGAATCCGCGTAACTATACCCCCTGGGTCAACTGGACCTTGATTGCCGCCAACATCACAGCCTTTGCGCTGCTTACAGTCCCTTTATCTTCGAGAGGAGTCAATCTGGACGATCCCCTCCTGCAAAAATATATCAGACTGATCGCGCCGTCTTTATCATCAGTCGCGCAGCTCAGGCACTTATTAGCGCACATGAGCGCATACGATCTTTTTGTCTTCGCACACGGCTATAAGCCCGGAGCTCCGGAATTCAGCGCTCTGTGGGCATCGCTGTTCCTGCACGCCGGTTTTTGGCATCTGGCTGGAAATATGCTGTTCCTGTGGATTTACGGCGACAATGTTGAACATCGCCTCGGGCGTCTGGGCTACCTGCTCTTTTATCTTTTTTCCGGAGTGACGGCAACCTTGTTCTTCAGCATCTTTGCTGCCGGTTCGATGACGCCGTTGATTGGAGCCTCCGGAGCGATTTCCGGAGTCTTAGGTGTATATTTTGTGGTATTTCCCCGCAATCAGGTGAAGGTTTTTGTCGCACTGTTTCCGATCTTTTTTAATGTCATTCTGCTCCCGGCTCGCTGGGTACTGGGCATTTTTCTTCTCATTGACAACGTAGTTCCGTTTTTGTTCAACTCTCAGTCTCACGTCGCGTACGGTGCGCATATCGGCGGATTTCTGGCTGGCCTGGCCGTTGCCTGGGGCGGAGAGTATTTCGACTGGTATCGGCCCTGGACAACGCAGGCACGATCGTTTGTGCACCGGAACAAGGCGCGAAGCACGGTATCAGCAGAATATTTCCAGGGGAGTCCTCTTGCAGTGCTTCGAGAAGCTCTCGCCAATCGGCAGGCAGCACGCGCTATCGACGCTTTGATGTACATAAATCGGCAGGAGATGGAGCAGCTCCAAGCACGAGAGTGCGCTGTCCTGGCCAACTGGCTTGACGAAGCTGGCGACTCGGTAACGGCGACAAAAATACTGAAAGTCTGTTTGACACAGCATTCCGCCTCTGGAGACGTTGCCGAGGTCTACCTCGCGTTGGGGCTCATACGCCTGAAACAGGGACAGCCCACTGCCGCTTATCAGCATTTATTAAGCGTGTTCGATCAGCATCCGACTCCCGCTATTGCAGAACAGGCGAGACAGGCCCTTGCCCGAATCGAAGGCAACCCCCGAAAAAACTAGCTGCGGAATCGCTTCACGGCTCGAGGACGCTGATGCCGGGAGTGTTCCGCGCAAGATTTCGAAATATTCAACAGAATGCCGCTGCCTGCAAGGCAGACAATAAGCGAGGTCCCACCATGACTGATAAACGGCAGCGGCAAACCTTTTGTCGGGAAAATGCCGGTCACTACCCCGAGATTGACAATGGCCTGCACAGCGATCAGCATGGTCAGACCAAAGGCAACAAACGTAGCAAAGAGATCGGGAGCGTTACAGGCAATTGTGAACCCGCGCCATACCAGCATCCCAAAGAGCACAATCATCACGACCGCTCCCAGGAAGCCGAGTTCCTCCCCAACTGTCGAGAAAATAAAGTCAGAATAGGGCTCCGGCAGATAGAAAAGCTTTTGCTGTCCCCGGCCCAGGCCGACCCCGGTGAGACCGCCTTTTCCGATGGCGATTAATGATTGAATGAGCTGATAGCCGGCCCCCTGGGGGTCCTGCCAGGGATTACTGAACATCATGATTCTGCTTCTCGTGTAGGGTCTGGTCCAGGCGAGCAGTGAGAGGACCGGCAACACGACTGCGGCAACACCGAGCAAATGCCCCAGACGAACACCAGCGATAAACATTAAAGGCAGCACAAGCGCCACAATATTGATGGCTGTCCCAAGATCCGGCTGAAGTATGATCAGGCAGAAAAAAGTGCTGAGAATGATCAGGCTTGGAAGCACTGTAAAAGTGAAACTGTTGATTTTATCCTGCTTTTTGACCATATAATAGGAAAAATATAAGACTGCAATCAGCTTGGCAAGCTCTGAAGCCTGAAAAGTGCGAAACGTGCCAAGCGGCAGCCAGCGTCGGGCATGATTAATTTTCATGCCCACGCCTGGTAACAGAGTCAGGATAAGCAGTGTGAATGCCAGGAAAAGGAGAAACAGGATAACAGGAGGCCGGCGGTAAAAGGTATAAGGAATCAGTGAAGCGAGCGTCATCGCCAAAAGTCCGAGCAGGATCGAGAACACATGCTTCAGGAGAAAATGGTGAGAATTGCCCTCGAACTCACCATGAATACCGCTGGTACTATATACCATCACAATGCCGAACGCCACTAAAATCAGCACAATCGCCAAAAAAATTTTATCTGATGCCGGAGACATGGATCGTGAGTGAATGACAGGTGGAAGTGTACTTCTATGAAGATTGTCCGTCCCTTCCCACCTGCGTCCACCTGTGCTATCGTATCTTCAATGTTGCCAGACTCATGAGTGCCAAGAGGATCGAAATAATCCAGAACCGTACAATAACCTTGGGTTCTTCCCAGCCCTTTAATTCAAAGTGATGATGTATCGGGGCCATTCGGAACACGCGCTTTCCAGTTAATTTAAAGGATGCGACCTGAATGACGACCGACAGGGCCTCCATAACGAACAAACCGCAGATAATCACCAGAAGCATTTCATGTTTCGTTAAGACGGCGATGGTGCCTAACGCCCCGCCTAACGACAGGGAGCCGATATCTCCCATGAAGACCTGAGCCGGAAAGGTATTGAACCACAAAAAACCCAGACCAGCGCCCAGGATCGTTCCACAAAAGACTGTCAATTCTCCAGCTCCCGGAATATATGTAATATTCAGGTATTCTGCCAGCAGGCTGTGGCCCGTCACATAGGCCAGCCCGGCAAACGAAAATGCCGCCACGATTGTGGGCCCGATGGCCAGCCCATCAAGGCCATCGGTTAAATTCACAGCGTTCGACGTTGAGCTGATCACGATAATGATGAAGGGAATATACCACACGCCCAGATCCGGATAGACATCTTTCAAAAACGGAATGCTGAGAGTCGTCATAAAGCTGCCATCCTCATTAAAATATATATACAGCCCGACCAGCAGTGAGATAAGCAGTTGCCCGCTTAATTTATAGACAGCTTTCAAGCCTTCAGAGTGCTTTTTAACGAGCTTCAGATGATCGTCCAGAAAACCGATAACACCAAATCCGGCAGTGGAAAGCAAGACGATCCAGATGTGCTCATTGGTCAAATCACCCCAGAGCAGAGTCGCCACAAAGACCGCAATCAAAATCAGCAAGCCACCCATAGTCGGAGTACCGGCTTTTTGGAAATGTGTTTCCGGACCTTCTTGTCTGATGGGCTGCCCAATATGATATCGCTGCAAGCGCCGGATCAGCCAGGGCCCCAGCGCCAAGCTGATCGCCACTGCCGTCAAGATCGCTGCAAAGGTGCGAAACGTAATGTAGCCAAACACCCGAAACGCAGGGATTTGATCACGAAAATAATCCAGTATATGATACAACATGATGTAAACGATATCCTCTATTTTTTCAGGCTCTTCGTACCCCGATAGCCTGTAAGTATATTCGAGTCATAGGAAAAAATCAAGCTATTTTTCTCGCGATGCCGCTTCAATGCCAGCGCAATCAGCTCGCTCGTCAGGTCCTTGAACGATTTCCCGGACGCTTCCCAGAGATAAAATGCGAGAGAACCAGGGATCGTATTCACTTCATTGACAAAAATCATGTCTCGTGCCGTATCCAGCAGAAAATCTACTCGTATGACTCCCTGACATTGCAGAGCCTGAAAGGTCTGCCGCGCCATCTGCTGAATTACGCGGGCGCTTTCTTCGGGAAGATCCGCCGGCAGTTGACGTTTTGCGCCGCTCATACCTTTGTGTGAAGAGGTATTGATGTATTTGTCCTCAAAGCTGAGTAGGTCTGGGCTGCCGATCGGTTCCTCACACACCGACACTTCCGCATGTTCGTAATCCCCCAGCACCGAGCAATTAATCTCCCTCAGGTCGACGATCGCTTCTTCCACTAAAATTCGCTGGGAGATTGCGCGGGCCATCTCAATTGCAGTCTCCAGGTCCTCACGATTCTCGGCTTTGGCCACCCCAATGCTGGATCCCAGAGCTGCCGGCTTGACTATGAGCGGATACGGCAATGCCTTTTCGATGCGTTCGAGCACGGCATGATGATCGTTCAACCATTCTTTCCCGTACAAGGACGTCCATTTCACGCTGTCCAGTCCGGCGGACTTCAAAATCATTTTCTGCGTAATTTTGTCCATCCCGACCGCAGACGACAACACGTCGCTGCCAACATACGGGATGTTCATCATCTCCAGCACTCCTTGCAAAATGCCGTCTTCACCGTATGTGCCGTGCATCACGGGAAAGACCACATCGATCTTTTCGAAAATCCGTTTCTGAATCAGGCGTTGCGGATAGTGGAACAGCGTATGTTCCCCGGAATTGACTGACGGCAAAATTCTTTTACATTGTGCAAGAAGTTGCGAGTGATTTTTAAAATTCTCGATCTCCTTTAAGACATCACCGCTGTACCAGCTTCCGTCTTTTGAAATATAGACCGGAATCACATCATACTCTGCTGCGTCGATCGCATGAATCGTCTGAACGGCTGAGATGATCGAGACTTCATGTTCCACCGATCTTCCGCCAAAAATTACTCCTACTGCAATTTTCATATAAAGACGCAAAATGGAGACGAACTGCCCGTCTCAGCTGTCAAAACAGACGCTTCGGCCTCCATGCTGCGTTGTTGCTTGCGTGTCACAGCGCGCATAAGTTTTTTTTATTCGTTATAGGTATCCGGCAGATCGTTCTCATAAAGAACCACATCGCCGGCTGTGACAATCGTCCGTAAATGCTGATTTGCCTCATACAGGTCCCGGGCAACATAATATCTGGAAAAATTCATACTCCGCAGCCCGTCCTGCAGCGGCAGACTTTGCTTCCGTCCCACAAGAATGATATAGTCGCAACATGCAGCCGCCTGACAGCCGAATTGTCTGTTCAACTCATACTCCCATTTTCCCAGTTCCACCATCCCCGGCGTAATGAGTATTTTTTTCTTTCCGTCGATTGCCTGTAAGACCTCCAGAGCTGATCGAGCACCTGCGGGATTTGAATTAAACGCATCATCAATTATCGTAATCTCTTGCGACGTATTTTTTACTTCCAAACGATGAGGAAGCGGCGTCAGATTTCTAACAACGCTCTGAATCATGTTGACATCCACGCCAAGCTCACATGCCAAAGCCGCTGCCCCTAACATATTGTAAATGTTGTGCCGGCCCAGCAGGCTTGTCCGAAATTCCTGAGATCTTCCATCAGGCAGGCAAAAATCAAAAGAACAGCCCTGCGAATCCATGCAAATATGTCGTGCCGAATAATGCAGATCAGTGGAATCGATGCCAAAGGAGATGCATTTCACCCGGCAGTGAGGAGCCATGTCACGGATATGCTCGTTATCCATATTCAAGAACGCGATGCCGTCCGGGGGAAGGGCGTCAATCAACTCGAATTTTGTCCGCTTAATCGCATCAAGCGTGTGAAATGTCTCAAGATGCTGTTCGCCGATTGAAGTCAAAATTCCGAAATGCGGGGATACGAGATCGCATAGGGTGCTAATATCGCCCAGCTGCCTCGCTCCCATCTCAGCGATAAAGATTTCATGCACCGGACGCAGATCGGCTCTGATGACCTTCGATATGCCCATGGGAGTGTTATAGCTTTCAGGCGTCATCAACACGTGAAAACGCTGTGCCATCATACTCTGCAGGATGGCCTTAGTGCTGGTTTTCCCATAGCTGCCGGTAATGCCCACCGTGCGTAAACGCGGCATCTCTCTGATCCGTTTGCGGGCAGCGCGAAAATACCAGAGGTTGATGCGTCTTTCCAGCGGAGATTCCAGGAAGTTCGCGATAAGCGCCACAAGAAAAGACGCAATATTGAAAAAGATGAGAAACGCCATCTGAAACAAGATTACAAAATTATTTCTCGTCATCAAGCCCTGGACCGATAAAGCACAGATCACGAGGAGGACGAGAATCATGGCAGCGTAAAGCCGCATCGCCCGTGGCGTAAACACGAGCGCTTTCTTCTCCTGCGCGTGTTCGCGGAAGAGAAAGAGAAAAAGATACGCTACTGTCCAGCTGCCTGCCGTCAAGATCGCGCTGCCAAATACCAGAGGCAAACATGCAAGACAGGGAAGGAATTCTTTTACAGCATAACTCTGTCGAAGATGCTGCCCCAACCATCCAGCATAGCGCTCGTTCAGATAGGAATTCAACTGCAGCATATGCAAATGCTTTTTCAGTTTCCAGATGCTGTAGGACAGATAACTGCCCAGCACAAACATACTCAGTACGGCAGTCATGAGGCTATGCTCCTTTCATTTTGCAGAAACGAATCGAGAATGACGAGAAAGTCGTGCAAACGGTCGAGATACGAAAAATGTCCGGCGTCTTTCAGAACAACGAGACCGGCATCGGGAATGAGGCGTTCCATGAGCCGTCCGTCGGCAAGCGGTGTCGTGTCATCGCGTTCACCCCATACCAACAAGGTCGGCGCTGTAATTCCCGGCAAAAGCGGACGCAGATCGTCCTCATTCACCACCTTTACCAAGATGGCCCGCATAATTCCCGAGGCACGCTGATAATCAAGGGATCCGGAGCGTTGACGAAATCGTTCCAAAATGCGTTCCACCTGTGTTCTCATGACTGGTGTGGCGCTTAAAACGGCTTTCATCCCTTTATAGCTGTAGACGTTCAGATAATAACCCCACGATCGTTTTGGACGAATCCCCGCGCTGTCAACCAGAATGACTTTTGGAAATGATGCTGCCGAGGCCAGGCGAATCGCAATCCGTCCCCCAAAGGAGTGACCAAGCAGAATTGGATGCTGCAATCCCAATTTTTGAATAAACTGACGCACGATATCGGCATATTCCACGGTTCCCCAGACTGTCGGCGGCGGATCGCTCTGGCCGAAACCGGGAAGATCGAGCGAACAGCAATGGAAATGTTTTTCAAAATGAGCCTGAACCGGGGCAAAACTACTGCCTTGCGCCCCCCAACCGTGCAGAAACAGAAGATCGTATCCTGCTCCTGAAGCTGTGTAATGGAGTTTCAGATTATGGACGGTCGTAAACATAAATCAAGCTCTATCTGGCCAACGCGACGAACTCACGGCTCGGCGTATCAGGAGGAATATCGAGGTAGGGCAAAATCCGGCCAGCGATTTGTCGAAACAGAGGAGCTGCGACTGTCCCGCCCCACTCATTCATCGCAGGTTCATCCACGATGGCCGAAATCACCACTCGCGGATACTCGGCCGGGGCAAAACCGACAAAAGAGGTCACCAGGCTCGTGCTGGAGTAATCTCCGGTCGCATGGTTGAATTTCTGCGCGGTGCCAGTCTTGCCTGCAACACGATAACCAGGCACTGCCGCGCGTTTTCCCGTTCCCCGCTTTACAACTTTCGTCAGGATGTCCCGCATGAATTGCGCTGATTTCCGGGAGATCACCCGCCGAATCTTCGTGGGTTCGACCCGAAGCGCCGGAGTTCCGTCTTTCCGGCGGATTTCTTTGACCAGATGAGGCGTATAGAGCACACCACCGTTGGCGATTACGGCAAACGCTCCGGTGATTTGCACAGGTGTCACGGAAATCTCCTGTCCGATCGAAAGGGATTGCAGGGAAAGACTCGACCATTCGCTCGGCTCCCGCAGGGTGCCGGCAAGCTCTCCCGGCAGATCGATACCGCTTTTCTCACCGAAGCCGAACAGCCTGATGTAATCGTAAAAACGCTGTCCTCCCAACTGACGGCTGATTGCAGCCGCACCAGTGTTGTTCGATTTGATTAAGATCTCTTCCACCGACAGCAGTCCGGAAGAACGCCACTCTTCAGGGCTTCGAGAAGAGGCTTCGAGAAATCCATCGTTGTTATCATAGCGGTCGTGTGGTCCGAGAATACCCTCCTCAAAGGCAGCGGCCACTTGGATGATTTTAAAGGTCGATCCCGGCTCGTAATCCCAGGACGCGGCCCAGTTTCTGTAATGAGACTGAGGGTAGCGGGAAAATTCATTCGGATTATAGTTGGGATAGTTCGCCATAGCCAGGATCTCGCCGTTGTGAGGATCCATCACGATCACCGTTGCATGGCGCGCTCGTTCGGTCCGGAAGGTCGTTTCCAGCTCTTTCTCAACCATGTGCTGGATATTTTTATCGATCGTGAGGATCAGATCGTGGCCGGAATTTTTGACCTCCAGTTCCCAGCATTCCAGAGAATTACGTCGCGCATCCATCGGCACAGCATAACGAACAGCATGGCCGCGGAGATAATCATCATAATGGTATTCAAGTCCTTCAAGCCCATGATTGTCATAGCCCTTTTCATCCAGACCGGTGAAGCCCAAAAGGTGAGAAGCCAGCGTTGTCTCAGGGTAAACCCGTTTGGTGTCGGGAACCAGAAAAATCCCGGATTGACGAACGCTTTCATCCAGCAGGAGTTCCCGCGTTTCTCTCAGCTCTTCCGGGTCGAGTTTGCGCTTTAAATAGGTTAAGCGCGTTCGATCGGAATGATACGATGAAACACGCTCCAGGTTGATGTCGAGCCGATCAGAGACCCGCTGTAAGCTTTCAGCCCCGGGATCGAAATTTGAGGCTGACATGACCACTGATTTGGTGTCAATACTTTCAGCAAGAGGATTCATATTGCGGTCGTAAATGTTTCCCCGCACCGGAAGCGTTAAGATATTGCCCTGGGATTGCTTTTGCGCCAGCTCTGCATAGCGGGCACTCTGGAGCACCTGGAGCTGGAAGAGGCGCAACGTTACAGTGAGTAACAAGAGGAGAACGCATGTCATGACGACGTACAGGCGGCGTCTGATTTTTCTCGTAACTGCCATAAGAACAAGGATATTTCATGAACACTCAAGCAGCGCTTGCCTGTTCGGCATGATGAAATAGCCCTCTAAAATTCAGTTTAGCGGACAATCCGCAGTTGTTCTTTTTCGATCGGAACAAAACCTCGCATTTTTGCTTGCCGCTCGACGCGTTCCAGGTTCTTCAACCGATCGAGCTGAAGCTGATAGCTCCTCTGCTGCTCAACTAAGAGCTTTCTATGATTTTTTAACTCGATGATGTCGTAGTTCAGCGTTTGTAAGCGGACCTGTTGTTCGACGTAATATAAGGCTGTCGCAAAGATGAGAATGCTGAACAGCAGCATGACCAGGACAGATTTTTTGAGCACCGTATCTTTCCAACGCTCACTCAGGGATTGAAGGCCCCGTGCAAATTTTGCATCAGGGCCGAGAGTTTTAGTCGAACTTAACATATCATACACTCTCGTTGTGTACTGTGCATTTCTGTGCTGAACGTCACAGTCGTTCAGCCGGTAGTTTTTCTGCAATCCGAAGTTTTGCGCTCCGGGAACGGGGGTTCTCCTTACATTCTTTGTCTGAAGGCCGAATCGGTTTTCGTGAAAGAATCCTCAGCACCGGGGATTTTCTACAGACACACTCTGGAAAATCAGGGGGACAATCACATCCTTTTGCCATTTTACTGAAGCTCTGCTTGACGATCCGATCTTCCAGTGAATGAAAAGAAATAATACACATCCGCCCCCCGGGAACCAGGCAGTGAACCGCTCGTTCCAGCGTATCCCCAAGATCCCGCAATTCTTGATTCACCTCAATGCGCAGGGCCTGAAAAACCCTGGTGGCCGGATGGATCCCCTTCGGATGAAAGCGTTTCGGGATCGAACGATAGACAAGATCAGCCAATTCCGTTGTCGTCTCTATCGGACCATGTGTCCGAGCCTCAAGAATGAACCGCGCAATACGCCGCGACTGCCGCTCTTCGCCATACTGAAAGAAAATATTTGCCAGGCGCATTTCTGAATAAGTATTGACAATCTCATACGCGCTTTGGCCGCTGCCCTGACCATCCATGCGCATATCCAGCCGAGCGTCGCTCTGCAAAGCAAAGCCGCGCTCAGCTCGATCCAATTGCAGGGATGACAAGCCGAGATCCAAGAGAAAACCATCCAGGCATGAGTCGATTTCTCCTGGAGTCACGGTCTGAAAAAAACGCATCACGAATTCTTCAAACGCTTCATGACGTCCATGAAACAGTTTCACTCGTTCCCCGAAATACTGCAAACGTTCGCCTGCTGTTTGAAGCGCGTCCTGATCCCTGTCAATGCCGATAACACGGTTCTTTGAATGCGTTTCGAGAATCGCTTTCGTATGTCCGCCACAGCCCAGCGTTCCATCGAGAAATATCCCCGCCTGCCGGCAGCGAAGACCTTCCAGCACTTCATTCAGCAGAACGGGAATATGCACGTTCTCAAGCTCCTCTTGCTCATCCATCCTGAAAAACCCTTTATTATCAAGTACATTAGCCTTATTTAAAAAAAATGTCAAGAAAAGAAATTCGTTCCGTCAAAAGAAAGTCCCGGAATAACAATCTCAGCAGGCCAAAAATCCATGATCACAAGCACAGGCAAGGCTGTCGACATGGAAAGAGAGGGGCGAATCCATTCGGGTATTGAGCTATTTATAAAGGTAAGAAATCTGTTCCGGCAGACGGATGTTGTTACCGCATTCGTCTTCACCGTAGCCGTGTCGGGCCAGGACCTCAATGTCTGCCAGTGGACGGCGATCACCGATAAAGGTCACCTGCAGGGGCATGATGATATCGATTTTCCCCAGGGCCAACAGACGAGTAATCACCTCATTCGTTACGCCCCGGACTTCTTCGGCACTGAGTGTGCTTTTGTCCAGATTCGGAATCCGGAGATCGTCAGGATCAATAGCTTGGTGCCCCGCGATGAGCTTTCGAGCGATAAGCTCTTTGATCTTCCGCTCAACTGTCTGCGGCAGCATATCCACCTCAGTCGGGGAGATTTGTTGATCTTCTGCTAAGTGTTTTGCAATGGTACGCCGCTTTTCCATGTTGATCTTTTCGTTGGCTCGGAAGAGATCGAAGACGCACGCGGCGTCGTAAACTTCATCCCCCAGATGCATTTGCACGTCGGTACCATAGTGCCTGGCGATCTTGGCGATGTAGGTCGAGGGACGGACATGAAAACCGCGATAGATCGGGACCGGAATACGCTTTGAGGTGATCTGGGCATAATCCATGACTGCCTCTTCACCAAGTTCCTTGCCTTTCTGCAGAAATCTGGTACAGTAGAACAGCGCATAGTTCCCCATCGCATCAAGAATCTGGCAGGTTCCGGTGATCTCCTGAAGTCGCTGATACATCACAACATGTCTGGAGCTTCGTTCGTGGCGTTCATGAAAATGCACGAGCACCGTTGCGATCTCCAACAAATGCAGCGCGATCGACAGACATCCCCGCAATTGTCCTAAACGGGGATCGTTCGCTTCCATCCGACTGTAACCGATATAGGTATCGTAGACCGACTGCAGATTGTGTACATCCGCCTCAAAGCTGCGCAGCCGTTCTTCGTTCACATGTTCTGGCACCAGACGAATCAATTCCTCAGGCGAGAAAATCCGGGAATACCCGAGTGAAGTATATTCATCAGCGATTTCGAGGTAAGAGCTGGCAATCTTGACAATGGCCTCATTTTCACTATTGGAATTTTCGACCCACATGTCGGTATTGAGATGGCCCGGCGTGTAAAAAAATGGGAACTCCTTGCTTGTGACCCCAATCTGAGGAATCTCAATAGCGAGCGCTTCAGCCTCATTCGCGAAATAGAAAAAGGCCTTTTGCAGCATACCGTCAAACATTTTCCGTACATCAACAGTACTCGCCTCGAATTCAGAGATATCTTCATCCAGAATATCGTAGGTCGATATGCGCAGCTCCAGGTAACGTAAAACATACGCGGCTTTGCTGATGCTGCGAATGGCCGCCACAATTTCGCGCAGAAAAAACCAGGCTCGGTTTTCCTTTGCGCCGCAGCTGTCGAGCAGGATTTCCGCCAGCTCAGCCTGGCTGCTGACATATTCGTAAAAACGTTTCGAATAATTACGGCGATCTCGCCCCTCTCCGCGCATAAAGGGAATGACCTTCAGAAGATCGCGCATTTGAATGGACATCCCATACAGAAAATCACTGCGCGTTACACTGCATTTGCCTGGGAAGTGTGTCACTGACGTCACCGAATAGCTCTTGTGCTCTCCACCACTCTGCATGTTGCCGACTCCCTGATTTTGAAGATATCTCGAAAGCTTCAGTCAAACACCACACTGCTCTTGAGTGTGCTTATTCTTGTCGACACATTTTTGTCAAGCTTGTTTACAAATCGAAACTGATGTTCGGTATTCTCAGCCAGGTAACGATCTTTCAGTTTTGCCTTGTGTATGGAGAATCGCAAATTCCAGGGAGGGAGGGATGATTCACGTCACCCATGTCATTCCCAACTGTAAGGCGCAGTTCTGAGACTCAAACCTTTGCTCTCATGCTGTGAAAGCTGAAGGCAGAAGACAGCCTTCAGCCCGGTCCAGCGACGTGAACGGAAAGGACACTGCAAGCAGAAAAATACGCTCGGAACGCAGCAGGTCTTTCACGAATTTTCCATCATGATATGCCGCTACTGCTGTTTTTCGGGGCCAAGTTCCAGAAGTTCAACCACTTCTTCGGGTTCCAGGCGGTAGAGGCTGCCTTTCCCTTCAAAGAATCCGTGATCGCGAATCATATGTACATTCAGCTGTGTATAGGTTAACTCTTTCTGTTGGCTGGTATTCACCACTGTTGCGACAAGTTTATGATAAAGGCGTTTCGGATCACCAAAGGGAGAAGGCAGCATACCACGCCGCCAAATGACTGTCGTGATGAAGCCTTCGAGTTCCACAGGAGTTTCGATCCCTTTTTTCCCTTCTTCGATAAAGTATTGCAGACGATCGGCAATCTGCTCGCGGCTCACACCTAACTGAGAAAGAATACGTTCGTCGGCCTCGATAATATCGTGTATTTGACGCCTGTCATTCCCTAAAAACCCTTCTTTCGTGATCTTACCGGGCTGGAAGTTTTCATACAATTGTTTGTCTTGCGGACTTTGTTTCATCGCTCGTTTCTCCTAAGCAAAAGGATCGAAGAAAACATCCGAACGTTTGATCCCATTTTGGGTCAACACGCCGGTACAGGCATTCACCATCCCGGGACTGCCGCACATATACGCTTGCACCCCGTCGTTATCTTTTCCTCTGAGATAATTCTCCAACGGAGCCGTGATGAGTCCGGTTTCTCCGTTCCAGTTATCTTCCGGCAAAGTCTTTGACAGGGTCGGAACAAAACGAAAATTCGGAATACGTTTTTCGAGTTCCTGCATTTCTTCGAGATAAAAAATATCCCGCATGGTGACTGCCCCGAAGAAAAAGGTAATCGCTCGATCAATCGGATTTTCGGCAATATCGTAGAGCATCGCCGCCAAAGGTGCCATGCCGGACCCGCCTGCCACCATGATGATTTCTTTCTCGCCTTCCCGAATAAAAAAATCTCCGACAGGCGCGATGAGTTTCACGTTTTCACCTTCCTGCAAGTGATGATGCACCCAGGTTGAACAAATACCTTCCGGAACAAGGCGGATCATAAAATCAATATGACCTTTTTGAGAAGGCGGTGACGCGATTGAGTAGGCTCGCGAGACGGAATCGCCCACGTTTTCATAGGGTTTTGATGAGAGCTGCGCATACTGCCCGGCACGGAAATTGATCTCATCCGGATCGGTCAACTGGATACGCACAAACTTGATGTCATACGTTAAATCCTGAATCAATGACACCTGCGCATCGTACTGCTTGATATTGAACAGTTCTTCCGGAACGGCAATTTTCATGTCTTGCTTGACTTTCACCTGACAAGCCATACGCATGTTATTGTCGATTTCTTCCTGGTCCAATAACGGTTCCTCGGTCGGCAGGAGAGGGCCGACGCCATCCAGGACCTTGCATTTACAATATCCGCAGGTTCCACGTCCGCCGCAGGCTGAAGGTAAGAAAATTTTTTGCCGGCCCAGACTTGCCAGCAAGCTTGCGCCGCCCTCCACAGTGAGCACTTTATCGCCGTCATTGATATCGAGCTTACACTCACCGTAATTGGCTAAATAATATTCCGCAATCACCAGCAAAGTGGCGAGAATACCACTAATTACGGCCACTGAGAGCGTTGCTTTAAGCACCATAAGAAAAGCCATAGCACGTATGTTAAATTCGAGCTTTGAAATTGTCGGCTGTTCCAACCTTCAAAACGTCGAACTTAAATGTGACATAAAGTTACTGGAGTTGTACAATGCCGGAGAACCCGACAAATGCCATCGCCATGATGCCTGAAATAATCAAGGCGATTCCCGGACCGTGCAGAGCTTGCGGAAGACGTTTTTCATTCACACGCTGCCGAATGCCTGCCATTGCCAGAATCGCGAGCATCCATCCAAGACCGCTGCCTGTCCCGAACAAAACACTCTGGGTGAAATTATATTGCCGAATGACCATAAAAAGTGACACACCGAGCACTGCACAATTCACCGTAATCAGCGGCAGAAAAATCCCAAGGTTCAGGTACAAGGTTTCAGAATAACGCTCGATAAACATTTCCGAGAGCTGCACTGCTGCTGCGATAATCACGATAAATACGATGTAACGCAGATATTCGATTCCCAACGGTTCGAGAATATAAAAATAGGCCAGATAATTCAACGCCGAGGTCACAGCCAGAACGAATACTACCGCCATTCCCAGCCCAAAAGACGTTTTGACCTGTGCCGACACTGAAAGAAAGGAACACATCCCCAAAAAATATACCAGCAGAATGTTGCCGGTAAAAATCGAGGCAAAAAAGATAACCCAGGGTGATAAATTTTCCATAATCCGCTACGCTCCTCCTGATAAAGAATATAATTACATAGCTCCGATGCCTATCTCGTTTACTTTCCGGAATGTGAAATTTTACGAACTGAAAGAGTGTTGGTGATCCAGATAAACGTTGCCAGCATAAAAAAACCGCCCGGAGCAATAATCATAAACGACCATTGTACCCATCCGCCGGCAAAGCCGAGGCTCTGCATGAGAGGAGTCATGACCTGAAAGCCGAAAATTGAGCCAAATCCAAGCAGCTCGCGAACAAAGGCGATTGTCAGCAGTACCCAGGAATAGCCAATGCCCGACATCGCGCCGTCAACAAAAGAAATCAGCGGTTCATTCGATGACGCAAAGGCTTCCATGCGTCCCATAATAATACAGTTGGTAATGATCAGGCCGACATAGGGACCGAGCGCCCGACTGATGTCAGGGACATAAGCTTTGAGGACAATGTCCACGATGATGACGAAGCCGGCAATCACCAGGGTCTGCACCATCATTCTGACACGCGGCGGGACGATCTCCCGCATGAGGGAGAGCGTCAGGGCTGAAAACGCGGTCACAAAGGTCAAGCCTAAACCCATAATCAAGGTGTTCAGGAAAAGGTTCGTCACGGCCAGTGTCGAACAAATCCCGAGGATTTGAACGGTTACGGGATTATTCTTCCACAGGTCCTCTTTTATGATTTCAATTATCTGCGTTCTCCCTGCCATACATCCAGCTTCAAAAATTCGAGACCGTCCTGCGCGTGTACGCGAGAACTCTCAAAATTTTTCAGCCCTGCTTCTGATATTCGTGAAGTATTTTGATATAGATCGCCAAATTATCGTTCACCATCTTCAAGACGCCTTGTGAGGTCAGAGTTGCTCCTGTGACCGCCTGAATGCTGTTCGTCGATTGCTCGATATTACTCTGATCTTTTTGCTTCACCATGACAATCGGTGTCTGAACGGCATCCTGCCGGTAAAAGCCGGACAGATCCAGATTACGGAAGAAATGTTTATATTCTTCCTGCATGATTCGCGCACCCAATCCTGGAGTTTCGCTCTGTTTTGTAAAATCGATACCATTCATTTTACGCAAATCCGCTGAAATCACGCCGAAAGCTTCGATAGAACCCCACAGACCTTTGCCGTAAAGCGGAACACCATAGGCCACAACCTTGCCTTCCGAATCTACGGCTTCATACACCTCGAGAGAACTGCGGCCTTCCAGGAATGTTCCGGCCAAATCCGTCCGGATCGACTCCGGAATTTGGATCGTCACCGGCTTGAGTTGAGTGCTGATCGCATGAAGTACATCTTCATTTGTCCAGGGAATATCTGCCGTAACTGCAGAAGGCGATAGCTGCTCATCCGTAACGCCTTGAGGAAAGATGTCAAAGGCATACAGCATTGATTTAGCCTGTTCGAGTTCGAAATTTTTTTCGATACGGGCTCGCGTGGCCTCATTGACTGTGGCCAGTATTGCAATAAAAACCACCGACACCACTACCATAAAACGCACTGTTTTAATTCCTTGTTCCATAGCCCCTTCTCATGTTATGTATTGTTCTTGAGGTTCTTGACGGCGTAATCAATAATCGGACTGAACGTGTTTCCCAGCAGCACGGCAAACATGACACCACCAGCAAACAATGAATAGGCCCGAATAAGTATAGTTAATAAGGCAACCAATACGCCGAAAAAGACATAGCCAGCCTCTGTTCTCGGGCCGGACACCGGATCGGTCAACATGTAAAAACCGGCGAACACGACGCCGCCGGCAAACAGACCGAACAGCACATTTCCGGCTTTAGCAGGGTCGGCAATATGAAAAATGCTTTGCAATACCCAAAAGGCACCAAAAAAAGCGGCGGCAATTTTCCAGTTAGCCGCTTTTTTATACAGCAGGTAGATGCCTCCGAGGGCGATCAAAAACACTGAGCTTTCTCCGATCGATCCACCGCCGATCTGAGTAATTTCTCCCAAGGTTTCGAATTGTCCGTTGGTGTTTCCAAAAAACATCTGCCAATAGCTCGGAAGGCTTTCAGCACCGCTGCGGAAGGCGCTCAACGGCGTTGCTGCCGTGACAGCCTCAACAGACGCACGCCCAGGAGAATACAGCCAGGCCAGAAAACCGCCCGGAAAGTCCGAAAAATTAGCCGCTGGAATCCATCGGGCAGTAGCATAGGTCGGAAAAGTGATGTAGACAAACGCGCGTCCCACCAAAGCCGGGTTGAAAACATTCATGCCAAAGCCGCCAAAGGCCATCTTTCCGAACGTGATGCCGAACATCGCTCCCAGAATAACCATCGGAAACGGGATCGTGGGCGGTAATGTCATCGCATACAGGACTGCCGTAACAAACACCGCTTCAGAAACTTTGCCAGGCTTTTTATTTCGTACGAACATCCATTCCGTCAACACGCAAGTCAGCATGGAAACTGCCATGACCGCCAGAACGCGCCAGCCGAAAAAATAGATCGCTCCGATTGCTGCCGGCCAGAGCGAATGTACCACCGTTCGCATCACCTTTTGATTCAAAAACGCGATTTCCAGCGGCAGACGGCCGATCACTTTTTCAAACATTTCAACGAAATCGACGGTTTCAAATACTGTCGCGTATATTTCACCAGCACCCTTTATCATATTAACTCCCCAGACGGCATCTTGTCACTCGTTCACAAGATCACAGCACAACATCTCAATCTCAAGATTCACAACAGCGAAAACTTCCCTGAAATTATCCTAAAATATACAAAGATAAAATGCCACAATTCTGTCAATATTTTTTTTTGAAAGAATTCTTTTAATCAGACGTCATCCCTTTCTCAGAACACAATGTTGCATTGAGTATCCGCTCTGTGACAGAGCGCTCTTTATCGTCTGTGAGATCAAGCAAAAAGAGCTTTTTAAAAAAAATAGCTTGACAGAATATTAGAATATACGTATATTGTGTGTACGAGGAGAGTATCGTTATGATTTATAAGGAAGGACTTGAGCAAGCTGTGCGCTGTTTGAAAGCACTTGCGCACCCTACGCGTCTGGGAATTTTATGTCACCTGCGAAAGGGAGAACGAACGGTCTGTGAACTCCAGGAGTTACTGGGATGCACTCAGTCGAATATTTCGCAGCATCTTGGTATCATGCGTGAACGTGATATTCTTACAACGCGCAAAGAGTCGAATCTGGTGTTCTACGGCGTGAAGAACGACGCCATGTTCCGTTTGATCGATGTGCTTCAGGACGTGTATTGCCGTTTTGAGCTGTATGAATAGCTCACTGCGGCTCTGTTGTTCCAGAAGGACATACCAGCGGGTGTATATATGCAACGCATTGCCATAGTAAATTGCAACATATTCGGAGGAGGTTAAAAGAGTTTATGCCGATTTATGAGTATGAATGCCCATCCTGCAATCACCGATTTGCAGTGTTACAGCGTATAGGAGAAGGAAATGAGACGTTAAGCTGTGAACTATGCGGGACACTAAAACCGATCAAACAATTCTCGAGTTTTGCGGCTGGCAGCAGTTCCGAAGGGAATTCTTACAGTCCCGCGACATCTTCGAAATCGCCGTTTACCTGAGCTGGAGCGCCGTGTTAAACGAGCGGAGCCGGGGGCTCTGCAAGATACGTTTTCAGGGAGTACGGACATGTTACGGGCTGGAGGCTGAGCAAGCCGATGTGAACCATACCTGCAACATGCCGACACTCCAATAATTGAGGAATATATACCTATGCTGGAATCTTTAATGCCGATCGTGTTTGTAATTGGATATTTTGTCCTCATGCGATACGTTCTGCCGAAATTAGGGGTGTCGACCTGAATGTCGTCAGCGTGCTCTGTCGAGGATCGACAGAAATATACAACGCAGGACAAGCCTGAGGATGCATGAAAAAAATGGAGCTGAACTCACACCGTCATGCTGCTTCTCGATAATGCAGCATGACGGGTCTCTTTATGTTAAGGAAAGGGTAGGTAGCGCAATGGCCGATACATTATATGTGTTATGTCCAGAATGTCAGATAAAAAATCGTATCCCACATAAGAAAATCGGGCAAGAGGCAAAATGTGGAAAATGCGGCGTGTCCTTCACGGCATCGACGAGTCTTGCGGCAAGTCCTGTCAGCATTACAGATGCAAGCTTTTCACAGGAAGTGTCTGCATCGTCGATTCCGGTCCTGGTCGATTTCTGGGCGCCCTGGTGCGGCCCGTGCAGGATGATCGCTCCGGTTTTGGAAGAACTGGCTGAAGAGTATGCCGGTCGGGTAAAAATCGTGAAACTCAACACAGACGAAAATCAGCAGACTGCCGTTCAGCATGGCATTCAGGGCATTCCGACGCTGCTGTTCTTCAAGGGCGGCAAGCTGGTTGATAAAATGGTTGGAGCCGCCCCAAAACCCGGCCTGGCGGCAAAAATTCAGGCACTGCTCTAAGTTGGAATCACGGGGCTGTGGGACGTCAAATTCCAAGCTCCACTCCTTCATGCCGATCGAACTTTTCTTTTCTCCTGGATTTTTCTTGACAGCGTTTTCAAAGCCTGTAAGTTGTCCCGCATCCTGTCTTAGTAGACGAATATGCCCCCATAGCTCAGGGGATAGAGCGTTGGTCTCCGGAACCAGAAGCGGAGGTTCGAATCCTCCTGGGGGCATTCTTTCCCTTTTCCCTCTTTATTCGTTGTATCTTTTCGTTAATCTTTGTTGATGTATTACGTAATCCGTACTATTATGCCAGCATAGTATTCGAATCAATTCCCAATGGAGAATCTGTTTTGTATGGGAAAATGGGAATGCATACTATGTTGAAAATGTTGACCCTCATAAAGGATAACCCATGAAAAATAAGCTCTCTCCTGTCACACCAGGAAATATACTTTTAGAAGAATTTCTGGAGCCTACTATCCCTAATAACAACGTATCTTCTGTTACGGCTTAAAAATTTGAAGATTACCAAATCGTTTCCCCGGACGCCGCCTACAGGACGGCGCCGGTGAACTCTGCGATCCCGCGCTGTTTGTATCATAATACGATTCATGAAAACAACCTATATCTTACATCGTTCTCAGCATAATACGTGTCCGCAGGAAACGCATTTTTCTCTAAACTATGAAGACGAGTTGACAGCAGCTCAATATGAGGTTGTCAAAAATTTTTATGGTCCGATCCTTGTCGTGGCTGGAGCCGGCAGCGGCAAAACCAGAACCCTGACCTACCGGGTCGCCCGTATGATCGAACGCGGCATCCCGCCGGAAACGATTCTCTTGTTGACATTTACCCGCAAAGCTTCGCAGGAGATGCTGAGCAGGGCCGCCGCGTTGCTGGATTCACGTTGTGAGAAGGTCGCGGGAGGGACGTATCATTCCTTCGGTAATATGGTATTACGTCGCTACGGCAAGGCCGTGGGGCTCAGACCAGAATTCAGCATCCTCGATCAGGGGGACACTGAAGATGTGATTAAGCTGCTTCTGGATCAAGGTGGTTCTGGGAAAAAAGGCCAGCACGTTCCCAACAAGAAGACCTTGCAGGCGATTTTCAGTAAAGCGATGAATAAAGATACTGCGCTTGAAGAGATCGTCGGGCGTTATTATCCGAATTATCTTCTTGCGATCGGCGATATACAAACGCTCTTCAGGCAATTTCGTGCTCACAAGCTGCAACATCAGCTTCTGGATTACGACGACTTGCTCGTATACACTCGAACCTTGCTGCAAGAGCACGAGCATTTACGCCGAAAATTATCGGATCGGTATCGCTACATCATGGTGGATGAATATCAGGACACAAACCCGATTCAGGCGCAAATCGTCCGGCTGTTGGCAGATACACACGACAATGTGATGGCCGTAGGGGATGAGGCTCAGAGCATTTATTCTTTCCGAGGGGCCGACTACCGGAATATTATGGAATTTCCCAGGACATTTCCCGGGACAACAATTATTAAGCTGGAAGAAAACTTTCGCAGTGTACAGCCGATTTTGAATGTCAGCAACGATGTGATCAGCCAAGCCCGCGAATCATTTGAGAAGCATTTATTCACCCGCAAAAACGGCGGCGCTCTGCCGGTGCTGGTTCCTGCGCTGAACGAGCGGCAACAGTCGCAATTTGTCGCCCAGCGGATTCTGGAACTTCAGGACGAGGGCGTGCCGCTCTCGGATATGGCGGTCCTGTTCCGCTCCAGCTCCCATTCTTTCGATTTGGAACTGGAACTGAACAATCGAAATATCCGTTTTGTGAAAGTCGGCGGAATCAAGTTTATTGAGGCGGCGCATATCAAAGACATTCTGGCGCATCTGCGGGTACTGATCAATCCTCTGGATATCGTGAGCTGGCGGCGAATTCTGCTGCTGCTGAATGGGATCGGCCCCAGAACAGCCTCAAAAATCATTACGCAGATTCAGGCTGAGGACAATGCCCCGGCCTGGCTGGCAGACTTTCCGAACACAGCAAAATATACTCTCAATATTCAACGCCTTGGACGCACTCTAGCAGCCATTCTCGATTTATCGCCAGCCGAACAGGTGCAGGCTCTGCGAGAGTATTATTCACCGATCCTGCACAGCCGCTATGATGACGCGCAGAAACGCGATCAGGACCTGGAGCAGCTTCATCTCATCATCGAGCAGTTTAGCAGCCTGGAGCGCTTTTTGACGGAAATGAGCTTGGAGCCTCCCAGCCGAAGTATTGATGACATCGCCCAGACGGACGATGCAGATGAAGAGCTGCTGACGCTTTCGACGATTCACTCTGCAAAAGGATTGGAATGGCATAGCGTATTTGTGATCTGGCTGCTGGAAGGGCGTTTTCCCAGTGTCTACTCCGTTGACGATCACGACGCTCTGGAGGAAGAGCGACGTTTACTTTATGTTGCTGCCACGCGCGCCATGACGAATCTCTATCTGACGTATCCTTCGTTCGATACTCAATGGGGAAATTCGTTTTCCAGGCCGTCGCGTTTCCTGCAAGGGATTTCCCGCAATCACCTTGATCTGTGGTCGCTGCTTGATGAAAGCGACAGATATTCAGACGACGACACGTGGTAGAAAAAGATAATCGCCAGAATTTCGTACAATCCCGTCCATATCCCGAAGCAGGCACGTATTTATTCCGGAAAAATCTCCACCGGCTTTTTTCTTTTTCATTGACAGCACAGCTCCTGCTCCATAGGATTGCCCTGAAAGTATTTGTATCAATAACCCTTTATTGCACAACTTTTATTATGAAAGTATATTTCAATACTCTCATTTTGAAACTACGGCGACGTATTTTTATGGGATTTGGATAAATGACGCATAGTGTAGAGTTACGGAACGTGACCAAGAACTTTGGTTCGGATACGTTGGCAGTGAACGACGTATCATTCGCTATTACAAAAGGCGAATTCTTTTCATTGCTCGGCCCGAGCGGCTGCGGCAAAACAACTTTACTTCGTATGATTGCCGGATTTGACACACCCGATTCCGGCACGATCCTCCTGAACGGCAAAGACATTACCGATGTCCCTCCCTATCAGCGTGATGTGAACATGGTGTTTCAAAGCTATGCCCTTTTTCCCCACATGACAGTCTATGGAAACGTGGCCTATGGGCTGAAGATGAAACATACCCCAAAGGCTGAAATCGCTGAAGCAGTGCGGGATATTCTTGAAAAAGTCAAGCTGACCGGGCTTGAGCAGCGTCACGTCACGCAATTGAGCGGCGGCCAGCAGCAACGTGTCGCGCTCGCCCGCGCTCTGGTCAACTATCCGGCGGTCCTGCTGCTCGATGAACCCCTTGGCGCACTCGATCAGAAATTGAAAGAGCGCATGCAGATCGAATTGATCGATTTGCAGGAGCAAGTGAATATCACCTTTATTTTTGTGACCCACGATCAGCGGGAAGCGTTGACGATTTCCGACCGTATTGCCGTTATGAATGACGGTAACGTCCAACAGATCGGCACCCCCAAAGAGATTTACGAATTTCCGGCCACACGCTTTGTCGCGGATTTTATCGGCACGTCCAATTTCCTGAACGGGGTCTATCGCGGGGACATCGATGGTTGTAAACGCATTGTGACCTCCGAACACGATGTCCTGGTGAAATCTGATGTGGATCTTTTCCCGGGGGAAAAGGTCACTGTGGTGATCCGTCCAGAAAAGCTGGCGATTTCGCCTGAGAAAGATCTTTCTTCCCCGAATTGTCTTTTCGGCGAGATTGAAGATATTATTTACGTCGGCACAGATACCCGCTATTTCGTGAAGATTCCCTCCAGCGGGATACGCTTCCAGGTCTTTGCGCAGAATTTCCAGCATACTGCCAAACGGAACTTTACCTGGTACGATAAGGTCTACATTAGCTGGGAAGCTGAAAATACCTCATTAATTCGAGAATAAACCACAGATCACAAAGTTGTGATGGAGGGACAGGCCTGGCTTGCGTTCTCTGCATCGCAGTCTTTGTCGTACGTAACCATGAAACGATTTTGGGGACTCTGGGGATTGCTGTTTCCGGCGGGATTCTGGCTTTTTTTCTTTTTTCTGCTCCCCCTAGGCATCATCCTGGTCTACAGCCTTGTCGAACGAGGTATATACGGCGGAATTGAATGGGTCTTGACCTGGAAAAATTACAGCCGGGCCTTTGATCCTCTGTATATCAAAATTTTATGGCGTTCACTGGGAATCGCGATGCTGACCACCGTACTCTGCCTGGCAGGCGGCTATCCCCTGGCCTACTTTATCGCCTCTGCGACTGCGAAGTGGAAAAATCTTCTGTTGATCCTCTTGATTATTCCTTTCTGGACGAATTTTCTGATTCGTACCTACGCCTGGATCGTATTATTGCAGGAGCAGGGGCTGATTAACTCGAGCTTGCTGCGCTTCGGCATTATACGCGAGCCTTTGAGCCTGTTATATAATTTGAAGGCCGTGATGCTCGGCATGACATACGGCTATTTGCCCTTCATGGTGCTGCCGATTTACGCGTCGCTTGAGAAACTTCAACCGGCCTTATTAGAGGCGTCAATGGATTTAGGGGCCAACCGGATGCGAACTTTTTTAAATGTCACGATTCCTCTAAGTGCTCCGGGTATTGCAGCCGGTGTGGTTCTGGTCTTTGTTCCGACCATTGGTGAATTCGTCATTCCCGATCTCCTGGGGGGCGCCAAATCGATTTTGATTGGAAACATCATCAGCAATCAGTTTCTGACGGCACGTGACTGGCCTTTTGGCGCGGCGATCACTTGTATCTTAGTGGTTTTTGTGCTGCTGGGTTTGAGAATGTTCTTTATCTTCAGCAAAAACGGGGAGTTTATCCGATAATATGGCAGACTTCAGTGTGAAAAACGGTCAGCGTAAAGGCCTGCTGACCTGGGCGGTCGTGATGTACTCGTTTTTCTATCTTCCGATTTTGACCCTGATCGTGTTCTCGTTTAATGCCTCCAGAGGCGGCGTTGTCTGGCGCGGCTTCAGCCTGGAATGGTATGCCCGGCTTTTCCAAGACGCCTCATTGGGAATTGCCTTGAAGAACAGTCTGATCGTGGCCTTTGCGACAACGCTTGTGTCGACGGGAATCGGGACGATGGCGGCTCTGGCAATGCATAAATACCACTTTCGCGGAAAAATGCTGTGGACTGGTATTATCTATATTCCTGTGATCATCCCGGAAATTGTGGTCGGTGTGTCGCTGCTCTCATTTTTTGCCTTGTTGAAAATCACGCTTGGCTTCGGGACGATTACAGTGGCGCATATCGCATTCTGCCTGTCCTATGTCATTATTGTTGTACAAACTCGTCTGCACGGGCTCGATCTCTCCCTGGAAGAAGCATCAATGGATCTCGGGGCCGGGCGCTACAAGACGTTTTTTTATGTGACCCTTCCGGTGATTGCGCCTGGAATTATCAGCTCTGCACTGCTCTGCTTCACTCTGTCGATCGATGATTTTGTGATCACCTTTTTCACGCAGGGCCCGAACTCAACGACGTTGCCGGTGAAAATCTATTCGATGGTCAAGTTCGGTGTCAGCCCTGTGGTAAATGCGATTTCAACCTTGTTCCTGCTGGTGACCGCTGTAACGGTTATTCTGATCAGCAGGCTTGAAAAGGAGGCCTAAGGATATGAGAGACTGAACGCTCAGGAAATGCGGAGCGCTGCGAGGCTCCGTATCACTCACAAAATGTTTACGCTGTATCACTCTTCACGTCGTTAAAGAAACACCTTCGCGCATGGAGCGTCTCCTGACGGGGCTTTCGATGAGCGAACAGGTGAGGATAATACATGAAACACTCTATTTTGCTGTTGGCTGTCTGGGGCATTACGCTTTTCTCAATTGTTTCCTTTGCCGACGATCGGCCTGTGTTGAACGTCTACAACTGGGATGATTATATCGATGACAAGACGATTCCGGAATTTGAGGACGCGTTTGGAGTCAAGGTGAATTATGATGTCTATGACAGCAATGAATCGCTCCTTGCGAAGCTTCAAGCTGGGGCGAGCGGTTTTGACGTCATTTTCCCTTCAGATTATATGGTCGAGATTATGATTCAGCTGGGACTGCTGGAGCCGCTTGATAAACGTCTCATCCCGAACATGGCCCTGTTGGACCCGGCCTTCCTCAATCAGGCCTTTGATCCGGAGAACCAGTATTCGCTTCCCTTTACCTGGGGGACTGCTGGAATCGGCTATCGTAGCGATATGATCGAAGAGCCGGTGGACAGTTGGGACGTGATGTTCAACCCAAAGTATGCCGGTCACATTGTGATGCTCGACGACGTTCGTGAAAGTTTGGGAGCAGCATTAAAATTTCTGGGATTCTCTCTGAATTCGACAAATCCTGACGAATTGGAACTCGCCAGGGACTTGCTTATCACACAAAAAGCGTTTATAAAGGCTTATGTAAGCGCACAAGGCGAGCAAATGCTGGTCTCGGGCGATGCCTGGCTGGTGCACAATTGGAATGGGGACATTTATCGCGTCGCGGCCGAAGACCCGACAATTCACTATGTCATCCCCAAAGAAGGAACGTCAAAATTTATTGATAACTGCGCCATTCCGAAAAAGGCGCAGAATAAAGAATTAGCCCATGCATTTATCAATTTTTTGCTGGATCCGGAGGTTGATGCCCGCATTCACAATCAGATTCAATATTTAACGCCTAATACAGCCGCCTGGCCGCTTCTGGATAAACGCCTGCGCAGCGCGATGGAAGCGATGACACCCGAAATTGCCGATAAACTCGAGTTTATTGAAGAGCTGGGCCGAGAGACCCGTTTGTGGGATAAGACCTGGACAGAGATCAAAGCGCACTAACAAAAAAAACGGTTCTTCCGGACTGTCTTTACGAATAAGTCTTTTTCTTGCTGTCCCAGGTGCGTCTTTTCGCGATATGGGCTCTAGACTTTAAACATTCCGGAAGAACCTACAAGAGAACACCATCCAGACGGCTGGACGTTTCGGAGTACGATCTTGTGGATCTTTTTTTAATTTCTCCAATTTGCCAGACACCAGAAAGGTCCTTTGAAACCACCACGTATGGTACCAGCATTTGAGCAGCCTCCCATATATGGCGAGAGCATCACTGGAAGTGCCTATCACTTCCGATTGGTTTCGACGTCATTATAAATAAAGAGTTTAATAAAAGTCCACATTTTTCCTCACTTTTCCTCATTTTTTTTACTCTTTGAAAAAAATGACTTCGCGTTTTTTGAAAAATTTTTCTTTATAACCTATTGTTTTTTAAGTGTTTCTTTAAAAAATGACTGAATAAAAAATTCTCTGAAATTCAAAAATTTTTCCATAAAAAAGTACATTTTTTTTGAGGGGAAAAGAGGACGTTTTGGCAGGCTCCCCTTTGGCGAATGAGAGAAAAATTAACACACAACATACGTTAATAGTTTATAAATATACCGTTATATGAACATACATTATCTTGAAAAAATGAAAAAAAGAGGGGGAGACTACTGTCTCATAGAGTGATTTGCTGGATCGGATGCAGCATATGTACTCGCGGAAGTCTGCTTCGCAAGCAGATCGTGTGAAGCTCGAACAAGTGACAACTTACCGGATCGCGACACATTCAAGCTTCACCTTTGTTTCGACAGTTTAAAATGTGATAATCTCGTATCCCTGATCGAGATAACTCCCCATACTGGGGTGTCCGGAAAGTTCTTTATTCATCGGCAGTCCCTGGGCCTGGGCCTCATTCAGCGTCCCCATTTTAGAGGCGCAGGCCCGACACACGGCATCGATAAGTTTCATGCGTTTAACCTTCTCATAAAGTTCTCCAAAAGGGGCAGCAGGGGCTGCCAGGGTTTCTATAAGAGTTGTTGCGCTGCCTTCAATCACCAGTTTTATATCATAGCCTCGCTCGTGCATATCCAGAGCATTCAACAGCACATGAACAAAGCACATGGGATCGCCGTTAAAGGCGAACAGGGCGATTTTCTTATCCATAATCTGTCCTCTCTCCTCAGCTCGTTAGTGTTCAGTCAGCATCTACCTACTCCCTACTCTCTCATCATATGCACAGGCTGCGAGAGTTCATTCACTCTGTCAAGCTCAAAAGTCCAGAGCTGCAAGAAATCTTTTGACAGGAGCACGAGCTTGTACGATAAGGACTCAATTCACGAGTTCGTGTTCAATTTCAGGGTTTCTACAAGAGTATGAGTGTGTAAACGCATGACATCAACAATTTTCCTTTCAGTGGTCATTCCTGCGTATAACGAAGAAGCTCGGCTTCCGGGCAGCTTGAAGCGCATCGCGCGCTACCTCGGGCAGCAGGATTATCTCTCTGAACTGATTGTTGTTGACGACGGCAGCTCAGATGCTACTGTAGAAAAGCTTCGTTCAATGCCGGGGACTTTCGGAACCCTCGAAATCCTTGAGAACACTATTAATCGGGGCAAAGGTTTTAGTGTACGGCGCGGAATCCTGCACAGTCGCGGAGAGTATGTCGTGTTTTCCGATGCTGATTTGTCGACTCCGATCGAGGAAGTGGAAAAGTTACTGCCCTTTTTGCAGGACAGCTATGATATTGCGATCGGTTCACGCGCTTTGCGGGAGTCTGACATTCGTGTTCATCAACCATGGTACCGTGAAGGGATGGGAAAGGTCTTCAACCGTCTGGCCCGCGCACTGAAATTGACGCCGTTTTCAGACACCCAATGCGGCTTTAAATGTTTTCGAGGCGCTGTTGCCCACGATATTGCCGTCCGTCAGCGGATCGATCATTTCAGCTTTGATGTGGAAATACTTTTTATTGCAGCACACTTGAACTATCGGGTGAAAGAGGTCCCAATTCAATGGTTTGATGAACCTCACAGCCGAGTGCATGCTTTCTACGATGCTGTCCACATGTTTCGGGATCTGCTAAAAATCCGTTATTATGCTTTAAAAGGACACTATGACTAAGGAGAGAGGAACAGTCAGTCGGACAATGCCTTTACTGTTCCGCTATATCGTGCTTATAGGCTTAGGCTTCGCCATATTTTCCCTGTGGGATTACAGCGGGCTGCACGCATATACAGGATGGAGAAGCTTTTATGCCGTCTGGATCCCGATCATGTATGCTGCGTTCAGCAGCGCGTATGTTCTGTTGCAGGCATGGGCTGCGACGGACAGGAAACGTCAGGGATTTCTTCGGGTCCTTGAACGTTTCAAGCTATACGATGAGTATACGTATCTTTTTACTTTTGCTGTTCTTACAGTGATTTTTGTCGGTTCCTTATGGAAGCATGTCTTGTTTTGTTTGTCAGTAGTTTATTTGGCAATTGTCGTCCTGAAAAGCGCCCTCTTCCTTGTCTGTCTGTTGTTCTCTGTGCAGCGTAGTCGCGCACTGGCCGGAGAACAAGGCCGAGTACCGCGTGTGTTACAAGCCGTTCTCTTCCTCGCAGCCTTTGTGCCCTATTGTCTGATTTCTGCGTATTCTCAGCAACGAATCGGTCTGACCGGCGACGAACCGCATTATTTACTTATCAGCCACAGTCTCCTGCACGATCACGACAGCAACTTACATAACAATTACGAGCATCGGGATTATCGGCATTTTTTTCAGGATGAGTTGAAGCCAACCTGGGGAGATCGCGTGAGTGACACCGAGGTGTATTCCTACCGTCATAAAGGAGGGTTTCCCGCAACGCTCATTCCCGCCTACGGGCTTGGCGGCCGTTTTGGCGCCACACTGCAGATGAATCTGATAACGGCGCTCCTGATGCTGCAGGTGTTTTTGCTGTCCTACGAGAGTTTTCAGGCCCTGACGGCATCGTTTGCCACATGGTGCTGCATGGCCTTCAGCCTCCCGTTTATTGTGTACATGGGACAGATCTATCCTGAAGTACTGGCTGCGTTACCAGCAGTATGGTGTGTACGGCGCATACGTCTTCTGGAAAAATCTGACACGCGATCTGCCGCGTTCTGGAGGCAAAGCGTGCTCATCGTCCTCACATCTGCGCTGATAGTACTGCTCAAAACTCGTTACGTACCCCTGGCCGGCACATTACTGCTGTTCTGGGGATGGGCGTTCGTCCGGAGACATATACAAAGCACCCGGAGGATGCAGGCGGTATTCGGTCTGGCAATAACGATCTTTCTGGCAGTGGGACTGGTCTTAGCGGCGGATACATTGTTTCTTGCTGGGATGATCTTTGATCGAATTGGCGATCGGAACTATATGCTTTGGATGCTGAAGGGCCATAACCCGATCCATGGACTGTTCGGGATTTTGTTCGATCAGGAATACGGCCTTCTCTTTTATACCCCGCTCTATGGGCTTGCGCTGCTTGGAATGGGACTTCTTACACGTCATGAGTGGCGCAGGACGGCTCCCTGTGCCGTCATCTTTATTCTCAATGCATCTGTTGTGGCTGCCTGGTCGCTCTGGCACGCAGCTCCGACGCCGCCCTGCCGATACCTCTTGCCAGTCTTGCCATTCCTCGGGATTTTTATGACAAAATTTTTCGATATTCGAGGGGGCTATGTCAAAGCGCTTCTCCTGGGAGTGTCCGGGATATGGACCGTTCTGACAGCCTGGAGTCTGACCCTGAACCCATGGTGGCGCTATAACTGGGCGGACGGGACCAATAACTTTCTTGAAGCGCAGAGTTTTCGTTTGACAATGAATCTGACCAGGCTTTTTCCGTCGTTTTCGCGCCCTTGTTCAACAACCTGGCCCGTAACACTGCTGGGGCTGGCATGCGTGGCTTGTGCAGTCTATGCCTGCCGCTTCGAGGCCCGCAAACCTCGCAGCTCTTTTCGCAAACAGTTGTCCGCAGAGTTGATTGCCATAATGAGCCTCCTGCTTTTTATAGGACTTTGTTCGGGTATCCTGGGACTCGGAAAACGTTTGGCGACACGAGTGATTGAAGCTGAGGACAAGGTAGGCGTGAGCCATGAAGGCGGCGAACGCGTCCCCAGGAGTCTCGATCCGTGGGACAACCAGGTTTATCTGCGTGAATGGAAATACAGCGCATGGGCCTTAGCACCCGGCGATTCTCTTGCTCTCCATCCTAAATTTGCCTGGAGCATTCCGTTTATGCGGCAAAAAATCAGTTCCCGGGAGATGCAAATTTTCGCCAGACTGCAGTACGGGGAAGAGGAGAACTTTTCTGATGGCTTTCCTGTGTTGCGGATCGCTTTAAACGGCAGCACGCTCGAAAAAGTTCCCGTCGATTCCACCGGCTGGAAAAGCTATGCTGTAAGCATTTCTCCGAAGACCTTGCAATCGACCTTGACAATTACGCATGAGAAGACGCAGAACACACAGCAGGCCAAAATTGTCATAGATAAAATAGAATTCTGGTAATTTTTCCCTTCCGGACCAGTATGTTTCAGTGTGACACGGAACGCTTGGCATGTGCGATCCGCAACATTCGGGAAACTGAAGCTTGACAAGATTCAGTGATGGCGTGATCGTGATTATGAAAGATAGATGTCAACGATGCATTTCGCGAGAGGGATTATAATGAAGTTATTACAAGTACATGATAAAGTCGCTTGTGTTGGAAAAGATTTTCAGTGCTCCTATGCTGAACTTTTAGAGCAGGTCCATCGTTATGCCGGCGTGTTTTCAGAAGACTCCTGCTCGAAAATCGCGATTTTTTCCGAAAATAGAATTGAGTGGGTCTATGCCCTCTATGCAGGCTGGAAAAACGGCAGTACGGTTGTCCCGATTGATTTTATGGCGCCTCCTGATGAGGTACGATATATTCTTGAAGATTGCCGGCCGCAGATCTTGTTTGCGTCGAGAGAGAACGCGGCGGAACTTCGGGACATGCTCACTCAACTGTCATACGACTTAACCCTCCTCATTTTCGAAGATCTTGGGACACAGCTTGAAGCGATCGACCCAGAAATTGCTTCCACCTTTCTCGAACGCGAAAAAGATGACACCGCGATGATTATTTACACCTCTGGGACAACCGGCAGCCCCAAAGGCGTCATGATCTCCTTCGATAATATCGCCGCAAATGCGGAATCGATCTCCGAGGACGTCAAGATTTATACCCCAGAGCAGCGAGTGCTTATTCTCTTGCCCCTGCATCATGTCTACCCTCTCATGGGCACGTTAATTGTACCACTGTATGTTGGGGCGACTTGTGTCTTTTCTCCTTCGATGGCTTCTGAAGATATTATGGCGACACTCCAGAACCATGAAGTCACGCTCTTCTTAGGTGTTCCCCGCCTGTTTCATCTTATCCGAAAAAATATCAAAGAGAAAATCGAGGCTCACTGGCTGACCCGCAGTCTTTTTAAAGTGGCGGAATCCTTAGATTCACCGGCCTTCTCGCGTATGGTTTTTAAAAAAGTTCACCAGCGCTTCGGCGGAAAAATTCAGCACATGCCTTGTGGTGGTGCGGCCATTGACCCTGATGTCGCCCGCGATTATAAAACTCTGGGCTTCGACCTCCTGACCGGCTATGGTATGACCGAAGCGGCCCCACTGATTTCCTTCACACATCCCGGAGCCTGGAAAAGCGGGGCCAGCGGCCAGGTCCTGGCTAATAATGAGGTGAGGATTATCGACGGGGAAATTACGATCAAAGGCCGCAATGTGATGCAAGGCTACTATAACCGTCCAGAGGAAAGCGCTGAGGTCATCAGGGACGGCTGGCTGCACACGGGCGATCTCGGCTATGTGGATGCGGAGAACTTTCTCTTTGTCACCGGACGAAAAAAAGAAATTATCGTGCTGCCAAACGGGAAAAACATCAACCCGATGGAGATTGAGAGAAAAATTCTCGATGATTATCCTGTTGTGAAGGAGATCGGGGTGTGTATGCTCGACGGCCTGCTGCACGCGGTTGTCTATCCAAACTTCTCTGTGATGCAAGAGCATGGAATTCACCATATTGAGGAGTATATCCGCTGGGATGTGCTCGACCCGTATAATCACAGCGTGTCGCCTGCAAAAAAAATTCTGAAGTTTACGATCGTCAAGGAAGAACTGCCGAAAACCCGTCTGGGCAAATTGAGACGTTTTCAGCTTCCGGACATAACCAAAAAGGACAGGCCTGATTCAGGCCCGATCGAAGAGCCGGATTTTCAAGAATATCGGCTTCTTAAAGAGTTCTTACAGAAACAGACGGATCAGCCGATCTCTCCATCAGATCATATTGAAATCGATCTCGGCCTTGACTCTTTGGATAAAATCAGTTTTTTGACCTTTTTAAAGTCGACGTTCGGTGTTGAACTGAAAGACGACGAGTTGATGCATCATTTCACGGTGCAACAACTTGCCGAACACATTCGGGAACGAAAAGTGAAAATCGAAACCGAAGGCGTCAATTGGCATACCATCCTGAACGAGAACATTCATGTAGAATTGCCGAGGGGGTCTGTGTGGCATGTTCCCGGCAACAGGTTGACAGGACTTGTGGGAAGGTTGTATTTTAAAATGACTGTGTCGGGAACAGAGTATATTCCCAATACACCGTGTATTTTTACGCCCAATCACCAAAGTTTTCTCGACCCGTTTCTGATTTCACGTTTTTTCAAAGGTGCGCTGCTCAAGCGAACCTATTTTTACGCTGAAGAACGCCATTTTCGGAAACGCTGGCTGCAAATTTTCGCCGACAAAGCCAATGTCATTATCATGGATCTGAATCGTGATTTGAAACAATCGCTTCAGAAAATGGCGACCGTGCTGCGCAAGGGAAAAAATGTGCTGATTTTCCCGGAAGGAGCAAGAACACGTGACGGCTATCTGGCGGAGTTTAAAAAGACTTTTTCGATTTTAAGTGTTGAATTAAGCGTCCCGATCGTGCCAGTCGTCCTGATAGGAGCCTATGATGCGATGCCGAAAGGCTCACACTGGCCGAAGTTTCGGCAAGAGATTCAATTACGTTTCCTGCCGCCGATCCCGCCTTCTAAGGGCATGAGTTATGAAGAGTTGACTGCAAAAGTTTATCAGCAAATAAAAGCGGAATTAGGAGATCTGCCATGAAACGGACGCAACGGCTTATTTCATGGAATGTCAACGGAATTCGTGCCTTACAGCGAAAAGGCGCTTTTGCATGGTTGCTGCAAGACCAGGCGGATATTGTCTGCCTTCAGGAGACCAAAGCGCATCCCGGCCAGTTGAATTGTGAGCTCACTGAGGTGGAAGGGTATCATGTCTATTTTTCCTCAGCCGAGCGAAAAGGTTACAGTGGCGTGGCTCTCTACAGCAAAAAAGAACCAAAACAGGTTTACGATGGCTTTGGAATCGAGCGTTTTGATCGGGAAGGGCGGACGCTTGCGGCGGTCTACGACGACTTCATCCTGTTGAATGTTTATTTTCCGAACGGACAAGCCTCTGATGAGCGCTTGCAGTATAAGATGGATTTTTACGACGCCTTTTTGAAGTACGCAGATACATTGAAGGAGTCCGGGAAGAATGTGATCATCTGCGGAGATGTAAATACCGCCCATAAAGCGATCGACCTCGCCCGTCCCAAAGCCAATGAAACAACATCAGGCTTTCTGCCACAGGAGCGGGCCTGGATCGATTCACTGTTAGCGCATGGCTGGCTCGATACGTTTCGTCTGTTTCACACCGATGCCGAACACTATACCTGGTGGAGTATGAGAACGCGGGCCCGCGAGCGGAATGTGGGCTGGAGAATCGATTATTTTTTTGTCAATGAGCATTTCAGGCATCGGCTCAAAGACGCATTCATCCTCGCTGATATTACGGGGTCAGACCACTGTCCGCTTGGGATTGAAATCAGCTAGACCTTCCAACATCCATTCGAGACGTCAGGGCCATCAAAAAGCAGGGAGATTTAATGATAAGTATAGAAATGGCTATTTTCGCATTAGTGACTTCGGCTTCACCAGGTCCAGTTAATATATTGGCAAGCATTTATGGAACTCAATATGGCTTGAAAAGAAGTGTGCTGTATGTACTTGGTGCAACAATTGGTTTTTGTACAATATTAGCAATAACTGGATTTGGTGTTGGGCAGTTATTGCAAACAGATGAAAGATTGGAATTAATTCTTACGATAACAGGCTCTTTATATCTATTGTATCTATCTTATAAATTGTCAAAAGCAGATATCAATATCGAGGACGAAAACGGTAGGCAAAACATGCCAAGTATCTTTCAAGGGGCTTTCTTACAGTATGTAAATCCAAAAGCTTGGCTTGTATCAATGGCAGGGACATCAATGTATCTACAAGGCGAGAAGTTCCAGGCGTTACTTCTTCTATTTGTGAGCGTGTACCTCATCATTTGCTTTTTTTCAATTCTGTCATGGGTTTATTTTGGCTATCTAATCACCCGAAATTTTAGCAAAAAGTATCTTGGTTTCTATAATAAAGGAATGGCAGGATTATTAGCTTTTCTGGTATGTTATAATCTTTATAATACAGTATTCGGCCTTTAATCTTTTGCCCGAACAAGTCGTTTCAAGGGACGGCGGGAGGCTCGCGGTATTTTCAACACCCTTGCCTGCACCAAACACACAGGCAACGTGGAGTTCATTGCTGTACATCCCGCCGCCCCTGAACTCTGCGTTATAATGAAATCAACTTTCAAACGCTTTGGATTTTATTTTTCGGAGTGGCTCACCGTCGTTATCGTCTATTCGCTGCTGATCCTCTTTTTCGCGTCGAGAGCCTATATTTTTACCACGTACAACCGTGAAATCAGCTGGTTGATCGTGCTGTTGTTTTTTCTGGGAGCCCTGATGCTCCTGCTGCATCTCCGGAGTCTTTATCGAGAAGACCGCGCACTCTCTGAAGTCGGCCAACAGATCCCCAGCTTTAAGATGGACTTGAGCCGTTTGCTGAAAAATCGCCCCACCCTTTCGGCGGAGAACTTTGCCGACAATCTCCGACAAACCGTTGACAAACACTTTTCACACCGTAAAAAATCCCTGATCAAAACCCGTATCTATCACATCGCCGGCATGGCCTTAAGCGGGACAGCACGTGAGCAGGGCACTCTGTCATTGCTCCTTCAGCAGCAAAGCGAGGTAAAAGGCAGCCGTGTGCACTATATCTCCGGAATTTTAATTATGATCGGGCTGCTGGGCACGTTTCTCGGGCTGGTACAATCCGTACAATATCTGCAAAATTTCTTTGTCACGACTCCAAGTGTTGATTTCAATTCTCTGTTCGCCGACATGAAAAATACCCTTGGCGGACTGGATCGAGCCTTCGGAACGAGTATTGGAGGCATCACAGCCTATCTTGTCCTGGGGTATCTGAATGTCGTCTTCAAAGCCAAACAAGCCTATGTACTGCATCAGGTCGAAAACATGACAGTTGAAGAGCTTGTTCCGACCTTCAGCACGATCTATCAGGAATGTACAAAGGATCCGTCATCGAATGCAGCAGACGTCCTGCAAACGCTTCCGGACCGAGTCGCAGGTGAGCTTGGACGCTCTCTTGAAACAGTGATTCATCAGACAATAGGCGGCAGTTCGGAAAATCTTAAGGCAACAGGCCTCTACCTTCAGCAGGCTGCTGAAGGGATCTTGGCCGGCCAGCAAAGCTTTCGCGAAACCCTGACGGCCTTTGCTGAATTTTTTACCGGTTTTCAGGAAGGACGCGCACAGCTCGTGGACAGCCAGCAGTCGATTAGCGAAGGCGTACAGCGATTTTCACAGGCGTTGGCACATCTTGAAAAAAACCAGAATATGCTCACTGAAAGCCTTAATATGACTCGTGAGTATTTCGAGCACTCTGAAACACGCCTATGCGGAATGGACGAAACGATCCACAAGATGCACAAGGTGTGGCAGGACAACAACACGTTGTTCGAGCAGTTTGTCAAGACAATCCAGCAAGAGCATGCCATGCTCAGTCAAACGACGGAAGGACTACAGGAGATGCTGCAAAGTGTGAAAACAGATTCCCGGGAATTTTTTCAGGTCGCTCAACAACATATTCAACGTCCAATTGAAAAGAATACCGATGTTCACGAAAGACTGCTCGAATCTCATACCCTGCTCAGTTCCCTGCTCCATGATATGAAGCATTTCCTGATGGATGAACAAAACGGCCTGCGCTTACTCTCGGCGAGTATGGACGAAACTTTTGGGAATGCGAAGCTTCAATATTTTCAATTAGTGGAGTATGTGGAAGCCTTACACACGCGGCTTCGGGAAAATCACGCGCAGCTTGCTCAGGTGCAGGAAACCGCTTCCGCAATTCAGCAGCAGCTTCAGAGTCGACGGGGCGCTTAAGAAGGAGACCCCAAAGATTCCTTTCTGTGCAGACTCTGCGTTTACCCGGCAAAACAACGCACAGTGATTTTTCTCTTGACAACTCCATCCTCTGCATGTCGCGTTACTGAAAAAATTTCCGGTGAGAATCCCCGAAAGACAGATCTTACCTTTATGCAGCCTTTTAAGACCTTTCAGGAGGCTCATGATTATAACGACGATACCATTGACGATATAAAGGAGACAGCATTATGAGTAGTTCAATTGTGATCTTAGATGAATCAAATTTTGAAGAGCATATCTTGCATTCCAGTCTGCCGGCTCTCGTCGATCTCTGGGCCCCCTGGTGTGCTCCATGCCGTATGGTAGCCCCCATTATTGAGGAATTGGCTGAGGCCTATCAAGGCAAAGCGGTTGTCGGAAAGCTGAATGTTGACGAAAACCATGCGATTGCGAGCCGTTATGGTGTGACGAGTATTCCAACATTGATTTTCTTTCACAACGGTGAGGTCACAGAGCAATTGATCGGTGTTCCTGCTGGCAATGCCAAACGTATCATTGAAGATAAGTTGAAAGATATGATGGAATAGTCTCTCTTTTCCCAGGCCAGGCTTTCGGCCTTCAGGGTGAAGCCCCCGAAAGCCTGGCTCTTTTTCAGCGCATGCAGCATATTGACTATTTTGCCATTATCCATAAGTATATCCCCCCTGATTCGAAACTATACCGAGTCTACATCCCTCATGTGACGCTGGTGACAGCCCAAGCTCTCTCGATTGCCAAACGACTTTGCCTTTCGGCAGAACAGCAGCGTTTTATCGAAGAGGCAGCGATGCTGCATGATATCGGTATCGTCAAGGTCAAACCCTATGCCGCCGGAACGGACGAATCTGTGCCCCCTTACCTCTGTCACGGTCCGCTTGGGAGGGCGCTGCTTGAGAGTGAAGGATTAAATCGTCATGCGCTTGTCGCAGAACGGCATATCGGACTGGGGCTTTCCCGCGACGAAATCCTTCAGCAGCGCCTGCCGCTTCCTCGCCGCAATATGCTGGCTGAAAGCCTGGAAGAGAGGATTATCTGCTGGGCTGATCTGTTTTTCAGTAAAAGCCCCCACCTGCTTTGGGTGCAAAAAAGCGTGTCAGACGTGAGAAAACTTGCGAGCCGCTACGGAGAACGCCAATTAGACGTGTTTGAGAGTTGGCTGAACGAATTCGGAGCAGAGAACGGTCAAATCGGCATCACCACGTCGCCCTGAGCGTCAAGCGGACATCGTTGCGCGTCATCACCCACCTCGAAGGCAACCTGAGAGAGTGCATAGAGCAGCCACAGCAGTAACAAAACTTCCGAGTCCCCAAACGTATGCTCAAACATTCCATGTATCGAAAAAGCCATAAGCGCTCCAAAGCCCCCGAGCGTCAAGGCTCGGCCATTCCAATCGTCTGCAGCCGTATGCCGATAGCGTTGATAGCTCGAACGAAACAACGTCACCCACAGCCAGAGAAACGCTCCCAGCAATGGGATTCCACCGATCACAGCAATTTGAAGCAGCATATTGTGCGCGTGAGCATCACTAGTGAATTCGAAGTCGCCATAGCGCATTCGATAGGGCACGCAGGTCTCCGAATAGTTCCCATGCCCTATACCTGTAAACAGATGATCCCTGAAGATCTGAAAAGAGCTTTGCCAAGTGTATAGCCGCTCCAGATTGCTTTGCAGTTCGACAATGCTGAACAGGCGTTTAACAATGTCCGATTCGAGCATTCGCCTGACCGGTCCTTGAGTATCGGAAGAGAGCGATGCGCCCTGCCGTGAGACGGGAAGGCTCTCAACTTTGTGGGAAGGGGGGGGGACCGGGCGAGAGTCAAGGCTTTGACGTAACATACAGCATGGTCCCAGGAACAGGATGGTCAGCAGCAGATATTTCCAAAAATTTTTTCCTGTGGCAATGAGGCCGATTACGATTATCGCCAGGCTGCCACCAATCCAGGCACTTCGGGTATAGGTCCAGAGCAATGCGCTTCCATTTATCAACCCGACAACACTCCAGAGGATTTTATCCCGCAGTGTCGGGCTAAGGAGGAGATACGCAAAGATGAAAGGCAGAATCATTGCAAGCTGTCCGCCAAAAGTCATATACGAGGTGAATCCAGATATTCTTACAGGAGCGGTGAGATCATTATTAAGATGTTTGAGAAAGCTGATTGGGTGATTAAAACGGAACACATCGATCCGCAGAAAATGCTGAAGTACACCATACAGTGAGCCGATAGACATGGAAACGATCAGGATCGCCACATATTTCCGGAGATGCCGGCCCTCTTGCATTGCGGTCAGCAAGACAAAAAAGACAGCCACACTGCTCAAATTGGTCAGCTTGATGAAACTCTTCTCAACGTGAAGCGCGAACGGGGTGAGACCTATCGTCACCAGGATAAATACAACAAGCGGACGATTGAGCGGACTCTGGGGGCGTGGGATTCGTCGTGTCACTATCATTTCAACGAGATACACTGAGGTTAACAGTGCGAGACATATACTTGAGAAGGCAATTGAAATGGGAGTAAAGAAAATGATCCCATACAGACTGAGCGTTTTAAGCTGTTGGCAGATTTTCTGACAGTTCGGTTGTCCTGCTTGACCAGTTTCCATCGTTTGCACGGCTCTTGCGATACTGGGAGTTCATTCTGACGTGTGAGCGGACCATGTTCGCAACAGTGTTTTCAGATCTCGTTAAAAGCGTCAGTCTGTTGATACAGACCGGCCGGAAAAGAAAGTCAAGGTTTATTTTCTTTGCAAGACCGCCTGTCAATCTTATTCGTTCTGGTGAATCAGCATCTCTCTGTGGTGATAACACTCTCTCCCGACTGCCTTTTACGACTTTCGTGAACAGTGCAGTGATATTCGCGCTGTATACGTTTGCCTGAAGGTGATCCTGGCACATGGCCTGTGTGTCGATTGAACTGCCATATTTTTTTCTTTTTTCCTTGACACCTGAGTTTGCCTGTGCTAGTTTATCTAACAATCAGGCAGAAACCAGGGTGTTCAGCCATCTTATTTGTTACTTTCGACTGTAGGTTTTTTGGTATGTTTGCATCTAAAAAGCATGTGATAGGACTTGATATCGGAGCGAGCTCAATAAAAGTGGTTCAGCTGCGCCACAGCAAGAAAGGTGCTGAGTTGACGGCCTTCGGAATGTCGCCGCTTGCCCCTGAAGTCATTGTCGATGGGGCTGTTATGGATGCTGAAGTCGTGATAGATACGATCAGGCAAGCTGTGAAGGAATTTAAGGTAAAAGGAAAATATGCGGCGATTTCCGTTGCCGGTCATTCAGTCATTGTCAAAAAAATCGTCGTCGCCGATATGTCGAGAGACGAGTTGGAAGACGCGATCGAGACTGAAGCGCAACAGTATATCCCCTTCGATATTGAAGATGTAAATGTTGACTTTCAGATTCTGGAGTCGGACGACATGCTGGAGTCCGGCGAAATGGCGATTTTGCTGGTGGCCGTGAAAAAAGAAAAGGTTGACGAGCACCTTGAGCTGGTCCAGGAAGCAAATCTTGATCCGATTGTTGTGGATATTGATGTCTTTGCGCTTGAAAACGCGTATGAAATGAATTACGACATTGAACCGGATTTGATCGTCGGCCTTGTTGATATTGGCGCCGGAACGATGAATATCAATATCTTGCAGGACGGCGTGTCGAGTTTCGTGAGGGATATTTCTATCGGAGGCGATCATTATACGGAGGCGCTCCAGAAGGAATTCAATGTCAACTTCGAGGTCGCTGAACGACTGAAACGCGGGCAGCTGATTGAAGATGTCTCTCAGGAAGACGTGTTGGCTATCGTGAATACCGTCTCTGATGATATTGCCGTCGAAATTCAGCGTTCGTTCGATTTTTTCCGTGTATCAGCACTTGACGTCGCGGTTGATAAATTATATTTATCGGGGGGGAGCGCTCTTTTTGGTGGAATCGATCGATTTTTTGAAGAAAAACTCGGGGTAGAGGTCGAAATTTTGAATCCTTTCCGGTATGTCCACATCCCAAAGCGCTTTGATAAGGACTATCTGGAAAGTATCGCTCCACAGGCTGCGGTCGCCGTTGGCCTCGCTTTGAGGAGCTTGGAAACCCAATGATCAAAATCAATTTATTACCGAAGGAAGCGCGAAAGCGAGCCGGACTGGGGCAGCAGATCGCAATGATCATTCTGGTGCTGCTGGCGACAATTGTGGCTATCGGCTTTACGTGGAACTATCTGGATAACGTCATTGAGAAAAAAAACGCTGAGATTGCAAAAACCAGAGAACGCTTGCAGGAATTACAAAAAATTATTGATGAGATCAATCAATTTGAAGCGCAGCGCAAAGCCCTCGAACAAAAATTAGCGGTCATTGCAAAGCTGGAAAAAGAACAAAAGCTCCCCGTTCATCTGCTTGACGAAGTCTATCTCACGCTGGAAGATGACCTCTGGCTGAGAAATTTTCAAGAGGGAAATTTCAACATCACCATATCGGGTACAGCCCTGTCGAACCCTGTTCTTTCGGATTATCTTCGGAATTTGGAAGAATCTCAGTACTTTGATAATGTTGAGCTTGTTGTCTCGCAACGGAAGACTATCGGGGCACAGACTGTTCGTGATTTTCAGATTAAGATGAAGTTGACTCCTCTTGATGATGAGAATGATGAAACGACAAAAGACGCAGAGTAGCGCAGTATACGAGCGGGGTTGACGACAGGCACAAGTACAGGAAGGATGTGAACGATGGATAGATTTCTCGATAGATTTGCCGAATTTCCGACAAAATATAAGTATCTCATTCTGTTTGGAGTGGTATTTGGGCTTGTCGGGTTGTTTTACTGGCGGATTGTGATACCAAAACAAGAGGAGATCGAGCAGCTTGAAGTGCAATTGCAGCAATTACAGATTGAGTTGCAAAAAGCAGAGGCGTTTGCTGCTCGTTACGATGAATTCAGGGAAGAATTACGTCTTGTCGACCTGGAATTGAAAGATGCCCTGAAAAAGTTACCCGAAGGCAAGGAAATCCCGAACCTTCTCGATCAAATAAATGAGTCGGTTATTGATGCTGGACTCGTCATCTCGCTTTTTAAGCCCGCTGGTCAGAGCCCGAAAGACTTTTACAGCGAGCTTCCTATCGACATTCAGGTCTCAGGGGGGTATCATAACTTTGCGATGTTTGCGGATGTGATCGGCAAGATGGAACGAATCGTCACGTTGCGTGATATCAAACTGGCTCCTTTCCCACAAGAAGAGGAATTGAATATCGTGTGCCGCGCTGTGACCTTCAGACAGACACAGGAGGAGGCTGCTGCGGACTGATCGGCTTGCTTTCAGTGGAATGGGGCGTCTTCCCCACCGAACAGTTTCTTGTCAGGAATATTATCGCAGAGAGAGAGTCTGAACTATGTTTGAAAAAAATAATCGTAGCACCTGTCTGCTAGTGTGTGGCCTTGTCTGCGTCGTCATGATGGTGTTTTTCGCCGGGTGCGAACAGGCTCCTCCCCCACCGCCTCCTGTAAAGATCGAAAAAACCGAACCACCCCCGCCACCTCCGGAGAATAACGTTGTGGATGAGGCAATGACGCTTGATGAGGACGCTTCAAAAGAACCTGAGTATGAGTATGATCCGGCTGGTCGTCGAGAACCGTTCAGCTCACTAGTGCAAGATCAAACTCTTGAATTGCCTGATGTCATTGTCCCCCCCGATCCGGAGATACAAAGAACCCCTCTTCAGAAGTTTGAAGTCAATACATTGAGAGTGACCGGAATCATTCTTGGGAGTCTGGGGGATTATGCCCGTATAGAAGCTCCCGATGGAAAGTCCTATACCATAGACGTGGGAACTCTTGCCGGAATACATGAGGGAGAAGTAATCTCGATCTCAGAGAATAGTGTTATTATAAGAGAGACCATTCGTTATGAAAGTGGGAAGGTGGAGGAACTTGAAACTCCGCTTTATCTTAATCCTGTTGAGGAAGAGGAGAATGAATGATGAAAAAAGGATATATACAATTATCTGCCCTGACGATCCTTCTCGGAGGTCTGCTGCTTGCCGGACTGTCTGGCTGTGCGGACATCAGGCTTGAGCCTCCCCAGGACTTAAACGGAGATGGGGGAGGAAGTATTCAGAGGCAGGGAAGAGAAGTAAGGGTATCGGGAATTTCTACAGAGAGGCTTGCCGGGAAAATGCGGATTACAGTGGCAGCTGATTCTGAAATGTCATATACGGCCTTCAAGCTCTCCGATCCGTTACGCCTCGTTCTTGATTTGCCGAATGTTGATACCTCGGCTGTTGCGGAACGCTCTTATCAGAATAGTTTCCCATTAATGCGAATCACCCCGTTTCAATTTCGAGATGGTGAGAGAGTGAACTCTCGTATCGAAATCGCTCTGTCGCGTCTTGCGCCCTATCAGGTCTTCAGTGATGCGAACAAGTTGTATATTGATTTGGAAACTCCCGGACAGGGCGGTGTAATAGGTTCAGCTCCCGGCGGAAATGTGCTGCCTCCTGGTTTTGAAGAGCTAAAGTCTTTCGACCAGGACGCTTCTGTGCTCTCGCAAACACGCCCGGTAGCGATCCATCCGGTAGCCCATGCCGACAGCGTAAAGGAAACACCGCTTATCACCCCTGTTCCTGCCCTTCAGCCGTCCCAGGCACAGGGCCTGACTGTCAAGGATATCACACTCAGCGAATTACGTGGTCAAACCCGGCTTACAATTTATACAAGCATGACCCCAGAGTTCGACATTAAGCGCAGTGATTCGCCTGCACGTTTGACTATTGATTTGAAACACAGCGATCTTCCTCCGGGCGGCGAAAAATTGTTGATTCCCGACAGCGTTGGAACAACGGTCCGTCAGGCGCGTGTGTTTCAGTTGCGCAGAACTCCGAGCGGGACTGATAATGTCGTGAGGGTCCTCGTTGATCTTCTCCGGCCAACGAAACACGACGTTCTTACCGAGCCTGGAAAGCTGATTGTAACTCTTCAGAATCAGTCGGTGTTCACGCAAACTGAAATCGAGAGCAGCGATGGCGAGCTTGTTGAAGTCCCTTTGACCACAGGAATCGCGTCAGCGCTGGAAGGCAAGAGGGGGCAAGAAAGCGCCCTGGACGGCCAGGTGTCGGAGACGCCAACCATCAGAGCTCCTAAAGCCGGGGACGAAAATGAATATCATGGTCAGCTCATCTCCCTTCATTTTCAAGAAGCGGATATTTTAGACGTCTTGCAGGTCATTGCTGAAGTCAGCAGATTAAACCTTGTCGTGCATCCGAAAGTGAAAGGCAAAGTGACTGTCCACCTGACGAATATTCCCTGGGATCAGGCGCTTGATATTATTTTAAAGATGAATGATCCGGCGTTAAGTGTTGAGATAGAAGGAAATATTCTCAGGGTGGCTGAAGCCAATATCTTCAATGCGGAAATTCGTCAAAAGGATCAACTGATTCAGGATCAGATTAACCGTCGGAAGTTACTGGAACAGGCTGAGCCGCTTGAAACGAAGTTAATCGCCATTAATTTTGCCGATCCGGATAATATTGTTACGCTGATCGACGAATACTTCCAGGGCGAGGAAGTCGAAGACGACAATATCCGACGTCGTCGTGGAACAATTACTGTTGACCGTCGGACCAAAACGCTCATCGTGCAGGATACTGCCGATAATATCGCGAAGATTGCACAGATCGTTGCAACGCTCGATCGTCGGACTCCACAAGTGATGATCGAAGCAAAAATTGTCACCTTGAGCACTCTGTATGTCAAAGAACTTGGTATTCAGTGGTTGGGCAATTTTAATATCGATGCTAAGCACGGCAACGCCTTAGACTTCCGCTGGCCGCATAGTATTAATACGAACGATGGATTCGGCGTCAATTTGCCCTCTGTGTCTACGGCAGTAGGATCGACCGGCTGGATGCGTTTTGGCAGTATTGACGATGTCTTTACCCTCTTTGCCAAAATCGATGCGGCTGAAATTGATAATAAAGCGAAAACCTTGTCGCAACCGAAAATTTTTACGCAGGATAACGTTCCGGCAAATGTAACCTCTTCGCAAACACGAACCATCCCCGGCTTTGGTGATAACACGGAAGCGACAACAGTCGTGGCTCCCTTAACCTTAAATGTGACACCGCGTATTTCAAATGACGGCTATATCACGATGACGGTGAATGTGACGAATACGAGCTTTGTTGACTCCTCGGATTTAACAAATTTGGCAGTCACAGGCCAGAACCTGAACAGTCAGGTTACTGTTAAGGATGGGGGCACGGTAGTCATTGGAGGAATTTATGCGACCAGCGAACAAGATAATTTTACGGCAGTGCCGTTTTTGCATAAAATCCCGATTCTCGGCCACCTCTTTAAGTCGACGATTCCGAATGCGACAAGCCAACAGGAGCTGTTGGTGTTCTTAACGCCGAGAATTCTGGACCGGAGCGTCGTGAGCCCGGAGTCACAAGAAAGTACCGATGTGTCCTTATCATATTGATTCTGCCAGAATGCCTGGATAAAGAATAAGCAGTGCGTTTATTGTTTATCTTGATGCGTTCGAAAAATATATGTTCGGAGGATATAAAAATATACGATGGTTCTCTTACAGCCTTGTACTAATATGCAGCAGCTTCCTTGCGTCTTGTGGAGACCCGGTCGGGGGAAAAGGGACCAGTGAAGTCTTTCTGAGCGTTCAGGCCGACGATATTTATGGCGTTAGCTCAGATGTGTACAATTCGTCTTTTGCTGGAAATGTTTCGATGGATTCAACCGACGTTGTCGTGAAATCGGTGTATCGTGACCCGACAGACTCAACACAAACAGACTTCGCAGATATTCTTTTGACGGAGCAACGTGTCACCTATTATCGTTCTGACGGAAATCCGAATGTTCCCGACCCGTTTATGATTACGCTCCCGAATAACCTTGTGCCGAATGGGGGTGAGCTGAATTTGGAAATCGTCGTTGTCCGTGCTTCTGCGAAATTGAAATCTCCGTTAAAAGAGCTGGCCTTTGGCGGCGGTGAAGGAGAAATTTATATGAGTGCGTTTGTCCAGTTCTATGGAAAAGATTTGACAGGCAGATCAGCGTACGGGGAAATTACGATTCCTATCTGGTTTAGCGATTATTGAGTTTTTCACCAAAGTCATTAAGAACGTATTTTACTATTTTTCAAGAAAAGGGAGAGTAAAACCTTATGACACAGGTAGTGAAATTTCGCCAACGGAGACGTTATGGAAAATGTTCGTGGCTCTTGTCTAGCCTGATTTGCCTCACAGTGCTGAGCCTGCTGTGGAGTTGCGGCAAGCTGAGCGACGACGTCGGGCAACCGAGTACGCCGGTTGGCACGACCGGTGGAACGTCTCATGATGTGTCAGTGACCGATAAAATCGGCACATATACTTTGTCGTTATCGGCAAGCCCGAATTCAATCCCGGCCGACTCTACGAATTACAGCATCCTCTCAGCAGTATTATCGGATAAATCGGGTCGATCGGTGAAGGGCTATCCAATCGTGTTCTCAACATCCGGAAACATCGGCTGGTTTTATGAGCCGGTGACCGGTATCTTGTTGCCTACAGATACGTCTTTTACTGATGCCAAGGGAACCGCAAGCACACGCCTCTATGGCTCTCAGTCCGGGCGGCTCGTTGTGACTGCAACCGTTGATTTAGATGACGATGGCACAGCCGATCTCCGTGACGCTGTCGCCGTCAATCTGACGGCGTCAGGCCCACCAGATTCGGCAGGCTCCTATTCGATAAGGGTGTGGACAAACCCGACAACGACTCCGGCGGATGCCTCGACTCCTGTAGCCGTAAGTGCCCAGATTTCAGATTCAAGGGGTGGGCCGGTAGAAAATTTTAAGATTGACTTTACGGCGGAGTCAGGATATTTATCGAACGATATTAACACGATTGGTCCGTCAACTTCCGCAAGCGCTGTGACAAATGCAAGCGGACGCGTGTCTCTCTGGTATTTCGGGCAGACACCGGGCAGCGATGTGATTACGGCAACAACTTTTATCTCGGATTTGATCGGAAAACTGTCTGACACGACAGTGATCATGGTCACTGGAAGTACCCCAATCACAGGTATGCCAACGCTCAAATTGTTTACGTCCCCCAGTGATGCCTCATTCACAACGGCTGACTCTGGCACGATTACGGCAAAGGTTTTCGGAAGTAACGGGGCGGCGCTTCAAGGTGTGACGGTGTATTTTTCAACAACCTTGGGGACGGTCTCACCTTCTTCTGTCGAAACTGATGCCTCAGGGATCGCGAGTACAACGCTTACAAGCAGTGTTCCGGGAACTGCGACTGTCTATGCCACTGTGAATTATAGCGGAGGTTCCGTGAACGAATTGGTTACATTCAAGATTGCGGCAGGAGTTGAGAAGATTTCGGTTGCCGTCCCGTCAACAACGCTTACTCTGGGAACGAATACTGAAACAAGCTCGACAATTACTGCCTCGGCGACCTTACAGGATAAGGAAGGACATTTTGTTGAGGGAGTCCAGGTCTCCTTTAGTGTCAGTGAGAATTGCTCCAATGTGAGCTTTTCACCGCAGAGTTACAGCTCCGTCAGCGATGCTGGAGGATATGCCTCGTATGAGATAACAGTGACCGGAACAGCAGTGGGGTCGTGTCAATATACTGTCCGCGCGGCATCAGGTTCGTCAGAGGATATGGCATCCGGAGTGATTACAATTAACAATTAACTCATATTCAAGCTCTGGATTTCAATAAAGTCGCCTGTCGAGAGAGATGATTATTGCTGAGGAACACGAAGTTTGAGCGTTTCAACGATGCATGACAGGTTTTGTGGAGATTGTGAAAAGGAGTAAAAGATACTATGTCCTTAGATCAAGAGCTCTTGGCTCAGATTGACAAATATAAAGAGATTATGCAGAAAGACCCGAATTCCAGGGAATTTCTGACGCTGGCGGAATTGTATCGTAAACTTGGCGTGGCGGAAGAAGCGACGACAATCCTCCAGGAAGGGCTCAAACGTCATCCTGACTTTGTTGAGGCGCGTCTGGCACTCGCCAGAGTGTATTTAACGCAGGGACAGGTCGATGTTGCGACACAGGAATTTGAGGAAGTGATTACACGAGATCCTGGAAATTTTGTGGCATATAAACTGCTCGGTGAGATTGCAATGCAGAAACAAGATCACGAGAGGGCTGCAGAACGTTTTGGATCCGCATACGCATTAAAACCGAACGATCCGGAATGTAAGGTTATGCTCGATTACATCGGCAGCCTGTTGAACCGGAATTTGATCGCCGAACTGGACGGTGGAAAGGAAAGCACGGACATCACTGAAGTGCCTTCTGCTCCAGCTGCTGCCGGTGAAACTATTGCTGTCGAACCGGAAGAAGAATTCGACGCTGCCCAGGAGTTCGGTTTAGAGACGCTCGAAGAATTCTCGGACGATATCGATGCAGAGCCTGAAGAGCTTGAATCCATCGAGGACTTTGACTCCTTTGAAGACATTGAGGATTTTGGTGATGTTGACGAGGAGCCTGCATTCAACGAGATCGAAGACATTGAAGTGCTGGAAGATGATGAGCTTGAAGAACTTGGGAACCAAGAAATCGAAGACTTTGCAATGCGAGAACTCGATTCGGTCGAACAGGATGAATTGGATACTTTCGACGCTGAAATCGATGAGGACCCGCTTGAGGAAGAGGACTTCGATACACTCAGTGATGATGAGATCGAAGAAATCGAGGACTTTGGAGACTTCGAAGAAGACGAGGAACTTGAGACTCTCAGTGACGATCAGTTTGAAGAGAGTGGGGACGTTGGTGATGAACTGGTCTCCCAAATTTTTCAGGAGCTTTCTGATAGTAAGTATACTTCTGATTCCGAGGCCAGCGCACTCGACGATCACGGTGAAAGCGAACTTGATGTTTTAATGGACGGCTTGGACAGGAAAGAATTGGAAGACATGATCGATCTCGATGGTGTCCCCAGCATGGAAGAATTAGCTGGAAGAGCTGAAGAAACATTGGAAGAAATAGAGGTTTTCGAAGAGAGCAACCAAGAATATGACGAAGGCAGTGAAGAATGGAAGGAGCTTGAACGGCTCGAGGCAATAGAAGATTTCGGAGAGGGCGAGGACGACGAGGACGAATCAGGAGACGCTGAAAAGCTGGAAGAGGTCGAAGATTTTGATGAGACTGAAGAATTCGAAGAAATTTATGAAGAGGACGAGATCGAAGATGAGGAAGTAGAGTTTGAAGACATCGATGATCTCAATGAATTTGACGATGAAGAGTTTGAGGAAATTGTCGAGATAGAGGAGATCGAACAGGACGAGGATATGATCGCTTCTGAAGAGATCATCGCTGAAACAGAGGATGAAGAATCCTCAATTTTACAGGATTTCGGACTTGCTGCTGATGAAGAATCACAAGAAGAAATCGAAGAAGTGGAAGTGGATGCGGAACAAGGCGATGTGTTCCAGGATTTTGACTTTGATGTCTTTGAACAAAAGCTTTTGAATGACAGCAATGCCTCACAAGGATTCCGTTCGACAGAAGACAGCAGCTTTGTTGCTGAACAGGCTGAAGCCCCTCTCGAGATTGCGGACGAGGCGTTTGAAAAAGAGATCGAAGAATTTGATGACGATGACGCGATTATTGAAGAGTTTGATGGAGAAGAAGAATTCGTTGAGGAAGCAGAACTGTCTTCGACGTCTTTAGCTGAACTGTACATCAAGCAAGATCTTTTTGATGAAGCCGTTAAAATCTATCAGCAAATTCTTGACAACGATCCGACAAATGCATCTATTCAACAAGTCATGGAAGAAGCTATCGCTTTACAAGCGTATATTGAGGGTCGAGAATAACATATCAAACCGTAATACCTTCTGACGTACTCGTGGAGCAGAGGCTGTTTCTGATGCGCAACAACACGATAGCGGTTGTTCCTGTTGCGCATCAAGTCTTTCTGCGGTCTTTGACGGCGAGGAACGCGATGATGGGATTTATCTACACAAGTTATGTACGGAACGAATCAATTTAGAAACGGCTTAAAAATCGAACTTGATAAAGAACCTTTTGTGATTGTAGAATTTCAACATGTGAAGCCTGGAAAAGGCGGAGCGTTTGTCCGAACAAAATTAAAAAGCCTGATCTCCGGAAATGTTTTGGAGCGTACGTTCCGTTCTGGAGAAAAAGTCGGCAAACCAGAGCTTGAAGAGAAAAACATGCAATTTCTGTATGTGGCTGACAATCAGTACCATTTCATGGATACGGAAAGTTACGAGCAGCTTTTTTTGACGGAAGAGCAGCTGGGCAGCACTAAAAATTATCTCCAGGAAAATATTATTGCCGACGTACTTTTTTACAACGGTCAGGCGATCGGCGTCGATCTCCCGATTTTTGTCGAACTGAAAATCGTAGAAACTGATCCTGGAATTCGAGGCGATACAGCGTCGGGCGGCAGTAAGCCGGCTGTCTTGGAAACCGGGGCAACCGTCCAGGTTCCATTATTCTTAAATATCGACGATACGATTAAAGTCGATACGCGTACAGGGGAATATATCGAACGCGTTTAGGGACGCAGAACTACAACTTACCTACCCCCCCGGTGGTGTCGTTGTGACAAGAACGCCGGGGGGATTACAGAATTGCTCCGACGATACATGCAAGCAGACCAAGCCCCCAACAGTACCATGAGAACCAGGAGAGTTTTTTCCGAAGAACCAGTTTGATGAGGGTGTGTATGGCAAAATATCCTGTTATAAACGCGACAAGCATGGCGATCGCATACGACAGACCATGAGCTGTCGATGTCAAATGGATGATATTGTTCCCCTCAAGAAGTAACGCCCCGCCAATTGCAGGTATCGAAAGTAAAAAAGAAAAACGGGCGGCAAGTTTTCGGTCAATTCCTAATACAATAGCAGCGGAAATCGTCGAACCGGAACGTGAAAGACCAGGACAGATTGCAATGCCTTGGACCGTTCCGATAATTAACGCGTCACGATAAGAGATGTGGGATTTTGCTGCGGAACTGCCTTGAATATGTTCGGCGACGTAGAGCCCGGTACCGGTTACGACTAACGCAATCCCCACAAGCACCAGAGAGCTGAATAGCGCCTCAATGATCGATTTTAAGAGCAATCCGATAAGGGCAGTCGGGATCGAACCGATGACGATCAGAAGGATCATGTGGCGAGCTTCGGGAAGGAAATTTTGGGATGGCGCTTTCTCCGAAACAGGTGCTTCCGTTTTCTGAGCAACAAAAGGGAGAAAGGAAAGTGCTGCCCGACAAAGCTTGAAAATGTCGTGCCGATAATAAAGAAGCACAACTAAGAGCGTCCCGACATGCAGAAGGACGTCTAATACGAGGTCCCCATCGTCCAATCCTTTATAAAAATACTGGATGAGGGCCAGGTGACCGGAACTGCTCACCGGAAGAAATTCCGTCAAGCCCTGAATGACAGCTAAAATAATTTTTCGCATACGAATCTCTCCTTGTCATGGATAACATCTATGTTTCCCGTGCTGAAAGCTGGTTACTCAGACGCGCAAAATCATGCAGAGATAAATTCTCCCCACGTATTCGATCGTCAAAACCTAAATCATGAAATGCTGCAACGAGCCGTTCACGGCTGCAAACCGGCTGGGGCCCTTTCACGAGCGCATTTTTCAAAGTTTTTCGCCTTTGGATAAACGCTGCTTTAACCAATGTAAAAAAATGCGCGCGATCGACGACATCAGCCCTTGGTGTTTCAGAAAATCGTAAGTGGACCACTGCAGAATCGACTTTTGGAGGCGGACAAAAGGCTTCGGGCGGCACAGAGAAACAATAACGCACCTCGCTATAGTATTGCGCAAGCACTGAAAGTGTGCCATACGCTTTGCTACCAGGCGAGGCGCTGATGCGTTCAGCGACCTCTTTCTGGAACATCAGGGTACATGAGTACACAAATCGGGCAGATTCAAAGAGCGAAAGCAGAATCGGAGTCGCGGCATAATACGGTAAATTTGCGATGACTTTCATCTTTCGTCCCAGGCACTCTTCTTTCTGAAACAGTTCGGCATAGTTCATGCTTCTGGCATCAGCATGGAGTATGCGCAGATCAGGCACAGCTGCAAAACGGGCTTGAAGGGTTTCGGTAAGCTTTTGATCGTACTCAATGGCAACGACAAAACGCGCCTGAGAAACAAGCACTTCTGTTAAGACTCCTTTGCCCGCACCAATCTCCACAACACAGTCACATTCCGCTATCTGCGTTTCGGCAAGAATTCCTTCAACAATTCGAGGATCGACTAAAAAATGCTGACCTAATCGTTGTCTCACTCTCCACTCTTTTCAACGAACCACCTGCTATGAAAGTTCTTGTCCGGCAGTACTGCCCGATAGCGCTTGAGTGCGATCGAGATCTGCTGTGTTCCCTCTCCGTTTTCGGTCTTGACTTGTGCCGCCACGTAGCGAGTCGTTGACCAGAATTCTGCTTCTTGCCGGCGTGTTGTAAGTTGCTGCCTGACTTGCGGGTCGAAAAAGCTCAGGACCTCATCTAGCTGCCCTGTAATTTTTCTGAGTTGAGCCTTTTGAGCGACGAGTTGTTCTGACAGCTGTTTAAGTTCTTTCCTGAGACTGACTACCGGAGAACGATCAGCATCGTTTAGTAAATGTGCTTTTTTGAGTTGAGCCTGTTCTGTCGCTAAACGTTTCTTAACTTTCGTCAATTCAGGTTCATACTCCTCATCAAGGGCCTGACGACGTTCTTGATAACGCGGCTCCTCGTCCTGGATCTGCCTGACCAGCCGGACTTTCTGTTCGCTGAGATATTCCTTCCTGGAAATACTGTTCTCATAGAGAGCTCTGCCGACTTGATCGATCGCATCAATAAATTTCCGTGAGATTCGGCGCTGTTCGGCAATCTCATTCTCAGCGTTTTGGAGTTCTTTGCGCAGACGCTGCAATTTTTTGGACGATTCCGAGTCTTTTTGCTCATATTCCTCAGTCAGATTCGCTAATTTTTTTGTTGTCTGTTTGATACGCTCTTCAAGCAGAATTACCGAAAGATTTTCCGACTCGTACGCCTTCAGTTCACCAGTCTTGTCAGAGATTTGCTGTTCAAGTCCGGCAATGCCAGCTTCAAGCTCATCACAACGCCTAGCAAGCGCTCCCTGTGACATGTCTTGTTCAGGCTCTCCAACACTGATGACTTCACCGGATGTGTAAGCAGGCAGTGTTTTCATGATGCTTACTTTATGGAACAGCGATTCATCTTTTTGAGCGACTGAGTCTAAAAACAGTTGTGAAAGGGCGTGCCCATCATTGCCTCCCTGGGTCATAAATTCTTCATACCGTGCATGAAGTTTTTCCTGACGTGAGGGGAGTAAGAATATAAAAGCAAGGGCTGCCAGCACACAGAGGACCGCAGTCACCTCAAGAAAGATTTTAACGGTTTTGGCAAGATTCTTCTTGGCTTCTCGTCTTTTGACTTTTTGCTGAAACGTTCCATCGGCCAGAGCATCAAGGGCATCTTCGACATCTGAAAAATCTTCTGTCGTCGATACCGGCGTCTCATGCCGGGGTCCTGTGCCTTCCTCAGAAAAACTGATTTGCACGTCGCTCTCGATCAAATCTTCTTTGAGCTGGTCACGCCGCAGACGCTGCAAATTTTGCGCATAACGCGAGTTGTGCCTCCCAAGCTCGCGCCCACAGAGCTCGCAGCGCGGAAGCCCCATGGCAAGACTGTCAATACAGCAATTAGAGAGATCGTCTTCAGGAAGCCTGCGGTCATACTCTTCATCACCGCTTTCTTCCTTGAGGGGATCGTCTATGGAGTTTCCTGCCTCCAGCGTTTCCGCCTGTTCGTGCTCTTCAAGAGCTTGTCCTTCTTCTTCAGCCCAATCCCTGGCATCATAATCTTCAGGCTCTTCAGAAGAATCCCCGGGAGAGGCCACTCTAAACGCAAAATCCACTGTCGGCAGTTCTGAAAGATCCTGCTCATCATCTCCTCCGGCAAGAGAAAATCCTGAAAACTCGTCTTCCCCTGTCCCTGAAGCAGGTACAGGTGGAGCAGAGTTGTGAATATCTTCATCAGTTGTCTGAAGATCTTCCTCTGCGGCTGAACCGAACTCGTGATTCATATCAAACGAAAAGCCGCCCTGGTGTGTGATGGTGGCCGAGTCCGAGTCACCGTAATCTTCTGGTGTTTCAGGCTCAGACGCTGACTCTGAATGGCGGAATGGGAGAGCTGAGAAATCGAAATCCAGCGTATTAGCTCCAGCATCAGACGTTTCTGCCAGCTCTGAAGCAGGTTCCGGAGAGGACAGGCTTTCAGGTGGCATAGAATCTTGCAACTGAAACACCGTACTGCATTTTTTGCAGCGCAATTTACTGGCTTTCGCTAATTGCGAGTCACTGATACGATACAGAGTTGAACATTTCGGACATACGATATCTGCCATAATGCTTTCCTTCTTCCTTCGCTGTCATCCCATTCATGAATATCAATAAGAAAAAAGCACCCTTATGGGGAGAGCTTAAAATGCCCCAACACATCTTTATAGTTGACAAATGCGATTTTATCATTGTATTGTCGTACATATGAGAAACTTGTTCTTCATGAGCAAAACCTTTTCATGCTGTACATCGTGTAAAAGTCTTATATATCTTTCTTAAAGAAACTTTGGATTTATGCAACATTTTTTTACATCCAGTGTCAATTTCCTGAATTCTTTCACAAAATCCCTTGAGTATCTTCCCCATTATGCTTGAAAAAACGTTTGCCCGGCAACTTTTCTCTTTATGGAAACAGATCCTTCTCCTGCTGCTCTTGACACTGATCGGCGGGAATTTTTTTATCTTTTTGCTCGTTCAGCATCGTTATAAAAAAGAGACTAAGCAACAATACAGCCTCTGCCGGAAAGAGTTGCACGACGTCCGGCAACAATTGCTGCATTCCCCATCCATTTCATCAATTTTCGAAGAGCTGCACAACGCTCGGCGTGAACACATTACAAGGATTCTTCAGCAAAGTTTTGAGAATTCTTCCGAGCTTGTCGAGCTGTTTCTTCTGAGTCATGACGGATCGGTGCTCTGGGGAAGGCAAGCAACGTCCCCACGAGAGACGACAGCTCTCCAGGCCTTCTCTCAGCTCAGAGGAAAAGACCTGGGACACCGAGAATATCTTTCCTTTGCCGCTCCCAAGCTCTTCACAGTTCAACTGGAGTTACAGCCAGGGGATAAACACAGAGGTTTTTTACGAGGGACGTTCTTGCAACCCTCTTCGCAGGAGATATATGTGAGCGTCACCAGATTTACACTGTACAGTGCAGTTGCTTCTGCCGGAGCTCTTTTGCTGTACGGAGTTGTACTGGTCTTCACAAAATTCTCACGCCGTTTTGCGGCCAAGCAGCAGCAAGTTGAGGAGTATGCGTATTTGCTTCAACAGGCCAATGAAAGCTTGCGAAAGACAAAAAAAGAATTATATACCTCTGAAAAGCTGGCTTCTCTGGGATATTTGGCTGCGGGGATCGCGCATGAGATTGGAAATCCACTGGGAGCCGTTCTGGGCTATGTCGAACTTCTGCAAAAGGGCAAACTCGATCCGCAAAATACCGCCGATATCTTAGAACGAGTTGAAGGGGATATCGGAAGAATTCAACGTATTATTCAGGAGTTAGTAAATTTTTCGCGGCCCCATGCTGTCCGTCTGCAAAAACTCGATGTGAATGCTCTCATCAGAACAAGTCGTATGCTGCACCCATCCCCTGAGACAAAACAGATTCATTTCCAGCTGAAATTAACCGAATTCCCTTTATGGGCCGAAGTTGACGAATGTAAACTGAGGAATGTTTTCCTCAATCTGATCGGAAACAGTATCGACGCAATTGAAGAATGTGGTGATATTACGATCCGTACCTTTCGGAAAATCCGGGAATCCGGTGCAATGACAGGAGGTTCAGAGGTAATCGCAATTCAGATTGAGGATACAGGCAGCGGTATCCCGGAGGAACTTGTGTCAAAAGTCTTTGATCCGTTTTTTACCACAAAAGAGCCTGGAAAAGGCATGGGCCTAGGTCTGTCATGGTGTCATCGTATCATAGAATCCTTTGGGGGAGAAATGGAAATTCACAGCCAAGTCGGACATGGAACAGACGTGTCCATATTTTTACCGCCTTTCAGGAAACGCACAGGCGACGCCGATGTTCAACACTCCGGCCATGCCGATGCTGTCACAGCAACATGCTGAAAAGAAAATTTTATGAAAAGACATCCACAAATTTTGGTGATTGATGACGAAGAGAATATGCGCTACATGCTCCAGTTAACTCTTGAAGATGAAGGGTACGAGGTCGAGCTTGCAAGCGATGGGGTCGCGGGACTCGAGAAAATTCAGCAGGGAGATTTTGATTTTGTGATTTGCGACATCAAAATGCCCAAGATGAGCGGTATGCAGGTCTTAGAATCAGTCGTGGAGTCATCCCCCAACATTCCTATGATCATGATTTCAGCCTACGGTACGATTGATTCGGCGATTGAATCGATGAAATACGGGGCGTATGACTATGTCACAAAGCCCTTTAAAAAAGACGAGATTCTGCTGACACTCAAAAAAGCTGAAGAACGTGAACGTCTGCGTCGCGAAAATCAGTTTCTTCGGCAGGAGGTGGAAAAAAAATACAGCTTTGAAAATATTATCGGCAAAAGCATGAAGATGCAGGAGGTATTCCGGAAAATTGAGAAGATCGCGAATTACAAAACAACGGTTTTGGTGACAGGGGAAAGCGGGACAGGAAAAGAACTTGTGGCTAAAGCCGTCCATTATGCCGGGAAACGCAAGCATGCGCCGTTTGTGGCGGTGAATTGCGGCGCGATTCCGCATGAATTGCTGGAGAGCGAGTTGTTCGGACATGTGAAAGGCGCGTTCACCGGCGCGATCAGTCAGCACTCAGGCTTGATTCTGCAGGCGGATCGCGGCACGTTGTTTCTTGATGAAATCGGGGAGTTACCCTTGAATCTTCAAGTGAAACTCTTGCGATTTCTGCAAGAAGGCGAAGTGCGAAAGGTCGGCGCTACGAAAACGGTCAGCGTCGACGTCAGGATCGTTGCGGCGACGGCGCGCAATATGGCTGAAGCCGTTGAGCATGGTTTGTTCCGGGAAGATTTGTTCTATCGCTTAAATGTCGTCCCGATCGCAATTCCTCCTCTGCGGGATCGACGAGAGGATATTGCCCTGCTTGTCCGGCACTTTTTGAAAAAGTATACGCAGGAAATGCAGAAAGACGTGCTCGATATTTCTCCGGAAGCAATGAAGCTCTTGCTGGATTATGAATGGAAGGGAAACGTCAGAGAGTTGGAAAATGTCCTTGAACGTGCCATTGTCATGACCGATGGCAATTGTATCAGCCCAGAATTTCTGCCAGAAGAACTTTTCGGAGCATCGTCGAAAATTTTGCTAAAAATCCCGGAATCCCGCATGTCACTCAAGAGTGTGATGAAGGAAGTCACGGAAATGACTGAACGTACACTCATCACACGCGCCCTTCAGCAGACCTCGAACAACCGCAGCCAAGCTGCCCGGCTTTTGCAAATCAGTCACAGAGCCTTGATGTACAAAATCAAAGAGTATGGCTTGTAAACATTGCCAACACAGGAAAGCGCAGAGCTTCGGCTCTTATGAGCACTGTTCCCGATACGCCGGGTCATTGTACATTTTGTATTGACGATAGACTTTAAGCTGTTGTCTGTGCGACATCACAGCGTGAAACAGCGTATCAATCTCATCGATGAGGTCGTCACGCTGCTCTGTGAGAATCCCGAGCTTGTGAAGACAGGTTCTGCGATGCTCCTCATCAACGTCCTGCCGCTCTGTTTGCCGCGCCATGTAATAGCGCTTCAATTCGATAATACTGATCTTATCCGCTAAACTTCCTACTGTTTCGGCCATGACGAATTGTGCATCAGAAAGCCCGGGCAGCTGAGGTATCTTTTTATGACTCGCTGCTGGTCGTTCCCTGTGCTGCGTCTCCTGCTGATAAATGAATTATCAGTTCATCGACTTGTTCTATAAGATCGTTCCGCTGTTGGTTGAGCGTGTCTATGCGGCGTTTTGCCCGGGCTACAATGTGGTCATCCTCCAGCCGCGCCTTATCTTCTTCATGCCACAGAGCAATATTGGTTTGCGCCAGCCGGCTGATAATCGTTCCGAGACTCTTTTCCATAACAAGCTTTCGAGCATGTCCCCCGGAGAAGCATGGGCGCTTCCCCTATGCCTCCGGGATCATTCGACGTAAATCTACGGGCTGTAAACCTATTCGATGCCAGCAGCTCTAACTCCCAGTGATTCGTCAACTTTTTTTCAAAGACTTTTTTATTGACATTTCCCGATAGATCGCTTAGGATTTTAGAATATACGAAAAAATCATGCGTTGTATACTCTGGTGAAACGATTTCCAGAATGCGCTTTACCACCATCATGATATGTTTGTATCAATAATAAGGAGAGAGACTTATGATAAAACGAGCCATCTTAACATCTACGTTTGTGCTGTCCATCTGCATGGCGGTCGGAGGCATGTCCTCATCCGCTCAGACCGGATGCTATACGCCGCAGGTGCAGCCTCCGGTGTACTATCAACAATATTCCGAACCGCAGCACTATCAATACCAATATCACTATCAGTGCCCGCAGCCGGTCCCGCCGGTCGTCTACTATCCTGAAGTCCGTTATTGCGGAGGCTGCCGGAATAATGAGTGCTGTATGTATAAGCAGGCGTTGGAGATGGTACATGCCAGGCAGTATCGCGACGCGATTCAAGCCTTTACGCAATTCTTACACTTTTATCCGCATTCAAGTCTGGCAGATAACGCCATCTATTGGACTGGTGAGTGTTATTATGCCATGAAACAATATCGGGTTGCACTCTCGTATTTCGAAAAAATTCCGTATCAATATCCTCATGGAAATAAAACGCCTGATGCTTTGCTGAAGACAGCTCTGTCCTATTTTTCTCTGAGAAACAGGAGTCGAGCCTGTCAGGCTCTGAATCAACTGTTGACTAGGTTTCCGGCATCTGAATCGGCACACAAGGCGCATCGTTGGACACATCGTTGCTACGGCCGAGAGAGAAGAGGAGATTGCCATTATTCATGCTGCCAACGGTATGCGCCCCGTTTTCAGGGACAATCGTCATATTATGATGACTGTTTTCCCAAAAACTATTAAAGGGTTAAGCGCTTCCGCCTGACAGGCAAGCATGAGAAACGCCGTCAGAATCTCTACGGAGATCGATCTGACGGCGTTTTCTGTTTAGACATGGAGGCGGGGAGGCGCATCCCATGAACAAAGACGCTCATCATTCAGGCGTTCTGTTTCACTCCGACTGACTCAACACCTGGAGGCGTTTCATGGCCTGGTCGATCAAGACTTGCTCCCCGGCGCTGTCGATGATGTTCTGATACAGTGTCATGGCCTCCTCTTCTTTTCCGGTTTCTTCGTAAATACGAGCCGCTCTCAATCGGGCGTTGCTGACCCAGTGCTGCTGATCCGGATAAAGATACACAACCTTCATGTAGGCTACAATCGCCTTATCACGCTGTTCTAATTTTTCGTAACACTCTCCGATGCGAAATTGAGCCTCTGCTGCAACCGTCGGGTGAGTCTCAACAGCGGCCAGGCCGAATTGAGCAACAGCCTGGTCGTATTTTTCCTGCATGCTCAACGCATAGCCTAATTTCAGGTAGACTTCTGAAATATCGGCATATTCCGGGTACGCGTCGACCGCTTGTCGAAGGACTGCGATCGCGTTTTCAGCATCAGCAACATGGAGATAAGAACTGCCGAGATCCAACAAGATGCGATCCCGTGAAGGAAAGTCGGGAAATTTTTCTAACAGCGTACGATAGTATTCAATTGCTTCCTGATAATTGTCCAGATGAAAATATGCACTCCCCAAACCGTAATACGCATCTGCTGCGTGTTCACTCGCAGGATAGCGGGAAAGGAGATCTTTGAATTGCCACATCGCGCTGGAATGATCGTCGATTTTGAGATAGCACCAGCCCATAGCGTACAAACTTTCATCAACAAGCTCATTGTCGGGGAAGTTCGCGATAACGTGCTGAAAGAGGCTCAAGGCCTGCTCGTAGTCCTGCTGCATGATATAGTGTTCACCAAGTTGATACAAAACAGCAGGGACATGAGGATGATCAGAGGATTCCGACACTGCCGGAGGATCGTCACGTTCCCCGTTCTCGTCGTCTGGCAGAGCGTGGTGTTGCCGGAGAAATTCTTGTGACGCCTGAACATAACGCTCCGTTTCGTCCAATTGAAGGAAAGTCAGGATAAGACTGAATTGAGCGTCCTGTCCTATCGATGCGTCGGGATATTCGTCAAGCAGCCGCGTGTAAAAACGTCTGGCTTCTTCGTATTCGCCCATTTTATAGTGGGTCTCAGCAATATTAAACAATATGTTCGCACGTAGCTCCGGAGCATCTGTCAGCTCTAAAACCCGTTCAAATTGCGCAATTGCCAAGGCTGGAGAAGCTGTTTTCGCATACGCCAGAGCGAGAATATTGTATGCGTCGGCACGACGTTCCGGAGAAAGCTCACTCTCTTCTGGAATGCTGTCGAGCGCGTGCTGCAAAGTCGTTTTGGCATCTTCATATTGCTGGCTGCGATAGTAAGTTTCTCCAAGAGAAAGTGCCGCCTGAGAAGCCTGCAAGCTTTCCGGAAATTCTTGCTGAACCTGCTGATACAGCATTTCAGCGTCTGAATACTTTTCGAGCATCAAGGCGTTATTCCCTGCCTGCAGCAAGGCTTCGGAAGCAAGGTCTCCCTTCGGGTCCAGGCGATAGGCCCGCTCAAATGCGTCCAGAGCCTCTGTCCCTTTCCCCAGCGCGTAACAGGCCCATCCCAATCCATAGAGCGCCTCAAGTGAGACCGAGCTTTGCGGATATTCCTGCAGAACATGCTGATAGGCTTCCAGGGCAGCTTCATAACGTTCAAGGTGAAAAGACGCTTCACCGATCCAATAGTACACTTGATCCTTATATGGCAGTTCATGATCAGCGTACACGAGCAGCTGAGAGAATTGAGCGATACTTTCGTCATAGCGGGCCTGTTTAAAACGGCAGAGTCCTGTCTGAAGACGCACATCCTGGAGAATCTGCTGGGCGTTGACATGGCTGTTCTGATCCGCCTCTGCGTCTGAATCGTTCTGAGCTTGCTCGAATGCGCGTTCGTACGCGAGAATGGCGTCATCGTAACGCTGCATAGCATAAAGGTTTGAACCACTCATAAAATTTGCAATGGCCGAATACCATTCGGCTCCTTCCGTCTCAAGCAACTGCTGAAAACGCTCGTAAGAACGATCATATTGCCCCTGATCGAAATATGTTTCCCCAAGCCGATACAAGGCTTCGGCTCTGTATTCCGAATCAGGAGAGCGTGAGAGAAGTTCTTCAAGCATCTGAACACCTTGCGAAGGCTGGCCATGCTGCAAGAGCAGAGAGGCGGCCTGGAATAAAGCGGATGGGGCAAGTTCGCTTGTCGGATACTCTGAGAGGACATGCTGAAACTGTTGAATTGCTTCGCGCGGTCTGTCGAGTTCCATGAGAATCCAGCCAATGCTCAGGTCCGCATTGTCAGCGTATTCTTCAGGAACCGGCTGCTCTGAAAAGCGACGATAATATTGAAGAGCTTCATCATAGTGCTGCAGTTTATAGGCACTTTCCGCCAGCCAGAACAACACTTCCCGATTTTGTCCGTCAACGTCTTGCTGCAGAATGGCACGATATTCCTGCGATGCCTGTTCATATTCACCTTGCACAAGAAGGATTCTGGCAAGAGACATTTTGACCGAAGGGATGAAATCCCTGTCGGGATAGGTCGCAAGCACATATCGAAAATCCTTCAACGCGTTGTCGTATTGCTGCATGTTGAGATAGCCCCACGCTCTGGAATAGTACGCATAGTCTCTCATGGCATAATCCGGAAAGCGGCTGATCAGTTCAGAATAGGCTCGAACGGATTCTTCATAATTGCGTTGTTTGAAACAGGCGTCCCCCAGCCAATTATACACCTCTTGAACGTGCGAACTTTGAGGATATTTTTCGAGAAATTCACGAAAATGCTTCTGGGCCGAATCATAGTCTCCTGAAAGAAGGTACGAGCGACCCAGGCGATAGAGCATGGTATCGTTGTACTTGGATCCGGGATAATTCCTCAACCCGGCCTGATACTCCCGGATCGCCGAGTCATATTTTTTTTGCCCATAGTCACATTCGCCGATGAGGAATTGGATATACGGTGCTTGAGCGCTTTCAGGAAAATTTTTGAGAAAGCCATCGAGCTGCTCCCGGGCCAGATCGATCAGACCATCGTTGTAAAGTCCTGTGGCAATAGTATAGGCTTCTTCTTCAGTGTTAACGGCAAGAAGCGGTGAGGGTAAACACAGTATACAGGCAAGAAGCCAAGGTAACGCGAGGAAAATTTTTCTGCCACTTCCCTGGGAAGCGAAGATAAAGCGTGATCTTATCATGACGTTGTGTCCCCCTGAATATCATTAACACTGAAAAGGCCGCTTCTGCAGAGCACAGCCCTCTCAGGAGATTCCCAACCTTCAGCGAAGCGCTGCTATTCCAGCATTTCCAGATAACGCTCTGCATCCAGCAGTTGCGATTCGTCCTCTGTATGTTCGACAACAAAGCGAAATTGCTCGACAGCCCTTGCCCGTTTGTCAACTTTCATATAAACAATTCCCAGATTTAAATACGGATCGATAAATTTCGGAGAGTGCTCAATCGCCTGGTTAAAGCGTTTAATGGCCTCATGATTGCGGTTCATGCGATATAAGGCGATTCCATACTTATTTAACGCCGGGCTGAAATTGGGACGAGTTTGAATCGCCGTGTGAAATTCCTTGATCGCACTGATATTGTCGCCTTTTTCCAGAAAGGCTTCGCCAAGATTATAGTGTGCAAGCTCCGGGGTCCGGTAAAAGGAATTCGCCAGTGCTTTCTGGTAATGTACAATGGCTTCATCCCATTGCCCTGTCTGCGCATAGACTTTGCCAAGGTTATTGTGAGCATCTGCAAAGTTGGGGTCAAGCTGAAGAGTTCTCCGAAAGGCGTCGGCAGCCTGCTGATATTTATGCTGCTTAAAGTAGATTAGACCTAAGGCATTGTAAATTTTTGCCTCGTCCGGAGATAATTCTCTGGCCATTTCAAGGGCAGCTAAGGCATCAGGATAGCTCCCAGTGTAAAATTCAGCAACTCCCAGTTTATATTGGGCTTCAGCTCGTTGTCGCCGCGCTTTCAGAGAATTGATCGACGACCCACATCCTGCTGACAAAATTGCAATGCCTACAGCGATCATCACGATGTCTTGTTTCATGCTCCGTTCCCTCTCTGCCATCTTTCTGTTCTACTTTCAACAACATGTTCTGCTGTCAAACTCTAAACTCTCCCACCTTCTCCCTCCAGGTAATGTTGTGCATATTACGGAGTGATTTTACGTCTGCAGCGTCTCCTGAGCGTCTCGAGAAAAGATGAAAAAATGTAAAATCTCCTTGATCGTTTTGACCATTATATGATTGATAACTTTATAAAACTTCGTCAAGAAGAATTTCATGATAAATATTTTTGTCAGGAGGAATTGATGTATGAACAACAGAAAAATAATCATTGCAGGAATTATTCTGCTCGGCATACTGTTTTCGGCAGTCACACAGGGCCAGGCCGCCGAAGATCGTCTGGTACAGCATAGTCCTGTGTTATGTGCAGCGCGTGAAACGCCTTTTGAACTGCGCTTTCGAGTGATTTCAGATGTCCGGATCGAGGAAGCGCGTGTGTATTTTCGGATCAAAGACACGAAAAATTTTTATTTTACTCTGGCCCGCCAGCAGGAAGATGGCGAGTTTATCGCGATCCTCCCCGGAGCAAAGACGGAAGTTTCGGTGATTGAGTATATCCTGATGCTTATAGAAGAAGGGCAGAGGGCTGTCAAATCGTCGCCTTTCATGCTTGCAGTCGATGATCAGCAGGCCTGCAACGAAAATCACATGACAAAGATGCCCGACGAGTTGATCATCTCCTCGGACGAGGCAATCGATCCGGAAATCGGCTTTTCCGGGGAATATATTATCTGGGATCTGCCAGAAGAAAACAACAGCGAGAGTGCATATCTTGACGGGGTTGCCGAGCAAATGCAGGTGCTTGACATGCTGTCTGACGCCTCTGTTGACGATGCAGAAGATGCTGACACGGAAGATCCTGCTGTGTCATCGAGTGGATCAAAGACCTGGAGCATGAATAAAAAAACATTGATCATTGCCGGCACTGCCGGTGCTGGAGCAATAGCGCTGGCTGGAGCGATCGCTTCAGGCGCTGGAGGGAGCGACGGAGGGATTTGGAGCAGCGTCGGAGAGACCACGGATCAGGCTGTTGCCGTACTGTATAAAACCCCGGCAGAGCAGTCTGCGTGCGGCACAGTCGTCACAAACCAATTATTCCTCACCAATAACGCTTCTGAAGAACTTCGCCTGGGCATCGTCGATTATGAAGTTATTTTAACAAAGGATTCACCGGCTGGAAGTTGCCGCCCCGGCCGCAGCGGTTCCTTTGCACCAAGCAGTAAAACGATTCTTGCCCCTGGAGAAAACGTTCTGCTCCGCGAATGGCGGAACGATGTGAATCCCTGTTCGGGCTGTCCCTACCTCAGCGCAGAATGCGTTTGGGAGTCCCGTTATATCGTTCATACCTCACTCGGAAGCGCTGTGGCCATGTCAAATTTTTCCGCGCAAGGAAATTTGTGCACTCCCAGCACAGCCAAGGGCCAGACGCCTGAGCATGGCCAGCAGCTCTGCGGAGATGACGTACCTTAATTATGACTTATTGCGAACAACGCGCTGCCGGGCAGTTTACGCTGTCCCGCAGCTCATCTCATGACATGCCGAGAATGCATGGGGCTCTTTCGTATGCTCTCGGACTTCTTCTGGGGCTGCTCCTTCCATTCCAGACCCTTGCCCATGAAAATCCGAAGCTTGCCGCCACTGCCCGATTCGTACAAGAGGGAACTTTCGATCCCCGAATCCTCTCAGAAGACGAACTGCTCACAGAGCTGCGCGCAGTTTACGGCCGCGAATCCAATCGCGAAAAAAAGAAGAGCCAGGCACACAGTCTTCTCAGTCTGAAGTGGCGGCGTTTGTGGGAATCCAATTGGGAAATGGCCGCAGAGCATGTTCTTCTTTGCGATCCCCTTGATGAGATATTTCAAACAGACGAACGCTGGCAATGGTCTCCACCTTTGGAAAACCCCTTTGACACAGGAAGACGTGCTCAACGCCTGCATTACAGTCGTGCTGAAAATGGCGTTGCGCGACATCGGGTGCAAGGAGTGTTCCCGATGCTTTTGCCGGTTAATGGCAGTTTGGAACAAGACGTCTACTTTCCCAACGGGCAGGTCCCGAATCAAATCTCGATTCGGGTAGAAACGATCTATGTCGGACGCCGACATGAGACATCATCCTTTGTTCAGGCGTATTGGACAACACAGGAGATGCAAGTATTCAACACAGAGAATCGTCCCGAATCCTTTTGGGCAGGTACGCTGAAGCCCGATCCGGAACATCCCGCCTGGCAGCGCTTACATGTCGATCTGCTCGATCTCGGCTTGTGCGGCAGAGACCGTTCGATTTTGGGGGTTGAGTTCAGCGTAAGCGGCGGTGAGGCCTGGTTCGGGCCCACACTGCTTCGCCGGCCCCCCGTTGAAGTACGCGGAGTGCGACCCTATAACCTATTTTTCGACAACGAGCCGTTGAAATTTAATGTGGAGACACATAATTTTTCGTCACAGACACAGGAATACAGACTGGACGTCCGTGTGTCCAACTATCAGGGTTCTGGGTTGGTCCACTCCACATACAGCCTCGTTCTTCCGCCTCATAAGAGCACACTGACCCAGTTCACTGTTCCCCCCGGCCCGTCACGTTATTATGTCCTGGAATACCGTTTACGGCAGCAGGGCCAGGTCATATATGAAGGGCACAGCAGTGCCGCCGTCATTGTGCCGAACAGCACCGGCCGAAAAGCTCAGACGAAATTCGGTATGATGTACTGGGACCCGCCGGGACAAGACATGCTGAGACTGTACCAACAATTGGGCGTAAAACACATCGTCACCTTTCCGAGAAAAGAAGAATTGTACCTTTTCGATCCTCACAGTTTCGACGTCATGCCGATGATCTGGGCGCTCCCGGAGGGTAATGCAAAAGAAGAGGAGCAGTTACGCAAACAGGTCGAGCCGTATCTGAAGGCCGGGCAGCGGATCTTTTCAAACTTCTGGGAAACCGATTTGCGTGTGCCGGCAGATATGTTTGCACCCCACATGCAGCGTTTTTATGAGATTCTGAAGCAACTCGAGCCTGCGGCAACAGTCGGCATCGGCGGAATGGCCTGGTGTAATGTGGCCTATCTCGCGCAATTAATCGACGTTGCAAAAAAGATCGGACATTTTTTTGATTTTGTCGCCGTGATGTCGTATATTACTCCAAGCCCACCGGAATACTCCGGACTTGATCAGGAAAGTGACGCCTTGTTAGGTCTCCTGGAGTCTCAGAAGGACAAAGTAACGGAATTATGGAATGTGGAATGGTCGTATTTCGACAGTCTGAATCTCGACCGGGGCGTATGGCAAAATACCAGTCTTCGCAGAGAAAACTGGATCCCGTACTATATCCGTCATCACCTTTTCGGCTTTTCGTCCGGCATGGATCGCATGATTCCCGGCAGTCCCTTTTACGCAGGACGAATGCCTCTGTCCAAAAACTATGGACATTCGATGATTTTAGGGAGAAACTCGCTCTTTCGCTACGATTTGTCCCCCCTACCTCTGCTGCCGGCCTATTCGACAATGACGCGCATGCTGGAAGGGAAAAGCTTTGTCAGGAGTCTCAGTACGCATCCCGATATCTTCTGTCATCTTTACACAGCGTATGATGACAGTTATAAGCCGCTGAAAAGCGCTCGAAATATTTTAGCATTCTGGACGCCTTTTGAAGGAAAAAATATCCGGTTGAAGGTTCCTCAGACGCTTTCTGACTTGCATAAGACTCCATTTCATGTGCTCAACATGCTCGGGGAAATTTCTTCCTTGCAGAGCTGTCACGGCGAGTTAGAGCTTCATCTGTCGCCTGAGCCGCAGTATCTCTTGCTGCCAGATGCTGCCCCGGAAGAACTCGATGCGCTGGATATTGTGTATGACGACCCCATGTTAACTCTCAGTCCCAAGAGCATCGAACTTGGCCCAGGACACTCCCAGACAGCAGTGCTGACCTGTCAGATCTTCAATCCAGGGAGCCATGCGCTCCGGGGACAGCTGCGTATTGCTTTGCCTGATGGCATGAAGTTGCTCAGCAGCAAGATTCGATATGCCGATGAGATCGGAAGGCTTCTGGCGGAAAAAATGTTGACGCAGACACGGCGCGATGCTGAGGCTCCAGCCCTCTATCTGGGCCGGAATCGAAGTGCTGAACTGCGCATCGAAATTCAGTATCCCGGACGAATTCGACGCAAAAGTTATTACGAAGAATATGAAATCACACAACAGCCTTCTGCCCGATTGCTGGTTGAACTGTATTCCGACCAAGACCGTATCGCCTGGTCTGAGAGCGCTGTTCACCAGCTTCCGCCTCTCAGCCTGAGGATGCGCCCTGTGCTCTCTCAAAAGGACGATGTGCAGCATCCGAGGCTGAAAATTCAGTTGACGAACCATTCCAGCGAGGCCAGACAGGGACGGATGGAACTGCTTTCTCACGCCATGCTGCTGCCCACTCCATCAGTCTTTCAATTTGCGCTCGACCCCGGAGAAACACAGGAGTTTGACTGTTCCATTCAGGGAGAGCCTGCCCTGGGACGCGACTATATTCGGGAAACTGTCGATACGCATTTACAGCGTCGCAATCAACAAGTGACCCTCGGAGAAAAGCAGCCCTTTCCCCTTGACCATCATCAAAAAGCCTTTGGATATCTGATTTCCCATGGCATAGGAGAGGGGTATGTGATCGAAGCCCTGGTTCATGACCAGTTCGGCAACGAGCAGCGAATCGGACGCGGCTGGGCCTTCCGCCCTGCGGTCCGAGCCAACAATGCGCTTGTCATCGATGGCCGCTTCGATGAATGGGACAAAGCGTCTCCATTGTTTGTCCACCCTGAAGGACGCTTGGGTGGGTTGACTTTTTTCGCAGAGATGTATGGCCGGAAAATGCAGTGGGAGGGTCTTGACGATTTTTCATCTGCCTGGCAAATGATGTGGGACGAGCACTACTTATATCTTGCTGTCAAGGTCTTTGATGATCGTATTGTGCCGCAGCATATGCTGGGAAAGACGTTCTGGAACGGTGACAGTATCAGCCTTCAGATCGATCCCGTGCCTGAAGTGACAGATCTTTCGCTGCTGCCGCGTCCCCGCGACCTTCGGACGATCCATACGTTTGATATCGGCTTGAGTCGATCCGGACCTCAGATCCGCAGAAAACATGCTGCTGCAGGACACGATTCCGGACCGGTCTCAGGGGCGAAGCTGGCGATCCAGACCAGGTCTGACGCAGTAGCGTACGAAGTGGCGATTCCCTGGGAGGAACTTTCGCCTTTACGACCATACGCAGGCGCGTGGATGGGGTGCTCGCTCGTCTTTTATGAAGATGATGGGCACGGTCGTGAGACCAAAAGTCAATGGTTCGGTGGGTCAAATGGAAACGGTCTGGCTCGTGAGCCGCGACTCATGGGAGATGTGCATTTTGTGCAATAATCCGTTGTCATAGCTTAGACATGATGCTTTTTATTATTTCCTTGACAGTTTTTTCCCCGAAAGGCTAACGGTATCTTTCTGAAGGACATCGGCCTGAAAAGACGGCTTTTCCGCCATAAAAACAGCCTCATGACGGATTTCCTCATTAAGAAAATTATACATTTTTTTGTCAAAATATGCTTGAAGTATAAATGTGAAGATTTTTCTTGGATCAGGAATGTGTGTCTTTTGGAACTTGTAATGAAGCGGCAATTTTTTATAATCGGGTCTTCCTGGTTTTGAACGGAGGTTTTAAGTTATGATGCGTGTCGAAATTAGCCTCAAAATGGAGCGTTTGTCTGAATTATTAATTCGCTCGCCCAATCATTTAGAGGATATTCGAGACCTGTGTCTTGAACTTGCAACAGATATCGATCAGCATCTTCAAGAAGTTGAAGACGAAACGTACGATCAGTACGAAGACGATGACGACAGCGATGGGGAGGAGTACGACCCAGAAGAAGACGAGCGCTATCAGGAATACCAATATCGTTACGGAGAAGACGACGATTAAGACATTGCTGCTGTGAAAAAAACTTGTGCCAGTTTGCAATGATGGAGGAAGTATGATGTATGCCGTTATCATGGCCGGAGGGCGAGGAACACGCCTGTGGCCGCAAAGCCGTGAGAACACTCCGAAACAACTCTGGAAAATTCTGGGGGGCGAAAGCTTGCTCCAGGCAACCGTCAAACGGGTGGAACCGCTTGTGGCGATGGAACAGGTCTATATTTTGACCGTCGAATCGCTTGCCGGACAAATTGCTGAACAGCTTCCACAACTCCCTGACAAAAATATCATCATCGAACCGGTCGGCCGGAGTACGGCTCCCTGTGCCGGTCTCGCCGCGCTCTATATTGCCGACCCTGATGCATGTATGGTCGTCTTGCCCGCCGATCATGTCATTCGTGACAACGCGGGCTTTCTCAAGACGCTGCAGACAGCAGTCGAGGTGGCTCAGGAGGGTGAAAAGCTGGTGACATTCGGCATTAAGCCTTCCGGGCCGGAAACCGGTTTCGGCTATATCCAAAAGGCTCAAGCACTTCGAGAACACGTGTATGCAGTGCGGCAATTCACAGAGAAACCGGATATTGAGACAGCGACGCATTTTATAGAGTCCGGCGAATATTACTGGAATAGTGGTATGTTCGTCTGGAAAGTCTCAACACTCATGACAATGATCGAGCGTTATTTGCCGGATCTCCATCAGGGACTCATGACGATTCAGGCCGTGATTGGCAGTGCTGATGAGCAGCGTGTAATCGCCGATGTGTTTCAGGGACTGGAATCGGTTTCCATCGATTACGGTATCATGGAAAAAGCGGAATCCACCTATGTTGTGTCATCGGATTTCGGCTGGAGCGATGTCGGCTCCTGGGCAGCGCTGCCTGAGGTCTGGGATGCGGATCAGGATGGAAATGTGGTCAAAGGCCGCAGTGTTGCCTATGAAAGCCGTGACAATATTGTTTACAGCGACAGCGGACTCACCGCCTTGATCGGAGTCGAAAACCTGATCGTGGTAAACGTCGGCGATACTGTTCTGGTTTGCGAAAAGGATCGCGCTCAGGATGTGAAAAAAATCGTTGAATTATTGGAACAGCAGGACATGCGCGAATTTTTATAGGCGCGCGGGCTATTCTCCCATCACTTTGATGATGATTCGTTTCGGGCGTTGCCCATCGAATTCAGCATAATAGATTTGTTGCCAAGTGCCTAAATCCAGACGGCCTGTTGTCACCGGTACAATGACTTCGTGATGAATCAAGAGGTTTTTTAAATGGCTGTCGCCATTCGTTTCTCCTGTTCGATGATGGCGATAGTCTGCCTTAAAGGGCGCTAATGCCTCCAGCCAATCGTCAATATCCTGAATCAGACCGTTTTCCGCATCGTTTACATAAACCGCAGCAGTGATATGCATTGCAGAAACCAGAATCATCCCTTCCTGAATGCCGCTTTCCCGCAGAGCCTTCTCGACCTCGTTGGTGATATTGATATATTCCCGATGCCTGCGAGTATTAAAGGTCAGATATTTGGTGTGAAATGTCATGGCAGACTCCTTTGCTATCCTATTTTGAAAGGCAATTTATCTTGTGAGCGCATAGGGAGCGTCATGTCGGCGACGGTTTCGCCACTGAGTGTAATGGTGACAGACAAGTTATAGCGCTTATCCGGCCAACTCAAGAGCTTTGACAAAAATCCTCCGCGTTGTGTCATTTCAAGAATTGTTCTGGCACTGCCCTGCGTAATCCAGAATTGATTGTCATGCCTATGCACCTCACCATGAATGTTCACACACATATTTTTTTGAGTAATGCTGACATTAACGGATTTATTACGGTGTTTTTTGAGAAAAGACGATAATTTTGCCACTTTGATCGATTGCTGCTTGACTTTTTTTGCCAACGTGTCTTCCCCCTCTCTTCGTCCAAGTATTCGGGATTGCATCATTATACGCTCGTGTTTATAGCCTTTTTTTGATCCAAAGTCAAGCAAAAATTGCGGGGGAGCGTATTTTAGGAGATGGAGACAGGAAGAAACGATGCTCGCTGCGTTGGGCAAAAAAGAGAGACGCAGCCACGCAAGACGTGGCTGCGAGACTGTGAATGTCTTAATAGCTCACTCGAATATCAAGCTCAACCCGTCGGTTGCGCTGACGACCGCCTTCAGTTGAATTCGAAGCGATCGGCATGGTTTCACCATAGCCGACAGAGCCGATGCGGTAGGCCTGAACGCCGCAGCTTAACAAATAGTTCGCCACTGATCGGGCCCGGTTTTCTGAAAGCCTCTGATTGTAACTTGCATCTCCAATGCTGTCCGTATGGCCAGCAACAGTGATATTTGTCTCAGGATAGCGCGCCAGAATATCAGCGACCTTATCGAGATCCCTCCGCGCCTCATAGCGTAAAGCATACGAATCGAAGTCAAACAGAATCGTATTAGGCACGGTGACGATTAAACGTCCTTCTGACTGACGGACGTTAAAGCCGGGAATTTGCTGGAATTCCCACTGCTGTTCCCGCAAATAGTCTTCCGGTGAAGGACGATGAGACTGTTGCGGCGGCGTATATGGCTGAGAGGCCAGGACGTAAAAATAGCAGGAACCTGTTCCGTAACTGATACTTACCGGCTGCTGCTCTCGCGGCCGTTCGCTGACTCGCGGCTGCACGATAATTCTCGAACGGATGTCTCTCTGTAATTTTCGGGAAAGCATGGAATTTCTGGCTACGCTCCGTTCCCCTTCGGCACCAAATGCCTTGGGACGATTTCTATATTCATTGTTGCCCTGATAATTTCCGGCTTGAACATTGTTATAATTTCTACCGTTCAGGCCCCATTCCTGCACCCAGTGCGGTTCTCTCTGATTGAAATTCCAGTGGTAGTACGAATCGGTTGACGCAACAGCATCAACATATTCGATCCCTTCAGGCCCTTCGATCAAGAGATCGTAGGAATAGGAGGCATTAGGGATGCTGTATGTCTGTCCGCCCCGGACGTAATTATCGGGCTGATGACGGTTCGGAAACAGAACCGACACTTGCCCCAGGGTATCGATATCATATACGGTCAAATAACTGTCGATATTAGTACGAAAATTGATGATAATTTTTTCCTGCTGCTTATATGATGCGCCGCATTGTTTATCGAACCAGACGTCCACTTTTACCTCATCGCGCGGATTACGAGGTTTAGGTGAAATTTTCCGAGACTCTTGGGCTGTGGCGGTCAATGAGACGCTAAGGAGCAAGACGCATAATGCGGCTGCTCCAACGAGCTGAGAAAAGTGCTTATGTAACATATGTTCATCCTCCTGCATGATGTTCCTTAAATTTAGGATTTTCAAGATCTGTGAATACTCAGTGAATTACGGCAAGTATTCTGTATAGTAACACAGAACACAACCATTGGCAACATTTTTTTATGATTTTCTGACGAATCAGTTTTTATTTTTTTAGTTTTGCAAAATTTATTCCAAATTTTCATATAGTCAAAAGCTCTTCGTCTCGCCAAAACGAGCAGTCACAGAACAGCACACAGCGAAACGCATTACGATTTTTCACAGCTTCGCATCCTGAGAATGAAATTTTTCCATGCGCCAGGCGTCAAGAACGGAGCTTTCCACTCATGCTGAACCCGGGTTTCCGAATTTGTCCCGGCAGGCGATCTTATGATAAAACACGCGTGCGCGTAAGTTGGAGACGGCACGGTTCTCAGAGTCGTTGCTGGTTCTGATAGTCATCGCAAAGATCGTGAAGGCAGCAGTCCCCACAACGCGGCTTTCGTGCTCGACATGTGGCTCGCCCGTAATGAATCAGGTTGATATGAAAAGAAAATGCTTTTCCCTCTGGCACACGTTCCTGCATCAGGATGAACGTTTCTTCTGCCGATTTGGTCCCCGGGCGAACCAGTCCGATACGGTTACAGAGGCGATGCACATGCGTGTCCACCGGAAAAATATCCACGCCGCAGGAAAATGCCAGAACCACAGAAATTGTTTTAATTCCGATCCCTTTGAGCTGGCAAAAGGTCTCGATGACCTCCTGTGGATCCATACGGCAGATATGATCGAGGTTCAGTCCGCCGTAGTGACTGCAAATCCAACGCAGGATATCCTGCATCCGTTGACTCTTCTGGTTTGCCAGTCCCGCAACTCTGATCGCGTCGACGACATCACTGACTTCTGCCTCCATCACATCATGCCAATCCGGAAAGCGCTGCCGTAAGCGATGATACGCCTTGTCGCGGTTGACGTCATTCGTATTTTGCGAAAGCAGCGTCAGCATCAGATTTTCCAGAGGGGGAAGCGGATGCTCTTCCTGCGGAACACCAAGGGCCTTCTCAAGCCGCGCTACGACCTCTGCCGTTTTGTGGGTCAACGTCTTCTTCATAAGGCTCTCTCAAAAAGCTGATGAATGTGTAAGAGGACTTCAGGTGGAATACCCTGACAGGACCGCAGCGAAACAGTCAACAGATTTCTTTTCTCTCAATTGTATTCTCAAAGTTCGGCTGATTTATTACTCTTTTTCGGATCTGTCATTGTCTTCAGGCTGCAAAATTTTTTATTGACTTTATCAGCATTTCATAATATCTGCCTCCTGATTATAAGGCAGATATTATGAAAATCAGTCGTGTCAACATACGCCTACGACTGTTAGCTGATAAGATCATCCTGTGATTCTGAGCTGAGGCTGAGTGCCGAGCTTGACCGTGTGAGCGCCTGCTGTCTCGTCGGAATCTGCAGCGACAATATCTCGACATTTATGGAAACGTTATTTGGAACCGACGGCATCCGGGGGGTTGCAAACCGCTACCCCATGACTCCGGAAGTCATGATCAAGCTTGGACGAGCCATAGGGACACTTCTCGGGACTCGCGCAAACAATGTCGTAATCGGCCGCGACAGCCGTCTATCCGGCCAAATGCTCGAAAATGCTCTGAGTGCTGGACTGGTTGCATCAGGAATCGATGTGTGGCTGGCCGGAGTGATTCCGACACCGGCGGTTGCCTCTTTAACGCGCTATCAAAAAGCACAAACCGGGATCGTCATTTCTGCCTCCCATAATCCGGCCAAAGATAATGGAATCAAGGTCTTCTCCCATGACGGTTTTAAAATCCCTGAAGAATTGGAAAGACGCATTGAAGAAATTATCCAGAGTGATCGCACGAATCAGGAACAAGCAATCGGGAGAAAATTGGGACGTATTCGAACGCTGCATCAAGCTGAAGCACTCTATGCCGAGCATATCGTTCGTTCGATCTTCTTCGACGGTGTGCCGACACTCTCCGGCATGAAACTCGTAATCGATTGTGCCAACGGAGCAGCGAGTCAGGTGGCTCCTTCAGTGCTGAACGGTCTTCAGGCAGACGTGATTGAACTCTCGGTCGCACCCGACGGGCTGAATATCAATGAGAACTGTGGTGCAATGCATACGGAAACCCTTCAACAGCGTGTTATCGAGGAAAAGGCCGATCTCGGAGTTGCACTTGACGGAGATGCTGATCGGCTGGTTTTGATAGATGAACACGGCCAGCAGGTGGATGGCGATCACATTCTAGCGATGCTTGCTCTCGACCTGCTGCAGAGAGGCCGATTGAAGAAGCACATATTAGTGGCGACCGTTATGAGCAATCTTGGCCTGGAACTTGCGATGAAAAATGCGGGAATCCGTTTATATCGATCGGCGGTCGGCGATCGGCATGTGGTCGAAAAAATGCGCCGCCTCGGTTCGAACTTAGGAGGAGAGCAATCAGGCCATGTGGTGATGATGGATCACGGCACGACTGGAGACGGACTGGTCACAGCATTGGCGATCTTGAAGATGTTATACACGTCGCAAAAACCCCTCTCGGAGCTTGCAGCCTGCATGACGACCTTTCCGCAGACTCTTGTGAATGTGCCGATACAGCAGCGCAAACCAATCGAGGAGATGGTCGGTGTCAGCGAAGCTATTCGAAGGGCGGAAAAAGAACTCGGAGAACGGGGGAGAACGCTTGTCCGTTATTCCGGCACAGAGCTGCTGGCCAGGGTCATGGTCGAAGCTGAGGACGAAGCCGACGTGTCACGCATTGCCGATATGATTGTCGAAGAATTCCATAAAGAAAATCAGCAGGACACTCCTCAGGTCACAAGCCAACGATGAAAAAGAACATCATAAGAAGCATCTTCGTCTATTTGACGGCGATTGTTGTGCTTGCCGGCTTAGTGGCCGGGACAATGCTGTATGTGAAATCAGCGCAGTCAAAACGGAAGACCACTCAAGAGGCAGCAGTCGAACACACTCAGGCCGCCGCTGAGACCAACCTGCCTAAAGTGAAGGTGGTTGACATTATTCCGATCCCTTTTACAGATGTGTTGGTCTTGCCCGGAAGCACGACAGCTTATCAGGACATTGATCTCGCCGGCAAGTTAAGCGGTGTGATCGAGTGGATCGGCCCCAAAGAGGGGAAACGAGTCAAAAAAGGCGAAAAGTTACTACAGGTAGAAGTCCGGTCTGTTGAAACCCGCGTCAGCGAAACGCGGGCCAGGTACGAGCAGGCGCTTAAAGACTATGACCGTGCCAAAAGACTGTATCATGAACGCATCATTTCAAAAAATCAGCTCGATCTGGCACAAACATCGCTGGAGACCTCAAAAGCGTCTTTGGATGCAGCAAGTGTCACGCTCAAAGACGGCACATTGTACTCGCCGATCAGCGGCGTGCTGGACAGGCTTGATGTGGATCGTGGAGAATATATCACTCCCGGGCGGACTGTGATGAAAATCGTCGATATTGATAAGGTCTATATCGAGCTCCCGGTTCCGGAAAAAGATGTCTTGTATTTTGAAAAGGGCCAAAACGTCGATCTGGAATTCGCACTGCCTCGTGAAAGCGCAGCATGCCCGAACCCAAAAGAGACTGATGGAGAAACACAGTGCTGGTTCACCGGCACGATCGATTTTATTTCGCTCACAGCCGATCCATCGACTCGAACGTATACCATGAAGGTCCTGGTGGACAATTCCACCGGCATTTTACGTCCAGGTATGATCGTTCGAGCACATCTTGTCCGCCGTGAACTTCAAGAAGCCATTACCGTTCCGTTCTTTACGATGATCGACCGCGAAGACGGAAAAGCTGTCTTTGTCGTCGAAGATGGTGTTGCGCGTGCCCGTCTCATCAAATACGGAACCTTCGACAAGGGCCTTGTCGAAGTACAACAGGGCTTAAAAGCGGGAGAGCGTCTCGTACTTGTGGGGCAAAGGACTCTGGTCGACGGCCAGAGCGTCGAGGTCACGCAGGATGTCACGCCGATCGCCCAAAAATGGCTTGCACAGGGCAAAAACTTGTCAGAGCTCTCAATCGACATTTTAAAATAGCGTGAGACGTCCGTCAAGCTCATGACAACGGGGTGAGGTCTTTTTCAGCAAGGACTGCACCCCGTTGTCGTATTCTCATTATGGTAATCAGCAATTTTTCAATTACGCATAAAACGACGATCGTGATCCTGATCTTCGGTCTGATTATTATCGGCGCAATGGCCTATGCCACACTCCCCAGAGAGTCTGCGCCAGACATTACCCTGCCCTATATCATTGTATCCAGTCATTACGAGGGAACGTCTCCTTCTGATATGGAATCGCTGGTCACTCGACCGCTGGAACGTAAGGTGAAAACCTTAAGCGATGTGAAAAAGATGACGTCCACCTCCATGGAAGGTTTATCGCAAATTATGCTGGAATTCGAACCAAATGTCGACAGCGATACAGCACTTCAAAAAGTCCGCGATAAAGTCGATCAGGCAAAAGCGGATTTACCCTCCGATATGAATGAACCGCATATCTCTGAGGTTTCCTCCTCGGACTGGCCGATTATGTATGTCGTGATCTCCGGTGATGTGGGGCTCGTCGAACTCAAAAAAATCGCTGAAGACCTGGAAGAAGATATCGAAGGTGTTCCCGGCGTACTGGACGTGAAAACTGTCGGCGGGCTGGAACGGGAGATCCGGGTGGAATACGATCAGGATCGCCTGGCAGCCTATGGTTTAATCATCTCACAGGTCATTCAAACGATCAGGAACAACAACCAGAACATGCCGGGGGGAAGCCTCGATATCGGGGAAGCCCGTTATGTATTGAAGTCCCCGGCAGAAATCGAATCCCCGGCGGAAATTGAAAATTTAGTCGTAACAGTGCGCGAAGGCAAACCGATCTATATTACTGATGTGGCCGAGATTCGGGATACCTTCAAAGATCGCAGCTCTTTTGCCCGCCTGGACGGGATTGAATCGGTCTCGATCCGGGTCACGAAACGACCGGGAGAGCATCTGTTACGAATCGCCGAAGAGATTAAAGCGGTAGTCAGCGAGTACCAGGCACAGATGCCGGAACAAATTTCGATCACCATCACGTCGGACAGTTCGGAGCATGTGCATACGATGGTAGCGGATCTGGAAAACAATATTGTCACCGGCCTGCTTCTGGTGCTGATCGTGATTTTCGCCTCTCTGGGATTTCGCAATGCCATGCTTGTAGCGTCGGCAATTCCTTTTTCCATGCTGCTCTCTTTTTTCATCATTCAGACTCTCGGAATTACGTTGAATTTTGTGGTGCTCTTCAGCTTGATCCTGGCATTGGGTATGTTGGTGGATAACGCGATCGTGATCGTAGAAAATATTTACCGCCACCATACCAGTGAACGGAAACCATTGAAGCACGCTGCCATGGAAGGGACCGCAGAGGTGGCCTGGCCTGTGATCGCGTCAACCGCAACAACGGTCGCTGCCTTTATTCCGCTTGTGTTCTGGCCTGGGATAATGGGAGAATTTATGGGTTATCTGCCGAAAACCATCATTATCACCCTCAGCGCCTCCTTGTTCGTCGCCCTGGTCATCACTCCCACATTGAGCTCAATTTTTATCAAACGTTCAAAACGGGAGCAGAGCTTGGCAGAGAAAGGGGAAAAAAAAGAATTCGGTCTCATTGTCGGAACGTATAAACGTTTCCTCGCGTTTATATTAGAGTACCGGCTCTTGTTTTTATTTCTCTTTTTCTGCCTGCTGGTGATGATGATCTATGCCTATGGGAAAAGCGGACTGGGAGTCGAAATGTTCCCTGACACCGAACCAGCGCGAATTGTCGTGAAAATTGAGGCCCCTGAAGGGACCAATATTTATCAGACGAACAATTTCGCTCTGCAAGCTGAGTCGATCATCCAAAGATACGGAAATATCGAGCACTTGACCACCACAGTCGGAAACGGCGGCCCCAATACAGCCGAGATCAGTATCGATATGATCGACCGTGAACTGCGTAAGGCAGCTGGTGAAGAGGGAACCGGAGATGGGAAAATCTACTTCAGGAACTCGAACGATACCATGGAAGCCTTGCGAAAAGCCTTGAGCACTGCGATTATCGGCGCAGATATCAAAGTCGATAAGCAAGAAAACGGTCCACCGGTCGGGGCACCGGTGAATGTGGAAATTCATGGCGATGATTACAGTGTCATGGCGAATATTGCCGATGCATTACGATCGACGATAAAAGATCTGCCGGGAGTCGTTGATTTGACAGATGATTATGACAGTGGTTTACCGGAAATTAAAGTAGCTGTCGATAAAGAACGTGCTGCGCTGCTCAGTCTGGATGCGTATACGATCGGCTATATCATCAAAGGTTCAGTCAACGGCGTGGAAGTCGGGAAATATCACGAAGGGGAGAACGAGTATGATATTATCGCCCGTTTGCCCGAGGAACAGCGTCGGGATATTCAAAACATCTTGCGTCTGCGCATTTCCGGACCAGCAGGACAGGCAATCCCCCTCAGTACGGTCGCAAACATCACAACCACAAGCGGCCTTTCTGCGATCAAACATATTGATGAACGCCGCGTGGTCAGTGTCTCATCCAATGTGGCCAAAGGTTTTAACGCTCAACACGTCCTGGCGCAGGTTCAGGAACTTGCCGAGAGTATGACACTGCCGGAAGGCTATAGCTTTGAATATACCGGCGAAAACGAGGAAATGAAAACAACACGGGCATTCATGATCAAAGCGTTTGTGATCGCTCTGTTGCTGATTTCAATGGTCCTGGTGACGCAGTTCGATTCAATCCTCTCACCCTTTATCATTATGACCTCTGTCATTCTCTCGTTGATCGGGGTCTTCCTCGGTTTACTCATAACAGGAACTCCCTTTGGGCTCATTATGACCGGCATGGGCGTGATATCGCTGGCCGGCGTTGTCGTGAACAATGCGATCGTCTTGATCGATTACATCAATGTTCTGCGAAAAAACCATGGTAAGAGCTGCCGTGAAGCAATCATGCAGGCCGGCTGTACACGTCTTCGTCCGGTTCTCCTGACAGCAGTGACGACTGTGCTGGGTTTACTTCCCATGGCGATCGGCGTCAGTCTGGATGTCCATAATTTTTCAGTGGTCTGGGGCAGCGATATGAGTCAGTGGTGGGGACCGATGGCGGTCGCTGTGATCTTCGGACTGGCGGTCGCTACGATCCTGACACTCTTTGTGGTACCGGCACTTTACAGCTTATTCTTCGAGCGTAAGTACGACCGTAAGAGCCTGGAAGAAAGGCTGGATGCGCTCGACCCCTCATATGAAACAGTCGTGTAAACGTTCTGAGAAAATGCCTTTTACGGAAGCAGAAGAGAACGTTGTTCGGATTCATGCTGATGAGCATGGGATGACTTCATACACACGACATGTGAGGATGCCCGACACCTTTCGACGAGCACGCTTATGTCGGAAAGCGCCCGGCGTTCTCACCAGGATTTTATGACCTATAACGCGATAGTCTTCGATCTTGATGGAACTTTGTTGAACACACTCGAAGATCTGGCGGATTCGACCAATCGTATGTTGCAGACACTCGGATTTCCGGAACATGCGGTCGATGCATACCGCTATTTTGTGGGCAACGGCATGGCGAAACTGATTGAAAACGTGCTTCCAGAGGCAGCGCGTACAAAGGCTGTGATGACGCAGGCACTCCAGCTCTTTCAGGAGAATTATCAGAAGAACTGGAAAAATAACACTCGCCCTTACGAACAGGTCCCGGATATGCTCGATCGTCTGCAGGAGAAAGGGATCACGTTTACGATTTTATCGAATAAGCCCGACGCATTCACACAGCGCTGTGTTGCAGAGCTTTTGCCGCAGTGGCATTTTGAAATCGTGCAGGGACAGAAAGCAGGCATTCCCCGTAAGCCCGATCCCGCCGGCGCACTTGACATTGCGAGGACTTTGGCTCTTCATCCGAATGAATTTTTCTATCTCGGCGACACAGCGACCGATATGAAGACTGCCGTAGCGGCCGGTATGTTCCCCGGAGCTGCGCTGTGGGGATTTCGGGAACGTGAGGAGCTGCTTGAGCATGGTGCGCAGCAACTTTTTGAATGCCCGCTGGATGTATCGGACTTTCTGTTGTAACTCTCCCCGGAGGGAATGCCAGGAGACAACGAGCCAAGGCACAGAAGATGGGCCTACAAGCTTAACAAGACTCCTTTTTATGTCTCGCGCAGCCATGCGGAAACGCCGCGATACTTTTTTCTTGGCCTTTCCTGACATCTCTGCCGCGAAAAGAGTACTCATGAAATACTGGCTCATGAAAACAGACCCTGAAGAATTTTCACTTGACGATTTGAAAACATGTCCGAATCAGACCGAGTGCTGGGATGGAGTCAGGAACTACCAGGCCCGCAATTTTATACGGGACGAGATGCAACCCGGCGACCGTGTACTTTTTTACCACAGTCGAAAAAATCCCGCCATCGTCGCTTCTGCAAAAGTCGTGACACGCGGCTATCCCGATCATACGGCCTGGGATGCCGATAATAAGCACTTCGACCCTAAGAGTACGCAGGAAAAGCCGATCTGGTATATGGTGGACATTCAACTGGAACATGAATTTTCCAATCCCCTGCCGCTCAAATTTCTCAGAACCGTTCCGGAACTGCAGGAGATGCTTCTTTTGAAAAAAGGCATACGCCTTTCTATTCAGCCGGTACGCGAGCACGAATTTGAATGTATCATTGAAATGGGGAAATAAAAAAATATATTCAGAAAATATTATTGGAATATTGCTGTGTTCTTCTGAAATCAGGCTTTTAGAGCCTGCACCCTACAGACCTTCCGAACAACGAACGGCTTTCACAACAGTTCGCAGCTTATTAGCTTATCTCCACACATGATATTTTCCAGACTCTGCGGCACAGGGGAATCGACGAAGCCGTACAGAGTTCCCGGAAGATCAACGCTCAATCTGTTCTGGACTGAGCCTGAAAACTTTTGCGATATGATTCAGCGTTGCTGCCTCTCGAGTCTTTTCCGCCATGTCAAGAGAGGATGGATTTCATGACAAAATATTTCCTCCCTGCGCGAAAGGGATTCTAGGGCAAATCAAGCGAAATAACGTCAATCATCTCAATGCTGACGAGCCTGGAAGAACATCAAAAAAGTCTTGACAAATTTTCCTGTTTACCACATTGTACATATAATATTGTTAGCACTCTTTTTGAGTGAGTGCTAACATTTGAACGTGTAGATATATAAAGGAATAACGTGAAATCAGAAAGTCAGTTAGAAAAGCGACAACGCAAGATTTTAATAGCCGTCGTATGCAGCTATATCTCGAGTGCTGAACCTGTCGGTTCCCGGACGATCGCCCGAAAATATGATTTTGGCATCAGTCCGGCTACCATTCGGAACATTATGGCAGACCTTGAGGAATCGGGCTTCCTGGCGCAGCCGCATACGTCTGCAGGGCGCGTCCCTACCGATAAAGGCTTTCGTTTTTACGTCGATCATCTTAAACATTCACTTCAATCCCTAGAACATATTACATCCTTTAATATTGAGGATATTTTACATAATGAAGCAGAGATCGGGAATCTCATGAAAAAAACCACAGACTTGCTTTCCCGCCTGTCACATCAGGCAGGATTGATGCTGGCCCCGAATCTCAAGAATACCGTGTGCCGCCACATTGACTTTATCAAACTGAATAATTCGCAGACGCTGGTGATTTTTATTTCAGAGTCGGGTCATGTGCATAAACGGGTCATACGGCTTGGCGAAGATATTTCGCAAGATACCTTTGATCAAATGTCCCGCCTTATTACCAACGAGCTCATGGGCTTGAGTTTGACAAAAATCCGATCGAAGTTGATGGACATGCTGAGTGCGGAAAAAATCAAATTTGACGCATTATATGCAAGAGCTGTCAAACTAAGCCAACAATTCTTCGATGAGGAAGTTGATGAGAGCGAACTCTATCTGGGAGGCACGTTCAATATGATGAACCACCCGGAGTTCGCTGATATCGAAAAGATAAAAGCACTTTTTCAGGCCTTTGAGGAAAAACGAATTTTGTTGAGCATCATTGACAAATGTCTTGAAGAAGAACTTGAAGGAGCAAAGGTCATCATCGGTGAAGAAAACAGCGTTGTTGATATGCAGGATTTAAGTTTCGTGCTTTCCTCCTATAATTATGGAGAGCGCTTGCTGGGGGTGGTTGGTGTTATTGGCCCCAAACGCATGGATTACACACAGGTTATCCCAATGGTCGAATATACGGCCAAAACAATATCGCGTTTATTAACGAATCGTATAGAATCGTAAGAAAATAGAGAGAGAGTCATGAAGGAGGAGAGTGTTGTGAAAATTCCGGTACACAAAGAAGACGATCACACACAGGATGAAAGTGTAGACGAGACTCCAGAGCAGGAGACATTGCCTGAGTCTGAGGGAGGAGACATCGCCGCACATAGTCTTGATGATGAAGTGAGTGAGACTGCTGAGCAGTCTGAAGCAGAGAGTGATGAACAGGATGAGGAGAGCGGGGATGAGCTCTCGAAGCTACAAGCCCAGCTCACTGCGAAAGAGCAGGAGGCGAAAGATCATTATGACGCTCGATTGCGCTTGCAGGCGGAATTTGATAATTTTAAGAAGCGCAAAGAAAAAGAATCGATCGAAGTTCGAAAATACGCGAACGAAGATTTCATCCGCGAACTGCTTGTGGTGGTTGATGATTTTGACCGGGCGATCGCCTCTGCGGAACAGACGCAGGAACTGAGCGACTTCCTGAAAGGCGTTGAAATGATTTCCGAAAAATTTCTCGGAGTGCTCAAGAAGAGAGGGGTCAGCGAAATTAAGGCCAAAGGACAACAATTCAATCCTGAGATTCATGAAGCTGTCACGCAAATCGAGACGGATGACATGGAAGAAGGAACTGTTGCTGCCGTCTTCCAGAAGGGCTACTATCTGCACGATCGTGTTGTTATTCCTCCAAAGGTTGGAGTTGCCAAACATAAATAATTCGCCTGAGAGTACTGTAATTTGTCTAAGACCACAAATTATTATAAAATTTTGGGAGTCGGCCAGCAGGCTGACGAGACTGCGATCAAACGTGCCTACAGACAGCTTGCGCTGAAATATCATCCCGATCGTAACCCCGGAAATACCTACGCTGAGGATCGGTTTAAGCAGGTCACTGAAGCGTATCGCATCCTCAGCGACAGGCGTAAACGGGCTGATTACGATCGGAAGCGCTCGGACAGATCCTCTTCTGCAAATAACAAGAACTCAAGTCATTGGACGCGAAGTTCAAATGATGATCTCTTCGATGTCTTCGGCAATTTTTCCAGCAGAAAAGGGGCCTCACGGAAAAAATATCAACAGCCCATTCGCGGGGCTGATCTAAAGCATGAGCTGAGTGTTGATTTTGAAGAGTCTGCGCTGGGCACGACGAAAACTATTGAATTAAAACGCATGGAGCAATGCGAGCGCTGTCGGGGAACGGGAATTGAGCCTCGCAGTTATCCGATGCTGTGTCCAACGTGCCTGGGAAAAGGCCGCACCCGACAATCGCATGGTTTCCTCGGATTTACCCAGGTTTGCCCGGATTGCAATGGCAGCGGGCGGGTCTATCAAAAAGAGTGCCCCCAGTGTCGAGGGGAGAGTCGTGTTCTGCAGCAACGCAGAATTTCTGTTAAAATTCCTTCCAACGTGCATGACGGGATGAGTTTAAAGGTGGAAGGGGAAGGAGAGAGCGGTTCGTATGGAGGCTCCCCAGGCGATTTATACATTCAAGTTCATGTCAAGGCGCACGACTTTTTTGGCCGTAAGGATAATGACATTTGGTGTGAAATGCCTTTGACGATTACGCAGGCGATTCTGGGAGGTGTTGTCGAAGTTCCGACTCTCGAAAACAAGAAAGTCAGAATTCGGATTCCCCCTGGAACCCAATGCGACCGGGTCTTTCGCCTTTCCAGGAAAGGGGTGCCCTTGTCGAGCAATGGTCATCGCGGCGATTTCTACGTCAAAATGAAGATACAGATTCCGACGAAAATTTCGCGTCGACAGCGCCAGCTTCTCGAAGAATTTGCCCGCATAAGCGATGAAGACGCATCGACCCCGGCGTCAAGGTTGCTGCAGCATCCTAAAGAAAAAATATCTGCATGGCTTCAAAAAGTCTTTGGGGTCAAAGAGTCTTCCAGGCTCCATGAGGAGACACGTCGTCGTCACTAGATCTCGACTCATGGTGTGTCAGGATGTTGTAACGTGTATATCACAGCCATCGACGTGTATGTGAAGGCGCTGCTTGATATTGCCACGGCTCTGGAACAGCATCGTGAAGCTCGGACAGCATTTGACGTCAGCTTTCTTTCACGGGTCGTACTGGACGGTTTTTTGCAGACGGTCACTGAGCGGGAGCGAGTGCTGGGATGCCGTTCTCCGAACGAAGAGTTTTTGCTTTGGCAAGGACAAGTGCCAGGTATCGCAAAAAACTGGAACAACATCGGCTGGATTTTTCCCTTTCACGGTCTGCAGGAGATGGAAAATTCCTATGAAATTGTGACGCGTTCGGAGATCGCGGAAAAATCCTGGGCCGGTTTGCGGCAGTTCTGGCTTTCATGCCGCTTACGAGTGCATGAGGCGGCTCTTGACCTTCCGGCGAACCTCGTCAAGATACGGGTTTTGGGAGATGAATGCCGCTCTGCGATGCAGGTGCTGCGCGAACATCCTCCTGATCTCCGTTATGTTTCAAGAACGTTGTTAGAACGTTTGCCTCAGAAAAGTCCGCTAAAACAGCGCCTTCACGTGAAGTTAATACTGGGCGAACAGTTGAAACCCTATGCGCAAGCTCCACGATAAACTCAGGACAGAGCTTATGTCGGACACGAACAGCAATCAGAGCATGTACAACAAAGCCACCGGGATGTATCTGAAAGCCCTGGTAGAAATGATGAAGGCACTGGATATGCAGACGGAAATTCGCATTGAGATCAATGGTAAACTCTTAAAGCGAGCCATGGATGATGGATTTCTCTGCGCCCTGTCAAACGACTTCCGTCGCAGCCTCTGGAACTACTGTTACGATCATGAAATCCTTTTAGCGCGGGGACCATTTCGCAAAGCAAAGGCTACGCGAAACTGTATTGGCTGGGCGTTCCCATATCACGCCGAGGAGGACAAGCAGCGGGTTCATCGAATTTTGGCTGGGGCCGGCATGCAACGAACGAACCGCGAACGGAAAAATTTTCGGAAGTTCTTCAATGGTATTCGCTCGGCGCTACCGGTCCTGCGCGTTGAGATCCCTCCAAACATTGTCAAAATCAACTTGACAAACGCCTTTTATCAAACCGCTGTCGAGGTCTTGAGCACTGTGAATCTTGATACTCAGCAACTGTACGGCAGTGTGGTGGATGCTGTCTCGCCGGCGAATTATTGTTTGCCAGACGACTACACGCCAAATGCCGTGCCGATGGGCCGCATGGATTCTAACGTCTCAACGTAAATGTGATAGTCGTGCTGTCCGAAACAGACGAAAAGCACTTTTTCAAGCTTCTGATGAACGTCTAACACGTTTTTAACCGTCGCGATGGCTATGCGAGATGCGCGTTCGATTGGAAAACCGTACGCTCCGGTACTGATCGACGGAAAGGCAATACTTTTTATCCCATGCCGCGCGGCCAGTTCGAGGGAATTTCTGTAACAACTTTTCAATAAGCGATCTTCATCAGCATTTCCGCCCCGCCAGACCGGCCCGACCGTATGAATGACGAATTTCGCTGGCAGGCCGTAGCCTCGGGTCAGTTTCGCCTCACCTGTAGGACAGCCGTTTAACGCGCGGCACTCAGCGAGCAACTGCGGTCCTGCAGCCCGATGAATCGCCCCATCCACACCCCCGCCGCCCAGCAGGCTATTATTGGCGGCATTCACAACAGCATCGACATCTTGCCGGGTAATATCAGCATCAATGATCTGTATCCTGTCTTGCATAGAAACGCTCCTTAGCTTCACCCTTCGCCATACGGACGGCAGTTTGCGCAAGATCGCGGACCTCCTGAATATGTAAAAGAAATGTCAGGATGAAAAAAACGCCCACTCCGATCAAGGCGCCGCTGACGATTAACAGGGCCTGTAAAAAATATGATGATGCACCGAGCAGGCGTATAAAGCCTTCAGCATAGACAGTTATCGCAGAGTACATGCTGAAGGCTGCCAGCCCGATTTTTCCGAGAAAACGCAGATTGCGGCCAGCCTGAATGTGCACCTGGTGTTTCGGCAGCCAAAGAAAAAGTACAATGACCTTCACGGTTTTCGACAATGAAAATGCAAGCGCAATACTGCCATGGCCCAATACGTTACGCAAGAGAAAAATCGTCCCAACGTGTATTAAGAGCGTCAGCACTTCTGTGACTGAAGGCGTCAAGGTATCCGAGAAGCTGTAATAGGCACGCATCAAAATGAGATCAAGCGCAACGCTTGTCAATCCCATCGCATAAAATGTCACTGCGCTAACAGTAAGCTGTGTCGAAGCTGCATCAAATGCTCCACGCTCGAATAAGAGCCGGACAACCGGAGTTCTCAAACTCAACAAACAGACCGCAAGTGGGGTAAAAGCCAGCGCGACCATTCGCAGCGTAGTCATCAAGGTATCGTTTAAGGTCGTATGATCTTTCTGCAGGGCCAGATCAGAAAAATACGGAAAAACGACTGTTGCCAGAGGAACGGCTAGCGATTTAAAGGCAAACTCAATCAATTTATAGGCGAAGCTCAAGGCGGAAATGCTGCCCGCTGCCAAAAACGACGCAAACCAGTTATCGATCACGCGCCGTCCTTCTGCACACAACGTTCCTGCGACAAGAGGAAGTATCAAGCGGAACATCTTTTTCAAGGGCGCGAGGCGCAAATCGATCCGTGGTGAATAGAAACACAGATATTTCCGCAAACCGATCAGATGAAGACAGGGCGCCAGCCAACTTCCCAGCGCAATTCCCCAGGCCAAGCCATAAATGCCGATATAGCGTACAAGCAGGACAAGTCCCAGCAGGCCAGCCACTTTAAACACAAGATCATCAGCAATCGCCAGAAAAAAACGTTTATAAGAATTGAGCGTAAATCCGGTGATAAGTGCCAGGCCGAAAAAAACCGCACCACTCAGCATCAGCCGAGTCAGTTCAACGGTCATCTTGAGACGCTCTCCCTGAAAACCGGGAGCTGCCAGCGTGATGAGCTGAGCGCTGAACAAAAACGAAACGGCTATAACGATAACGAAAAGCAGAGACAGGAGATTCAGCACGGTGAAGGTGAACTCCCAACTTTTTCTCTCGCCCGCTTCAGAACGATATTCGATGAGTGTCGGCAGGTAGGATGGAGCCAGCAGACCACGCAGGATGTCCCAGAAGACCACCATCAAAGTGAATCCCGTCAAATAGGCATCAAGTGTGTCACCGGTTCCGAAATAATAAGCCAACACCTGCTTTTCAACAAAGCCCAGCACTTTAATGCCGGTCAAAATAGCAGCCAGCATCCCGGTAGACTTAGCTATATCAACGAACAAAAGTTTGCGAGCATTCTCTTTTTGAAACATACTTCAATATTAGCTGTAGATTCGGATAGTCCGACACAAAAAAATCCTTATTATATTTCTCCGCTTGACCGGAGAGCTGTCTCACGGCGCATCACGATTGTCAAAAAAAAATATTCGCTTCAGACACAATGTTATGATTGAAGATCTGATTCTGCACTCTTCAGGCTCACGAGTGATTCATATCTTACGTGCCGAACCAGCACTGAACTTTTGTAAAATGCGACAGAAGCAATTCTCTTGAATTCCCCACCCTGGCTTGTATCAAGGGGTTAGTGGCGTTGGGGGAGTGAGGGGTGTGGGAAAAAAGAGCCAAAAAAGACTTGACAGGCTGGAGGCCGTGTGAGAGGGTGGTCAGGTCAGCGGCGGACAGGCAGGGA
>PDSJ01000032.1 GCA_002748425.1 candidate division KSB3 bacterium | reverse complement strand
AATAGGCACAGGAGATAAACTCTTATCCATAAGAAGCAGTAATATTGCTTTTACTATGGGGCTAAAAGGTGTTTTAATCGATAAAGCAATTTCGTACAGAGGAAAAATAGAAACATACTAGCGTAAAATGATGAGATTTTTAGAAAATACGAGAAATAATCAGAAAGCCTATCTGACAGGACAAAAAACGAATGCATAACATTGTGTATAAGCAATAGCAGTTCTGTCAAATCCATAAACTTGGCTCCATTTTTAAACAGTGATGTAAAGTTTAACATACTGCTTTTAACCACTGCTACTGCTCATAGACTTGGGACGTTACCTGAAATCCATCATAGACTTTTAGCTGTTTTAGTCTCTATGCTAAGTTAGAATTGAGTAAATTGGGGATTGAGAACAAAAAATAATGAGGCGTAACTATTTTTGATAATTAAAATAATAACTCTGAATTGATTGAAACCATAAGAAACAGGCATCATGGGAGAACAAATTTTCATATTAAATCACAAGCAATCTTTAGTTGAATTAAATGAAAAGGAGTTTGTGACTGAAAAACAGTTCCAGAAATTATTGGAAAACTACCCTAAACTAATTTCAGGAAGCCAAATCAATCCTGATAATCCGAGAAAATGGATATTGATTTCAAGGGAGTTTGGGGTTCCAAATGAAGAACAGGGAAATAACATTTGGTCTCTAGACCATATGTTTATTGATCAAGACGGTATACCAACATTAGTGGAAGTAAAAAGGAGTTCAGATACGAGAATAAGAAGAGAGATTGTTGGACAAATGCTTGACTATGCTGCAAATGCAGTAACTTATTGGTCTATACATGACATACGAAATAAGTATAAAAAATATTGTGATACTATAAATATTGACCCAGACATAAAAATTCAAGAACTTATTGATAGAACAGGAGATACTGAAAAATTTTGGGACACTGTTGAAACCAATTTAAAAGCAGGGAAAATAAGAATGTTATTTATAGCTGATAAAATTCCGAAAGAACTGCAGCGGATTATTGAATTTCTCAATGAACAAATGACCCCAGCAGAAGTATTAGGATTAGAGATCAAACAGTTTGGAAATGAATCAATAAAAACACTTGTTCCAAGAGTAATAGGACAAACTTCTTCAGCCCAAATAAAAAAAGGACTTCGAGAATACAATCAATGGACAGAAAAAACTTTTTTTGATGAACTGGAAAAGAAAAATGGAAAAATTGTAGGAGATATAGTTCGCAAGATAATTAACCATCTTGAAAATAAGGTTTCTCGTTTTTGGTTCGGAAAAGGAAAAAAAATTGGTTCACTAGTTCCCGCATTAGACTTACCTGATTATTCCCATTTTCCATTTGCAATCTGGACTTCTGGAAAAATTGAAATATATTTTCAGTGGTACAAGGACAAACCTCCATTTGATAGTATTGAAACAAGGAAGAAAATTTTAAGACGATTGAATGAAATAAAAGGAGTTAGTATTCCTGAGAATAAAATTGACAAAAGACCATCTATTGATATTAAATTATTAAAAGACAAAGCAGAATATGAAAAATTTATTAAAATTTATGATTGGTTTTTTGAGGAATTGGATAATAATAATCTCAGATAATATTGTGTATAAACAATAGCGGGTATTGAGCATAAATTAAATTGCTTACTTTAAGTCCTCCAAGAAGCCAAGCAATTGGCAATAAACAGCTTGGTATGTTAATTGATAAGCTGAAAACGTAAGCTTATAAAAATATAGAATAATGATAAAGAGAATAATAAAATTTGATGATTCATGTCGGCAAAATGGAACTCTGAGCAATCACCCATCCTCTCATCTTGCAAACGATATTTCCCTTCTTGTCCTTCTGTGTAAGTGCTGATAAAATTAAAGCCCGGAATACAGTGCGTAACAGGACAAACAATACAGTTCGTCACCTCACAGAACGAATCAAGGCATGGCTGGAAGGGCATTCATTAAAAACAGTGCTATCTCTAATCATCCAGTTGTTGACAAAATCGCTCATTCCATATTGAAGACATCGGAAATATCGAAGCAGTCATTGCTGATTCAGCTATTTTGAATGTTTCACTTTCCCAACAGTATAATAAAATTTTTGTCATCAGGAGAATGAAGATATGATTGCCGGGTTTTCGATTATATTGACATGCTTAGTCCTTGGAGAAGCTGTGTCTGAATTTTTCCATCTTCCTGTTCCAGGTCCTGTAATCGCTATGATGCTGCTTACGACCTCACTTGTATGCGGTCTTGTACGTCTCGAGCAGGTCAAAACCGCAGCCGATGGACTGCTCAAACACCTGGCGCTGTTCTTTGTGCCTCCGGGCGTTGGGCTGCTGCTCTACGGTGAGAGCCTGAAAGACGCCTGGTTGTCGCTTGGAGTCAGTCTGACGATCAGCACGGTCGCAGTGCTTGGGGTTGTCGGTCTTATCCAGCAATATCTGGAGGAAAGACATGGCTGACACGTTCACGTCTCCGATTGCTGCGGTTGCTGCGACATTGCTTGTATTCTGGATGGCTCAGGCTGTGTATGCCCGCTGGACCTTCCCGCTCTTTAATCCGGTCTTGCTCTCCATCCTGGTTTTGATGGGTCTTCTGAAGGCGTTTCAGATCCCGTACGAACGCTATAATGAGGGCGGCAAGTATATCAGTTTTTTGTTAGGCCCGGCAGTCGTAGCGCTCGGCGTGCCCTTATATCAGCAGCTCGACAGCCTTAAACGTCACGGAGTCTCTCTCGCTCTGTCACTGCTGCTCGGCTCGATTACCGGCGTTGTAAGCGCTGCAGGTCTGGCTGGGTTGATGGGGGCGTCCCGCATGATGCTGATTTCAATTGCTCCAAAATCCGTCACAACTCCCATTGCAATGGGCATTGTCGAAAAATTGGGCGGCATTCCCCCCTTAACAGCATCACTGGTGATTCTTACGGGCCTGCTGGGGGCTGCGGTCGGTCCTGCGCTTCTGCGTCTTCTGGGCGTAACCAGTCCCACGGCGTTTGGCCTGGCAATGGGAGCTGCGGCCCATGCTATCGGCACATCACGCGCAATGGAAGACGGCAGCGTTCAGGGGGCAAGCGCCGGGCTGGCGCTCTGCCTCAATGGCATCATCACCGCGCTGTTGACGCCGGTCCTCCTTAAACTGCTGATTATCGTCATGGACAGCTAAGAGCTGTGTGCAGCCCAAAGGCCCAGAAAAGGGGACTTTCCCGGGCCTTTGGCGCAGAACTGTCAGGCGGGGCAGCAACGTGGCTTAAAACGAGTAACGAATCCTGGCGTAGAGGTTCGTGTTGTCCTCCAATTGCCCGAAAAAGGTATACGCATTCTCTCCTCCGAAGATATTCGCGCCTGCAGAGACCTGGAGATTGTCACTCATTTTATAGGTGACGAGCGGCCGCAGATACCAGTCCTGTTCTGCCGGAGAGTAATAGCTGAACAAGGACAGAATAAGGGTCTGCTGTTTCTGAAGACTGGTCAGACGCAGGGTGATCCAGTCGTGGTTTTCTTCTTTCAGGGCCTCTTGCCCGATCGCCTCGATACTCTTTGTATAGGCATCGTAGTCCTGCATCCATTCTGAAAAATACTGCAGGCTGACCGTCAGGTTCTGGATCAGTTCTTTTTCAAAACCCACGAGGTTTTTCCAGATCGCATTTTCCAGCATTGGGTCTGTGCCGTCACGATCGTCCAGAGAATCATAATAACCGCTTTCGATGTTCACTATACCTCCGAACATTTGAGATCTGAGACTTGCTCCATAAACTGCCAATTTCGGAAAGACTCCGGTTCCCTGTTCGGGATTGAAACCCAGGGGTCGTTTAAAAAAGCCTTTGTAGCCGTAGAGAGCCAGCTCAAGGCCCCCGATATTTTTTGCAAAACGGGCATGGTACTCAGCATTTTCAAATGTCTTTGCGGGGATCTCAGCGACAAAGTTCTCACCAGTTATTCCCCCCATTCCCCAATACGAGAAGCGTTCTCCATCAATATAGGTATCTGGCGTAAACGTTGGCGTCAGCACAAGGTTCAGATCTCCCAAGCCGGAGAACATGCTGAACTTGAGGCTTGTTGAAGGCGCTTTCAGATATTCGTCATCGCGGCTCATGAAAAAAGATTTCCAGTCCTTGGGGAAGAGATCATTGACAAAGACCATATCACCGGTTCCCCAGGTGAGTACCTGATGTCCGGCTTTAAGCTCGCAGGCCTCAAAGGCAAAGAGATCGACGGTGGCCTCACGAAGGGAAAAGCTGGTGTCGCTCATATAGTTGTCATAAGTGAAATCACCGTTAAACGTGAAAGCGGCAATATCAGTATCTTTTGCCAGCTCCATCCGAAAAGTGACTTCATTCATCAGCACGTCGTCCGACATATCATCGTTCGGCACGAGGCGTGAGCCCACATTATATGTCAGAAATCCGTGAATGGGGACCGGCGTCTGGGCTGCAGCGATCCGGCAGATGCCCAGAATCGCCAGAGCAAAAAAGGCGAATATACGTATTTTCATCTCAACGTTTCTTCAACAGAGTGTGCAGCGCGTTTAGCCGTGCTGCACACCATGGAAAAGATCGACAGTGTGAGTGTATTGCTGTTGCTCAACTACTTCAACCATTTTTTCGGCGCCCGGCGTAAATAGCGTTCGCTGAAAATTTTATCGGGAATACCGATATTGTATTTGATATTGCTGAAAGTGTTGATCGTGCTTCCTCCAGTTTCCAGGTTCTCAACTTTCGAGACGATAACCGTCGGAAAACCGTCAATTTCTTCAATCTTTTCGGCTGAGACCTTTCGATATAAGCTGTCGCCTTTGTAATATTCAGCTTTTTCCGGCAGAAAGGTCTGATCGTTGATCCAGATGTCATAATGAGTGAACTCAACATCTCCCGGATTTTTGGGAACATTATGAATTTTGTAGTAGCCGTCTTTATGCTCAACCAGACTATGTTCATCTTCAGCAAGACTTCTGCCGGAGACATCCTCATACACAAAATCCGATCCGACAAAACTGGTCCGCTTATCGCCGGCAGCGATCCGTTTGACTAAATCCAGCGAAGCCATATAGAGCCAGCGATCGTCATCTTTGTCGATGTTTTTCCAGACCATGAACACCATTTTGCGCACATCGGCAGGACGGTTAAAATAGACATAAAACTTCTGTTCGCCGCCCTCTTTGCTGTCTTTGCGAAGAATGGTGAATTCACGAGTTCTTTCCTGACCGTTTTTGTCGGTGATCACCATCTTCACATCTGCTTTGCCGTCGTCTCCGGCATAATATGCAGCCAGGTTGGCCTTGTTGATAATTTCATCAATTCCCAGGTCCTGAGCTGCAAAGCTGCTGGTCATGCCGGTCAGTATCATCAATGCTGCGATAACAAATATGTGTTGTTTCATAACTCTTCTCCTCGAGATGCTTCTATGGTTTTTTCTTTGTGTTGTATGTGACGTTGAACTCAGCTATTCAAAGGCAGGACCAGCCTTCAGCCCTGCCCTCTTTGCCAGCGCGATCACCGGACAGAAGCCGGTAAAAGACGCCTGGATCAGGTTGAGGCTGATAAAGACGGTCAACCAGACCCAATGATGATTGTGCCATTGCGTAAGCATCACACTCATCAAGACCATTATGCCTGCAAACATCAAAATAAATTTATCAAGATTCATCATATATCTCCGTTCTTTCCAATGCCTGCTGAAGCGGCGCGTTAGCCCTCAATACGCGGCTTCAGCACGCGGGGCGACACGAGCTTCAGACTGAAGCCGCCTGTTGATTCTCGTCACTGGCTTTTTGACTGCCTTTGAACAACCACTGCTGCAAGAACTTAATCATGGCCGGGAGAATAAACAAGGTTCCGACTCCCGACACCAGCATGATCGCCGAGAGAAAAAAGCCGACCGTTTGATATGGTACAAGCTGTGAGAGCAAGAGAGGAAGAAAGCCCAGCGCAATCACAATGATATTCCTGGCAATAGCCCGGGCCGGCTCATGAAACATTCTGGCAGCCACTTTTTGCCAGGAATGTTCTTCTTTGTAGAGCTCTCTGGATCGCTCCAGGAAATGAATCGCGAAATCTACCGATAAGCCCAGAGTCAGGGACGACAGAATCGCCACCGGCATATCGTAATCTTTTCCGATAAAACCAATAAAGCCGTAAATGAACGCGATCGTCACTGTCAGCGGGACCATTGACAGAATGCCCCACAACACGGAGCGGAACAAGATGATCATCATGATCAGTACGACCACATACGAACTGGATAAGGCGTTTAACATGCCTTTGACCATTTTGTTCTGCCAGACCACATTGATATAGGTCAGGCCGGCCCAACTGTGCGTCAGAGGGAGCGGCGGAGGATGCTCATTGATATACTCGTCGACCTTCTGCTCCAGACTCACCATGTCTTTATTATCGCCGGATTTCAACTGAACCCAGATATTGATCTTACGATAGTCACTGTTGACAAAATGCCAAAGATCGTTCGGGCGATGACTGTTCTGATACTGAATCAAGGATTCACCGACAGCGTTGGCAGTCTCCGGAATTGTGAAGTATTCAGCGTCTCCGCCCCGCAGTTCCTGGTAGACTTTCTTCACAATCGTTGCCACCGAACTGGATTTGCCGGCTCCAACTGTTGCCATATATTCTTCCAGGCCGGAAATATAGCGCAGGACCTCAGGCTGTTTGAAGGTTTCGGTGTACAACAGTTCTTCATCCCAGAAATACAAGAGCTCTTCGACAAAGAAAGCGGCCTCATCATTATCAGCATACAGTTCTTCCCAGCCTTGAATAAACTCAGTCATGTTCTCATGAAACTGATCTCCCTGGCCGGCGCTGTGAAGCTTTTCGATATGCGCTTGAAGTTCCTCGCTCAGCTTCGGGTATTCTTCGCCGTAGTCTTCAATAAAGAGCTTCAAACGTTCCGAGAAGCCCTGATAGTAAGTCTGAAACCAGCTCGGATCGCCTTGATCAGCTTCAAAGACCAGGTGCGCCATGTAGGTTCCTCCAAAATGTTCGTTCAAGACCCGATCGGCGACTCGAATGTTATGATCGCTATCAAACCATTTGACCGGATTGTCATTGATATTGATCTTCACAATCCCAACCACCGAAACGACAGCGACCACCACAGTCAGCACGAGAATGAGTGCTGCGCGCCGATAGGTAAAGCGTCCAAGCGTATCCAGGATGTTGGCCAGGATGCTCTTCTCTTTCAATTCATGCCCGTCAGCAGATCTGTCGACCTTAGCCCCGAAGTGCTCCAGGGTGCTTTCGCTGATGAACATCACTGACGCCGGAATAAAGGTCATCGTCAGCAGCCAGGCCGCAGCAATTCCAAGCCCGACAAAAATCCCGAAGACCTGAGTGGGCGGAATAGGAGCGACTGCCAGCGAGACAAATCCGGCAAAGGTCGTCAGCGAGGTGTACAGCATGGCATAAAACAGGCGGTCCATCACGGCCAGAATCGTTTTCTTACGATCCTTATATTCCTGATACTCATCAAAAAAAGTGCTGATAATATGCACTGAATTAACAACCGCAATCGGAGTCAAGAAAATCGCGATCATCGAACTCATGATGTGTACGGTGTATCCCATTGCAATGAGGATTGCCATTGAGTAGATAATGCTGAAAACGGCCACGATCATGGGGGCGATAATCAGCTTGATATTTCTGAAAAACAGCCACATCAGCAGAAAGATGATCAGGCCAGCAACCGGTGCAGACCACATCATCTGGCTGAACATCTCATAGCCAAACGTATCCTGAGCAACCGGCAGGCCTGTCACGTAATATTGCTCGTTGCCGGCAGCTTCTTTTTTCGTTAAGTTCCCGATTTCCTGCGAAACGCGGTAGCTCACGGTTTTCTCCGTAATCGGGACATAAATACCGACCGCTTTCCCGTTTTCCGAGATCAGCGTACCGTCGAGCATCGGGTTGGCTTTAACGCGTTCCCCGATACGCCGAGCCTCTTCTTCGGTCTTTGGGGCGTCCTGCATCATCCATTGAAACCTGATCGCGCCCTCTGAGTCGCCCTGCTGAATGTCGTCAACTGTTGAAAGCGCCATGACGTCGTAGCCGACAACGCCGTCAATAGCCTTGATGCCTTCCACAATGTTGTAAATTTTGCTTAAGGTCTCAACATTGAAGACACCCTGGGGATCTACTTCATTGACAATGCCCAGCACGATCATATCGTGCATCAGAAATTCCTGTTTGACGTCCCGATCAAAGACCCGGACAAATTCATCTTCCGGCAGCATGTTTTCAGGATCAGTATCAATCTTCATTTTCGGGAACTGTAACAGCCCCAAAACGGCCAGGACAATCGTCACAATCGTCACAAATTTATAATGCTCGACTGAAAATTCTATGAGTTTCCTCTTCATCTTCAACGCTCCTTACTTGTATTCGTCTTATGACGAAAGATGCTGTTCATTGTAAGTGAACTCCATGACTGGTAGTGAGATTTTTTTGAACATATTCATTCAGAATAATTATATATTATAATATTCTAATATTTTGTCAATAAAAAATTTCAAAATATGTGAAAAATGAAAAATATTCCTTCCAACACTCTAACTGTAGAAAAAATCTGCCTCCTGCTCATCAAAAGGACATGACCTGGACAGAAACTCTACATGAAAACAGACGCAGTGAATCATAGAGCACAAGAGTGCTGAAGTCTCAGAAAGCTTCTTGCCGTCTAGCGCCCCGGCCTTCAGCACTCAGGGAATGCCGTCTCTCAACTTTCAGGCGGATATCCGGCTTGTTCCAGAGCGGCTTGCAGATCGTGCCAGCTGGTATTCGAGTCATCCCAAGCGACATGCAGAGTTTTTGTCTCCACCGTCACCTCAGCAGAGACGACTGCCTCGAGATCCTTCATGATCTTCTCAACCCGGTTTTTACAATGAACGCAACTGATAGCAGGGATCGTGATCGTCTTAGTTTGCATACTCAATACACGGAACTACCAGAGTGCAGAGTCCTTGAACGCCTCGATGAGCTCCACACCCAAGCATTCCAGCCCTCATTTGATAATCAGTGCTTACGCGCTGATTCAGGTTTCGTTGACTCTTTCCACACTTTTGCCGGCGGTGTGTAGCGTTTTAACAGCAGCGATAATGACACGACTGTGACAGAGCTCATCGCCATTGCCAAACCCGCGAATTCAGGGCGAAAGGTAATGCCGAACAGTGGATGGAGCACACCAGCGGCAATCGGCACTAACGCCATGTTGTAGGCCAGGGCCCAGAAAAGGTTGAGCTTGATACGCTGCATCACTTTTTTACTTAACTGCAATCCTGCCACGGCGTCAAGCAGATCGTCCTGCATCAAGACGATGTCTCCGCTTTCTATCGCCACATCGGTTCCGCTGCCGATTGCCAGTCCGACATCGGCCTGTGCCAGCGCCGGGGCATCATTGATGCCGTCGCCGACAAAGGCAACCTTTCTGCCTTGCTGCTGCAGACGCTCAACCTCATTGGCCTTGTCCTGCGGCAGCACTTCAGCGATGACCCGGTCAATGCCCGCCTGAGCAGCAACGGCGTGCGCCGTGTACTGATTATCACCGGTAATCATCACGACGTCCAATCCCTCGTTTTTAACGGCCTGAACTGCCTGCGGACTCGAGTCCTTGAGGGCATCTGCAATGGCGATAATCCCCTGTAAGGCAGCATCAAAAGCGACCAGCACAACTGTTTTGGCTTGCTCCTCCAGGCGCAGGATCTGTTCGTCAGCTTCGGCCGGGAACAAAATTCGCTGTTCTTGCAGAAGAAGCCGGTTCCCGACAAACACCTTACGGTCTTCAATCTCGGCAGCCACGCCTTTGCCGCCAAGCGTTTCGAATTTCGAGCTGTCCGGAATCGTAAGCCCCTGTTCCGCCGCCTTTCTGAGGATCGCTTCTGCGAGGGGATGCACAGAGTTTTTCTCGACCCCGGCTGTCAAGAGTAACAACTGCATTTCATCTCCGTTGAACGCGATGATGTCGGTCACGTCTGGCTTCCCCTCTGTCAGAGTGCCGGTTTTATCAAAGACGATCGTGTTCAGTTTCCCGGAGATTTCCAGCGCCTCGCCGCTTTTTACCAGAATGCCTAATTCCGCGCCCCGTCCGATACCGACGGTCACTGCCGTCGGAGTAGCCAGACCTAAAGCGCACGGACAGGCGACGACCAGAATCGAAATACAGGTCGAGAAGGCAAAGAGGAAGGATTCGCCCAGTACGACATACCAGACGAGAAAGGCCAGTATCGCAATTGTCAGAATGATCGGGATAAAATAGCTGACGACCGTGTCGGCAATCCGCTGTATCGGCGGCCGCAGCCCTTGTGCTTTCTCCACCAGTTGGATAATCTGCGACAATACGGTCTCTGTCCCGATTTTGGAGGCTCTGAAGTGAATCACGCTGTTGGTATTCAAGGTTGCCCCGACAACAGTGTCGCCCTTTTTCTTCAAATTCGGGACCGGCTCACCGGTGATCATCGACTCATCCACATAGCTTTCGCCTGTAAGCACTTCGCCGTCTACCGGGAATTTTTCCCCGGGCTTGACCACGAGTTCATCCCCGATCCGCACGTCTTCAATCGCCAGCTTCCGCTCCTCGCCATTACGAATCACCGTAGCAGTGCTCGGCTGAAGCCCCATCAGGGTTTCGATCGCTTCCGACGTTTTGCCTTTGGCCCGCGCTTCTAAAAAACGCCCGACCGTCAGAAAGGTCGCCAGCATCACGGCAGCTTCGTAGAACATAAACTCTTTCGGCAAGAGTCCCACAGTGCTCAACAGGCTGGCCCCGAACGCCACTCCAATGCCCATCGAGTACATAACGTCCATATTCAGAACCCGATGTTTCAGCGAGCGTACAGCCGCCTGAAAGATCGGAGCGCTGACAAACACAAACGCCGGCGCCGCAATAAGACACATGAGCCAGGCTGCTGGAATCGGCAGCGGAAGCTGCACGTACATGACAAGCAGCAGAATCGCCGACGCAATCCCCCCCACAATACTGCGTATCAATTTTTCCCGCATATCCTGTTCACGGGCGATTTTTTCCGGGCCATTGTTCTTCTCGCCTGCAATGCCCAGATATTGATAGCCTGCTTCATTGATAGCCGCCTTCATGTCGGCAATGGACAGCATCGCGCGGTTATATGTCACCTGCGCCTGCTCGAGGCCCAGGCTCACCTCAACATTCAAGACTCCCTCCATGCCTCCCAGTACCTGTTCAAGAGCTTTCGAACACATCGCGCAGGTCATACCGCCGATTTTTAAACTTAGCGTAGTATTAATGACCTCATATCCGGCTTGTTCAATCGCATCTTCCAGCCTGGCAAGATCGATTTTCTCAGGATCGTACTCGATACTCGCTGTATCGTTTCCCAGATTGACCTCTGCGAAGAGTACACCGTCACTCTCGAGCAGTGAGCGTTCTACAGCCTTTGAACACATTGCGCAGCTCATCCCCGCAATTTTCAATTCGGCCTGTTTACGTGCTTGTGTATTTTGCATATATCCCCTCCAAGATTCGCATGCACGCTGCGCGAAATTTATTGATATAACGCATATAATATAGATCCCGTTGCTGAGTACAGTGTCAAGAATTGCCGGAACATTTTTTCATTTTTCAGCGACTTCCATGCTCCAGCGCTTCGGTAAAATGACTCTCAGTGCTTTCTCGTGCACACAGCCGTTGAGATCGCCTCAGCACCGGCCGCGCACAACAAAAATATCTCTTTACTTCATATTCTTTTTAAATTTTTGCATATTTTTCTTGACTTTTGCTAATCATTCGCCATCTTTTAAAGTAAGCTTGACTTTTAATGTCTATGTTACCCTTCCATCTAAGGAGAGAGCTCTATGGAACGACAAACGTTATACACAAAGGAAAAGGCCACCCTGGAATATATCAAGGACTATATGTTTGAACGCCAGGTTGCTCCGTCGCTTGAGGAGATTCGATCGCATTTTGGCAAAAAATCCCTGGCAACCATCCATAAAAGTCTGGGGCAACTGGAAGAAAAAGGCTATATCGAACGCAACAAGCATCATAATCGCTCGATCACTCTGACGGATCAGACCCTGGAATTTTTCGGCTTAAAGCCTCTCAACTCGCTGCCGTTGCTGGGAACAGTTAAAGCCGGGCGCGGTATCCTCAACTTTGAAGACAATCAGGAAACAGAATATGTCGAAGTCTCGGATTCAACCAAAAAAGCCGGTCGATATGTGCTGAGAGTCGAAGGCGACAGTATGATCGACGCGTTTATCAATGAGGATGACTATGTTGTCATCGAAGAAATTCAGGAGCTGCCGAACAACCAAATCATCGTTGCCCAGTTAAACGATCAAGCCTATATCAAGCGCCTCATCAAACGCAGTAACGGTCAAATCATCTTACGCTCAGAGAATCCTGACTATGACGATATCTTTGTCAAAGACGGCGATACGTTTGACGTGAAAGGCAAAGTGGTGCAAGTGATTCGCAATTACGGCTAAAGGCCGTTCTCGCACATTCATCACACAGCCAGGGATAAGCCAGTCTTCGCTCACAAAGGCGCGCTATGGAGCTCTGTGTGTTTTTCCTGCGCTGGCAATATAATAATTGTCAGGATCGAGATAGTCCCGGGCTGCCTGTTGAATATCTTCAATGCTTACTTCCTGAACAATCTCCGGGAAATCTCGGATAAAAGCATCTCCCAGATGATAACGTTCGATATTTACAAGGTAACGGGTGAGTTGGGCACAGGTTTCGAAATTGAACACATAGCTTCCGCAAATGTAATTTTTAGCAAGTTCCAGTTCTTCTTCGGAAACAGGTTCATCGCGAATGCGGCGTATCTCACCCAGGAATCCCCCAATGGCCTGCTCGACATTCTCAGGCGAGGTTCCGATATAGGCTGTGAAACAGCCGGGTTCTTGTTCTGCTGTCAAGCTGATATTCGCGGACACAGCATAGGCCAGCCCCTGTTCGTCCCGTAAGCGTCTGGAGATCCTGTCGGTAAAACCGGATCCAAGCCCAAGAATATGATCCATCGTAAACAATCGATAAAAATCTGGATTGTTCCGGGTCACTCCAAGATGACCGAGATAGACATGCACTTGCTCCTTGTCCCGTTCGAGATGCCGCCGTATGCAGCCGTGCGCTTCTGGAATCGTCACGTCTGGAAGCTCCGGAACCTCCTGAGATTCCCACGTAGCAAAGCAGCGTTCAACAGCGTCGAATATTTTCTCAGGCTCTGCATCCCCGACAATGGCAAGGATGGTATTATTGGGACAAAAAAAAGCGTGATAATGCTGAAGAATATCCTCACGCCGCAAGGCTGCAACACGTTCTTTATAGCCTTTACGAGGACGATGATAGGGATGCGAGCCATACACCATCTCTCGAAAAAGATTATAAGCCGTTAAAGAAGGATTATCGCGATCCCCTTCAATGCTGGCCAGGAGGAGCGCACGCTTCTTTTCCAGCATATCCGCGTCAAAACGGGGGAAGCGCAAGATATCGGACAAAAGGCTCATGGCCAGGGGCGCATCCCGCGAAAGCACCTGGATCGAAGCACCCTGACTGTGGCTCTCCAGAAATCCTCCGATCGATTCGATCGCGCTTGCGATCTCGAACGCAGTACGAGACTGCGTCCCTTCATCCAGCAACTCTCCTGTCAGCACAGCAACCCCGGCAAGCGCATCACGCTCGTATCGCTGTCCGGCCTCGACAAACGCATCGATTGAGAGAATCGGCAGGTCATGCCGCTCAAGAAACAGTACGGTCAGACCATTGTCCATAAGCCGGCGATGATGATTACAATGATGCCGGTTATTGAAAGAGATCGGCGAGCTTTTGACAGCGCTTGTGCCGGGTTTCCCGTGCGTTCGTGTGTTGAGACTCACCGCCGAAGATCTATGAAAGACCATGCTGTCCGTCGATGGAGCGAGTAGAGGCTCTTCGTAGCGTTCTTCGCCCTGTTCCGGCCCAGTCCCTTTGGGAATTGCCCAGCCGACAGTGCGGCACGTTTTTTTCAGATATTTTTGTGCTGCCTGCTGAACATCATCAGCGCTTACGGCTTCAATCCGCTCAACGTAGTGATGAAGGAACTTATAACTGTGCAAGACGTCACATTCGCCCAGAAAATGGGCAAGACCAGAAGCGGTTTCTTTTCCGAACATAAAATCCGCCGAAATCACATTGCGGGCTTTTTGTACTTCTTCCTCGAGAATCGTGTCATGCTGTATGCGATCCAATTCCTCATCGATCATTTGCTCGACCAGATCGCCCTCGACCCCGGGACGCAGGGCTGCAGACACATACAATACGCCTGACAGGCGGCGCAGATGATTGTAAGTGCTGATAAAGTTGACCGCCTGCTCCTTTTCCACCAGGCGCTGATAGAGACGTGAGGTTTTACCATGACTGAGAAGATGGTCCAGCACGTCGAGCGCATAACAATCGTCATCCGCCAGTGAGCATCCCCGGTACCCAATTTGCAGCCGCGTCAAATGACTCTCCTGAGCGATCGTCACGCGCTGCTCGGCCTCTTGCTCCTGGAGCGCAGCTTGCAGCGTCGGAATCTCGTCGCCAGCGGGAATATGCGCGAAATGCCGGGCGACAAGATCGACAGCACGGTCAGCCTTGACATCCCCGACGACAATGATTGTGGCGTTATTTGGAACATAGTAATGATGATAATACTCCAGAACGTCTTCGCGCGTCAGAGCTTCGAGATCCTCCTGCCAGCCGATCACCGGATGCTGGTAAGGATGATCAGGAAAGATCAGTCGTTCGACCTCGCGTGACAGCATCCCCCAGGGAGAATCGTTTCCCTGCTTGAGCTCCTCCAGCACGACTTGACGTTCAGCCTCAAACTCTTGTGGGTCGAAAAGGCAGTTCCGCATCCGATCAGCCTCAAGTTCCAGGGCGAGTTCCCAGCGATCGGAGCAAAAATTAAAATAATACATTGTATAATCAAAAATCGTTCCGGCATTGCTGTTGCCCCCATGAGTGGCGGTGAGCAAATCGATCGCACCTTTGCCGTAGCTGGGAGTACCTTTGAAGAGGAGATGCTCTAAAAAATGCGAGATGCCGGTCTGCCCTTCTCTCTCATGGGCTGACCCAACATGATACCAGATGGACGAGCTCACCACAGAGATGTCGTGTTTCTCAAGAATCAATACGCTCAGACCATTGTCCAGCACACGTGACTGAATATCAAGTTGTGGGAATGTCACTGGCGATCACGAAGAAAACAAAAGCAGCCGCCGTGCCCGGAGTGTTCCTGCGCTCGTCGGCTGCCCCGTTGTTCCAACGATGTCAATCATACTGTTATTCTGTAAATTTATAGACAATCTCACCCGGCAGGGCCATGTTCAATTCTTCCCGCGCAATTTTTTCCTGTTGAAAGGGATCGTGTTTCATGGCCTGAATATCGTGACGTAAACGCTCGTTTTCAGCGTCGAGCAACTGAATATCAATTTCCAGCTTGCGTTTGATTTCCTGTACTTGACGCACTTTCGGCAAGCCGTTTTCCGGGGACAAGAGGGCCAAAATCATCACGCCCAGAAGAACGGCGCTCGTCATACTGCCGATAAGTCCGAAATTCAGCCGAAAAGGAAGAGAAAGAGCGATCTCACTCTCGTCAGAAGCGAAGCGTGTTTCTCTGTGTTGCGCTTTTATCATAAAAGAATGAATAGCCTGTTTTCAGGACTTTGTCAAACTATTTTTTCTCAGGCAGGCGCTTTTCCGATCTCGTCAGGAGGAACCTGAAAGAGATCGATCCTGCCACCGCAATAAATATTAAAGGTCATTGCCGCCTCAACCGCTTTACAAGCGATTTCTTCAGCGCTGAAATCCAGCTCGTACAGCCCGTAAATCGTGCCCAGGCTGAAACTCGAGCCAGAACCGATCGCAAAGTATTTTTCGAACTTTGTGACGCTCATATTTGATGACACGTAAAAAATCCCGCTTCGGTTGGCGATCAAAAACGTCGCGTCCAGATCGCCGAAAGGTGAGACGTCTTCTTCATCGCTTTGATCTTTGACAAAGCTATATTTTTTATGCAGGTCTTTCCAGAATTGCATGAAAAATGAAAAAATCTGCGCTTTACTCTCCAGGACTATCCCTTCTTTGCCGAGCAAATAATCGTCAAAAATATCTTCATATAAGCCCCATCCGGTGGTTGCCACATAGGAATTTCCGACCGAAATGATTTTTTTCGCGCGATAATTATCAAAGGAAACCTTATTGCTGCCAAAGTTATCCTGCGTATCCGAGGCGATCACCACATCTTGCCCTTTTTTGACAGACACCGCAATCGACATAGCTTCTTCACTCCTTCTCCTCTAGGTCTACGTTTGAGTTCCATGTTTTTTCCAGCCTAGCCTGCGCCAAGCGCATCGCTGGAAATGGAGCAGCAGCATCCGAGCTAGCGGATATGCCCGCCCAAGCGTTCAAGCCTGATACAGCATGCTGCGATACTCGGCAATCGCGCGGTCCCAGCCAAATTGTTCCAGCATCAACCAGCCGTTATACACCATCTCTGCATACTGCAACTGCCGCTGATACAGGCTGATCGCCAGTTCAAAAGCCTTTTCGGCGCTTCTCACCATATCCTGAAACAGAACTAAGCCTCTGCGATCCACGACACGGTCGCCTTTAGGATTATATGCCCAATATCCGCAATCTACCACGCGACGCCAGCCTTCGACCTCATCGGCAAACGAGACCTGTTCCCGGAACAGGATGCCGGTAGGAGCCGCATTATTCTTGTGATAACGCTGAAGCAACTGCCGCCCGTAGGAACTGAGAATCGATTCATCCTTCAGACAGCGTTTGTGAGGAACAACCTGTTGCACCAGGCCCCCAGTCGCGCGAGCGACCACCGGCATGCCGGACAAATATGCTTCGTTTGCAGCTCCAAAGGGTTCGTACAGGGAGCCCATCACCATAAAGGAACTTCCTTTTTGCAGGGCCTGAAACACAGTCTTTTCTACCCGGAAGGGAAACACGATGACCTCATTGCCGCGCTCACGGGCCAGCTCGTGTAAAAAATTCAGTCCAGCCACGCCTTCGTCACCCGGCATCGGAGTGAAAATAAATCTTGCCTGCCCTTGAGGAAGGGTCCGAATGGCCTCGACAATAACCTCAAAACCTTTTTGACGCGGATCGTCTCGCCCGAGGACCAGAAAAATCGGACGTGCAGGATCGGAGATATCAATCTCCTGCCCCCAACTCTGCTGCTTTCCGTCTGCCGTCAGTTTGCGAAGATATGTGTCCATCACCTCGGCCAATTTTTCACGCCGCCTCCATTTTTCCTGCTGAATTTTTTCAAAATCCGCGTTCTTGGCGTGCTTCAGCGCTGTTTTAGAAAAAGGGAAATCAGATGCGCCGAAAATTCCGTTATCAATCCCCAGCAGTTTTTTCTCTTTAAAGGCTTCTTGCAGATGCGGGCAAAAAATTTGCGTGTACAGAACTTCGTTACGCAATTCATAGGCAAAATTCCTGGAGACTGTAGAAACCGGAGCGCCGAGAATCGGGATGACCTGCGCCAGAATCGAATGAAATTTCTGAAAGCCCAGGTAAGCGGCAAAGTCCAGGACAAGAGAGGAATTCACGTCACTTAATGGCTTATCATATGGATTATGGATCGTCAAGACACATTTCATCGAACGGATCGCAGGACTGCTTTTTACAACACGGCAGGCTTTTGCAACCGCAGCCGTTTCCCAGTCCTGAAGATGGAGAATCAGGTCGCGCGAGGGAATACGCCCCTCTTTTACCAGCTCCGCCAATGCGCTCGGTACGGCTGTTGAGAAAAACAGCGCATCCTCAGTCAATTTTTCCGGATTACTCGGATTACGATAAGGATCAAGAGGTCTCTCAGGATCACAAGGATTGACGTAGGGATTCTCCGGCACATTGAAAAACTGCGCTGAGGACAGAAAATAATGGCGCAATCCATGCCCGTTAACGACTTCGATAAGATCGACACAATACGATCTGCCGCGAATAACGACAAAATAAGAAAAGAGCGTAGAAAACTCCTGGATCTTTCCCTGTGTTTTCAGCGCATCGAGATCGATCAGCCTGTCAAAAAACGGGGCCATGACACAACATGCATCAGCCCCCATTTCTTTTGGCAAGATGTTCATGACAGCCCCAAGACCACCATAACTTGAAAATTCCGTTTCAAAGCTAATAAAGACCACTGTGGCTTCCATAAACGACTTCCTCCCCTCACGTATACCAATCACTGCACTCTGCTGCACTTCTCCTCCAAGACATCTCCTCCCAGAAGAAAAGAATTCAGGCAAGTAATAATTCTCATCATAGCTGAAGCACCGCAAAAATCATAATGATGTCAATCGATGGTTATGATTCGTGCCGGCATGCGCTGTCTCCACAGCGTTCCGAACGCCCACAGCATGGCTGTGCATGACCGCAGTGACTCGGTTCAGACTGCAAAGCAGCACTTCCTTTCATGATAAATCCGGCGCCGGGTCCTAATAATCTCTCAATCTCGGCCCCGCAGACCGGGCAAAACTTCTCACGGGCCGCTGTCATACTCTGAAATTTTTCAAAATAATAGCCGCAGGCACGGCAACGATATTCATAAGTCGGCATACACCATCCTCCCATTTTTTGTGTGATAAAAATATTTCTCGCTTATCAGGTACGGCAGCGACTTTTCCGTCAAGATGAATTTTTCTTAAAAATCGACAAAGAGGCTCCGCTTCTGTATCTGACAAACCGATCGCGGCATGTGAGTCGGGCCCCGTTAATATTGTTCGCTGTAATTCCTTGACAATTCCTTCCCTGCCCGACTACGCTGTGTGAACATTTGAGGCAAGGAGACGTGTATGTCAGGATCTGAAGCGCAGTCCTCCTCTGGGACGTTGTACATTGTTGCTACGCCGATTGGAAATCTGGAAGATATCAGCTTACGGGCTTTGCGCATTTTGAAAGAGGTTGATCTGATCGCTGCTGAAGATACCCGTCATACGCGCAAACTTCTCTCGGCGTATGGCATTCACGTCAGACTCAGCAGTTATTTCGATCATAATGAAGATCAAAAAACGCCATATTTCATTCAGCGCCTTTTAAACGGAGAGTCGATTGCGCTTGTCTCAGATGCAGGGACTCCGGGAATTTCCGATCCCGGCTATGTGGTGATCCGTAAAGCAATTGAAGCGCATATTCCCATTATCTCGGTTCCCGGCCCTTCGGCAGCGATTACTGCCTTGACCCTGGCGGGCCTGCCGGTCGAAGGTTTTGTCTTTCTTGGTTTTTTGAATAATAAGCGCAACAGCCGCAGGCAACAGATCGAAGGATTTCGCGATGAGTGCCGTACCTTAGTCTGCTATGTGTCACCGCACGTTCTTCTGAAAGCTCTGGCGGATCTGCGAAGCCTGCTTGGAAACCGTCAAGTCGCTGTCAGCAGGGAACTCACAAAAAAATTTGAAGAAGTGCTGCGGGGCACACTTGACAGTGTGATTGAAGAATTCTCCCGACGGGCAGCAGTAAAAGGCGAATTCACCCTGGTAATTGCGGGAGCCGAGAAAAAACAGCAGAACGCAGAGGATTTCGAGGCGCAGCTTTTCGACGAACTCAGGAAATGTCTGCAAGATGGCACGCTCAGTCGAAGGGATGCTGTCAAACTGGTCGCAACAAAATTAAGACTTCCTAAAAACACTGTGTATCAGGCAAGTTTACAACTGTAAAGGAGACGATAAGATGGTGAAACAATTTGGAAAACATTTTCTATTGGCTGTCGTGTTGCTTGTGGTGACCGCTTTCTTTGTGTATCGCGCACCGCGCGGGGAATCTGTCGATTTGCGGCAGGATCTTCTCAACTTTCCCGACACAATCGGGGCCCGGAAAGGAGAAGCGCCCCGCAGGATGGGTGACAAAGTGCTGGATGTTCTCCGAGTGGACAATTATCTGGATCGGAGCTATCAAGATGAGACAGGAAACAGGATTTCACTCTACGTCGGGTTTTTTCGGGATCAGAAAGACGGCGAGACCATTCATTCTCCCCGTAACTGTATGCCAGGTTCCGGATGGAACTTCACCGAGACAGAGGATGTCACGCTTGAAGTCAAGGGGGACAGACCGCTGCACATCAACGCCCAGCGCGCGATTCTGGTTAATGGAAAGCAGCGGATGCTGACGTATTATTGGTATCAATCCCGTGGCCGTTTCATCACCAGCGAGTACTGGCACAAAATCTATCTCGTGCTCGATGCAATCCGCTACAATCGCACCGACGGCGCACTCGTCCGTGTTCTGGCTCCTTTGCCGGCCGAAGGCGACATCAGCGCTGTTGAGGCCGACATGCGCGAATTCATTCTCGAAATGACTCCGACCCTGCAGTATGACTTTTTTCCACCGGCTGTCGGCGGCAGTAAGGCCTAGAGTACCATTTGAAGAGCGGTCAGACACTCGCGCATTACGCTCTCGGACTCGGACCGCTCTTCTCAGCTTTTCTGCCTCCAGCGGGCAAATGTAAATGTCTTCTTTAGTATTTCGCCCTCTTTTTTTTCTTCGAGTGACGCGCTCCAGCCTCAGCGCGTTTATGGCGCTTGCCTTTTTTTCCGCTTTTCTCGTAGAATACAGGTTCTGTGTGCTCATTATCGGCAACCTGCACACGCACCTCACGACGGTTATACTCGACATTTCGGAAGGCTGAAAGAAGATCGGCGGCGAACTTTTTTCTGACTTCAAAAAAGGAGAACGTCTTCATCAGATCGATGCGTCCGATGTCGATATGCCGATTACGCGAGCAACGGTTGATCAGCCCAATAAGGTCTCTTGGCGTCAGACTGTCTTTATAGCCAAGGTTGATATAAAAACGCGTAAAGCCTTCTTCTGCTGTGCGCGGTCCACTGCGCCCATCGCTTCGTTCGCCGCGCCGGCCGCCTTTGGGCCCGCGCTTTTTCCTTCGTCGTTCTTCTTCCGGAGCGTTCAGATCGTCCAGATCGCGGTAATAATCGAGAAAGCGGTTGAATTCGAGGGAGACAAAATGCTTAATAAGTTCCTCCCGGTTTAACCATTCTAATTTCTCATAAATCACAGGTAAAAATTTATCGATCTCTTTATGATCGACTTCAATTTTTTCCATTTTATCAACAAGATTCAGGAGCTGTTTTTCACAGATTTCTTCTCCTCGCGGCACCGTCTGGATTTCAAACTGTTTTTTCAACTTTGCTTCGATAAATTTAATTTTATGCTTTTCTCTGAGATTGACAATCGCGATCGAGACACCTTTCTGTCCGGCCCGGCCGGTACGACCGCTGCGGTGAGTATAGATAGCATCTTCATCAGGTAAATTATAATTAATGACATGCGAAATATCTTTTACATCGAGGCCACGGGCAGCAACATCAGTCGCTACCAGCAGCTGGAGATTTTTAATACGAAATTTCTGCATGATATATTCCCGCTGGGCCTGTGATAAATCTCCATGAAGTGCATCGGCGTTATAACCGTCCTGAATTAATTTTTCTGCCACCTCTTTGCTTTCCTGTCGAGTGCGGCAGAAAACAATTCCGTAAATATTCGGATGATAATCAACGACCCGTTTTAACGCAAGATAGCGGTCCCTGGAGCGTACCGGATAACAGATATGCCTGACGTTTTCCGCTCCGGCATTACGCTCTCCAACAGAGACTTCGCGCGGCTCACGCATATAGTCTTTTGAAAGTCGTAATACGTCCTTCGGCATTGTCGCAGAGAACAGGAGTGTGGTTTTCTTGCCTGGTGTTTGTTCGAGAATGGCATCTAATTCTTCTTTAAAGCCCATGTTCAGCATCTCATCTGCTTCATCGAGCACAAGGGTCTGAAGCTCGGAAAGATCGATGCTTTTGCGCTTATTCAGCAAATCGTTCATACGTCCTGGAGTCGCCACAATGATCTGAGCGCCTTTTTTCAAGGCCCGAATTTGCCGCTTGATATCGGCTCCACCATACACAGCAACGATATGCAGGTCGGGAATGTATTTTGCAAAATTTTTCAGATCACCGGTAATTTGCAGGCAAAGCTCACGCGTCGGCGCCAGAATCAGCGCCTGCGTATTTTTATCGGCAAAGTTCGTCCGCTGTATGATTGGCAGACCAAAGGCTGCAGTTTTTCCAGTTCCTGTCTGGGCCAGTCCAATCAGGTCTTGAGGCGTTTCCTGGTCCAGCAACAGAGGAATGACCTTTTCTTGTATCGGCATCGGATGCTGAAATCCCAAATCAGTGATGCCTTGTAAGACCACGGACGTAATGCCGATTTCTTCAAATGTAATCATAATGTATCCTCATCGTTATCATGAATAACGCTATTGCCTGCGACAATAGCGGTGGGGCGAGTGGTGAAATGTGTTCCGGCAAAGAAAAAAGGAGGGTCTCCGGTGAAAAAACTTCTCAAAAAAAAAGCATCTCACCCTGTGTACACGAGCGAGATGCTGTTCATACCAGAAGAAAATCAGATCTTTTCAACGTTTTGCGCTGCAGGGCCTTTCTGCCCTTCTCCGACATCGAAGCTGACACGATCGCCTTCTGCAAGCGTTTTAAATCCGGATCCCCGAATTTCCGAATAATGCACAAAAAGATCTTCACCACCGTCTTGCTCAATAAACCCATACCCTTTTTGATCGTTAAACCACTTCACTGTACCTTCTGCCATGTCGTCTTCTCCTGAAAAACGTTGATATTGTGCTACATTTTCTCTATATACTAAAAGCCTGCGTATTTGTAAAGAGGATGATTCCTTTCGACTGTCGGCAACAAGGTCACAGTCCTTCAACAAATTTTTTGCAAACTGCTGAAGTACCCTAGGATATTTCCGAGAAATGTCAAGAAAAAAAATATGGATTTTCCTTGCCAAACGGAAAATAAGGCTCATGGCCCTGTTGGACTTTCCCAAAAACCACACATCCACCTCTCTCTCACGCGGCAGCGTTCTTTTTGGCAGCCTGCCGCCGGGCATGCTCCGTAAGATGCTTTTTACGAAGCCGGATCTGCTTTGGCGTCACTTCGACCAATTCGTCGTCACTGATAAATTCAAGGGCAAATTCCAGCGTCATGTCACGAGGCGGAATAAGCTGAATAGCATCATCCGAACCAGCCGCGCGGATATTGGTCAGTTTTTTCTCCCGTTGGGCGTTGACCACCAGATCACTGCCTTTCTTGTTTACACCGACGATCATTCCTTCATACAAATCATCACCAGGCTTTACGAAAATTTCGCCGCGCTCCTGCAGCCCCCAGAGAGCATAGGCCACAGCCGGACCGTGCTGTTGAGACACCAGCACACCAACCTGGCGGCGGGGGAGCTCGCCTTTGAAGCTTTGGTACTTGTAAAAATTCTGATACATGATTCCTGTACCGCGAGTCAGCGTCAGAAATTCAGTTCGGAAGCCGATTAACGCCCGCGATGCCACCAGAAACTCTAAGCGCACCGTGCCGATGGAGCAATTTTCCATAGAGCGCAGCTCGGCCTGGCGTGAACCGAGCGCCTGAATCACAACGCCTTCGTAGCCTTGATCGACCTCGACAAAGACCTCCTCTATCGGCTCAAGCAGCTCATTGTCAGCCTGTTTCAGGATCACCTGCGGGCGGGAAACTTCAAGTTCATAGCCTTCCCGACGCATCGTTTCGATCAGCACTGACAGATGCAGCTCGCCGCGTCCTGAGACCTTGAAACTTTCACGCCCTTCCAGCTCTTCGATGCGGATCCCTACGTTTACCATAGCTTCATGCCGTAAACGATCGCGCAGATGGCGTGATGTGAGAAAGCGTCCCCCGTCCTTTCCTGCAAAGGGGCCGGTGTTGTGTGAAAAATTCATCGAAATGGTGGGCTCATCAATTTTGATCGTTTTCAAGGCGATCGGATTTTCGGGTGAAGCCAGAGTTTCGCCGACTTTGACATCATCAATCCCGGCAATGGAAAGAATGTCTCCGGCTTCTCCGGTCTCGGCTTCGATACGGCGCAAGCCCTGATATTTCAAAATTTTTGTCACCCGGCTGCGCGTGATGTCGCCGCTGCGTTTCACCAGCGCAAGCGTTTCACCGACGTTGATACGGCCATGTACCACACGTCCGACGGAAATGCGGCCAATATAGGAATCATAATCCAACATGGTGATCAGCATCTGGAACGGCTTTTTCGAGTCTGCAACCGGCGGCAGCACCCGATGCAGAATCGTGTCGAGAATCGGCGTCATGTCCGTTGCCTCTTCATCCAGATCGAGTGTGGCGCGTCCTTCTCTGGCTGATGCGAACACGATCGGGAAATCAAGCTGCTCGTCTGTAGCGTTCAAGTCGCAAAACAGATCGAACGTCATATCTACGACTTCGTCGGGGCGGGCATAGGGCCGATCGATCTTATTGACAACCAGAATCGGTTTAAGGTGCAGTTCTAATGACTTGCGCAGCACAAACTTCGTCTGCGGCATCGGTCCCTCAAAGGCATCCACCAGCAGCAGGACGCCGTCGACCATGCGCAGAATACGTTCCACTTCACTACCAAAATCAGCGTGGCCCGGCGTGTCAACGATATTAATATGAATATCCTTATATGTCAAAGAAGCATTTTTTGAAAAAATCGTAATCCCACGCTCTTTTTCCAGGGGATTGGAGTCCATAATCGTGACTTCCCCGTCTTTGAACTGATGTGCGCCAGTTTGTTTTAATAGGGCATCAACCAACGTCGTCTTTCCATGATCGACATGGGCGATAATTGCAACATTACGAACATCTTTCCGTCGTTGTTGATTTGGCATAGAGAGTCTCACTTGTGATTCAGGCAGAAGAAACACACGAAGGCAGTTGGAAGGAAGTCCAAGGTCACGGCTTCCCGTGGCTCAGGACAAAGAAAAAAGGCATCTCATCTTTGGCAGACGAGATGCCTTTCTCCGGCGGACTGCAAACTTATATTATTTTGCTGACGTTTTGCGCAGCAGGCCCTTTATTGCCGACGCCGACCTCAAAGTCTACGCGATCGCCTTCAGAAAGTGATTTAAATCCTGAACCAACAATTTCGCTGTAGTGGACGAAAATATCTTCGCCATTGTCTTGCTCGATAAAGCCGTAACCTTTTTGGTCGTTAAACCATTTCACTGTTCCTTGTGCCAAAGTCTTAATCTCCTACAAAAAATGTTTGTAACTCGTATAACTTTACGTCGTAAGCCTGCATATATTTAAAACTCACCACATGTTCTTACATCAAAGGCAAATTTTAAATTTTTACAAACTTTACACATACTGCACAATTCCATCAAGAGAAAGTCAAGGAAAAAAAAGATAAATAGACAAAATACTTTCACGTCGTCCCGATCCCAGGATGCCCGCACTGTTACACGGACTGTCGATAAGTCATTTTTTTCTTTACGGATATCCTGTGCTTATGGGACAGAGGAACACGACATGCCTCAGGCGGCAGGAGGCGCAGGATTTTTGTGTAGTGCCGCAACAGAGTACACTCCAGAGGGCCGGACAGCATGATCGAGCAAGCGCAGCACATTCTGAAAGACGTTTTTGGTTACGATAGTTTTCGACCTCTTCAGAAAGAGGTCATTCAGCATATTCTCCAACAGCATGATACACTGGTCATCATGCCAACCGGCGGCGGAAAGTCGCTGTGCTATCAAATCCCGGCATTGCTGTTCAAAGGACTGACGATCGTGGTTTCACCCCTGATCTCTTTAATGCAGGATCAAGTCGCTCAATTGACGGAACTGGGAGTGGGAGCAGTCGCCTTGAATAGTTCCCTCACAGCTGAAGAATATCAGCAGAACCGAGCCCGCATTTTACATCAGGAAGCCAAACTCTTATATCTGGCTCCGGAAACGCTGCTTATGCAGCGAACTCTATCCATGCTGCAATCGCTTCGCGTTGATTGTTTAACCATTGACGAAGCCCATTGCATCTCAGAATGGGGTCATGACTTTCGTCCGGAATACCGCCTGATTGCTGAAATCCGTGCGCACTTCCCCTCAGCTGTCTGCGTCGCTCTGACCGCTACGGCCACACCGAGAGTGCGGCAAGACATAAAAACTTCGCTGCATTTCGATGATTCCGATGCCTTCATCACCAGTTTCGATCGCACAAATCTGCTGCTGGAAATTCGCCAGAAAGACAAGCCCGTTTTACAAACGATCGAATTTCTCGAAAAATTCCCAGACCAATCGGGGATTATTTATTGTCTTTCCCGCAGGCAGGTGAACGAACTTGCTGACGTGCTCACCCGCAAAAAATTTTCGGTCAGACCTTACCATGCTGGCCTTTCAGTCGAAGAACGCCAGCTGAACCAAGAGCTCTTTCTTCGCGATGATGTCCAGGTTATGGTCGCAACAGTCGCTTTTGGCATGGGAATCAACAAGCTGAATATCCGTTTTGTTCTGCACTATAATTTGCCGCGAAATATTGAGAGCTACTATCAACAGATCGGCCGCGCCGGTCGTGACGGGCTGCCTTCTCACTGCCGACTGCTCTTTGGATACAACGATCTTCGAACCATTCGTTTTTTTCTCAATGAAAAAGACGAACAGGGGCGGCGTATCGCGCAGATGCACCTGGAAGAGATGCTTGGATTCGCCGAAAGCGATCTTTGCCGCCGTATCCCGCTGCTGCGCTATTTTGGCGAAACCCGGTCCGAAGAACCGTGCAACATGTGCGATAACTGCTTGGCGGAGAAAAAAGACTGTGTCAATATTACGATTCCTGCGCAAAAGTTTCTTTCCTGCGTCAAACGCAGCGGTGAGTTGTTTGGGGCCGCACATATTATTGCTATTCTGCGGGGATCCGGCGCTCAAAAAGTGCTGAAATTTGGTCATGAGAGACTCTCAACATACGGCATTGGTCTGGAATTTTCCAAACAGCAATGGCTTCACCTTTCCCGCCAGTTCCTTCAGAAAGGCTTAATGATCCAGGATCCGGAACATGGCAGCCTCAAACTGACTCCCAAAGCCTGGTCCGTGTTCAGAGGTGAGGAACAGGTCTGGGGAAAAATTGAACAACAGCAGCTAACGCGCTTTCAAGGCAGGGCGTATTCACTTGACTACGACCGCAGGCTTTACGCTCTACTTCGCAAGCAGGTCAAAGAGATGGCAGATGCCGCCAATCTTCCACCGTATGCGATTTTTCCGGATAGCACCCTGATCGAGATGTCGCACTATTTTCCCCACAGCCGGGAAAGCTTGTTGAGCCTGTCCGGAGTTGGCGCAAAAAAGCTTGAGCGATACGGAAAAATTTTTCTGGATCTCATCAAGCGCTATTGCGCAGAACACGGGATTGAAGAAATCCTGAAATCTCCGTTACACGACACACCAACTCCCGTGAAAAAGCCTGAGTGCGGCAGCGTATAATTCCAGGAAATCAGTTGAAGAAACAATGGCGGAGCATCGGCGTATACATCGAAGGGGGGAATCCGACTGCTACCGGGCCGCCGCGAATTACCCGGCAGCAGTGGACAAAAAAGACGGTTCAGGGCTGCGGAGACGTTTTGATAATCTTATCGGCTTCAAACAACAGCTTCACATACTGAGCGCGTTCGTAGGCCCATGGGTCTTTTCCATTGAAAATTCCGGTACTGCAACAGACATCGGCTTGAATATTGTCATACAGTATCTATATCCGGCTGAAAGAGTCTGTTGAACAGCACCATCCCTTTTTAAAGCGTTCAAGCTGAATCTGCTCTTCGAACAGCGATTTCGTCACAAGCGCTGCAGCCCCGGCCTGTTCAAGTTGTTTAATCGTCTCAACATTGTTGGTGAGTTCACTGGCTCCTGCAATGATCGGATTTTTGAGGTCAATTCCCATGTATACTGTTTGTAGATTTGCCATCATGCGTCCCTCCTGATGGCAACATTCATCGCTCCAGGAATAACAGATATTCCAGCTGCATAACATAAATACACTGGATTATGAAAGCAGCCCCAGTGTGTTGGCAATGTCGTTCAAAAATTGCTGTTCAGCGTGCTCCTTCCTATTCTTCAGAAAGTTCCTCTTTTGGTTGTAATTCAATGGCTGAGTCGAGAAATTCCTGCAACGCAATATTGACATCAGCCTCATGTGTCTTTACGCTCAGCGGACTTGCTCCATCAGCAAGCTGATGCATCCGTTTTGAGAGCAGTTGAACCAACAAAAATTTGTTTGGCTCCTTTTCCATCGCTTTTGAAAGCAAATCAAATCTAAACATAAATAGTATGTCGATGCTGAAAGCCTGAGACTAAGGATCATCTCCTGCTCTCTGCTTCGCCCCGGAGTTCGTATATTTTTTCCTCTACAGATTCATCACGGATCAGCTTCAAGTTTGAAGCGAACAGTCAGATTTGTCATGCAGCAGAAAAATGTCAAGATTTTTTCTTGCAAGCCTGGAGCACTTTCTAAACACGACGTCATGCCTGCCTGTCAACAGATCGTAAGCTATCCACCTCTGACATTGTGCGTTCCATAATGCGTTGTAGGACTTCCTTATCGCGAGGATCGCCGTTGCCAACCCGGATTGGCTCACCAAAATGTATCTCAATCGGCCGGGGCCGGGGAAATATCTTGTGTAAAGGCAAGGCCTCTGAAGCTCCTCGAATGCCGACCGGCACGATCGGAGCCTGAGTTTTTAAGGCGAGGAGGGCTGCTCCATGACGTAAGCCCCTGGCTTTATTTTTCCGGCTAATTCCACCTTCAGGGAACAAACACAAAACCTGCCGATGCTCAAGTACCTGCAGACAGGCTTTCAGAGAAGATGCCTGCCCGACATTTTCCCGTCTGACCGGGATACAAGGCAGCCGTGAAAACAGCCAATGGAAATTGCGGTGATAAAAATGATGGTGCAGCATCAAAAAGTAGATCACCCTCGGTACGACGGATGAGAGCAGTGGAGGATCCAACATACTTGTATGATTCGGCACCAAAATCACCGGGCCGCTCGCGGGAATATATTCGATACCCTCTGCCCGGAGTTTGAAATAAAGGCGAAACAGCGCAAAACCGTATGGTCGTGCCGGCAGATAATAACGTTTATTGAAATCGTCAAAACGATGAGTTTGCAGGTCCAGATTTCTCAATAGACAAACAGGTCCCCACGGTCGCATTCAGAGCATTCATGCTCTCGTCCGTCTTCGAACACGACATTGCAGGCCCCTTTCATATGATGGAGATCGAGACAAAAACCGTAGTCTCTGGGGGCGTTCGCAATTCGTACCGCAGCCAAAAATCGAGCGAGATAATCTTGTCTGGGTGAAAGTGCGGCAATCGCCTGCCCCCAATGTCCATACTGCCGGTACAGCTGCGCCATATACCGAGCAAATGCGCGGGTCGATACGTCGACACAGAGCCGTTCATCATCAGTACGCGTGACGCAAAGACCATATCGCCTGGCGATCGAAGAAGATAATTGCCATAAACCTGCCCTGCCGGAAGCGGATATCGCCTCAGGTTGAAAACCGCTTTCAAGCAGAGCCACATAGGCCAGCACTTCGGGGACACCTTCATCAGCAAGGATCGACGTCACTTGTGGAAAAAATTTGTCGGCCCGAAGCAGACACTCACAAAAGTGCTGTCCTTGTTGTTGGAGTATGCGGATATTCCGCTGAATATCGTGTTCAAGACTGTTTCCGTGACAGCATCTTCTCTGTTCGAGACAGTGGAATCGCAGAAGATACGGATCTGACGATGACTTGTGGGACTCAAATGAGGTCGCAGGGCCAATCGGTCGCAGGACAGTCCGGCTGTCACGAAGCGCCTTGTTGTATCTTTCCAAGTGCTGCTGCCGATGAGGCTGACGGGCAAACTGCGGTTCATACGGCACGATTGCAGCAGATGATGACCAGGCGCCAGATGCCGGACTGCACGGCACATCGTATATCATCACGGCAGACAACATGATTCCCAGGCATAAGAACGGTCTGGAATACGAAGAACGTTTTTTCATAAATCAGCCTCCACAGAAAAAAGAGCATGATATTCATTAGCCAGGCGTTGCTGCGATCTTCCGACCTGCAAGTGCTCCCAAGGCAAGCATTCATCCAGGGGACGCGTTCGGTGGACGTAAAAATCCGGAGACATTTCAAGTGCGCGAAACGCCTTTTTCCAGTTTCCCTGAAACTCGGAAGCTTTCAGGAGCACGCCGCCGATCCTGCGATCACCTCTGGCAAGAATACCCTGCCAGAGCGCCCAGCGCGGCGCTTCATGGATCAGCTCAACATTGCCTGTACGTTTCAACTTGCGTTTAAGCAGTTGCAGTTTGCGTTTGAGGACTGCTTCCGCATCCATCGCACACCACTGTAATGGCGTAAATGGCTTTGGAACAAAGGGATTCACGCTCACAATCAGCTTTCCGATAGTGCCTCTGGCTCTCGCAGCCTGCACCATCAGTTCATGGCAGCGTGTACACATAGCGACGATCGCGTCCACATCCTCCAGTGTCTCTCCAGGAAGTCCGATGAGAAAGTAGAGTTTCAAATTCGGGATTTGGGCAGCCAACACATCTGCAACAGTATCGTAGAAATCTTTATCTGAAAGAGATTTTCGAAGAAGACGGCGCAAGCGCTCAGTTCCGGACTCGGGGGCCATTGTAAGGGTTTTCTGACCTGCTGCCACCAGCGCTTCCAGGAGATAAGGCTTTTGCGACAGGGCACTGAGACGTAATGAAGACAGCGAGAGAGTTCCTCCCTGCGCTGTGATGGCAGCACACAGTTCTTCAAGATGCGGATAATCGGCGATCGCCGCGCCAACAAGACCGATTCTTTTGCGATAGCGCAATCCCCGGCGGACGAACTTCAGGGCAGCATCAAGGGGAAGATGGCGAAGGGGGCTTTGTGTATAGCCAGTATGGCAGAATCGGCATTTATAGGAACATCCCCGGTTAATTTGCAGAAGAAACAGATTCCCGAATTCTGTCTGTTCTGTCAGGATTCTTGAATACGCCGGGTGCTGTTCAAGCGACTCAACCGAGCATTTTGCGATGACTGCCGGCACCTTATCTGACAGAGGAGACATCCGGCCGCTCTGTCTGCTGCGGCAAGGTTTCATTTCATAGAGCGCTGGAACGTAAACACCGACAAGTGCGGCAAGGCGTTCCAGAAATTGCGGCCTCGAACAGCTCTCGGCATCTCGGCGATACAGCCTTAACAACTCTTCGAGCACCGGCTCACCGTCACCGAGCACGAACACATCGACAAACATTGCCAGAGGCTCAGGATTAATCGCGCTCGCCGCACCTCCAGCGACGACAAGCGGAAAACACTCATCGCGCTTTTCCGCAGTGAGAGGAATTCTGCCCAGCTTCAAGAGCGTCAGAATATTCAGATAGTCATTCTCAAACGAAACCGAAAAGGCCAGAATGTCGAAGTCGGGAAGCGGGATTTGCGACTCAAGTGAGCATAAACACGTGCCCGTTTTCTCATAGATGTCGAGAAGCTCCTGGTCCGGCAAAAATACACGCTCGCACACGACCCCGGCCTGGTCGTTTAAAAATCCGTAAATCGCGTGCAGTCCGAGATTAGACATCCCGACATAGTAGCTGTTCGGATACGCCAGGGCGATTGAAATATCTTCGCTGCTGCGTCCCTTGTAAATCGTTCCGATTTCGCCCTGAAGCTTTTTTTCGGCATTCCGGCGTATGCGGTAATCCACTGGAGCTTAATCGACCTTTTTCCGGATAAATGTCGGCACGTCCAAATCGTTTTCAATCACAAAATCCCGGCCGCTGATCGGCTCGACGATCTTTTTAAACGGCGATACGCGCGATGTTTGTGATGGACGTTCGAACACTTTGCGTTGATAGGCTGCCGCCGGAGCACGGCCAACATCCAACTGGCGCTCCATTCGCTCTTTGTCGATTTTCGCTTTTGTGTCAAAACCTGTTGCAATGACGGTGATACGTAATTCGTCAGTCATGTTTTCATCAATCACCGCGCCGAAGATAATATTCGCGTCGGGATGGGCGGCCTCCTGAATAATCGATGATGCTTCGCTGATTTCATGCAGACCGAGGTCTTTTGCGCCTGTGATATTAATCAGGACGCCGCGTGCGCCATCAATAGAAATATCATCCAGCAGAGGGCTGGAAATCGCTTTATTCGCCGCATCAATCGCACGTTGATCACCTGTCGCTATGGCCGATCCCATTAAAGCCACGCCCATATCTGCCATGATGGTTTTGACATCGGCGAAATCCAGATTGATGAGCCCAGGAATCATGATCAAATCAGAAATACCTTGAACTGCTTGCGTCAAAACTTCATCGGCCAGTGTAAACGCTTCCAGCATCGAGGTTTGCTTGCCGACCATACTCAGCAGCCGCTGATTAGGAATCGTAATCAGCGTATCAACGACATCGTTCAACTCAGCCAGCCCCATCTCGGCTTGACGAGAGCGAAAACTCCCTTCGAACATAAAAGGTTTCGTGACAACAGCTACGGTTAAGGCCCCCATCTCTTTCGCCTTTTCGGCAATAACCGGAGCAGCCCCGGTCCCGGTTCCGCCTCCCATCCCTGCGGTGATAAAGACCATTTCCGAGTCCTGAACCATTTCCGCAATCATATCTTCATCTTCCAATGCGGCTTTTCTTCCGATTTCCGGATCAGACCCTGCGCCAAGGCCTTTTGTCAGTTTCCCGCCAAGTTGGTATTTCAGGGCGGCCTCATTTTGTTTCAAGGCTTGAATATCGGTATTGGCTGTCAAAAATGTGACACCGTCCAAACCGGTTTCAATCATACGATTGATCGCGTTCCCACCTCCGCCGCCGACCCCGATCACCTTCAGTCTTGCCTTTGTTGCGCTATCATCAACAAATTCTGCCATAATGCTTCCCCTTCGTCAAAAGACACAAGTATAACAGGACACACACCCCCCTTTTTCCCATGCTCCTGAACCCTTGTTGCTTGACACGCTGTATACGTTTTCTTATTAAAAGAATTCTTTAAACCACTGCTTCATCCGAGCTAATATTTTTGAAAACATATGCTCTGAGTGTGATTTTTGAAATTTACTGAACGAGTCGAAGTCAATGCCGTACTGGACCAATCCAACTCCTGTCGAATAAATCGGACTATTGACAACATCGACCAGGCCACCGATATTTGTCGGCATCCCCCGACGCACCGGGAGGTCGAAGATGCGCTCAGCCAATTCAGGCACTCCTTTCATAATAGACGCACCTCCGGTGACGACCATACCTGCCGCCAATAAGGTTTCATCAAAGCCGGCTTGTTTCAAATCGCTCTTGACCAGCGTAAAAATTTCTTCCATTCTTGGTTCGATAATTTCACTGAGTACCTGCCGCGACAGTACCCGCGGCTTTCGCCCGCCAACACTCGGGACCTCGATCGTTTCATCTTCTTCAACAAGTTCTGAGCACGCACAGCCATAACGGCACTTGATCCGCTCGGCTTCACCAGTTGGCGTTCGTAATCCTACGGCAATATCATTTGTGACATGGTTTCCCCCCAGTCCCAGAACGGAAGTATGCCGAACTTTTCCGTTGACAAAAGCGATCACATCAGTCGTGCCGCCTCCAATATCGATTAAGACCGCTCCGATCTCTTTTTCCTGATCCGTCAAAGCCGCTCTGCTCGACGCAAATTGTTCAAGCACAATATCTTCGATTTCCAAACCTGCCCGATTGACGCTTTTAACAAGATTTTGTGCCGAGGTCACCGCAGCTGTAATAATATGCACCTCGACTTCGAGACGAACACCAGACATCCCCAATGGTTCAATGATTCCGTCCTGCTCGTCGATAATATATTCCTGCGGCAGAATATGAAGCACTTCCCGGTCTACCGGAATCGCGACTGCGCGAGCAGCATCAATGGCGCGATTGACATCGTCTGCCGTAATTTCCTTGTTTGGTCTGGAGACTGCGACGACTCCACGGTTGTTAATGCCCTTAATATGGCTGCCGGCAATGCCAACAAAGACGGTGTTTAAGTCAACTCCCGCCATAAGTTCGGCCTCTTTAACGGCTTTTTCGATGGATTTTACCGTGCCTTCGATATTGACGACAACACCCTTGCGTAAACCCCGTGAGGGCGCACTTCCAATACCGATAATATCAATTCGCCGATCGTCGTCCACTTCACCGACAATTGCGCAAATTTTGGTCGTTCCGATGTCCAGCCCCGCAATGATACTCCCTTCTTTCACAGCCACGCGTCCCCACCACCTTTCGCAACTTCTTTATGATTCCACCTTGTCCAGAACTGCAACCGGGCCTTTCATAATCCGAAATCGATAAAGTAATCTTGTCAAATAAAAAACGAACACATCATTGATTTATTCTACATCATCACGTAATTTTAGGCGTTAGAATCACCCTTTTGTCAAAACGCAGATCGATCGCCGTCAGCGTTTCGGGTTTGAGCTTTGGATAAATTCGTTCCAAACGTTGAAAACTCTCAGCATAATTTTGCAGTGACAGATAAATATCCGGGAACTCACCGTCATGAATCAGGGTCACATTTTCGAGACCGTCAATACGCATCTTTCGGATGGGATGTGAAAACGCATACGACGATTGCATGAGAGCCGCCAGGGCCTGCAAGACCTCTTTCAACGTTGTGTTCTCCGTGTCTTGATCGACGTTCTGTATAAACGATCCAGTGACAATCGGCAGGCGAATTTCACTCCCCGAAGCCAGAGAGCCCAGAATCACTCCGTCTCGATCGACAAGATATAATTCCCCGAGTTTCACAAGCGCAAACGGGACGCGCTCAGTCAAACGAATACTGAGTTTCCGGGGAAAACTCCGAAACACGCGGGCCTCTTTGACCCACGTCATTTCTTCCAGTTTACGCTGAATCTCATTGAGACGAACCTGAAAGATATTGGTATGAGCTTGAATGTCCAGATGCTTGACAATCGTTTCAGGCGTCAAGCGGGAAAGCCCGTGGATCCCAAGACGTGAAATTTCAAATCGTGGAGAAGCGTGCATGTAAAAAAGAACTCCACCGCAGCAGATCAGCAAGACACTTACACACACGATCGGAAGCAGTGTTTTCGTCATAGCGCTTTCTATAGCGTACACGTCAAGATTCGTTGCTGTAAGAAGATGAGCAACACTGTTCTGCCCGTCCCCCCAAAGGAAAATTTCGAGGGGCTCTCCAGCACGTTTGTCAATCTTCTAATAGTCTCGACAACTGGTTTATCTAAAAAGTAAATCTGTTCGCAAAATAATTCAAGTCAGTATATCATCAGACAAAGAAGTTGTCAAATGTAAAATGGGAGTTGCGTCTGCGTAAGCGTGTGCCCTGAAGAAATTCTTCTTCCAAAAATAAAAAAATCTCACAGTTTTTGTTTGACAGAATTTTTTACGTTCAATTCATACGTTTGGACGTAGAGGATGCGTGATGAAAATATTAATGTTCATCTGGGAGAGGTGGTCTCATGAGAGGCGAATTAAAGGTTTTTTCCGGGAGTTCTCACCCGGACTTAGCCCGTGCAATCTGTGAATATAATGAAATTCCTCTGGGTAATGCGGAAATTATTCGTTTCAGTAATGAAAACATCATGGTGCGTCTGATGGAAAATGTACGTGGCGCTGATGTGTTTGTTGTTCAGACCTCTTGCCCTCCGGTCAATGAAGGCGTCATGGAATTGATGATCATGATCGATGCGCTCCGTTACGCATCAGCAGAACGTATCACGGCCGTTATTCCTTACTTCCCCTATGTTCGGTCCGACAAAAAGGATAAGCCGAGGATTTCGATTACCGCCCGCCTCATTGCCGATCTACTCCAGACAGCCGGTGCCGATCGGGTACTGACGATGGATCTTCACTCACCCCAAATTCAGGGCTTCTTTCACATGCCGATCGATCAATTGATTGCTGCGCCTTTAATTTGTGATTATTTTCGCGGAAAAGATATCAGCAATACCGTCTTGGTGGCCGGCGATGTTGGGGAATCAAAAAGCATCGGCCGTTACGCAAATCGTCTCAATCTCCCGATTGCCATTATTGATAAACGTCGGGACGATGACGACGAAAAAGCAAAAGCCGTACATCTTATTGGAGATGTCGAAGGGAAAGATGCTCTTATTATCGACGATGAAGTTGCTTCAGGCGGCACGCTGGTTGAAGCGATACACTTCCTGAAAAAACATGGGGTCAACAACATCTCCGCCGCTGCCGTCCATCCGGTCCTAAGCGGACATGCCATAGAACGCTTACGGCAAACAGAGCTCGAAGAACTGGTCGTGACAGACTCCATCCCCTTGCAGGCTAAGCGCTCGCAATACGATAAATTTCACGTCTTGTCAGTGGCTCCCTTGCTGGGTGATGCAATTATGCGAATTCATAACGCTGACTCAATCAGCAAATTATTCCGCTAGCTCTCAGCTTACATACGAGTCCGCTTTTCAAGTGGACTCCATACACAGCAAAATCTTCCTTATTCAGCATCTTTTGCGCAACGAAAGCCGATATGACTCAACTGATATATTGCTTCGCCCGGTGTTTTATTGGCCCCTCGAGCCTCAAAGAGCTTCCCGACCCATGAACTTCCTTTGAGTATAAAGAAATTTTCGGAGCCTGCATAGTGGCTTGCGGTCCATTCCATCACATTGCCTCCCATATCATTAACGCCGTAAGCGCTCAGGTCATTCGCATAGCTTCCAACTTCTGCCGGCCCATTTTGGCGACGATTAATATTGAGATTTCGTCCAGTGGAGGATTCTCCCCAAGGATAGACGAACGCGTCCGGTCCCCTTGATGCGATTTCCCATTCTTCAGAGGTCGGGAGACGTTTTCCGGCCCATTCAGCGTATGCATGAGCGTCATCCCAGGAGATGAACGTCACCGGCAGCGTTCCCGTACCTGTGGGATAGTTGTCTCCTTCCCAATTCAATGGCGGCTGGTAGCGGGCAGCATCAACAAAGTGTTTATACTCCGCGTTCGTCACTTCATAGCGGTCGATGTAGAACCCTTGATACACAATATTTTTTTGGGGGCGCTCATCACGCAGCATGTCTTCGGAGATCCCTTCCTGTCTCACCAGAGCCTGAATCTCATTCTCAGTGCTCCCAACGATCGTCGTGCCCCCAGGGATGAAAATCATGTCCTGTGAACTTCCGGTTCTCACAGGGCCTGTGCGCGAGACCTTCTCAGGGGAGAGTACGTCAGTTCGCGGCTTGTCAAACTTAGGCTGAGGGATGTCGTGCTTTGCGTCGCTGAAGTCGTCCTTTGAGGCCAACACCCATTCAGAGACCCAGCCTTCGCGTCCGTCAATCGAGCGAACCCGCAGCCATCTGCCTTGCTTCGACAGCATCTCAAGCTCTGTGTCTCTCTCAAGAGTTCCCAGAATGTTCTCTCTGGAGGCTGTCGGACTCGAACGTAAATTCACTCGCGTATTATTTACGTAAAATCTTTGTGATGCAAACGTTTGTTGGCATGTCATAAGCCCCAAAGCAGAGACGATCAGGCAGAGCAGCTGCCGGAAAATTTGCGGTTTCATAACGTTTGTTCTCCTTTACTCCTGTTAGCATGGGCCTGAAAGGCAGGAGATTCTTTCAGGCACAGTTAAGCTTCTTTTTGTATAGAATACACAAGATGTTGCGGAATGTCAATCAAAAAATAAGTTCTTGACAGAAGAAGAAGCGCATCATACTCGTCTTTTGAAGAGAGGGCTTTTTCGATTCTTTTTGATAACGCAAGATATATCTCTACGACATACTATGACTGAAAAACATCAAGCGCGCTCACGAAGAAAAGACCGCTGGCTGCTCCTGCTCGTCCTGTTGCTGTTTTGTGTCGGTCTTGGCATTCGAGGCTATGGGTACATCTCTGCGTCAAAAACAGATTCATCACCGACACCCCATAGCGGCTTTTCATCCGGCAATTTCTCTGAAGAGCGGCACAGTGCCACATCGCGTGCGCTTCTGCCCTCAGACAGAACGAATGCGCGCCAGCCTCATCTTCTTATAATGCTGGCCCCTTATCTTACTGAAGGGGGGCTGAGCTTTTTCATAGGCTTCTGCATCGGCTATTTTCTCCGTCTGCTTACCAGAACAGCCAAATTTATCGTAGGAGGACTTTACTGTGGCATAATTCTTTTGAGTCATTACGGTGTCGTTACGGTCGACTGGGGACAGTTTCAGCACATCGTGCAGCAGCTCCTTCTCAACACCCGGCAATATGTAGAAGACCTCAGAGCTGTCCTCACAATCGGCATTCCTTCTGTGGCCATGGGAGGAATCGGCATTTGGCGGGGATTAAAAAAACCATAACGAGCTGACCTGAGAGTCAATTCGTTCCGATGACTTGCTCTTTAGGAGGGCAAGTGCTATGAAATAAAGACTTGGGGTAAAATGCAACAGATAAGGGCAGGAGAGAGAGGCTCAGTCAATAATTTCTAAAATATACGTTTTTCCAGCCTTTCTGCCAACGGCTTTGAGCAGTGTTCGCATAGCATCTGCAGTTCTGCCTTGACGACCGATGATCTTCCCACGATCCTGTTCAGCAACGCTCAGCTCAACAATCGTACTCTGACCACCTTGAATTTCAACAACCATAACACTCGCCGGCTCATCAACCAGTGCTTCGGCAATAAATTGCATCATTCCCTTTATCGAACCTTCGAGCTGCTGTTCCACAGATATACGAAAGCTGCAAAGTAATTTTCTTTACCGTTATTTTTCCCTTTCACACTTCAACTCTTCTCTCTTCACATCTCCCAGAGAGAAAAAAATCACTTTGCAGCTTTTTCCTTCCTTTCTGTATGGTATGAGTATGACAACGTCACTCTGGCACCTCACGATCATCGTGGGCGTCTCATGAGGCACTGGATAAATTTTGATCAAGGCCCACCCCGGCATCAGCCGGCGATTTTTTCTTTCAGGCTTGTGCCGGGACTGAATTTTGGGACATCCTTTGCGGGAATATCCATCGGTGCTCCGGTACTGGGATTGCGTCCCGTACGGGCAGCCCTGGTAACAACAGAGAATGTACCGAAACCGATCAAGGTCACTTTTTCTTTTTTGGTCAACGCATCACTCACGCTATCCACAAACGCATTTAAAGCATTCTCACAATCTTTTCTGGTTAACCCTGATTTTTCTGCCATTGCTCCAATTAAAGAATCCTTATTCATAATCCAAATTCCTCCTCATGCTGTTAAATGTTAGTGACCCTAAAAACACAACCCACTTGAGGTGTGCCTGAAAATGCTGGGACAACGCTAAAATCATGTCCCGGTTCAAAAAAAATTCCCGCCGAAAGAACTACGGTTTGCTTTAATCTGGATATGGTCAATGTAACATAGCAAAAGCCCCTCCTAACGTCAACAGAAAATTACGGCAAGTCTTGATTTTTTTAAAGGACGTATCCCTGTATAATGGGCGTTTCGGGAGATCGTATCTGATAAACCATTTATAAACAATAAGATAGAAATTACTTATTTTCGCCATGAGAACAGAAATTTTCAGATGAAATTTTTTCTTGAGTTTGGCCTTACAGGGAGCATTCAGGCCCTCCAGCGCGCCTCCGCAGCTCATTTCCCTCCTCAACAAACTTCCTTCATTGCACCTTGAACTCAACAGTTCAAGTTTGTCAGTAAAATCCTCAGCGTGAGAGGACCTGACTTGTTCATCTTACACATTTTTTAAAAAATTTTTCTATAAAAGTCCTTTTAAAATTATAAATTATATTCTGTTTTTATACGTCTTTTCTCTGAACTTTATCTTCCCCTGAAGCCCATCTCTTCCTGCTATTTATCCAGATGACTGTGAGACTAGCATCGTAAAAATTTTGAGACATTATGGAGAGGAGATCTGATGATCAACAAGGTCATCGGAAAGCATTCTCTCCGAGAACCCCATCGGAGCTTCACCGGATTTCGCTCAACTGTTAAAGAGTGGGATCATCACCAAGCCCTCACAGGCTGGAAGACGCGAGCAATAACAATCTTGTCAAACACATTCAGCAAGCAGGAGAAGCAATCCTGGCAGCCGATTACAGCGAGCCAAACTGTTTCAGCAGCAACACAAGCCGGCCAGTCTTGCTGCCTTTAAATTGTTGATGTCTTGGGAACAAAAAGCAGCCACACCAAAGGCGGCTGCAGGAACAACAGGAGATGTATGGCTGCGCTGAAGGGGGCTTATCTGCTTTCGAGTACCTCACTCAGGACTTCTGCCTGGTGGAAGAGATTCTGGGCGGCATCCATGAGTTGCTGTGTATTTTTTACACTGTTCCGTACCAAAGAAGACATGTTTTCAGTTGCGCTAATCACTTCGTCCGTACCTTTTGTCTGTTCGATTGTCGTCCGATGGACCTGATCCGCCAGGTCCGTCATTTTAGCGACCGCCTCCATTACTCTGGAAGCACCGACTTCCTGCTCTTTGCTTGCTCGTGTATTTTCAGTCGCAACATTCACCACATCCTGAATCGAATTCTCGATGCTTTGACTCATGGCAGTTTGTTCCTGGATGGCATCAGCAATTTCATTTGCCACATTAGCCGACCACTGTGCGCCCAGGATAATCTTTTCCAGGGCATCTCCGGCAAAACGAGCGAGTTTCAAACCTTCCTTTACCTGGGCATTGCCTTTATCCATCGCTTCTACGGCTTGGGCGGAATCTTTCTGGACGGTTTTCACAATACGTGAAATTTCTTTCGTCGACTCCGACACACGGGTCGCCAGTTCCTTAATTTCATCAGCGACCACCGCAAAACCACGGCCATGTTCGCCAGCCTGGGCTGCAATAATTGAGGCGTTCAAAGCCAGCAGCGAAGTCTGATCGGCGATCTCATCGATAACATCCAGTACAGAACCAATCTCGTCGGAACGGGCTTCCATCTTTCGGACGACTACGGAAGCCGATTCTACGGTCTCACTAATCATTTCCACGCTTTCGCTCATGCTTTTCATCGCTTCCTGTCCTTTCGAGGCGTCCCGCATGGTATCACTGGACAGGATTTTAGAATTCTCAGCATTCTCCGACACCTTTTCCATCCCACTGACGGCCTGAGCAATAATTCCGGATGTTGTTTTGACAAACTCCGACAGCTTTTCGGAATTTCTGGTAATCTGACTGATCGAAGAACCCATTTCGTTAATCGAGGTGGAAGTCGCTTCGATCGAGGCAGCCAATGCTTCAATATTCATCCCGATTTCTTCAATACTGGCCTGCATTTCCGCCATTGATGACGAAGTCCCTTCGGCTGAGATCAGCAATCGTTCGATACTCTGAATTTCAGCGCCTGATCGGGTGACGACATCCTGACTGGTTGCGAGTATATTCCTGACAGTCTCCTGAAAACGTGTCACCACTTCATACAAACCACCGGAAGATGCACGTTGCAATGCAATGCCGAATTCATCACGATCAGATACGGGAACAATGCTTGTCGATTGCAGACTACCTTCTGCAAGATTTTGTGCCAAGCCGGAGAGATGTCTGGTGTACTGCGCCAAGTCCCTGCAGGCCTGTCCCAATTCATCAGAATCGGAGCGGGCCTGAAATTCGCGGCTGAAATTTCCCTGGGCGAGATCCTGGATAAACCCTTTGATGCCTTTTAGATACTTCCTTAACTCGCCGCAGGCGAGAAACAAATGACCGCGTTCATCGCTGGAGAGTCTGTGTGAAGGCGCATGACTCAATTCTCCACACGCCACTTTCCAGATCATATCGACCGCTAAAGCGATTGGGACTGCAAATCGGCCCGCCAGTATCAGCGCCAGAATCAACGAGACGGCCAAAGAGATCAGCACAGTGGACAAAACGGCTCCGGTAATTTCCGGAAAACCCAGCACGACATACAACACAGCAAGAGGAACCAACGAGAAAAACAGGAATAATACAGTTAATTTTGCTTGTACGCTTCCAAACATACATCTTCCTCTCCAGCTTTACGCCTCATAAGTGGAAAAATCACATCAGCAGAACTCATAACAGATTCATGTAAAATATATCCTATTTTTCACGTCAACATTTTTCTACAAAATATGATGAAATTCACGCCATCTCTGCTTGCCAGCGTGTACATGATTGACAAGAGCAATGCCTGAAAGATTTTTCAGGACCCCGCTTTCTTCTTCACGATATAAGGATTTTTATCTGGATATAGCAAAGATGAATCTCGAATCGCCTCTTTGCGGCTTTTCTTCAGAGTTTTCAGGAAGCGTGGTGCTCAACTATGAACGAAAGAAACGGAGTGGTACTGTTATTACGCGAAAAAGTCCGACAAGAAGTTTTTTGACTATACGAAACGGGATAACCATCCAATCAAGCCATTCACGGGCAAACTCCACCCAAGAAGTCTTCACATTTTTAAAGACATACGCTCTCCAGCCCCGATCCGGATGCTTGCTACCGCCTTTTACGTTAGAAGAAGCCATTTCAAGCACATCAAGCTCAGTGTATCTCACATGAGCGTCTTCCATTCTGGCATCATGGAAATTCGCTGTCAAGGCCCCAATCGCTCCGTTAAGGTTTGCATCACGGAGGTCCGCCCCGCTGAAATCCGTATCGCTTATATTCACATTCTTCATAATGGCATACCGAAGGACAGCATTTTTTAAACAGGCATCAGTCAAATCCGCTCGCTGCAGGCTCGCTCTTTCAAGCTGAGCATCAGTCAAATCAGCCTGTCTCAGATTTGTTTGTCTCAAATTCGCGCAGCGCAAACTCGCGCCGCGTAAATTCACGCCCTCAAGTATGGCTCCGCGTAAATCGGCCTCACTCAAATCAGCGTCCTGAAAATTTTGGCCACTCAAATCCATTTTGAATAAATCAGCCCCTCTCAGGTCAGCTCTCTCAAACGATTGCCCATCATAGATAAAATCAGAAATTTCCTGTCTGCTATACGCCTTTTCTGCCATAAGTTTGTCCCTCTAAGTATGACTTCTGGATGAGGGAGAGGAGAGTTACAATTCCCGTATCCGGCTGAAATGTTCCTTTATAAGTCCTCTATCGCTCCTCTGAATGACGTTCTGAAATCTAAGCCCCTCATTAATTCTTCTATTTTATAGGCCCGTTCTCCGGAAAACTGCGTAATCCAATATGGCGATTTAGGCGCCCTCCCCAGTTCGTTCATTCTTAAATCCCAGTGAGTCAGCCATAACGCAACAACATTTTCCTGCCCAGACGACAAGAGCGACCTGACCTCTGCCGGAGGCAGTGCTTCAAATAAGTCAAGAACGGTTTCTATTTTGAAATGACTGAACATGCCGTCCAGGATCTTCCCTCCCAGTGTCGCCCGACACGTTCCGATAATGCTTTTTACTTTGTCTCGTCCTTCCTTTCCTCCGAGCTCAAAGATGATTTCCAGGAATATATAGCGGAGAGCTCCAAGAGATATCATCTTTCCAAGCCCGGGGATATACAGTTTCCATAAACTTTCATCTTGCTTCAGAAGATATATAATACTTAAATCAGAGAGCTTGGAAAATTTTTTAGCAACAGGAAGAAAGTTCCCCTGTCGTTTAGCCAGTCTCCTGTACTCAAGGTTGGGATTTTTTTCATTCAGCCAGTGGCAGAGCAAACCGATGACCATTTTGGGCCACACTCTGCACATGATATTCAGCAGCCAGATTGGCGTAAGATACATCATCAAACGTTGGACTGAGATCATATTTCCTTCTTTCCTCTTGCCGTAGTGTAGTTATGGAAACGCTCTCCAGATCGCGACTTCAGCCAAACAGCTCACAATATCTTTCTTAGTCATTCAGCTCCGGCTTCAAGAGCCGAATGATCTTGCTTTTCACTATATTTCCGTTCAAGCTCACGCGGATGCTCGGCCTGCTTCCGTCGTCAACGTCTTGCGAAATCACAACGCTGTTGCAAGCATCTGGGTTTGACAGGCAGCGTTCATATTCAAAGAGCAGAAATACGCTCATCGCAACGCAAGAAAGAATGAGGATCACGAAAATCACCCGCGCCAGTATGCCCAAACCATGAGATTCGTTCATATTTGATTCCTACGAGTCGGACGACTACGATTCTGTTATCACAGGAGCCTTCCCTGTAAACTCAAGTACAGCACAACAAAAATAACGACAGCCACCACAAACATGGCGATCAATTTTTTACGCTCATTTGTTAATTCGTTAAGCACTTCGAGAAATATTTTCAGGGCTGAATACACTGTGATAAGCACGAATACAACAAGAAATGACAGTAAAAACCCACCGACTGTCAGCCCAATCAACCCTCCTCCTGCGACTGCTAATGTTTTGCCCATGACTGTCAATGTATTTCTGAGATCGACGCCTCCCCACAGTCGTTCTAAAACGATCAACGGGCCGATATGAAGAACGCTTAAGACCGCCAACACACCGATTACGCCAAAACATATAAGACCGAAGAGGCCTGATAAGCACTTAAAGGAGTGACAGATAGTGTCAGTATAGATCCTGAGATGGTGATACAGCCATTGCAGAAACCTGAGAGGGATGAGGAGAATATGCAATATCAGAAAAATTATCCATTTCATAAGCTTCCAGACAATTCTAAAGGGCTGGATGAAAAGGCTCAACACAGAGCCTGCGAAGCTTTGCTGACGTACATCCGCTGCAGGCATCGATAATCCTCCGGCGTATAAAGTCTTACGGCATTACAGAGCGAAACACGCCCTTCTTCAAACGACTTATGATGAAGGATATACTACTTTTAAGGCATCGTCAAGAAAAAAATCTTTTCTCAGGCAAGATTGCCTGTACATTTCAGCGAAAATCAAAGAGATTCAAGCCGTCCTGAGACCAGAACAGCGAACGTTCACATCTTGTGCTATGCTCATGATCACATGCCCTCAGATGAGCTGCAATCTACTGAGCATTCGCCGTCTCAGGAAGCCGCTCGACTTTGACTTGCAGGATACGATGGCGGTCGGCTTTAAGAATGGTGAATTTCAGATGCTGAAAGTTCACGCTTTCCTGCTCTTCAGGGACATCGCCCAACAGAGAAAACAAGAGTCCGCCGACCGTATCAAAGTCTTGCTGCTCCATACCGAGATCGCCGACAAGCTCTTCGAGATCGTCAAGATCGACTTTTGCGCTGACTTCAAAGCTGTGTTCGTCAAGCTTCCGAATTAATTCTTCTTCATCTTCATCATGTTCGTCCACAATATCACCGAACACGACTTCAAGGAGGTCCTCGATTGTTACAATGCCGGCCGTGCCGCCATACTCATCTATAGCGACGGCAATATGCACTTTCTTGGTCTGGAATTCGTGCAGCAAGGCACCGATGTTTTTAGTCTCGGGAACAAAATACGGGGGGCGCATGAAGCTGCCGACAGTGACATGTTCTTCATTCTCGTTGGAATCCCAGTAGCGCAGCATGTCTTTCACATACGCGATGCCGACAATCTGATCGACCGTGCCGCGATAAGCCGGTATGCGGGAGTGACCTTTTTCAACGGCAAGGCGGCGGAATTCATACAGTGTGGTGGATTCTTCGACAGCAACGATATCAATCCGGGGAATCATGACTTCACGGACGATGCTGTCCTGAAAGTCTCTGATATTTTGAAGCAGCTCCTGCTCTTCCTGATTGGTGCTTCCATGTGGCTGTTCTCCTGAATCGAGCGCGTTTTCGGCAGAAGCTCGTTGAGAAAGGGGAGATGAACTCTTGCGAGTCCGCCAGGTCATCAGGACGAGCAGAGCAACTGTAATGATGCAGACAATCAAGTACGGATACTCCATAAGGACGAAATATAATCGCGTTACGCGGGCAGTATCATACAGCATGCAGCCTGAAACCCAGCATGCCATATAAAAAAGTTAGTATGGACAGGGGAACGATGACATGCGATAAGCTCGGATAAATTGTTCATACAGCCGACGCTCCAGGGCTTCCATCTTCTCAGCATCCGGATCGTTGCTATGATCGTAACCGAGCACATGCAGGATTCCATGGATTAACAGCATCAGTAATTCGCGCTCGAAGCTGTGACCGCGTTCTTCCGCATGTTGTTGCGTTGTCTCAGTGGAAATGATGACATCTCCGAGAAGCCGCGGAAACGGAACGTGGGCGGCGCTTGTCTGAATGTCCGGGAATTCAGCCTCTTGTAAAGCAAAAGAGAGCACATCGGTCGGACGGTCAAGGCCACGATACTGAAGGTTGAGACGATGGATTTCAGCATCGTCCACAAAGACGATGCTCAACTCACAGCGATCGTCGCATTGCATTTCGCGCAAGATGTCAAGCGATACCTGTTGCACAAAATGCAGATCGAGCGTGCTCTTCTCCTGAGCATCACGAATCAAGACCTCCATACGCTAATTTCACGTCCTTTCCGATTTCTGTAACTTCTGTTTTCTGGCATCTTCTTTGTCGTACGCATCAATAATGTCCTGAACCAGTTTGTGACGCACCACATCGGTCTTCGAAAAATAGGTAAAAGACACCCCGCGCAGCTCCCGTAAAATCCGCTGGACCTCCTGTAACCCGGACGTTTTGTCGGAGGGCAGATCGATCTGCGTGATGTCGCCGGTGACAACCGCTTTCGAATCGTAGCCCAGACGGGTCAGAAACATCTTCATCTGCTCTGAGCTCGTATTTTGCGCTTCATCCAGAATCACAAAAGAATCGTTCAACGTGCGTCCGCGCATAAAAGCAATCGGAGCGATTTCAATCAGCCCGCGTTCGATCATTTTCTGCACCCTGTCGATGTCGAGCATATCGTAGAGCGCATCGTACAAGGGCCGCAGATAGGGGTTGACCTTTTCATACATATCACCTGGTAAAAATCCCAGCTTTTCACCAGCTTCGACCGCAGGGCGCGTCAGGATAATCCGACTGCAGCGTTTTTGCTGCAAGGATGAAATCGCCATGGCCATGGCCAGATAGGTTTTTCCGGTGCCTGCCGGTCCGATACCGAACACCAGATCGTATTTCTGCATAGCCTCAATATAATGCTGCTGCACCAGACTTTTCGGGCTGACACTCGGCCTGCGAGTCGAGACCTGAATCGAGTGGAGATACACATCCGTCAAACGTGCAGTGCTATCTTGCGAGAGAATCCGAACAGCAGCCTCGACATCTTTCTGACCGATCGCATAGCCTTTGATGGAAAGCGTGGCGAGTTCCCCGGCAATTCGCTCCACCAGCGACACCTTCTCCTCGTGGCCGGTCACCGTGAATTCGTTTCCCCGCGAGCTAAAGGTCACATTAAACGTTTCTTCCAGAAATTTCAGGTTCTCATCATACCTGCCGACAAAATTCTGGATAAAATCCCCTTTTGAGGGAAGCACAAACACTTTTTGACAGGGGCTGCACACTAGAAATATCACACCCTCTCGTGTTTCGCCTTGCTCCCTGCTCGATTAAGGAAGTGAGCAGGGAGCAAGGCGAAATCGAAGCAGAAGATTCTACCTCTATCTCTAAAAAAACAGGGACTTCAAGAACATCATGTCATCTATTGTTCTTGTAAGCCCCTGATTTTCAAAAGGTTACATCACAGCGCCGCCGCAAGAGCGAGAGTCTTATTTTCCGTCGTGCAGATTCCATGCGCCTCTCGACTTTGCAAATCGTATCGCCTCTCTACGCATCGCGTTTGTCAAATCGGGTTCGCGAGGGATCACAAAACGCTGGTCTGGAAAAATCAAATCCGGGTCTTTAATTTGGGAACGGTTCGCCTTATAAATAATCGGCCACTGGAACGGATCGTCATAGATCTGCTTGTACTCAGCAATCCACCAAAGCGTTTCACCCTTAATCACCACATGTTCCGTGGGGTATGGTCTCGGGACAGCACCGGGGTCGGCAATTTCGGCAGCGATCAAACGGCCCTGAGTGCTTTGTTCTTCAGTTTCAAATTCTTTAGCAGTCTGCTCTGCCTGGCGCGCTTTTGTTAAGGCCAATTCAGACAATTGACGTGATGTCATAAAATCACCAGCATCATACGCTGCCTTAGCTTCCATCAAGGTGTGGTTGGCATCTTCCATCTGAGGACGCGCATACGTATATGCACCAGCGCGGTTTGCGGCATTTACAGCCTCAAGTGCCATGTTATATACTTCCACTGCGCCTCGATTCATCGCGTTTTTATTGCTTGTCGCGCCTGCCTTAGCGTCCCTGGAAAATTTTAAGGCTTCCAGGGCTTTTTCACGTGCTTCTTTGTATTTTTTCTTTTCCATCAAAGCGGTGGCTTCATTCAGAGCATTTTCAGCACTCATATACTGATCTGAGGCATACGTCTGAGCCTCTGCGTCCATCGCTTCCTGAAAGGCCATTTTTGCATCACTCATTTCCTGTGTCGGGGGCTTTGCACATCCGGCAAACGTGACAAGCATCAGCACTGCCACGAACATGAGGACTACAAACTGTCCATTTTTCATTTTCATCGTTCACACCTCCATGCCATTTGAGTTACAAAATTTTACGGTTAAAAGAAAACATCAAGATTATTCCCTGAACACCACAGATATACAAGTTATATTATCGTCCCCCTCTCTGCTTGTCAACAGAAAAAAAGAAAAATTTAACAGGAAATCCGGATCACCGTATCCTTACGATTCAGAGGATAATATCCAGGACATGGAATTGACGTTTTGAACGCTGTCGACTGTGGACTGACTACCGAAATTCTTACACGTCATTTAGCCTTTACTCGTTTGAAAACTACGAATTTTCAGCTCTTGCAGCTGCTGGAGACTCACGTGTGATGGCGCTTCCGACAATAAACAGGCCCCTTTCTGGGTCTTCGGAAAAGCAATAATGTCGCGCATCGAATCGGTATCGCACAGACTCATCATAATTCTGTCGAAACCGAACGCCAATCCTCCATGCGGGGGAACGCCATAGGATAACGCCCGCAACAGAAAGCCAAATTTCGCTTCGGCATCTTCCGGGCTGATCTCCAGCAGAGAAAACATTTTCTGCTGGAGATCGCGTTGATGAATCCTCAGACTCCCGCCTCCGATCTCAGAACCGTTCAAGACCACATCGTAGGCTTGTGCACGCACTTTTTCCGGATCGCTGTCAAGCAGTGGCAGGTCTTCTTCACGCGGCGCAGTGAACGGATGGTGAACGGCCTGCATACGCCCTTCGACGTCATCATACTCCAGCAGTGGAAAGTCGACAATCCACACAAAACGAAACGCACCTTCATCGATCAGCCCCAACTGCTTTCCGAGATGCTTTCTCAGATTTCCCAGCGAGGCAGCGACAACTTTCGGCGTGTCTGCAACCAGAAGGAGCAACGCACCAGATTCCGCCTCAAAGCGATTTTTCAGACGTTGCAGCTGCCCGGCAGAGAAAAATTTGCTGAATGAAGACTGTAAGCTGCCGTCTTCAGTAACTTTAAACCACGCTAAGCCTTTTGCGCCGTAGGTCTTGACGACCTCGGTCAGCAGATCGATATCCTTTCGCGAGACACTTGCCCCTTTGGCCACATTCAGCCCCTTGACCTGTCCGCCTCCCCTGACAACATCACGAAAGACGTTACAATCGCTCTCCAGCGCCAGATCCGACACATCAACAAGCTCCAGGCCGAAACGCAAGTCCGGATTGTCGACCCCGTAGCGATCCAAAGACTCCTGACAGGTGAGTCTCGGGAACGGAGTCGGCACATCAATGCCGCGCAGGGTCTTAAACAGAGTCGCCAGCAGCTGTTCCATCTCGGACAGCAGGGTATCTCGATCGAGAAAAGAGCTTTCGATATCAATCTGAGTAAACTCCGGCTGACGGTCAGCCCGCAGATCCTCATCACGGAAACATTTCACAATTTGAAAATACTTGTCAAAACCGGAGATCATCAGGAGTTGTTTAAAGAGTTGCGGAGACTGAGGCAGCGCATAAAAACTTCCCGGATTCACCCGGCTCGGCACCAGATAGTCCCGGGCCCCCTCTGGCGTACTCTTGGTCAGTACCGGCGTTTCTATCTCAAGATACCCGCGTTCAGATAAATAGTTCCGCACAATTTGATAGGCCTTATGCCGCATCAGCAAATTCTGCTGCATGCTGGGGCGCCGCAGATCCAGAAAACGGTACTTCAAACGCAGCTCTTCGTTGGCGGCGATCTGCTCTTCGATCGGAAACGGCGGTGTCTCGGCTTCGCTTAAAATCTTGAATTCCGTCACAAAGACCTCAAGCGCGCCGGTGCTGAGGCTGGGGTTAACCATATCATCGGGACGAGGTCCGACTATGCCTTTAGCACACAGCACAAATTCCGAACGGATCTTCTGGGCGTCATGGTGGCTCAGGGTATTTACTTCCGGATTAAACACGATCTGAACGAGTCCGGTCCGATCCCGCAAATCGACAAAGATAATTCCTCCGTGATCGCGGCGTTTATTTGCCCATCCGTAAAGCACGACTTCAGTATTGATATCTTCTCTGCTGACCTCAGCACAATAATGTGTTCTTTTCCACATGATACGGACCTCTATTGTCTTGTAGGTGGATTGAAATATCGTTTCAAGATAACGTCACCTAAATTGTTCGCAGGGAAAAGTCAAGAATTTTTCTGTTCATGCAGGGGGTGGATGCCGACCGGAATAGTCTTCTGTTTTTCGTAACAGCCGCCATAGTTTTTTGCATTTCTTCATCGGGCGGAGAGACGGTAAGCACAGATCTTGGAAATGCTTCGGGCTAATGTTCCCGATATTCCCGGCAAGAGCGGACATCAGCGTGTCCGTTCAGACAGAAGAGACGTTCTGGATAAACTGCTTTATAATGTCTTTATTCTCACAACTTTTCTCTTGACACATCTTCTTGAACTGAATATGTTAAAAGCACTTCAGGATGGGCAGCAACATTTACCCGCATCGTTAAAGCAGGCGCATAGCCATGTTCAAAAACAGTACAAAAGAGGTCAAGTTAGGCGAAATTCTCCGGGATGCCGGCCTTCTTTCTCCAGGACAGCTCAGCAAGGCTCTGCAAGAACAAAAAACGAGCGGCTCCAGCCTCGTGGAGGTTCTGACCAAAAAGCGCTATATCTCCAGGCAGAACCTCGTAGATGTATTAACGTATGAAATTCCCCTTCCCTTTGGCAGCAAAGCCCCTGATAAAGCGCTCAACAAGCTCTCGTTCGAGACCGGCGTTGCCACTGAAGAAGAGCTTCACCACCTCATTGATGAGTCGGAGCTGGGAAAATTGCTCGTTCAGGAGAATTATATTAAGACATTTCAACTGAGGCTTGCCCAGCAGGAACAGCAAAAAACAGGGCTTCCACTTTGGCGGACTCTCGTGAAGCTCGGCTTTATGAGCCCTGAGAACATCAACGCGATCTTAAAAGAGCAGATGTCCCGGTCGCAGAACACGGATCTTGACGAGTTAGTCGGCGAAATCCTTGTGAACGCCAGACAGATTACCAGACAGCAGCTTGAAGACGCGACAAAACAGCTTCAGTGTCAGCCGTCAAAAACCCTTGGAAAAGTCTTAACCGAGAACAATACCATCTCTGCGGCAAGCATCGCAACAGCGCTTGGTGACTACCTGAATATTCCTTTCATTGATCTCTCTCAAACCGATATTAACGAAAAAACCGCGAAGTTGCTGCCAGAAGCGTACCTCCGGCAGCATTGTATTTTGCCGATCTCGCAGGAGAACGCTCATGAGGATCGCCCCGCTCGTCTGCTGCTTGCCGTGATAGATCCGCTGGACATTGCCGTGCGCGATAATGTCCGAATGATGACTGGCTGTGAAGTGATTCCCTTACTGACGACCGAAAAAATTCTGCATGAGAAGCTCGAGGCGATCTTTTCGACGTCAAAAAACATCCAGCGATCCGGCCCTGCAGAGTCCGCCCCTCACGATGCGGATCATCTTCCAACTTCGCAGGACAGACATGCTTCACCACAGTTCCTTTCAGTTGAGTTAGGTGACCTGGCCAATGACGGTGCGACAGTCACGCTTGTGACCTCGTTGATCGAAGGCGCGATTCGCAGTAATGCGACCGATATTCATTTCGAGCCCATGGCCCGTGGCGATCTCCGTGTACGCTACCGCGTTGACGGGATGCTGCACGACATTATGAGAATTCCCCCACACGCCCACCCTATGGTCATCTCCAGGATTAAAGTGCTGGCAGATATGGACATTACCGAACGTCGTCATCCCCAGGACGGCCACATTACGATGCGCATCGCTGAGGTTGAATACTACATGCGCATCGGCACATTACCCACAAAAGTCGGGGAACGCCTTGTCGTTCGTATATTACATGAAGGACGTGTGCTGACGGGCCTGTCTCAGTTAGGACTTGAGCCTGATGATTTGCAGCTTTGCGAAGAATTTATTGCAACGCCATACGGTATGGTTCTTGTCACAGGACCTGTGGGCAGTGGAAAAACCACGACACTTTACTCAGCCTTAAATGAAATCAATATGTTGACGAAAAACATCATCACTATTGAAGATCCGGTCGAATATCAGCTTCCCGGCATTAATCAGGTCGAAGTGGATGAAAAAGTCGGACTCACATTTTCAGCGGGCCTTAAAGCCATTTTGCGCCAGGATCCGAACACGCTGATGGTCGGAGAAATCCGTGATCCGGAAACGGCGGAAGTCGCGACCAGGGCCTCTTTGACAGGCCAGCAGTTATTCAGCACCCTGCATACCCAGGATGCCCCCGGAGCGATCGGGACGCTTTCCTACCTGGGAGTTCAGCCGTTCTGGATCGCCAGTTCATTGATCGGCGTCATCGCTCAACGTTTACTGCGGCGAATATGTCCCGTTTGTAAAGAGCGCTGCACGCCGGATGGCCGCCTGCTCAGGATCCTCGGCCTGGAACATGACTCAGGGATTGACTATTACCAGGGAAAAGGATGCGATAACTGTTTTCACTCTGGATATTCTGGCCGTACCGGAGTTTTCGAAGTGATGAAAGTTGATGAGTCTCTACGGGGACTGATCGTCCAAAACGCGCCGATCGCTCAGATCAAAAACATGGCGATCGCTCAGGGCATGCACACGCTGAGAGCCAGTGGAATACGGAAAATTCAACAAGGAGATACAACTGTCGAAGAAACATTACGGGTCATTCTGTAAGGAACAACGTGTGCTGACATGTTGTTGTGCAACACAGCCGATATGGGGGAGTTCTAAACAGAGCACAACCTTTTGTATTTACATAATTCCTAAAGGAGGAGGACAGTGATGAACGAAGAACGGGACCCTTATCAGAACGAAGCACAATCAGGCCGGCCAGGAGCTTCTGACGCTCCATCATCTCTCTCATCAGAAACAGAAGCGGCTGAACTGCCCAGCGCTCAGTCTTCGCCTCATTTACGCTCGATCGGAATCGAAGCCGTGGCCTTATTTTGCCGGCAGCTTTCCACTCTGGTGGATGTGGGAATTCCTCTGCTCAAATGTCTTCAGATTTTACAGCAGAGAACCAGTCTCCCGGGCTTACAGCATATCATCCAGCAGCTTTCTCAGAGCATCGAGCAGGGCCGGTCTTTTTCCGAATCACTGGAAAAATTTCCGAAAGTCTTTTCTCCATTTTTCGTGAATATGACGAAAGTGGCGGAAAAAGGCGGCTCCCTGGATGATTCATTAAAAGTCGTCGCAGATGTCATGGAAAAAGAAGAGACGATTCGCCAGAAAGTCCAGGATGCGCTTTTATACCCTCTGCTCACTCTGGGAGTCGGGATCATTGTTATCGGGATTTTGATTGCGGTGGTTATTCCGATTTTCGGCAACCTGTATGCGCAACACAGTGTTGCGCTGCCCTGGCCGACAAGATTCCTTTTAGCCGTCGGAAATCCGCAGTTACTCTGGATGTGGCTGTTGTTGATTGGTGGTGCAGTGCTCTTTCTGTTCGCGTATGTCAAGAGCCATGACGCTGAAAACTTTCTGGATCGATATAAATTGAAAATTCCAGCGTTTGGCCCGTTGTTTATCCGCCTGTACGTATCGAGGTTTGCGCGAAATTTTGGAACGCTCATTCGGGGCGGTGTCCCTATGATGCAAGCTCTGGATGTCGTGAAAAAGACCTCAGAAAACACGGTCTTAAAAGAAGCAGTTGAGAATGCCATTCATCACGTCGAACGAGGAAGCCGCCTGGAACAGCCCCTGCGGGAAGCCGATATCTTTCCCGATGTGGTAGTCGATATGATCGCTATTGGGGAAGAAGCCGGTAAACTGGACGTGATGTTGTTTAAAATTGCCGACCTGTATGACGGCGAGGTCGACCGGACAATCAATACGCTGGCCTCATCCTTACAGCCGGTGATGATTCTGGTGCTCGGCCTGCTGACCGCCTTTGTGGCTGTTGCAATGTTCTGGCCTTATTTTAAAATGGCAGCCCTGATTGGCGCAGGGTCCTGAGCCGGGGACGCGTGTGATCCCATTAACGGTGAAGAGCCACAAAGTCACTCTTCAAGGATAAAGGTGTATGAAACACAATAAAAGCATAGGCTCCATACTACTCGATGTCGAACTGGTCAGCCAGAAAGACATCGAACAAGCCCTAGAGATCCAGAAGCAGCGGGGACAACGTCTGGGAGAAGTCCTCGTGCAGCTCGGTGTTGTGTCTGATGATGATATTCGCTGGGCATTGGCCGAACAGCTGAACCTCCCTTATGTCAATATCAGGAAAGATCAGGTCGATGTTGATGTTGCAACGCTGCTGCCGGAAAAACTTGCGCGCCGCTATCACGTGATTCCGATCCTGAAAATTGACAACGAACTGACTATTGTGGTCGACGATCCGCTGAATACGACGGTTATTAAGGATATCGAACGGATCACCAAAAGTGAGGTGAAAATTTCTCTGGGAAGAACATCTGATATCCTGCTGGCAATTGATGAAATTTACGGCTTGTCAGAGGCAGGTATGAGCGATACGGATAAGGAAATGCCTCCTCAATTTCTTTCTCCCTGGTTCCAGGAGGACGCTATTCAAAAAATTCTCAACGACCCCTCTGGACAAGTGCTGACAGAGCAGATTTTCTTGCACGCCCTGCAACACGGAGTTTCCCGGATTTATTTTCAACCCGGCGAGCGTTGTCATGTCAGTTATCGCATCAACGGCGTTCTTCAAGAGCAGCTTCAATTAAATACGGAGTGGTATGCAATCCTTTTGTTTCGTCTAAAAATTTATGCTGATCTTGAGATGGCGACACTTCGCCGACCTCAGGATCGGGAATTCTCGTTTCAGCTTCCTTTAGAAGATCAGGACGCCACGATACCGACTCCGACACGCTTTGTGGTCTCGATGGCCCCGACTGAGTCCGGAGAAGCTGCCGTCGTGTCTGTGATTCACAAATCACCCGAGCGTCTTTGGGCACAACTTCTTCAAAATGCCGATTCACAGCGGCAAGAGCGGGAACTGGCAGAGATGTACGCGCTCCAGACAGAGATCATCCGGCGTAAAACCGGAGCCATTCTGCTTGGCGGGGCACAGCTTTTCGATAAAGCTGCGACATTGTATGCAATGATGGGCAAGCTCGATCCTCTTCGTCAGAAAATCGTCACGCTTGAACGCCACACAGAATACCGCGCAAAGGATTATTACCAGATTAGTTATGCCGGCGCTGAACCCTGGGCTGCTCTAACGCCTGTTACTGCTGATGCTGCATCGCTCCTGTCCTATGACGCGCCGTCTGTCTCTCAGGCCAGGGTACGACACCAAACTGGTTTCGAGCTGGAAATCCAGCCTCAGACTCAACAGCAGCTGTCGGCCTGGCTGAATGCTGTCGGAAGCTGCGACACGGATGTCATGCTGGTCGATCATATTGAAAGCGAGTCTGTTCTCTTTCAATGTCTGGATTTTGCCGGTCATGGACTCCTGTTCGCGTCGCTCGACTTTCCGAATGTCTATCAGCTCCTCATGTATCTCAGGGATTGTCGCGTCAAAGCGTCTGTCCTGAGTTCACGAGTACATGCTCTTGTGGCTCAACAATCAGTCCGGCAACTCTGCCAAGAGTGTAAACAGCCCGATTCGTCAGAGCAGGCAGCAGCCTTTCTGACGGAATTTTCCCGACAGGAAGATGATGAGCTCTACCGGCCTCAAGGCTGTCCAAGTTGCCATATGAGCGGATATACACAGCGCCTTGTGTTGTATGAAATTCTGTGTCTGGAAGCCTGGCTGCAAGAACTGTTATTGAACGGAGCGCCATTACGGGACATTCAAGCCAGCGCCGAAAAGCGCGGATTTCACTCATTGCGGAAGAAAGCGGTCGAGCTCCTGCTCTCAGGAGACACATCGCTGGAAGAGGCGTATCCAATTCTTCTGTAAATACGGGAATGGGACCGTGCGATTATGGCAGCTATACATCTCCTGCTGAAACATGCTGTTGACGTGGGAGCCTCCGATCTCCACCTCACAGTCGGGGCTCCACCCCTTTATCGAATTCACGGAGACCTTGAACACGTTGGGAACCGGCCGGTTGTCACAGAATCGGAAGCGCAGGGCTTGCTCTATGACATTATGACAGAGCAGCAACGGCAGCGTTTTGAACAGCGTCACGAGCTTGACTTTGCCTATGATCTTCCAAGTATCGGACGTTTCCGGGCCAATGTGTTTCTGCAGGCAAGAGGCATCGGCGCTGTCTTGCGAGTGATTCCAGGCGAAATCATCCCGCTGGAGGACTTATGGCTCCCGCAGGCTGTCACGGATTTCACTCGTTTTACGCGTGGGCTTGTATTGGTAACCGGGCCGACCGGCAGTGGAAAATCTACGACATTAACTTCGATGATCGATCACATTAATCGCCATCGTAAAGCCCATATCATTACGATCGAAGACCCCTTGGAGTATATTCACCAGAACAAACAGAGCGTAATTAACCAGCGTGAAATCGGGATCCACAGTGAATCCTTTTCCAATGCGCTTCGTTCTGCGTTCCGGGAGGATCCCGACGTCATCCTGATCGGTGAACTGCGGGATTTGGAAACGATTTCTCTTGCGATCACGGCCGCCGAAACCGGTCATCTTGTGCTGGCTACCGTGCACACGGGAAACGCTGCTAAAACGATCGACCGGATCATTGATGTCTTCCCAACTGACCGGCAGGCACAGGTGCGCACGCAACTCTCAGAATCTCTGAGCGGCGTCATCTCACAGCAGCTTTTAAGACGGATTGATGGGCGTGGCCGTGTCGCCGCTGTTGAAGTGCTTATCGGCGTTCCTGCGTTAAGGCACCTCATCCGGGAGGGGAAAACCTATCAAATCTCTTCGATCATCCAAACCGGGAGACGTGAGGGTATGCAAACCATGGATCAAGCGATCGTTGATTTGCTCAAACAAGGGCAGATCGCTCCTGAGGAAGCCCACGATAAATGCATTGACCGGGAAACGTTTCAACGTTACCTGAAAAAATTCAGCCCTGAATTCTCCTGTTTTTGAAGTTTTTCACTTCCGTATCGGGCGCTGTCCTCTGTTCAGCGCGTTACTTTCCCGCGCGTGTCTGCTAAATTTCTTGACAAAGTCCAGAATCTGCGATAGCTTCTTATTCTGATGACATCTTGCAGAAAGATCGTTTCATAAACAGGCGCTGTATTGTGCGCACGTATTGAGGACAACGTCCCATGAATTCTACACACATGACCATGATTGCCTGCACGCTGTTCGGCGTATGCCATCTTCTCGGAGCCTGCCATCATCCCAGGGCACTATACGAAGACGCTCCGCGTCCTCCGATCGAAGTGGGGCGAGAGTATGAAAACAACCGACGCTACGCCCGCGCAGAGGCAGCGTATCAACAGATCGACGATATTGTCTCGCGAAATATGACACTGGATCAACTCGCAGCAGCATGGGACAGTACCAATGCCACGATCACCCGCGCACAGCGCCTCGTGAGTGCCGCCCCTCAAAAAGCTTCGGCTCGCTTCATTCTGGCGCAGGCCTGCTATCAGAAAGCCTTACTGTGCACACGATACACCCGTGAATCTCAGGGGAATTACCCGCGTGACTACGTGTTCGGTGAACAAGATCATTTTTACAGCCAGGCACTGCAGCAAAGTAAAATCGCCATCCGCCTCGACCCAACGCTCACAGACGCCCGCTTGCTGATCGCAAAAATCTATCTCGCCAGCTCTCTTTACGACCAAGCGTTCAAGGAACTTAAACGCCTGATCGTCAGTCACCCCAAGTATGCCAGAGGCTATTATGCTCTTGGAAAAATGTATCTTGAAACCGGACAGTATGATAAAGTACGCCGCTATCTGGTGCGTAGCATTAAACTCGATCCTGATTTTCTTGACGCATACTATTTGTTAGGACAATATTTTTTAGACATCCGCTGGTATGATTATGCTGCAAAAACTTTTTTAGAAATTCTCAGAAGAAAGCCAGCAGATTCACCAAGTTTTGACATGCTGCTTAAAGCGAGTTATGAATTAGGGAAGTTTTATGTGGAACAAGGGGCCTATGACCAGGGAATTCTTCTCTTCCAGGCCATCCTGAAAGTTTACTCATCACATGAAATCCATCAAAGCCTGCTCCACGCCAAAACACTCCTGAATGAAGCCACTCAACATGCCGAGTCAGATGATGGCCTGGGAGACAGCCTTCCCCAGCAGAATTCTCCGTCTCAGGAAGAACCGCCGCTTCCGTCAGCAGAAGGATCTGAATGACAACGATGGGCTGGAACGATACTGCCTGTCTCAATCCGCTTTTTGAGGTCGCAAAAATCCTTTCCGGCCCCGCAACGATTATCGCTGTCACATATCGCGATCAGAATTAAAATCTTGACAAAAATTTCTCTTTCACCGTATCTTCCAACATACACACATTGCTACTGAATGTCTTCAAAAGATAGAGGTGAAAAGTCATCAGGTTCGAACACTGCCTTATGAACTGTCCTATGACAGCTTTCAGGACTGTCTGCATATTTTCATCCGGTAGTGTCCAGCGTAATCTTTTTGATGAATACTCCGACAGCAGACAGCCATATTCAAGATCCGGTATTCATAATTCAGCCCACCAGAGGCTGGGGACGTCTCGGTCTTCACGAAATCTGGGACTATCGCGATCTATTGTATTTCCTCCTCTGGCGTGAAATCAAAGGGCGCTATAAGCAGATGGCATTAGGACCGCTGTGGATCGTGCTCCGTCCACTGTTCAATATGCTACTGTTCACGCTCATTTTCAGCATGGTCGCAAAGCTTCCTTCAGACGGCCTCCCTTATCCGATTTTTACATACACAGCGTTATTGCCCTGGACTTTTTTTGCCGGGGCTGTCATGGGAGCATCGAATAGTTTACTCGCAAATCGTCACCTCATTACGAAAGTCTACTTCCCTCGCTTAATTGTGCCGATCGTCAGTGTCCTGTCGGGCTTGATCGACTTCTCGATCTCCTTTGTCATTCTGCTCGGCATGATGGCCTTTTACGGCTATGCCCCGAGCTGGGGAATTCTATGGCTCCCCGTATACCTGCTGCTCGCTGCAGTCACTGCTTTGACTGTTGGGCTCTGGGCTGCCACCTGGATCGTGCATTATCATGACGTCGGAGAAATTCTGAGTTACCTGATTCGAGGCTGGATGTACGCCACGCCCGTAGTATATGCTGTCAGCATCATCCCTGAAGGCTGGCAAAGCTTGTATCGTTTCAACCCGATGACAAACGTCATTGAAGGCTTTCGCTGGGCCTTGCTGGGGAGTGGGCAGACGCCTGATAAATTTTTAGCGCTTAGCGCCCTGCTGGTACTGCCCTGCTTCATTGCCGGTGCGTTTTATTTCCGCAGAACTGAACGTACGATCGTTGATATTGCGTAAAAATCTCATCAGTGAACAACAACAACACGAACGCATGATGATCACTGCCATTTTGCGGATTTCGTGATTGAGCACAATGAAAAAAGACGCTAAGGTGTTTATTGCCGGTCGGTTCGGCCTTGTTGGCTCTGCTATCGAGCGTGCCTTAGAGCGGCACGGCTACGATAACATTGTCGGCCTGCCCCATTCAGAGCTCGAGTTAACAGTTCAGGCGGAAGTGGACACCTATTTTAAAATCGAGAAACCGGACTACGTATTTCTCGCAGCCGCCAAAGTCGGTGGAATTGTGGCGAATAATACCTACCCTGCTGAATTTATTTTTTCAAATTTAGAAATTCAGAACAACGTCATTCACGCTGCGTACAAATTCGGCGTAAAAAAATTAATGTTTCTCGGATCATCGTGTATTTATCCGAAGTTTGCAGCTCAACCCATGAGGGAAGATGAATTACTGAACGGCAAATTAGAACCTACTAACGAACCCTATGCGATTGCCAAAATTGCCGGAATCACGATGTGCACAAGCTATAATCGCCAATACGGCACCAACTTCATTTCCGTCATGCCCACCAATCTGTACGGCATCAACGATAATTATCATCCTGAGAACTCTCATGTGATTCCCGGTCTGCTCCGACGCTTCCACGAGGCAAAGGTCACGCATGCTCCTGAAGTCGTGGTCTGGGGAACTGGTTCGCCAAAACGAGAATTTTTATTTGCCGACGATCTCGGTGATGCCTGTGTCTTCGTCATGCAACATTATACTGCCAACGAAATTATCAACATCGGAACCGGTATGGAAGTGACCATTAAAGAGCTGGCCGAACTCATCAAAAACACGGTCGATTACCAGGGAAAGCTGCGTTTCGATGAGTCAAAGCCGGACGGGACCCCGCGCAAGCTTCTGGACGTGTCCAAGCTGCATCGTTTAGGCTGGCGGCATTGTACAGAATTGGAGGATGGCTTAAAGGTCGCATACAAAGATTTTTTAGAAAACACTGTGGAACTCTTCACGACATAAGGGCCAGAGAATGGACGTGGACGCTGTTGAAGACTCTCAAAATTGTGTCCAGCCAGCGAAGCGGCAGTGAGTCCATTGCAACGCACACTGCTGGCGTCCATCCGACAGCATCGTGCATCAACGTGATTTAGTTAACGCGTGAGCGGCGTGCATACAAGGGCCTTGTCAGGAGGAAATATGTATGGCATCGATGACAATAAATAAGGCGGAGTTCCGTAACTGTTTAATCGAAACCCTGCCGACGGTTCTGGAAGAAAATCACGAGATTCAATACGAAATTTTCCGCATTTCACGGTGCAGATTTGCTGATGCAGATGAAACGCATCTCCGTTTTGAACGGATGTTTGAAGAACTCCGTCAAGGCCGTGAACTGGCAGAAAAACGCTGGCAGGAGAGTCAGGAAAAATTTGCAGAGACGCAACGCGAATCCCGTGAGCGCTGGGAAAAAAACCAGGAAGAATTGGCTACCATGCGGCTGGAATTTCGTGAACACTGCAATGAGAGTCAGCAAAAATTTGAGACCATGCAACGCGAATCCCATGAACGCTGGAAGAAAAACCAGGAAGAATTGGCTACCATGCGGCTGGAATTTCGTGAATACTGCAATGAGAGTCAGCAAAAATTTGAGACCATGCAACGCGAATCCCATGAACGCTGGAAGAAGAACCAGGAAGAATTGGCTGCCATGCGGCTGGAATTTCGTGAACACTGCAACGAGAGTCAGCAAAAATTTGAGACCATGCAACGCGAATCCCGTGAACGTTGGGAAAAAAATCAAGCTGAATTAGAAGCTATGCGGCATTCGTCTGATGAACGATTCGAACGCCTTCTGAATGAAATCAAACAGCAACGCAACAAGCATGAAAGCTCGATTGGGGCATTAGGGGCGCGTTGGGGCCTTGCAGCCGAATCGTCCTTTCGCAACGGATTAAAAGAGTTGTTAGAGCAGGATTTTGGCGTTGAGGTCCTGAATATCACCGAGTATGATGATAATGGCGATGTGTTCGGGCATCCGGATCAGATTGAACTGGATATTATTATCAACAACGGCACACTGATTATCTGCGAGATCAAATCGTCAGTAAGCCGTTCGGAAATGTACACTTTTTATCGCAAAGTGCAATTTTATGAAAAACGCCACCAGCGCAACGCCACAAAACTGATGGTCATCTCCCCTATGATTGACCAACGCGCCCGATCCGTTGCCGATAAACTAGGCATCACCGTCCATTCTTATGCTGACGACGTGCAATTGTGATAAGCGCGTAATTGCCGGGTAGACATCTTTGGTATTGTTCTAATCGAGGCATGAATTTGGCATGAGACATAATTGGAAGAAGGTGTGAAAAACGAGTTTGTGATCACAATTTACCGCAATCAGCCCAAATAAACCTTGATAGGAAACATAATTATTGGGATCAGCTTGTCAATGAAGCACATAAGAGAT
>PDSJ01000039.1 GCA_002748425.1 candidate division KSB3 bacterium | reverse complement strand
GGTTCAAAACCTGATGCGCACCGTTGTGCTCTCATCCACGATGGCGGAAGTCATGACACCGGGGCAGTCGCCTCCGCCGGGAGAAGCCATTAAAGGGGCAATGATCATTATTTCCACCCTGCCTATCCTTTTGGCTTATCCCTTTGTGCAAAAATATTTTGTCAAAGGTTTTATGATTGGGTCTGTCAAAGGCTGATCGCGCGATATGGAGCTACGGAGCCCTGACGTTTTACATGAGCGCTGGGCTCCGCTTCCTCGATCTGCGATGTTTGATTGCTCACAGAGCCTTGCTTGCAGATGAAATTCCTGTACGCATGAGCGAACATGTATCACACGTATGAAAGGATTTAAATATGCCGGATAATACACCGCTTGTCCAATCTCATCCTCAAAAACTTTTACAGCTCTATCGGGAGGGGCTTCTGCATGATACGCTGCCGTTCTGGATCGAGCACTCCATTGACCGGGACCATGGAGGATTTATGTTCTGTCTGGACCGCGACGGTACGGTTCTTGATACTGATAAAGGGATGTGGCAGCAGGGACGATTTACCTGGACCCTGGCCAACCTCTATAATACTGTTGAACCGCGTGAAGAATGGCTGGAACTCGCTGCCCATGGAATTCAGTTTATTCGCAAATACGGGTTTGATGATGACGGTCGTATGTTTTTTCAGGTGACACGCGACGGCCGGCCGGTCCGAAAACGACGCTATCTTTTTACCGAGACCTTTGGAACGATTGCGTTGGCAGCGTATGCCAAAGCAAGTGGCGACGAGCGAGCCAAAGAAGAGGCTCTTCATCTCTTTGAGCTGATTGTCCGTTATCTTTCCACACCTGATTTGATCCCGCCGAAATGCGATCCGGCAGCCCGTGCAGGCAAAAGTCTCGCCGTACCAATGATCATGATTGCGACAACACAGGTCTTACGCGAGACGATTGGCGACGTCGAGTTCTGTAATCAGTGGATCGACCGTTGTATAAGAGAAATCGAACAGGATTTTATGAAGCCTGAATTCAGGGCTGTGCCTGAAACTGTCGGACCAGCAGGAGAAGCCATCGATCATTTTGACGGACGGCTTCTTTGCCCCGGGCATTCGATTGAAGCAGCCTGGTTTATCCTGCATGAGGCAAAACAACGCGGCAACGATCCCAAATTACTCGCATTGGGGACCACGATTCTCGATTGGATGTGGGAATGGGGATGGGACAAAGAATACGGCGGCATTCTCTATTATCGCGATATCAAAGCTTTGCCGGTTCAGGAATACTGGCAGGACATGAAGTTCTGGTGGCCCCAGAACGAAGCGATTATCGCCACACTGCTGGCCTTTCATCTGACCGGCGATGAGAAATACGCCCACTGGCATCAACTCATCCACGACTGGGCTTACACGCATTTTCCCGATGCCACATACGGCGAGTGGTACGGCTACTTACACCGCGACGGACGTATCTCTATCCACTCAAAAGGCAATCTGTGGAAAGGCCCGTTTCACCTGCCCCGCATGCAGCTTTATTGCTGGAAACTCCTGGAAGAGGCGTCTTCATGAAGGGCGTGTATTTCTAAATCTGGCAAACGATGACAGCGGCGCATGTTAGCGCAAAAAAGGCAGCGTCTTCTCAAGCGCCGCGGCCATCGTGAACTGCGGCTGATAGCCGAGTTCCTGTTTTGCGCGGGAAATATCATAATAGTGATCTTTGGCCAGCTCGGTCGCCAGAAAACGAGTCATACGCGGCTCAGCGGACATACGCAGCAGTCGATAGCCGAATTCCATAATCGCCCCGATTGTGCGGGCGGTCGAGAGTGAAATTCTCCGGCGGATCGGTGGAATGTCTAATTGGTCCAGCAGAGCATGTATCCATTGCCACAGATTCACTGGCGCGTCCTGGCTGATAAAATACACTGATCCGGCCGCCGGAGTTCCTGGTTCCAGTGCATCAGCCGCCAGAAGATGTGCCCTGGCAGCGTCTTCAACATAGGTGATGTCCACTCTGTTTGTTCCATCCCCGACCTGCATCAATTGCCCGGATCCAGCCCGTTCGATCAGGCGCGGCAGCAGATGCGGGTCGCGCGGCCCCCAAATCAGGTGCGGTCGTAGCGCGACTGTCAGCACACCATCTCCATTGGCGTCAAGAACCATTTGCTCTGCAAGTGCTTTGCTGTGGGAATAATAATTCTCATATTTCTCAGGATAGGGCAGCGATTCATCACAGCCCCTCTGATCCTGATTGTTAAAGACCACACTGGGAGAGCTGGTGAACACGAATTTCGGAACCTTCTCGATTCGACAAGCCGCAATCATGTTCTCTGTGCCCACGACATTCGGTTGGTAAAAGGACTCCCAAGGCCCCCAGATACCAGGGTGCGCCGCCGCATGAAAAACGCAATCCATAGCTGAGCAGGCTTTCCGCACAGCCTCTCCATCCTGTATATTGCCGCGAACGACTTCCACTCCGAGTCGGGCTAAGGCTGGATACTCGCCGCGCGCAAAGGTCCTGACGCTGTCGCCCCGTTCCAGTAATTGCTCGACAATGTAACGGCCTAAAAATCCCCCACCTCCGGTAACTAACGCTTTCATAGCAATTCCTCTTCCTGCCAGAGCGGTAAAAAATTTTCTCTTGTCACAATCAGCCTGCTCCATGTTCTATCGCGTTCCGCGCAGCTTCAACGACGTTTTCACAAATGCGTCGAGCATCGCCGATGTAGGAGGAGACCTGCAAGTTTCTCAAACGAGCCTTCACAGCGTCATCAAGCTTCAGAGCATCGATGAACTGTATCAGGTCCTGCTGAGAGATCGCCTTACCGCGCGTGACGTGCTTCAAAAGACTATACGGATCCTCAATGCCAGCAGTTTTCAGAATTGTCTGAATTGCTTCAGCCAGCAGTTCCGGGCTGTTGTCCAAGTCCCGCAGGCAGACTTCTTCGTTGATTTGTATACGATGCAAACCTTGCATCGTTTCCGTGTACGCCAGATAGGAATGCGCCAACGCTACACCGATATTACGCTTGACCGTACTGTCAGAGAGATCTCGCTGCATACGCGAACGACAGAGTTTATCAGCCAGCATGCTAAAGAGGGAATTCGCCAGCAGGAGGTTGCCTTCGCTGTTTTCAAAGTTAATTGGATTCACTTTATGCGGCATTGTAGATGAGCCGACCTCTGCGGCATTGCTTTCTTCATGGAACAAGTCCCGTGAGATATAACTCCAGACATCCTGATTCAGATCGAGCAGAATGTTATTGATCTGGCGGCTGATATTGAAATAGTCTGCCCAGCTGTCATGATCCTCAATCTGCGTTGTGGCGATATTACGGACCAGTCCCAATCCTTCAACAAATGCATAGGAGAAAGCCATCCAATCGTAATCGGGGAACGCCGCCAGCATCGCTGAAAAATTTCCGACCGCTCCATTCAATTTTCCGGCGAACTTCAAGCATTTCAATTTCTGGTATTGCCGCAGCACTCGATTGATAGAGACCGCGATCTCTTTGCCGGCAGTGCTTGGCGAGGCTTTCTGTCCATGCGTTCGACACGGAAACGGGATATTTTTCCAGCGCTCGGCGAGTTCACAAAGCACCGCGATCAATCGCTCAAGCAGCGGCAGATGTATGTGTTCAATATAGGCTTTCCACAGCAGACTGTAAGCCAGATTATTGACATCTTCCGACGTTAGTGCAAAGTGGAGAAGATTCTTGTCCGCAAGCTGAACTTTTTCTCGCAAAAAGATTTCGCAGGCCTTAATATCGTGCCGGACGCTTGCTTCGATCGCCTTGATCCGCTGATAATCGGACTCTGAAAACTCATTGAGCGCAGCCTGAATGCTGGCCTTTTCCCCATCGGTCAGGGCCGTAAACAAGCCGGTCTCATCGAGAGCCAGCACATATCTGAGTTCAACTTCACAACGCGACCGCATCAGAGCGTATTCCGAAAAGTAATCTGACAAGTGCTCCAGCCGCGCTTTATATCTCCCATCAAGAGGCGAAATTTCATAGGACGCTTTCATAACTGTCATCGTCGGCATCGCACAGAGACGCTGAGTGCGCTTCAGTCCTCTCTGCATACGATTCGCTCTATAGAACCTGCGCAATATCCTCAAGGAGATCTTTTCCGGCCTGAAGACGATCTGCCGCCGCCGTAATCGCCCGCCCGATCACCAAAATGCTTGCGCCGTCCTGCACGGCATTCCGAGGGCTGAAAACCCGTTTTTGATCGCTGCCGGCCGCTGTATTCGGACCTTTGATGCCCGGAGTCACGTAGAGAAAATCAGCAGGCAGTTCTGCCGTGATTGCCGACAAATCCGCAGCAGAACAGACAATTCCGTGTAATCCGGATTCCTTGGTCAAGGACGCAAGATGTAAGACCTGTTCTTCAACACTGCCGGGGATACGAATCTCATGGTTAAGGACTTGCCGATCAATGCTGGTCAGAATCGTGACGCCGATAATCCGCGGAAGACGTACATCGTACGCGTCAACAGCCTCAAGACTTCCTTCCAGAGCCGCCCGCATCATTGCCAGTCCTCCGCTCGCATGCACGTCGAACACAAACACCCCGAGTTCCGTTGCTGCACAGGCTGCCTTTTTGACAGTATTGGGAATGTCATGATACTTCAGATCCAGAAACACTTCTGCACCGGATTTCCTGACGACTTCAACCACCTGCGGGCCGAAGCGCGTAAACAGTTCTTTTCCGATCTTGAACATCCCTGCGACCGGACTAAGCTCTTCAATACAGCTTCTGACTTCATGAAAATGATGAAAATTATCCAACGCCAGACAGACTTTGCTTCTGGCAATTTGTTCTTTTTCCGTCAAGATCATAAAAATGGACCGTCCACACAAAGGCGTTCACCGTTTGGAGCGGCACAACTGCCGCAAATACCGACGCCGCATTTGGTGACATAATCAATGGAATTATAAATATGCTCGCGAGCTGCGTAGCGTTGTTCGATCTCCAGTGCAACTTCAAGCATTTTCTCAGGACCACAGTTGTAAAACAACAAAGGGTCATTGCCCGCATATTGCGCAAGATGCTTCTCCAGCAGTTCCGTGACCAGACCTTGACAGCCAAGGCTGCCGTCTTCGGTCGCGATATGGACATCAGCGACGTTACGGGCCTCTTCGAGATAAAACAGATGCCGCGAATCCCGGGCGCCCATAAAAATGGACGTACTACTGGGGTGGCGTTTGGCGATAAGATACAAGGCTGCTAAACCAGAGCCGCCGCAGACCAGCAGCGTTTTCCGCCTCGCGGACGGTACTGCCGCAACACCGTAAGGCCCGCGCACATAAACTGTGGCGCCGACCTCCAGTTGACAAAGCGTTTCACTGAAACAGCCCTGCCGCTGAATCGAGAGAGTGAACGGTCGATCGTCAAGCACGGAAAAAGGTTTTTCCCCTTCTCCTGGAATCCAGACAAAAATGAATTGTCCCGGCTGCACGTCGATCTCCCCGTCAAAGATCAACAGTGAAAGATCGTCTGCTGGCTTAATATGTTGTCGGAGTCTATAACTTGAAAAACTCAAATCCACTGTTGAGAGCTGCTGAACCGCCGTATTTGTCCCTTTGTCGAGGTCTTGTTGCAGCGCCGCGAAAAAATACTGCAATTTCGGTGTTGAAAGGCCGGTCAAAGCGGTGCCGACTCCAAAAATCGACGCGCCAGCCTGTTGATATTCTCTGACATCCGCCGCACTGCTGATGCCGCCGCAGCCAATCAGGGGGACATCTACTGCCTGAGCGATTTCGCGGAGACATTTCAGTCCGATGGGCAGAATTCCCTTGCCGCACATTCCGCCATAAGTATTCGTCAACACCGGATGTCCGTCAACCGTATAGCAACCCGGCCCTAAAGAATTGATCCCGCAGATCGCAGCGGCCCCGCCTTCCACAGCTGCCCTGGCGATCTCGCTGATATTTGCAACGTTCGGCGTCAACTTCGGAATCACCGGCAGATTGACCGCCACGCTGACTGCGCGGGTAATCTCGCGCACCATATCGGGATCTTGTCCAAAAGCCACGCCAAGTCCCCTGGCATTTGGGCAGGAAAGATTCAGTTCCAGGCCGTCGGCATAAGGCGCAAGAATTTGTGCAGTCTTAACATATTCTTCAATCACAGCGCCGAAAATCGAAATCAATAAAAACCGATCTGTCGGCAGAGAAACGAGCTCCAGCTGTTTTGAGAATTCTTCAGCCCCTGGATTTGTCAGGCCGACCGCATTCATAAAGCAGCCGGGCGCATATTGTGTGTAGACCGGCTCTCGATGGCCCTCGCGAGGATACGGGCCAATGCTTTTTGTCGTCAAAACCCCAATTTCCGGGATCTCACGCGCAATCCGCTCTAAAATGTTTACGCTTGTCGCGATCACGCCGGACGGGATTGTAAACGGTCCTGAAATCTTCTTGCCTAAAAATGTGTGAGCTTTCATAAGGTGTTCTTCACAATACGTTGCCGACAACGTCACGCCTGTACAGCTTCTTCACAGAGACAGTATGAGAGATTGCTGGGAGCCTGTCAATCCTTTTCCTCAGATGGAAATCTATGCGTTATCAGCCAGGTAAAAAGAGAGGGATGTATCGCCGAAACGGCGGCTGTTATCTAAAACAAGGGCATCCTTAATTCTTTCAGGAGGGGAAAAGATCTGAGCGTGCTCGATGATGAGACGTCCGTGTTGTGCCAGAAGTTTCCGTGATGCGATCTGTATAAGAACGTCGGACAACATCTTTGTATGGCGATAGGGCGGATCGAGAAAGATCAGATCAAAATGCTTGTATCTGCGTTGTAAGACTCGCAGCAGCGTATTTGCATCGCCGCAATACGCGTCGCTTTTTTCCTCAAGGCTGCATTTCGCCAGATTGCTTTGTAAGGCCTGAAAATGTGCAGGCACTTTTTCTACAAACACAGCATGTGCGGCATCGCGGCTGAGGGCTTCGATACCAAGATTTCCAGTCCCGGCAAAGAGATCGAGCACCGAGGTCTGCACAATATTCGAAGCAATGATGCTGAACAGGCTTTCCTTGACCTGATCCGAGGTAGGACGGACTCCTCGTCCTTTAGGAACGCTCAGCTGTCGTCCGCGTAGATTTCCGCTGATAATCCGCACAGAATAAGTTCCAAGTGAGGACTGCGCAGGTCTTTTGCTTGCAAGAGAGCCAAACACAAGACCACACTCCCTCCATGCAAAAACCATCAAATCCTCGTCCGTGAAAGATAGCGGCAACGTTCGCGCTTCCGTATATTTCACGGACGCTTACGGCTTTTTCCGAATTAACGTACCTGAAAAGAGACTTCAGCTTCTGCCCACTGGGTATCGGGCACAGCATTCAATCTTGTGTTAATTGCTCTTTCAAAGCGATCGGAGTCGTCGGCAACACTTGGGAAGAGATCTGATGAATTACGCGTTTGTTCTTCAAAAAAGTTCACATTTGCTTTTGTACACACGCCTCTGACCTTCTCAAGCCCGGCAGGACCGCTTACTTCAAAATCAAATGCATCGCTTTTTGCAGGAATCGGATAAATCCGCCGGCCCTGGATCAAATTGTCGGCCGCATAGCTGTTGGGGAAGATCTGCGTCACTTCTCCCTGTGTGCTGATGTCATACAGCGAGAGATAGCAATCTTCACTGGCCCATACGTCGACCACGATCAACTCGCCCGGCTTATACACCTTTTTCGCCACCTTCACTTCCATTGAGAAAGCCTTCGGTTTTGTTCCACCTCTGCCCGACGACGGGGCAAGAGCACAACCTCCGATGAAAGCCGTAAAAACGATAAGACTAACAACTCTTCTATATGTTTTCATACACACTCCTCCTCTCTATCGTTGGAAAGCCCATAAATACTGTAAGAACAGATCATCTCGAATATCTTCAGGGCTTCTGCAACAAGTCATCCGTGACCATCATAATGCGCTAATATACAAGATTTCCTCCACCATGTCAAGGCTGTTCTCAAAAAAAGATGCTGTCAGAAGACACGACGTGTATACATTTTCATTGACAAAAGCGGCTTCATCCATTTCAGGACAGTAGTGTGTATGTGAGCAGCCTGCTGCTTTTTCTGAAAATCCTTCATCCTCATTCATCATTCATCAGGAGGAAAATTCATTATGAAAATCGTGCACCTGTTTTGGCATACTTTGCTGTTCTGTCCCCTTATCATCACATCACTCGTTTTTGTTCCGGTCGTACAAGCTGAAAAACCGATACAATTAAGCTTCAGCGTCTTTTTTCCCCCCACACACCCTCATGCCGTTGCCAGTGAGAAGATGGCCGCAGAAATTGAAGCGCGCAGTAACGGCAGAGTCAGGATCACTGTGTTTCCCGGAGGGACCCTCACCAAAGCCCAGGCCGTGTACGCCGGCGTTGTTGACGGCATCAGCGACATGGGACACTCAGCCTTTGCGTATACCAGAGGACGCTTTCCGGTCATGGAGGCTGTGGATCTGCCTCTTGGATACCCTGACGGAAAAACCGCCTCTAAGGTTGCATATGAATTTTATAAGACAATGGCCCCTAAGGAGTTGCAGGATGTCAAAGTTTTGACGATTCATGCACACGGCCCAGGCATACTGGCGACCACAAAAGATGTCAGCTCTCTCAAAGACATGAAGGGCATGAAAATTCGTTCTACCGGCCTGAGTTCGAAACTCGCCGGACAGCTCGGAGCCGCGCCGGTTGCGATGCCGCAAAACGCGGCGTACGAAGCGTTGCAAAAAGGTGTGGTAGAAGGCACTATCTGCCCGATAGAGACCCTCAAAGGCTGGAAACAAGGTGAAATAATCGACTATATCATCGAGAGTAAGGCCTTCGGCTATACCACATCGATGTTTGTGGTGATGAATAAGAAAAAATACAATTCGCTGCCGGAAGACATTCAGAAGATTTTCGACGAGGTGGGAGAAGAATGGGTCTCAGTTCACGGACAAGTCTGGGATGATGCTGATATGGACGGCCGCGCCTTTGTGACCGGCTTAGGGAAGACCATTCACGCACTTCCGGCAGAAGAAGACGCCAGGTGGAACGACAAAGTTCAACTACTTATCACCGAATATCAGAACGCCATGAAAGAAAAGGGGATCGCCGGAGAGACCGCAGTAGAACTCATCAAAGAGCTGTTGTCGAACTCGCCTGATCGCAGTTGATGAAACCTTGTCCGGGACGCTCCAGCCACAGAACTTCACTGCGTTGGCAAACGCTCTGCTGCCTGTACAGCTCGTTTGAAGCCGTGCTCTGTAGCTCACTAAAAATCGGCGTACTTGAGGTCAGTCCACAGATCGAATACTTTCGACAATCCCAGTAAACTAAACGAATTTCGGATATTACCCCGACAAATTTCTTCCTGCAGCTCTTGTAATGTGAGTTCACGGACCTGAAGCGCTTCGCCTTCATCCAGCTTTGCTTCGTGAGTTTTTCTGACATCGAGAGCCAGAAACTGATGGCAGAGATTATTCAAAAACGCAGGGTTTGGCTCGATCCAACCTAACGATGTCCAACGATCGGTTGAATAGCCGGTTTCTTCAAGCAATTCACGTTGCCCGGCCATCTGTGGGGATTCGCCCGTTTCGATGATGCCAGCCGGAATTTCGGTGCTGACGCAGCGTCGGCCAAAACGATATTGATCCACGACGACGATTTTCTTTTCCGGCGTGACCGCAACAACAGTCACCCAGTCGTTGGCCTCAAGCACTACGGCTTTCAGAACATAGTCATTACGAGGATTCTTCAATTCATCAAAACGCAGGCGAAAAACTCGTAAATCCTGTCCCTCTTCCGAACGAAGACGTTTCCAGACCAGCGCTTCAGTATCGTTCATGACTTCGAAAGAACGCAGATTGGCCTGATTGACCCAAGAAGCTCGATCGAATCACTCCATTCTCCACGCTCGTAAATATGCTGCTCAGTTCATCAAACCCGGCAGAAACAAGACAATCTGCGGAAACATCAGAAGCAGACCGATGCAAGCCAGGAGCGCAAGGATAAAAGGGGCAACACCTTTAAAAATCGTCTCAAGCGGCACGTCTTTGGCGATGCCGTGTACCACGTAGACATTCACGCCAACCGGCGGTGTAATCACACCCATTTCCGTCACCAGCACAATCGCTACGCCGAACCAGATCGGATCGAAACCGAGATTTGTGGCGACTGGATAGAAGATTGGAATCGTCAGCATAATCATTGCCAAGGCATCCATAAAACAGCCGCCGATCAAATACACCAGAATAATAATCCCCATCGTGGCATAGTGAGGCAAGGGCAATGAGCTGACCCCGGCTGCGAGACTGAAAGGAATTCTGGTAATTGCCATAAAATGCCCAAAAACCACAGCACCAGTCACGATTACCATCACCATGCAACTGATTTTTGTCGTTTCGATCAACGCCCGCACAAAATGTTCCCAGCTTAACTGCCGGCGAAGAATCGCGAGCAGCAGCGTCAAAAAAGCTCCCACAGCTGAGGCTTCAGTCGGGGTAAAAATCCCGAAAAATAAACCGCCCATGACTAAGGAGAAAATACACAACGCTTCAAACACACCGGCAAACGTGGCAACGCGCTCTTTCAGCCCTGCTTTCGGCCCGGTCGGCGCAATAGCAGGATTCTGTCTCACGCGGATATAAATCGTCAGAATAAAGAGTACTGCAAGCAAAAGGCCCGGAAGAATTCCAGCAGCAAACAACTTACCGATCGATTGCCCAGTCATGACGCCATAGATAATAAACACCACACTGGGCGGAATCAGAATCCCCAAACTGCCTCCGGCAGCGACCGTGCCGGTCGCTAAACCGAGGTCGTACTTATAACGCCGCATCTCCGGCAATGTAATCATCGCCATGGTCGCGGCAGTGGCGTTGGTTGAGCCCGATATGGCTGAAAATCCGGCACACGCTCCAATCGTCGCAATAGCCAGCCCTCCCTTATAATGGCCCATCATGACATAAACGGCATCGTAGAGACGTTTACTGATTCCAGAATGAAAGGCGATCTGCCCCATAAAAATAAAGAGTGGAATCACCGTCAGATCATAGGACGAAAAACTCTCAAATACATCTTTTGCCAGCAGACTCAGCCCGGCGTTCCAGTTGACCACATAGCTGAAACCTGTCAGCCCCAGCAAAGCCATCACAAAACCGACCGGCATTTTGGAGAACAAGAGAAGCAGAAGAACTAACGTGCCGAGGATTCCGATTGTGGTTAAACTCATGATTGCCTCACCGTTTCGATTGCATTGATAAGATCCACCATCTGCACCAGACACACGACAGAGGCTCCGAATGCCACACCGTAGATCACAGGATAAAGCGGAATCCCAAGTGTTAAAGAGACTTCTCCATTAAGCCGGCAATCATTGCCGTACACGAGGCATTGCCAACTGATCAGTCCGAAAAGCACCAGGCTCAGCAGAGCTACGCTTGCTTCGACAATCCCCTGAATTCTGGAAGGCAGCATCCGCACCAGCAGGCTTACGGCGACATGAGCTCTTTCAGCAGAGGTATGAGCGATGGAAAAGGAGACGGCAATCGCCCCTAAAAAGGAGACCAGTTCGTAGGCTCCGGGAATTGGCCGACGAAACATGCGTAATATGACATCCGCACACGTCAAAGACATCATGGCAACAATCGCTGCTGATGCAATCAGATCCAACTTTTCCGCAGCCAATAGCACATATTTTTTCAATGCAGTCATACGAACAGTCTTGATAAACGAATACATAGAATCCGATTTTTTCATGAAAGGCTCACTTTCATCTTTCGACCACATCCTTATAGGAGATAGAAAAATATAGGAGGTTAGAGAAGGATACGCGTCTCTGGGCATTCCAATGACAGAGATCATCCATGACTGAGAAATTGAAATAACACAAACTATTGTCAAGTTTTTTTCTGAGTGGTCTCTTAGAGTTATGTTCAGGATTTTTGTTTTATTTCCTTGACACTACCAAATATTTAGAGAAAACATGCTTTTGTTCCCAAAATCCTTTATCATCCATATTCCCAGTACCTAAGTTTTTGGTCTCCTTCGGACCCGCAAAGTGCACAAAGGGCCTCACGAGAATGAGGCCGCCGAATTTTTTTGTGAGTTCTTTGCCTCTGTGAGAGAAAAATGTTAGGAACTGAATATAAAGATCCCAAGCTAATAAGGAGGTTTTATCATGCTACGGTGCCCTGGCGAGGGTCATCGCCGAGAAAAACAACCCGCGTGTCGATGTGCTGTTTGGCGGGCCGGTGGAAACATTTGGTGCTGGCGTGAAGGAAGGCGTGTTTGAAGCATATAAGCCTCCGGCGTTTGAGGCATTAGCCGATCGTTTTAAAGATGCTGAAGGCTATTGGGTGGGGATTGCGGACGATCCATTGGTGTTTATGAGTAACTCAGCGTTTCTGAAGGAAAACAATCTTGAGCCTCCGGCTTCCTGGGATGATTTGCTCGATCCGGCTTATAAAGGGATGATTCAGATGGCTGATGCGCGAACATCAGGAACCGCAGTGACCCGTATCTTCTCGGTTCTGGAGGTCTTTGACCGCGACGAGGATAAAACCTTCGAGTACTTGAAAAAGCTCAGTCAAAATGTCCAGGTCTATACTAAAAGCGGTGGCGGCGGAACAATCCCTGTTGGCCTGGGACAGGCTGGCGCCGGAATTTTTTTCATCGTCGATGC
>PDSJ01000016.1 GCA_002748425.1 candidate division KSB3 bacterium | reverse complement strand
GAACGAACTATCGGAAAAAAAGCATTTATTCCATATGGACTTTATCGTGTCGAAGGCTACTTATCAGCCCATTTTGCAGAAAAAACCGGCTTTAGCGAGGACGATGCCGAATTTCTCTGGGATGCCCTAATCAACATGTTTGATCACGATCACTCAGCAGCCAGGGGCAAGATGAACTCACGCAAACTGATCATCTTCAAACACGATTCCAAACTCGGTAACGCGCCTGCTCATAAACTCTTCGATTTAGTGAACGTTGAAAGAGTAGGTGATACTTCGGCTCCGGTACGAGCGTTCAGTCATTACAAGATTTCCATCAATTCCCAGGAAAAACCAAACGGTGTGGAAATTATCGAGAAATTATAAGCATGATTCAGGTTGAGCAGGGTAATCATTTCTCCTTGCTCAACAACCCTTTGAACATTAATGTAGGAGCGAAAATTAAGTATGAGGCAACCGATGAGAATATATCGACAAAGAAGCGCAAATTGCTCAAAAAACTCTTGGAAGGCTCGAAAAATGTCAGTTCTCCGTAAGTTACTGCCTGCGTGGAAGCTTTTGGCTTTCTGTTGAATAAGGGGATCAGGCAGTCATTATATTTACGTTCATCCTGACATCCTGTAGTTACTCGACCTCTAAAATGTCGGGGGAAAAGCCAGGCTCTATTACATGAAACAATTCAATATTTTTTACAGAGAAGAAGACGAGGACTATATTGCAGCTATTCCTGATTTGCCACATTGTTCAGTCTTCGTAGAATATCCCGCCGAAGCCCTGCATAAAGTGCTACAGGTTCCTCTTTACTGCCCGGCCATCTATCAGGTCGCGTAACATGAGAGAGGTAAAACATGTACCACGAAGACGACTATATTCAGCTTTCCGCGCTTCAGCATTATCTCTTCTGCCCACGTCAATGCGCATTGGCCTATATGGAGATGATCTGGGATGACAACCAATTTACCATGCAGGGCAATATCCTGCACGAACGGGTGCATAGAGAAAGCCGCGAGAAACGCGGCGATCTGATCATCTCACGCGGTCTGCGGCTAGTTTCGGCGCAGCTTGGTCTTTCAGGTCAGGCCGACGCCGTGGAATTCCACAAAAGTCAGCAGGGCTGCCGCCTGCCCCACACTCGCGGCCGCTGGCAGCCCTTTCCGGTGGAATATAAACGGGGAAAGCCGAAAAAGAATAACTGCGACGCAGTGCAGCTCTGCGCTCAGGCAATCTGCCTGGAAGAAATGCTGGGATGTGATATTCCTGCCGGAGCCTTATTCTATGGCAAAGCCCGCCGCCGCAAAGAGGTCGAATTTACGCCTGCGCTGCGAGGAGAAACCAGACAATGCGCCGCAGCAACCCATAACTTGCTCCGCAGCGGTCTCACGCCTCCGCCGCTTGCGGATAAACGCTGTAACAATTGTTCGCTGCAAGAACGCTGTATGCCGGACACCTTTTCAAAAAGATTATCCGACTACTATGATAAACTCATGCAAGGAGAAACATGAAACGGCTGCTGAATACACTTTATGTAACAACCAATGGCGCATATATCCACCGTGATCATGACACGCTGGTGATTGAAATCAAAAGCTTGGAACTCAAAAAGAAACTTCCTGTCCTTGCTCTGAACGGCCTTGTAGCGATCGGACGCGTGATGATGAGCCCGGATGCTATGGCCTTATGCGCCGAACGCGGCATCACCGTGTCATTTTTAACTGAACACAACCGCTTTTTGGCAAGCGTGCTTGGAGCGCAAAGCGGTAATGTTCTGCTGCGCCGCGCCCAATATCGTATTACCGATGACACGCAAGCTTGCCGGGAAATCGTGCGCTGCATTGTCGCGGCCAAAGTCAGCAACACCCGCGCCATACTGCAGCGTACCCTGCGCAATCATCCTGATAATGATAAAGATGGAATGCTGGCAGCAGCCGTAAAACGATTGGCGCGCATCAAAAAAAGCATTGCGGAGGCTGATTCTGCCGACAGCATACGCGGTTATGAAGGCGAGGCAGCGCGTGAATATTTCTCAGTTTTCCCACATCTCCTCAATAGCGACAGCGGATTCAAAATGGATGGGCGCAATCGCCGTCCACCGAGGGATCCTGTGAACGCTTTATTGTCATTTGCCTATACCCTCTTATCTCACGATTGCCGGGGCGCATGTGAAGCGGTTGGCCTTGATCCAGCAGTGGGATTTCTACACCGCGACCGTCCCGGACGTCCGGGCTGCGCACTTGATCTGATGGAGGAATTTCGCGCTTTTGTCGCCGATCGGGTAGTGTTAAGGCTAATCAACCGTAAACAGATCAAACCGACCCAATTTCAAACTCAGGACAGCGGTGCCGTGCGGATGACCGAAGATTGCCGCAAGACCTTGCTGGAAAACTGGCAAAAACGCAAGCAAGAAGAAATTACCCACCCGCTGCTGAACGAAAAAATGCCGCTCGGCCTGGCCTTCCATGTGCAGGCTCAACTACTGGCCAGGCATCTTCGCGGAGACTCAGAATTTTATCCGGCAAGCTTATGGAAATAAACGTCGGAAGCTCTTTGACATCGCGGAAAAAAATAATGTTTTTTGTCCCCCTGTTAGAGTAAAAACTTCTGAACGATTGCCTACAGTGCCTGATATTACAGGCATTTCCGTTTATCTCTCCGGGAGGAATGGAAAACAGGGAAAATATATGCTTATACTGGTGACTTATGATGTCGGTGGAACAAATTCAAGAGCCGGGCAAAAACGCTTACGCGCTGCGATTTTATTTTTTAGGATCCAATTGGAAGCGGCGGGTTGAGCATCATGGCATTTGTGATACGCCTGACATTGAAGGCACGCTCATCATCTAACCAGTAAGGCGCTAACCTCCAGCAAGCATTAAATTTCAGACAGGTTAGCGTTCCTCTGGCAGAAGAGATTATCAGTAGATATCTTTCGATGCAGAGATACAAGAAAGATCAGATCCCAGAGTTTAGCGCAAATATAAAGTTGACATCAATGAAATCAATGGATTATAGTCATGCAGTCGCGCCCTCCACGGGCGCGTGAATTGAAACTTTGGACGACACTTCGCCACGTACCCTCCGGAAATGTCGCGCCCTCCACGGGCGCGTGAATTGAAACATCAAGCATATGATCAAAAAGAACCATGATCTTATCGTCGCGCCCTCCACGGGCGCGTGAATTGAAACACCCGTCACCGGTGACGGGTGGTGACAGATGGAGTCGCGCCCTCCACGGGCGCGTGAATTGAAACAAGGATTTCTCGCAGCTCCCCCTTCCGACAACAGGTCGCGCCCTCCACGGGCGCGTGAATTGAAACCTCGCAATCTGGTATTCCAGAATCATGATGTGATGATGTCGCGCCCTCCACGGGCGCGTGAATTGAAACTCCGATTGTAATTACCCTGTCGACCTCCTCCCTGAGTCGCGCCCTCCACGGGCGCGTGAATTGAAACACAGGCAAAAAAATAACGGCCCCAAAAATATCTGGGTCGCGCCCTCCACGGGCGCGTGAATTGAAACGTCGAGCTGCGCCCGGAAAAATATCACGAATTGCGTCGCGCCCTCCACGGGCGCGTGAATTGAAACATGTGCTGTGCAAAATCAAGACCCGCGTGCGCAGTCGCGCCCTCCACGGGCGCGTGAATTGAAACTAACCCCCGGCGCGACGCTAGTCGGCGCCTAAAGTCGCGCCCTCCACGGGCGCGTGAATTGAAACGTGGGCGTGACCTTTGGGGCTGCTGTGGGCAGTGGTCGCGCCCTCCACGGGCGCGTGAATTGAAACACCCTGTTAGAGCCTCTTATGGGGAAACAGAACGCATGTCGCGCCCTCCACGGGCGCGTGAATTGAAACAACCCCCGGCGCGACGCTAGTCGGCGCCTAAAGGTCGCGCCCTCCACGGGCGCGTGAATTGAAACTCAGGCTGGAGGCCGCCCGAAATGGGAGTCTATGTCGCGCCCTCCACGGGCGCGTGAATTGAAACGCTGGGGGGCAAGAAGGGCTTCCGCGTGCGCAAAAGTCGCGCCCTCCACGGGCGCGTGAATTGAAACTGGCTGGTCTTCCTGGAAAAGTTCGGGATGCCCAGTCGCGCCCTCCACGGGCGCGTGAATTGAAACGAAGACGTACGTGTTGACCGAGGAGAACATCCGTCGTCGCGCCCTCCACGGGCGCGTGAATTGAAACAACCGACACCAGTAGTGATGAGTATGACGAGGCGTCGCGCCCTCCACGGGCGCGTGAATTGAAACCCTGAAATGGTCGGTGGAATGCTGGAATCGCGTCAGGTCGCGCCCTCCACGGGCGCGTGAATTGAAACATGTGTTTAATTGGTGAGGGACAGCCTTGGGCGGCTGTCGTCGCGCCCTCCACGGGCGCGTGAATTGAAACTTCTGCCGGGAGTGATTCGAGCATGGTCTGGAGGGCAGGTCGCGCCCTCCACGGGCGCGTGAATTGAAACTTTGAATATTAATGGTTTGGAGAGCGTGCGCAGCCTGGTCGCGCCCTCCACGGGCGCGTGAATTGAAACATGCCAGCATCAAACGGAATTTCAGCGCCGGCGGGCGTCGCGCCCTCCACGGGCGCGTGAATTGAAACATTTCAATCTGTACTCTGCCCAGGCCGCGCCGATTCGTCGCGCCCTCCACGGGCGCGTGAATTGAAACCCACATGCACCCCAGCGAGCAGGGCAACATGATGTGCGTCGCGCCCTCCACGGGCGCGTGAATTGAAACTCCCAATATCCCACGCCACAGAAAGAGCACTGATTGTCGCGCCCTCCACGGGCGCGTGAATTGAAACCTCGACGTGCCGGCAGCTTGGGAGGATAATTTTTCGGGTCGCGCCCTCCACGGGCGCGTGAATTGAAACGCGCTTCCGAACAGCGTTGATGTCGATTGAGCCCTCGTCGCGCCCTCCACGGGCGCGTGAATTGAAACCACGGCGGTAATCTGACTGTCGAGGGCCGCGAAGTCGCGCCCTCCACGGGCGCGTGAATTGAAACTCGTTGCTGGGCCGCCAGCCATTCAGCGGCCTTCAGTCGCGCCCTCCACGGGCGCGTGAATTGAAACCATGACCTGTAAGCGGCCGTAGCCGGCGGCGATTGCAGTCGCGCCCTCCACGGGCGCGTGAATTGAAACTTTGAGTGTGCCGAGGTGCTTGTCGGAAAATTCGTAGTCGCGCCCTCCACGGGCGCGTGAATTGAAACTCCGGCAAAACCTGTTCGACAATTGGATCGAGAACACGTCGCGCCCTCCACGGGCGCGTGAATTGAAACTACGCGGAGCACGGTGTGCCGGTGCCCGAATTTTTGTCGCGCCCTCCACGGGCGCGTGAATTGAAACCTCGGACGCGATGCCTAACTGCCCGGCGACTTCGGCGTCGCGCCCTCCACGGGCGCGTGAATTGAAACATCGTATCCTCAATCACTGGGCAGAATACGGGTAAGTCGCGCCCTCCACGGGCGCGTGAATTGAAACGATTTCAAATGCGAGGATGAGGCCCTTAACAAGCGTGTCGCGCCCTCCACGGGCGCGTGAATTGAAACGAAAGCGATACTGAAGAACGAGTGGGCGGCTGTTTGTCGCGCCCTCCACGGGCGCGTGAATTGAAACAAAAGGTGCGCGACCGGTGACTGCGAAAAAACAGCAGGTCGCGCCCTCCACGGGCGCGTGAGTTGAAACACACGAATCAGGGCCGGGATGATCTCTGCCGGGCGCGTCGCGCCCTCCACGGGCGCGTGAGTTGAAACCCCGAAACGCGCTTCAACGGTCTCGAAAAACCGTGTCGCGCCCTCCACGGGCGCGTGAGTTGAAACACGCCATATACCAGTTATCATCACATAATGATTCTGTCGCGCCCTCCACGGGCGCGTGAGTTGAAACTTGGTGAAGTACCTGCCTAGCGCAGTTCGACAACGTCGCGCCCTCCACGGGCGCGTGAGTTGAAACAATGACGAGCGATACGACTACAGCGCCGTCAAGCGTCGCGCCCTCCACGGGCGCGTGAGTTGAAACACTCGAATACGATAATCACCAACAATGGCACCACGTCGCGCCCTCCACGGGCGCGTGAGTTGAAACTGTCTGAATCCAGGCAAAAAGAACATGCCCTCAAGTCGCGCCCTCCACGGGCGCGTGAGTTGAAACCTAACTTGGTTGCTGTCTTTCGTGAGGTTAAGCGTCGCGCCCTCCACGGGCGCGTGAGTTGAAACCAATAGACTCTGACTCGACTCAACAAAAGCTTTGGTCGCGCCCTCCACGGGCGCGTGAGTTGAAACTGAACTGGATCGAAATGGAAAGACCTGGACAGCGTCGCGCCCTCCACGGGCGCGTGAGTTGAAACATCTTGCGCTCTGACACAACGCCGTGTACCGGATGTCGCGCCCTCCACGGGCGCGTGAGTTGAAACGCCGAAGACAGCGGCTTGGAGCTGGCCGTCTTGAGTCGCGCCCTCCACGGGCGCGTGAGTTGAAACTTTCGTGGTGTGAAGAACTCCCGCGCTGATATGGGTCGCGCCCTCCACGGGCGCGTGAGTTGAAACGCCGGGGATTTGAAGTTCTACGTCTGGTTCAAAAGTCGCGCCCTCCCACGGGCGCGTGAGTTGAAACCTCGCCGTTCGCCAGAAATCCCTTGCGCTGCTTGCGGTCGCGCCCTCCCACGGGCGCGTGAATTGAAACACGGATTGGGTTGCCGAAGAGGCGCTGCCGCAGATCCGCGTCGCGCCCTTTACGCGCCCCTCAAGGGCGTGCTTATTTAGATGTCGATGATCTGATAGGCAGGTATCGCTACATGTTTAAGCTTTTGCAGCCAAGTCGCGATGTTGTCGACCAAATCATTCATCACCGTTTCATTATAGACAATATCTTCACGATACGGCTGCTGGAAGCCTGTTCCAAAATAATGATCTGCCTCAGGGATGATGATATGATCTCTGGGAGGGCTCACCTGTTCATAGATTTTTTGCAGGGATTCAAGTTCATCCTGCGGTTCTCTTGCGCCTTCTACGAAAAGAATTGGAGGATGAACGTGATACTCTAACATCTTTTCAGGAATATAGTCTTTAAAATACTGCTCGACATATTTTCGTGGGATTTTCTGTGGCAGTTCCATGCTCGATGACAAACGGATACTCAGAAAGTCGGGTTCTGGTGCGTCAGGAGATAATATACGTTCAATTGCTAATCGCGGGGGTGAGATCGAGACGATAGCTTTGACGCGAGCATCACGAACACCTGTTGCCAGCGCGACTCCAGCTCCAAAAGAATGTCCTGCAATATAAAGTTGTGTCGGATCGACCATCGGAACTGCGGCAAGTGCCGTAAGTGCCGACACAATATCATGTGCGAAATCCAGGGAAGAAAATATGTCGAGATTGTGCGGATCTTCTGAATCTCCAAATCCTCGAAAATCGAACGTCAGTACAACATAGCCCTGTTTTGCCAATTTGGGGGCCATAACAGAATACATGGATAGATGGCGTCCAAAACTGGTGGCCCCATGGGCTAAGACGATCCCTGCTTTCTTTTGAAAAGAGCAGGCAGGAGAATAGAGCGTTCCGCGAAGCTCAAGATTGCCGCTCAAGAAGCTGATTTCTTCCTGTCGAATTTCTGCGCAGGACGCGATGCCTCGGTCGAGAAGTTTTTCCCCAAAAGTGAGGATTGGCTGACGGTTGATATACATGCTGACGAAGACAATGGAACAGAAGATCGCAACAAGACGCATCAAGGATTTTTTGGAGCAGAATTTCATCGTTTTGTGTGCAAAGGAAATCTATAGAAGGCCGCTCTAAGGTCTGTTATGATAGAAAACGGATAGATTGTATTTGTACAGATTACGGCGGTTAAGCGCCACCGTAATCTGCATTGATCAGGATTTGATCGTGAGTACTGCCGCCATTCCAAAAAGATAAATCGCGCACGCAAAGTAAATGACAGCTTTGAAACCAAAGCTCAAAGCCAGAATGACGCAGAGCACGGATCCAATGACGGTTGCGTAACCATTAATTCCCCAGACCCAGGGAATCAGACGTTGATTTGAACTGTGGTTCACCAGTGTAATTCCCAGAGGAAACGGCATACCCATAACCAGGCCGAGCGGGAAGATCATGAGAATCGAGATCAAGATTCTCCCTGCCATGGAGTGTCCGAGAAAGGTGTTAAAAATCACCGGTCCAAAGGATATATCCACCCAGCAGAGGATCAGGATGAGTGGAATCACGGTCATCAGTGCCTGCTTTGGAACATTTTTGAAAGCTCCGCTCAAAAAGCTGCCGCAGCCGGCTGCGATCAAGAGCGAAAAGAGCACGACCGTCACCGAGTAGGTCGGGTTCCCCATGAAGAGTGTAAATTTTTGGATCAGGACAATTTCAATCAGGATAAATGCCAGCCCCAGAGAGAAGAAATAGGCCAGAAACTGGAACTTACCCGCAGCCCGCAAGCCAGAGCGTTTAAACAGGTAAAGGGGCAGAATGATAAAAATTAACGACAAGAAGGCTGCCTCTCCCAGGATGATCAAAAGGGCAAGATCGGAGTCGCCGTAGACTAAATCAAAAATCGGTTTGAATTCTTCCGGAACGGTCTTTCTGTTGAATTGTGCAAATTTTGTAAAATGGTTGAAGAAGGGGTTATCATCTGTCACAGGAAACATGTTGATCCCGATTTTATAGTATTTCTTCCAGGCATCAGGGTTGGAGATGAGCTCAGCATATTCAGGATATTTGTCGTGTTGGATATTCAGCGCTTTGGGACCATACATTAAATGTTCCCGATAGACATCCCGACCGAACACAGCAAGCTCTTCTTCAGTAAAGCTGCCGTTCTTAAGATAAAATTGTCCTCCACCGACTTTGTGCAGAGGGTCTTCCATAATGATAATCTGCTCTTCAGGATGCTCGACACCCCTTTCGCGCAGGGCTTGAGCTGCAACAGTCGCCAGGCGGATTGCTCCATAGCGTTTAATATAGATGTAGCCGCCGTCCTTTAAATGATCGAGATAGTCATGAAAAGCTTCAACCGTAATAAGATAGGTCTCCGAGACATTAAGTGCGCCAGAGGCGATCGCAGCGGGTGAGGCGTTATTAATCTGTTGAATGATATCGTATTTTTTCGTACTGCGTCGGATATAGCTGCGGCCTTCGTCATTAATCAGTTTGCTGGTGGGCTGATTATAGATGTAACCTGCAAAGGGGGCGTATTCGTTCTGCATGATATCACAGATCACCGGATCGAGTTCAACACCTGTAATGGAGTTGGCTTTGTAAGAGAGCGCATAGAGGACTTCTTCCCCTGCCGACGGTCCGACGATTAAGACATCCGGATTTGGGATGAGCTGGTAAACAATTCCGGCCTGTCTTTTGGGCTTTAACAGGCTGACGTTGCCATGAAAAGGATGAATGAAAGATTGATTGGAGCCACCGTCGATCCAGATAATTTTGTAGGGGTCATATTTGGCGACGTCAATGCGGGAAACTGGTCCCCATCGCGTCAATTCAATTTCTCCTGCTGCTTCGTGCTGGTTGAAGCTGCGTTTGCCTTCGTGGACAACGACTCGAAAATGTGAATCCCGCAGCGGCAGCAAAGCCGCCAGCGCAATGAAGAGTATGATATTCAGAACGATGAAAGACTTGCCGGCTAATTTTCCGAAACAACTCGCCGCAATAATGCCGAGCATGGCAGAAAAGATGACCGCACCCGGAGCGCCCAGAAGCGGCACCATCGGCAGCACGAGAAAGCAGCCGATACCGGCACCGATGAGGTCTGAAAAATACAGGGTATTGACTTTTTCCGGAATGTTTGAGAGGAGCAAGGCGACGACCATGCCGGAGAAGAAGAAGGGGATCGCAATCACCAGGTAGTAGACGGACAGATAGAGAAATTGAATCGCCTGTTCTTCCATGTTTCCGAACTGTAACGGCACGGAAATCACGACTTTCAGAGTAATAATAGTGCTCAACGCAAAACCGATTGACAGTGTCGTTAAGAGTTTATCAAAGTTGAATTTTTTAAGCCCTGGAAAAATTGCAAGAAACACCCCGCTGAACCCAAAACCAAACAGAGCCGTGCTGATAATCAAATGCGCGTAATGGTTGAAGAAGGCTACGGCAAAAATTCTTGTCATAGCGATTTCCAGCAAGAGGGTCGCACCGGCGATCGATCCGATACCAAGATAATACCAGGCCATTCTGTTGTGGGAAATATCAGGTCTTGTCAAAATGACGATCGTATATCTGATGACCCAGCATGCAAGCATCAAGATAAACGTTCTGTTCAAATCGCTTGCACTGAATTTCACCAGGCCCAATTCCAAATGAATGGGGCCGATGAAATGGATATAGAAGCTTGCTGCAAAACAACAGACAAGTGCGAGGTCGATAATTCTCACAATACGATGAGACGTGGTTGACGTCTTTCTGTCCTTTGTTATTTTCATAATCATACAGATCACAGCGATTGCCTGAGCGCATTATGCGTATCGCTCTCTACGCCATAATACACTCAGCTAGAAAGATCGGCTGTTTCATTGAAGTTTACACGCGTAGCTGTCAATTGCAGCGCATGGGGCCCTATGGTGAATATCGATCGTTGGACTCTCTCCTATAATCCCAGGTACGGGATTGGAGAGGAAGCATTCTGTCAAGAAAATAAATAGCAGCTTTTCCTGAGATGAGACAGTGAAAAAATGCAAGAACCGTGTGATTTTTCTTGCCAGAATCACCGCAAGTTTTTAGTTTTACGTGGATACCGTTACGTTGTATGTACAATAATATCATCAATGAAACGTCGAAGCCTTGGCAACGGGTTTTCGTGAGCTTAGCAGTCTTTTCGTATCCACCAGAATCTTGGGCGGAAAAAAGAACGTATTGACACAATTATCGGCATTCGTTACAGTCGTGTTCTGTCGAGAGAGGCAGACGAATGACCAATACGATCTCTTCGGCATCCGTGACGTCAGACGCGTCTTCCCAGAGTATTATCTTACTGCGTGAAGGCATATCAAAGCATAGCAGTATCGTTTTTTATAACGTGACCATGGCTCGTAGCCGTGGCACGTGTATTAGAGGCGATCACGAACTGGTATCTGATCATGAAGTATGAAGCTTCTCTATGGAGAGTATTACACATATTATACAAGTGGAGTATCGGACTTGTCGTGTTATTCAGCCTATTTGGCTGTCAACAGAAGATGGGAGGAAACGGAAGCCCTGTTTCGCCGGAATTACATTTGCACAAACAGCGCGATGAGCAGAGCAGCGCCAGTGCGCTGTCTGAGGACACAGAGGGATCGGTGATCGATTCGCCTCAATATCCTGAAGATACAGTTGTCATCGCGGCGATCGGGGATAGCATTACGTATGGGCAGGGGACATGGGACGGCGGATATGTCAGTCGTCTCGAAGCGCGTTTAACGGCTGCAGGACATAGTGTGCTGCTGCTGAGAAGAGGAGTCCCGGGCGAGCAATCTGCAGAAACAGATGCTCGTTTCCTACGGGAAATTGCCGGTGCGGATATCGTCCTGCTGATGATTGGACTCAATGATGTCGTGAATCCCGGGATCTGCGAAAGCCCGTTTAGCTGTCATGTTGTCGATCATATCGTATCTATGATAGATAAGGCCCTAATCTCAAAGGTGATTCCAGTGGTCAGCACAATCACACCGGCACGTGTGGGGGGTGAATATGACTGGGCCAATGCACAGATCGAGTTTATCAATAGCAAACTGTCGCTTGAGGGCGCCAGGCAGGGGGTGCTCATGGTCGATAATTATCAGACGGTGATGGCCAACGGATCGAGTGCGTTGTATTATGACCGGATACATTTCAACGCTCAAGGCTATGATGTTCTTGCGGAGCAATGGTTCAATGCGATCGAAGAAAACCAGCTTATCGCCCAGGCGCTGCAGCAGAAAAGCAAATGATTGTGGGAACGGCCGTGTCCGGGTGTCTCGGACACGGCATCGCCCGAGGCTGCAATTCAGCCTCTCCCCGATCATGCTTCCGACACTGTAATTGTATCGGCGATGATACTCGCGCTGCCCATGTAAAAAATCCGAAAGTCGACTCTTGCTCCAGTGCTGGGCGGAGTGAACGGCAGTTCGAATTTGCAGAATGTGTTGTGCTTTGAAAAGTCTTTGCGCGTCACAACCCGAATCGCCAGCACCTGATCCTGAAGCCGGTCATAGGCATCGAGGAGCAGGACATAGTCGTCATTCTTACTGTTATTGTCGATTTGGATGCTGAATGTCGCCCGCAACAGCTGATCTGGATATCCACGCTTGCCCGGACCGGCACAGAGATAGCCTTGTGTATCCGTGTCACGGATCGCCTTGCCGCTCTGGTCAAGGATCACCTTTGGGTGGGATGAAGGCAGATCGACTACAGCATACTCTTCCGGGAGTTCAGTCTGCACCGGATCGTCCACAAGCTGGGTCGGTTGAAAGACCTCAGCGATCGCCTGATAGCTCTTGACGTTTAACTGAGCAAATACCCCTTTTTGCATTCCCCTGTTTGAGTAGGCTTCATGATCAAGAAAGGATAACAACTGCTGCTTCTCCCGGACTGCATCCTGCGCCATGCGTCTCATTTCATGCGGATTTTCATGACCCTTACGAGCGTACATAAAGCCGTCTGTCGAATAGTACACGATTTTGTTGTGACCAACTTTGCGGCGCATGGCCCGGATATCGCTGCCGATGTTGGAATGCTTGTTCTTAAAATCATAGCTTGCGGTGTGGACGGCCCATATATCGACATGCGAGTCTTTGTAGGCTGGATTCATGTGGTCGCTGGCGGATACCAGATTATTGGGAGCCAGCCGCCTGACATACTTTGACATCCCATAATGCCATCTTTTTTCTCCCACGAATTCGTTCATAATGCCCCAGATGACGTTCGGAAAGGGCAGCGTTCCAATGGTTTTCTTGACGTAACGGCTCTGGATTTGCATAAATTGCGTATTGCTCGTTTTAGAAAGCCGAAGAGGGTTAGCGCCGGTGATCGGATAATAGGGATGGTATTTGGCGATTCCCAGGCGTTCTTTTAGTCCGCAGGGATCGAAGAGTTCGTACAGAACGATAATGCCTTTTTCAGCAGCATACGACACCCATTCATGCAGATAGGAGAAATAGGATTCATTAAATTGGTTCAGGTCGTATATGCTGCCGCGCTTCACATAAGGCTCTGTCTCCTCCCCGCGTCCGAAAGGCCAGAACCCAAACACACGAAAGCCGTTCACGCCGACATCATGGAGTACATCGATCACCCGAAAGATGTCGTTGTTCAGATAATGATTGAAGCCAAATTGTTCCACCATGAAAATTGTAGGGACGCCTTGAATCCCTTTGATTTTTAACTGATTTCCCTCGCGATAGATTTTTCCCGGAAATGCCATTCGTTTTCTCCTTGCTGGTACGTCAACGTCCAGAAATTTTTCTGGAAAGTGATTATGAAGTCTTTGTTACAAACATCTTGAATTCTCACAATGGCCGGAATTCAGAATGAAGGAAGAAAGTCCCAATTTCTTGTATGCACCTGATGATACCTGTTATCAGGCAGATATAACACAGGAGCGGCCTTTGGTCAAGCAGAAAATTCTGTAAAAGCCCCATTTTACCTGGATTGGGGGGGGGACTCGTCATGTACGCTCGATGTGTGCGGAACGGTGATCAAAAAGTACGAAATTTTCTTGCATAAAATGTACAGTCCTTTTAAGCGTGTTTGATATAAGTTTGCAGTGTGTTGGTATTATTATGTGTGTATAATAGCTTAACGTGACAAAGCAACAGCTCGTTATGAGAGAATATTTGAAGGTACGATGTCGATTTTCAGCTTTTGTGGCTTGTCTGCTTTTGCTTGCAGCGCAGCCAGTGCCCGGCTTTTCCGCTGAAAAGAGTTCGGAAGGCGTCACGCTGCCGGAGCAGATCCCGGCACTCCCGGCATGGGTTCAGGCACTTCCGGGGAAAATCGTCTTTCAGTCTGACCGTGACGGAGACTGGGAGATTTACGCGATGAATGTCGATGGCAGCCATCTGATCCAACTGACCGATAACCCGGCGCAAGACAGGTATCCGGTCTGGTCACCGGACGGGCAGCGTATTGTCTTTGAATCGAATCGCGGCGGAAGCTTTGACATTTACGTGATGCAGGCCGACGGCAGCGGACAGCAGCGTTTGACGGATCACCCTGCCAATGAGACAAACCCGGCCTGGTCGCCGGATGGATTGCAGATTGCCTTTGATTCCGACCGGGCCAGTAATCGGGAGATTTATGTCATGCCGGCGGACGGCAGTACTGTGCAAGCTTTGACGACAGGTTTTGGAAAAAATATCCTTCCAGCCTGGTCACCGGACGGAAAGCGGATGGCGTATACCGGAAACCGCTACGTTGGTTGGAATGTCTATGTTATGGACCTTCACAGCGGCAAGGATGAGCGCGTGACCGGACGACGCGGCGCCTATGGTGCCTGCCGCCCGGATTGGTCGCCGGATGGAAGCCGAATTGCGTATGTGTCACAAGAAGCCGACAAACATGGTGATATATGGAGCATGAATCCTGATGGGAGCGATTCCCGTCAATTGGTATTTGACACGGAGCATGCTGACTACTATCCTGCGTGGTCGCCGGATGGACAGTATCTATTATACGCTAAAAGCGATCACAAAGATCGCGGTAACTGGGAATTATATCTCATGACCGCCGATGGCAAACAGCATGTCCGGCTGACTTACCACTCCGCTCAGGACACATTTCCTGATTGGGGGCGTGGGCAGATCACTGAAGAACAATTTTTCCAGCAGCGCTTTCACTATGAAGCGGAAAATTTACCGCGCACGACTGGAAGAGTGCTCGATGACCCCGACGCGTCGCAGCGAAAAAGCGCTTTTTCCACACAATCAGATGGCGCTGGCTTCCTGGCCTACGGTCCTTATCAACTTTTTTCTCCTGGAGAGTACACTGCTCATTTCAGACTGAAAATCGATGATTCAGAAACACACAAGACACTTGTCAGGCTGGATGTGGCGGCTGATACTGGAAAAATGCTGCTGGCGGAGCGGGAACTCCATGGCCCTGATTTTAACAAAGAAGCTCAGTATCAGGATTTTCAGCTTCCCTTCTCGTTATCAAAAGAACTCCAACTGGAATTCAGGGTGTTTTCTATGGCAAATGCAGCTCTCCGGCTGGATTCGATTAGCGTGACGCGACGCCTTGCGGACTAAAGAGACATCCAGCGTGGTACACGCAGCTGCGATATGACAGTGGAGCTCTGTGTCTATATTCCTACACATCGCTATGTCGAAGGATCGTGTCCAGTATGCATGCAAAATTTTCGATAACGGCTCTTGCGGTTGTTCTTCTTGACAGCATCATCGTGGTCTATACGGCGATTACGCTGCTGATAGCTCTTAGCGGAAGCTTCTTCTTGCAGCTTGGACCTCTCGTCTTCAGCATTTCGCGTCTACAAAAACCGCTAGCACTTGTTGCGGGAGCGTTCGTCCTGAGAAAAATTCTTTCAGCTGTCTTCTTCACAGAAATTTTCTCAGTGTATGCGCCGCTGAAATATAGAATTGAAAGTGTTTTTCAGCGGCTGAGAGCGCTTGAACGTTGGCTGACAAGCCCTCTCTGGCGAGGGCTTGTCCTCGTGCTCTCGGCCGCTTTATTGTATGCAGCACTGGGGCTGATTCAGGAGCAGCTTCCCTTCGAATACGGACTCCGGGGTGAGTACTACTCCAACCCCGCTTTTGAGGGCGAACCCATTCTGTCAAGCCGCGATACCGTCATCAGCGTTCAGGAGATGAATCGTGAATTTCCAGAGATCGCCGAACAGTACAGTATCCGTTGGACTGGTTTTTTGTATCTTCCGTACAGCGGGCACTATACCTTCTCGCTCGCTTCTGATGATGGGTCATGGTTGACTCTCGACGGGAAGCTGATCGTGGATAACGGCGGCGTTCACGGCCTTCGGGAGTATTTCGGCGACATTTCGCTGACGCGCGGCGTCTATCCGCTGGAAATTCGTTATGTCCAGGGAGAAAAGGCCGCTGGGATCCGACTACGTTGGAGTATCCTTGATCGACCGATGCGTCAAATGGCGGGAGACATCTTTTTTCAGACTGCTCCGTCCATGTGGCGTTTAACTCTACGGGCATGCTGCCGTTTCGGAATGTTTGTGCTGAAAGTCGCGGGCCTTGTCGTGCTGATGCTGATTCTCCTGTACTCCATACATCCCGTATCATCGTCGGGCGTTCCCCGAATGTTACGCGTTCTCTGGCTTCTGGCTCTGGGCTTTGGCATGGAGTTCTGGCTCATGAGGAGAGCTGGGCTAAGGGATGTGCCGTTTTGCTGGGAAGTGCTGTGCTGGTGCATAAACCTCGCTATGATCCTTCTCCTCTCTGGAATTCGCTTACGCCGGATTTCATTGAAGGCTGTGCTGCAAAACGCCTTGTTACTGCTTTTTTCGCTGTCGCTGTTGCTGGGACTGTTTGAAATCGTACTCAGAACCGGCATATTTGATGAAAAAGGGACGATTTGGATTCCCAAAAAATATGTGACATTAAATAATGAAATTAATGCAAAGAATTGGGAAACCGCAAATAAACATCCCTATAAGTTTACTGATATCCTTTGGGAAAAAGAGAAAGCCAGAGGTATTTCGAGGATTGCGGTATTGGGTGATTCTTTTGTGTGGGGAACAGCCATTCCCTCTGAAACTGCCTGGGGCCACAAACTGGCAGCACGCATTCAGAAAAAATATCATAATATTGAAGTGATGAATTGGGGCTATCCCGGCTGGTCAACTGTTGATGAATTCAACTTTTTAAGCACCAAGGGGATTAAGTATGCGCCGGACGTGCTGATTGTTGGTTTTGTTCGAAACGATCCTGATTTAGGGGATTATCGCTGGAAGCTTTTCGATCTGCGTACAATGAGATCGGGGTTTGTTCGCGCAGCGCTTTGGCCGGTCAAAACGATCTTCCCGACAGTGTTCGACTTCACGGCAGCCCATCTGAACGAATTCTTGATGAATTATTTTCTCAAAGAGTTTGGGTACGGCTGGCAGGCGTGGTACGAGAGGATCTATTCGCCGCAAAATCTACAGCGTTATTATCTGCTTCTGAAAAAAATGGCGGATTTTTGTGAAGAGCAAGGGATTCAGCTGATCGTGGTGCTGACTCCAGCGACTTATAAAGAAGCCGAGGGTCAAAAATTTCAGGCCATGGCATCGCTCCTGGATCGGCTGGGGATTGAATACCTCAACCTCTATCCTGCTGTTGTGAGGGATTTAAGCCACTATCCTTCTCGAGACTTATGGGGCAACCCCGGTGATCCGCATCCCGGCGGGCTGATGACAGAACTTTTCGCGAATGAAACATTTTCGTATCTCGAAAAGCGGAAAATACTCCCTTCTTTGAAAACACCCTGAAACGCAGTCCAAGCTGCCGAAAACACCCTGAATTTCTTCTTCGGCAGCTTGGAGTAAAGCAGCTATGGCATGCTAATTTTTACCCAGCGATAGCGTGTGATCGGATGTTGCTTTGCCATTGGAGGAATGCGGTTGCCAATCATAAACGACACACGGTGTCTTCCTCTGACCCCACCAGCGCTCCACGTCCAGGGAGAAGTGTAATTGTTGTCGATGAGCAAGCGACATCGATTTCCCTTGATTTGAAGCTTGAAACGATGCGGCTCATTTCCCCAGTTCAAGGTGGTATAATGGCCAGAAATCTCCGGGACAGTAATAATAAAGCCGGCACCATGCTCAGAGCCGTAGTTATGGGTCAGTATGACCCGCAGGATCCCGCCGCCGCGATATTCATACCGCATGCGCTGCAATCCCAGGTAGTATGGTCCATTTTGCTGGAGAATCGTCAAGAGTGACACTTTGCCGCCGTTCATCTCGTCCAGGTGCGAATTGGCAATATTGCCCTCAATTTCGAATTCCACTTCAAACATCTTGTCAAAATCAACTTCTCGGATAAATTCGATGCCGCCGCGATTCGAGGGCGTGTACAGACCGTTGTTAAAGCTGCCGCCGTGATTACGCCCTCCTTGCTGTGTCACAAGGTCATGTGTCATTTCAGGAAGGTGCAAAATCGTAGCGCTTTCAATCGGCTGAGACCCAGGTTGCGGCTCGATCTGAGGGCCAGGCGGATCTGGGATGCTCGGTCTGGGCCTTGGCGTCGGGCGAGTCGGGAGGAAAATATTATCAGGGATATCTGCCGGGCTGTTCAATTGGATCTTGTCGGGATCTGTAACGATAATGTGGTTCGCAGCGATATAGGCATAGCCTTTATAAAAAATGCGGAACTCAAGTTTTGACTGCGTTGTCGGTGTGAAGGAAAGATTGAACAGCGTAAATTGGCCAGCCACTGGGAACTGCTGCCGTGTGACGGCCCGGTCTGCCAAAAGTTTTTTCTGAAAGGCATCATAAACGTCGAAATGGAGGATCTCACGATTATCGGCTGTATTGTTGTCGATATACACACAAAAATAGACATCAAGTGGCTTGGTCGGATAACCTGTAACGTAAGGGCCGTAGGACAGAAATCCCTCTTTGGTGGTCGCTCTGATCGCTTTGCCTCCCCGGTGATGAAACACCCCCGTGTGCTGTGAAGGAAGATTCGTCACTTGATACGCTCCGAGAATCGCCTCCCGGTCATGCTCGTCGCCTGTTCCGGGTTCAGAAGGGGATTCCGTCCCATCCCATACGGCCGTCTCAGGATCAAGCAGCGCGATTTTGTCGAGGATGACATAGGCATAGCCAAAATAGTACACTCTGAGGCTGATATGTGTATTTTGCGGCGCAGTGAACGGCAGGGTCAGCAGGGTAAACGCCTGAGCCTTGGGGAAACTCTTTCGAGGCAGAGCCATTTTCCGCAAGACTTTGTCTTGGTCGAGATCGATAACATCGATAATCACAATGACGGCATCATCATACGTATTATTATCGATAAAGATGCGAAAGCGCGCTTCCAGGGGCTTATTGGGATAGTCTGAAATTGGGGGACTTTTGCACAGGAAGCCTTGTGTGGTCGTGGCTCGAATCGATTTTTGACCGTTATGTTTCAGGACGTTCGGATGGGTTGATTCCATATCGGCGGCCTCAAAAATTTTAAGATAAGCGAGATCCTCGGAACGGCTACTTTCGGCCTCCTCTTGCGGAAGAGTATGTTTTGGCGTGATCTTCATGGCATTCTCCCTTTCAGCAAACAGTCAATAGCATTTAATCTCTCTGTCTAAGAGTGAAAGACGGGCCAGGTCATTTCTGATGGACTGATATAAAATGATAGCGGAATGTGAGCGGACTGTCAAGAAAAAAGCGCAGGGTTCCGTCCATAACGGCCTGTCTTATTGTGCGTTAGGCACTTTTCGGGTGTCTTTGAGGTCCAAAAAGAGTTGTAACGCACACAGGACTGCTGCAAGTTTGAGCGTCATGGCTGATTGCTGGCAATGGCGCGGCACTTCCATCGCATCACCGTGAAAGGCGATAAAGCTCTGATTGAGAGCGTGCAGCAGACAAAAGAGAATGAGAGGGTTTTCTGCGAGAAACAGCACTCCTGTAAGAGCGATCGCCAACATGAGGGGCAGAGAAATATTTCCTGGAAAATTAAACACAAAGGGATTGAGCTTTTTCTCTCGGATCAGGGGGTCGGCATAGTAGCTTGGCTTAAAATCCAGAGTCCAGAGTTCTTCCTGCATTTCATCCCACGCCTTAATCCATTCTTGAAAAGCATAAAGCGGATGGGTGATGAGAAAATGCTTATAGGCTTCAGGACCATGATGTCGAATCCAGGTTTCAAGTGTTTTTTTTCCGGGGCAGGAATATGATGCCCATACATTTTGACAGGACATAATGCGATCGTCGGAAGGAAGTTGATATCTTTGCTGGAACAGCCGGCGCAAATCTTCATCTGGAATGATGCGGCGGGTCAGTGTATTGAAGAGGCTGAATTCCCAGCGGCCGCTGAGGTCTGCTCCCTTATTGAACGTAATGAAAATAAGCAGCAGGCCGAGCACCAGAAAGATTCTTTGTCCTCGTTGCGGTAAATACCGCCAATAGAAGAGAACAAGGACAGGAATAAAGTACATGTTGGTGTCTCTGGCTCCGATCAGAAGAATCGTGGACACAACAATCCCCCCCAGAAGAAGATTGCCCTTCCAGAGAGCTGTTGTGATATTCCGAGGACTGCTTGCGACATAAGCAAACAAGGCAATATTGAGTAGCGTGAGTGCGATGGAAAGCGTTTCACTCATGGCGTTCGTCACCCAAAAGGCAATTGTATGCTGGTTCAGGAAAAGCAGCATGAGCATATAGACACTGAGCATGCGGTCGTGTGCGCTGTTTAGCATACGGGAAACAGCAGCGAAGAGCAGGAAGACGGCGAGCAGATAGATGATGATATAACAATAGTTGATTGCCGTAAAGTCCCGCTGAAAAATTTTAAACACCAGCGCTGTCAAAAAAGGGCGGCCGCCGGAAATCCAAAAGTAGATGTCTGAAAGCGGATTGTTTGAATAGGTCTCATAAACACCCGTATCAGGATACCACCGTAAGGTTCCGATGCTGTAGAGATTCCAAAATCCCAGGACAAAGAGCGAAAGCGCGCTGAAAAATAAAAAAAAGACAATCAGTTCTTGTATCGATTTTTCGCGCGTTGCCCGCAATCGAAGCCCTGTCACGAGTCCTCCAAAAGCAGCTGCACAGGACAATGCAGATGGAGAAATATAGCGGTAGAGTGTAAAAAAAAGCAGACAGGGCAACAGGTACAGGAGGCATTCCTGGACAGCTGACGGCTGACGACCTGCATGGAAGAGCGTTAGGCCTGTTTGACGGATCTTCTGTGCCTGAATTTTCATAAGCGGATGTGTTGCATGATATGTCTACTGTGCGTGTGATACTTCGAGTTGCAGCTCATACTGACATTTTTGGCCCGATGAGTTTCGTATTGCAAGACGTTGCTTACTATCGTTTGGATCCCAGACCCCAAGACGTAACTCGGACGACCCGGAAGGCAGAGGGATTTCATAGCGTTCATGGACAAGTTCCCCGATCTTCCAGTGTCGGGTCGGATAGCTCTCTGATTCTGCTCTTGTGGGAAGCCACCGTCTGGGGAAATGATCCTGTTGAAAGACAATGTCTGTACCATCCCTGAAATGGACAAAAAAGGCATAATTGACGGACATCCGGTCCAGGGCTTGCCAATAATATTCGATACTGAACTTTTTGTTTGCTGCAGGTTGAAGCGTATAGCCCATAAATTGTATCTGATTGTTGAAATTACAGCTCATCGGGTGCTGAGGCGCATAGAATTTCCGGATCGCTTCGTTCGATATTTGAGCCTGCAAGGGCATTCCTCTCTGGAGATAGAGCTGCTGAAGGGCCTCCAGGCTTTCCAAATGCTGCGGAAGAATATCACGTGCTGCGTGAAAGGATTCTTCGGCACGCTCTGGCTTATGGAGTTCTCTATAGGCCAGCCCTTTACGATAGTGGGCATCAGCGAAATCAGGCAGATGAGCCAGGCATTCATCTAAGAGTTCCAGCGATTCAGCCCAGTGTTTTTCAGATTGCTCGATCAGGGCCAGATAATAGAAACTTCGCGGATAGCGGCTGCGATTGATTTTGTTCAACAGCGTTTCGGCAAGAGCCCGGTTTTCTGCGCGTATCGCCTGTATGGCCGCTTGGTAATAGAGTTCTTGCTTTTGCATATCCAGAAAGATTTTTCTGATCTCAAGCTGTCCATGATTAAAGAAAAACACCCGTGTCTCCAGATCTTTTGCAGTTACAGGAAGCTCAACAGGAAAGGAGAAGAGCTCGTACTGACCCGAATGCGGAAAATCTCTGGCAAAGAGCGTGCGACTGCTAAATGTTTTGATCCCTCTCTTTGAGACAACTTCCAATTTTGCCAGTGGTATATCATCATTCGCTTCTCCGGTAAATGCCAGTTCGAAACCGGCTGTATACTGTCCCTGCAGAAATGCCTCTCTGGGGCCTGATACCACAAATCTTGGTCCTGATTCGTTGCTGTGAACGGTTGTATTGCATGTGAAAAGTGCAAAACGCACGTACTCGGGATTCCCTTCACCGTTGGAGCGGTTACTGAAAAGCGTGGAATAGTTCAAGCTGCTGAAGAGATGATAGAGTCCGTCTCGTTGACGCAGCGAGACGTTCGGAGTGTAGGCCGGCATGATCGTGAAAACCGTCCAGAAGCCGCAGCACACAATAAGCAGTCCATATCCCAGAAATACCCGATTCCTGTGTTGTCGACATCGCGCGTCCATAGTAGAAGGTGCTGTTTGGATGGCTCCTGAATTTTTACTGAAAATAGCGAATGACATAAGAACGACGATGACAAGCAAAAAGCTTGTGAGTAAAGCATTCCCGGAAGTCTGAGCACTAAACGACGGGAAATAGCGGATTAAACTTAAAAAAAAGCTCTCGCGTTCAAAGACATGATTGATTCCGCTATTACGCATCACAGCAAGAGCCGGATTTTGAAAAAAGTAGACACTCCAGGACAGACTGAGGGCAGCGCTTGACAAAAAAGTCCCGCGAATGAGAGGAGAGCGCAAAGAGGCGGTGCTGATTGTCAACAGAATATACCACGCGGGAAGTTGTGCAAGCATATAACGCGCCACTGGACTTGATGCCCCCCGCCATTGCATTGTAAAACCAGCGCAGGGGATATAAATTCCGGCAATAACCAGAAGACAAAATACGAGCAATGGGCGATTCTTCTTCCAGAGAAACAACGCACCGGCAAAACAGAAGACAAGGTAAGGGGCATAAATCAGTACGCCGGCCTCCTGGTCGAACAAGAGTCCAAGAGCTCCCTCTTGAAGAAAAATTTCGCCTGAAAAGAGCTTCGTAATTCCTACACTGTGATAGGCAGCATGAGGAAACGGGGAATGGTAGCGCCACATGTTTTCAGCGGCCATGAGGAGGCCTGATACCGCGAGACAGACGGCCGGCAGTAACACGACCTTCTTTCGGATCATGAAACGGAAGTTACAAGGATGCTGTCTCCACACCGAAAAGAGATGGTAGCATAAGAGCAGCACTGCCGCTACAATCATTCTTGGCTGGAGCCAGGGAAGTCCTGCCTGAAGGACGCTGAACAGCAGCAGTCCCCCTGGCTGCAGGTACTTACGGGTGCTGATGATATAATACGCGCTTGCGAGAAAAAGTGCGGCGGGAACTTCCGGATAAATGGCCGAAGAATAGAGGAATAATGGCGGCGTGAGACTTACGATTCCGCACAGCAGCAGAGCATTCCACAGCTGCCGGCTTAGAGAGTAGGCAATCAGAAAAAGTACAAGCGACAGAAGGGCTGCCATGAAGTTCATTCCAAGTACAGCCCCCTTGTAGCCGAAAAGCGCATAAAACGGGAGCAGCAACACTGAAACGCCGATAGGATGAATCGAATATCGAGTCCCGTCCCGCGCAATACTGACATGCGGATCGAGCGTATTCGGATAGAAGGTCTTGTAATCGTGTTGCGCATAATTATTGCTGATGGCTAAATCGCGATCATGGAGAAGACTGTGAGTAATCAGGAGATAATGCGGCTCATCGCCATTAGGACTGAGACGATGGGAGAATCGAAAGCCAACAAATGCATACAGGCAAAATGCCGTGAGCAGCAGGGCGACTTTAAGAGCGCGGGACGGCTGTGGGCTGTTGTCGTGTCCCGACAGTACTGCTTTTGGAAAAAAAAGTTCGCGGTGCAATTGCCGCTTGAGAGACCAGACGCCCAGAAGAGACAGCACGAGCAGAAAATATCCCTTCCATTGTAACAGCAGCAGTAGCCCTTCAGCGTTAGAGCTTATCACATCGCTGAACTGTATGAGCAGAAGGAGCAATAATGCAAAAGGAAGATAGCTGTATGAATCGAGAACAGCGATTCTCACAAAGGGCTGACGCAGTCTCTTGCTCAGACAATACGCGTATAACAGCCAGATTGCACATACCACGAGATTCCCTGCCAGGACCAGGACGCTGAGCTTTGCAAGCGGAGGAATGCCCCAGAGAATCTGATCTGCTGTTGTGGTGGAGCTGTGGAAAATTTGGGCTGACGGAATCGTTTGCAGCGCAAAGAATGTCCCAAGTGAACAGCCACCCAGAAGAATTCTTCCCACGCTCGCGAGCCTGCCCGCGCGTTTATGTTTCATAGCCTGACTTTATTTCATTAAAGTGTTTGTGAACAACAGGAAAAAGCTTATAGCTATCCCTTCTGCATTTTTGCTGACTGTCAAGAAAAAAGCAATCGTGACTGTGAAAGATCGTTGACAATCGGGTCATCGTCTTGTCTTTATCGAAATTGTTGTGACGCGTGACCTCATGTGGGAGGTGTTTTCTATGGACATTGGTATTGTATGTGGGTATGGGCTGGTCGTTGACTCACGACTTCAAAGTTATTTAAGATCTGTATTGGATTATGCCTCGCAGCATGCTCTGGATGCTCTCATTTTAAGCGGTGGTCATACACTGAAGGATGCTAGGGACACTGAAGCCAGAGTGATGTGGCGTGTGATGCAGCCGGACATTGCACGGTTTCACATGTTCCTTGAAGAGCGATCGATTTCAACCTTGCATAATCTGCTTTACAGTGAGCAGCTTCTCAGAAGAGAGGCCATTTCTGTGGAGACGCTCTGCATTTTTTGTGATACGCTGCGCTTTTTTAAAGTCTTCTGTTTGTCGAAACTCATCTTTCGACGCTATCATGTCCGGATCGTTAGTTTTGAGAGAAAAGAACCGCTTCTGATGTATGCGCTGCAAATCCCTTTTACGCTTTTGCAATGCCTGGGAGCGGTCTGTCCTCCTGTGGAAAAAGGTATTTTAACATTCAGAAGCGTATTTCGGAAATCCCTGTAACTTGCCTGGTGATGCTGGCGATGGCAGAAAGCTTCGCAGTTCATATGGGGACTGCCTTTTTGGGTGTTTTTGCCTGAGCATGCTGGATTTCCGAAAAGGAGATATTCTCTTTCCAGAGATAGTATATTCCGGAAAAGGTGGTTGGAAGGACACAGACCAAATGGAAAATAATTGCAATACCAGCGGCCGTGCTTCTGCCGATCTCCGGCAGAAAAAAGAGGAGGCAGGCTGATACGGCGGCATGAAAGGGACCAACATAACCTGGCGATGAAGGAATCGCCGCTGAAAATGCCGTGATGACCGTTATAAAGACACCTGCGCTGAACGGGAGTTTCAGGTCAAAGGCCGGCCCGATGGCCCAGGCAGCCAGCGACGCTGTCAGCCACACTGCAAGGGACCAAACGACGAGAAAAAATACGTGTGTTCCTGTCTGTAACACCTGTAAACCCTCACGGAAGGATTCTGCGAATTTCAGCATTGTCGAGGTAAACGATTGCGGCAGAGGAGTAAGCAGCATTGTTATCACTGCCGTTGTCTGCCGGGGAAATTCTTTCAAAAAGACGAGAAAAAGCAGCAGGGCAAGAATAAACAGGGCTGAGAGTGCTCCGACAATTTGCAGGCGTTCGAAGGACATGGACGAATGAGTTGGTCCTGAAAAACTGTGCTGGGAGAAATCGATAAAAAAAAGAATTCCCACCAGAAAGCCGAGCATCGTGATCATATCGCAAACTCGTTCGAGAATGATTGTGGCAAACGACGTGGTCTTGCTGATATGTTCTTTTTTGCCGATGACATAGGCCCGAATAAATTCGCCGGCTCGCGCAGGGAGCACATTATTCGCCATAAAGCCGATCATGGTCGCCGGCAGTAACTGATTGAATGTCAATTTTTTGATCGGAGCCAGCAGATATTTCCAGCGCTCTGCCCGCAGAACAATCGTGATGAGCTGCAACAACGCCGACACAGTCAGATACGCGTAGTTCACCGAGCGCATCGTTTCGATGACTTTTGCAGCATCGATATTTCGGAAGACAAAATATAAACAGACGGCACTCATGAGAATGCCGAACCAAAATTTTATTTTCATGATTCACTCTGGCTATCGGATAATTTTTCCAAGCCTGCTCCATCGTACGACAAACGGCAGATGGCTGATGTAATACACTGTATCCTTGGACCATCTGATCGCTTTATCCATCAGGGATTCGTGCTCGGGGACATCGATGTTACCATCGTGTTTCCAGGACCAGTAGATAATGAACGCCTTTCCGACAATCGCCTGTCGTGTCACAAAGCGATTTCTCCAGAAACGGCTGTCAAGACTCGAATCGCGGTTATCTCCCATCATAAAAAAGGCATTTGGGGGGACTGTTGTCGGACCGAAATTGTCCCGGGGTGAATACTGTGCCGGAAGAAGCTCAGGGGTCACATGTTGAATATAGGGTTCTTCCTGCTTGTCCCCATTAACATACAAGACCTTATCGCGGACTTCGATGGTATCGCCGCCAATGCCGATAATACGTTTGATAAAATTTCGCGAAGGATCATCAGGGTACTTGAAGACAATGACATCACCACGTTCCGGTGCGGTGAAACGGTAGATGAATTTATTCACAAGAAGATGATCGCCCACTAATAACGTTGGAATCATCGAACCTGATGGGATTTTGAAGGCCTCAACAATAAAGAGACGAATGACCGCCGCCAGGATAATGGCAATAACAAAGGCTTCAGTATATTCGCGCGCGACAGATTTGCCTTTATGGTCGATCGTTTCGGCATGTTTCAGGATAAGACCTTTATACATCGCCAGACGTTCTTTGCCAATTTTCTTTTGAATGGCCCGCAGAAATTTTTTAATCGCAATAAATTCCAAATCCTGCAATTCTCCAAGCTCGGTAAGCATGTCGGCCGGAAGGTGTTCCCGTTCTAATTTCTTGAGTGATTGTGCTGATAATGTGATCCGTTCCGTTCTTTTCATCGAGCAGCTCCTTGCCCTTCTTAACGTACATATATTTCACGCGATCGTCAGATTTTTTCATGGTCGGCGATATTGAAAGAGGTCTCTTTTTTCTTGACAATGTCGGAAATATGTCGGGTTGATGTGCTAGGTAGATATACGAGCCTGAGATACTTCCGGTACGCTTCACAAGATTCCTATATTCTGTCAAGTTTATTTAATACGAGCGGTGTTATGGAAATACTGAATACGGCGGAAGAGAGAAGAATCCTCGTGGCTGACGATGAAAAGGCAGCTCGTGAACTCTTGGCGCGCGCGTTACGGTCGAAAGGTTTTCAGGTGGAAACAGCCGTTGACGGCCTTGATGCATTACAAAAATTACAAGAGCAGTCCTTTGATCTTCTCGTCACCGATCTGATGATGCCGCGGATGGTGGGACTGGTCTTGATGCAGAAATCCCGCGAAATTTATCCGGATCTTATTGTGATCGTCATCACAGCGCATGCCACGCTTGAAAACGCTCTGCAGGCATTGAAACACGGGGCCTATGACTATATCATCAAACCATTCGAACCCGAACATATTATCCCGGTCATTGAGCGGGGCCTGGAAAAGCTCCATTTACGGCAAAAAAATGCTGAACTGGAGTTGATCACCAGAAAGCTTCAGGAAGTCGAGCAGATGAAATCCGACTTACTTGATACGATTACGCATGAGTTTTCGACGCCAATCGCGATTATCAAAGCCTATATAGATATGTTTCTTGATGGCAACTTTGACACTTCAAACCCTCGCCATACCGAAAGTCTGCGTTCGATCCGCAGTGCCGTGATCCGTTTGGAGCGCCTGGTGATGAATTTGCTGACCTTAAGCCTGGGAAGAGGAATAAACTTCGAGCTTAAAAAGGAAAAAATTTTTATTCAGGATATTATCTCTAACGCGTTGTCGCAGTTGAACGAAGATATTCATAAAAAGAATCTCAATGTGATTTTGAATATTGAAGCGCATCTTCCGGCGATTGAAGCAGACCCGTCAAAACTGTCGATTGCTGTGCTGAATCTGCTCGATAATGCCGTCAAGTTTAATAAAAGCAACGGAATTATCCGTATTTCCGCCTCGGTACTCAAATCGAAAAGTATCGGCGTGGCGATTTCCGATACAGGAATCGGCATCCCCCAGGACAAGTTGAACGAAGTCTACAGTCCGTTCACGCAAGTTGACATGTCGTCTACCCGAGAGCACCAAGGAACCGGATTGGGGCTGGCTGTGGCGAAAACAATCATCGAGGCTCATAAAGGCAAGATGACCGTGAAATCAAAACTTGGGAAAGGAAGTACCTTTATTTTTGTCCTGGCCGTCAGTCGCTAAATATTCCTCACGTATAGCTCAAGTTCTCGCGTTTATGAACTGATCCACCATCTGATATCGAGTGTTGCTGGGAAAGAATACAATTCAATTATCCGGCTCACGAACAATCCTGCTCTTCCGCTGAAAAATGGGGGGAGTTGTCATATTCATTGTCCCTGAGAACAGCACATAAAGAGGGAGCCAGGCCTCACATTCGACTGAGTGAACAAAGTGCCTGTCTGCTCGATTGAATTTTCTCTTGACAGAAGAGTGCGGGGACGTACACTGTTCTCTCCATGAATGACTTTGCGAAAAAGGTGAAGAATTTTTGGCAGCAACGTCTTCATTCCTCTCATGCCAGGAGTTTCCGTGAGGATCAGAATCGAGAGAAGGCGTACGATACCTGCTCACGGGGCACACAGGAGGTACTTCTGGAGCAGATTGTCGGCAGTGTCGGGCGCTATCATGATTTTGACAGTCGTTTTCGTTTGCATCATTATCTTCCTGACGATAAGTTAAAACACGTTACAGAGCTGCTTAAAGGCGGCGTAACGCTTCCCCCGGTCACACTCTACCAGATTAAAGACGAATATTATGTGCTCGACGGCAATCATCGGGTCGCTGCGGCAAAAGAGCTCAAGCACACAACGATTGCGGCCTGCATTGTCGAATTTCTCCCTTCGCCCACGACACTTGAAAATGTTCTCTATCGCGAACGACACGAATTTCTGGAACAAACAGGTTTGCGGGAGGAAATCGAGCTGACGGAAGTCGGGCAATATCGAAGTTTATGCCGGCAAATCCGTGACCATCAGGAATTTTTGCAGGCCACGGCAGCCCAGAGCGTCGGATTTCAAGAGGCAGCAACTGACTGGTTCCACACGATTTATTCCCCTCTCATCGCTCTGCTGCGCAAGGGGCGATTGCTGGACGCGTTCCCGCAGCGTACCCTGTCGGATCTTTACACCTATATTTCATCGCAGCAGTGGCATCGCGAGCAGCAACAGAGGTACAGCAGGGAGATCGATCAGCTGATTCCATGCAGCATGGAGGAGTTTCGAGAAAAAATGGCACAGAAAACAGAACGCGAGTATCCTGATATGGTCCGCGAAATGACAGTCTTTGTATTGATGAATGTGACCGGAAAGCACGAAGATCGAATCATTGATAAGGTTTTTGATCTTCCCGAAGTGCAGGAAGTCCACTCTGTTTACGGCAGCGTCGATTTGATTGCAAAGATTGTGTTGAGCCGGGATCTCCTGACATCGGATGTCGAAACGATTTCTCATTTTGTGAACGACCATATCCGTCATATGCCGGGGATTATCAGTACACAGACCTTAATCCCGGGGCTTTCAAAGATGAAGGAACAGGATCGATAAGTCTTCCCGGACTTTTGCTGTTGACCGACGGCCGTCGTGTTTTTTTGATGTCGCGCTCAAGCATTCCGTTTCAGCCAGATTGCTCATAAAACACTTCTCCCTTTACACGTTACTTGAGGTACTCGCGTGATACCGGCAGGCCTTCCATCTGCATGATTTTGAGGGCATTTGTCGTCGGACAGACGCCAGGGCGCAGCGTGTAATCGAACGTCATTTTTCCTCCTGCCACATTGTCGCGAAAGTGCGCATTGCGAAGCTCAGGAATGCTTTCCGTCAGTGTTCCTAATTCCAGGTCGTGAGTGGCGATCATGCCAATTCCTCGTTGAGCTGCAAGAGCCTGAATATAGGCCCGGCTGCCGATCGACCGCTCGCGGCTGTTAGTGCCGCGAAAAATTTCATCAATGAAAAAGAAGAGCGGCAGTGAGTCGTGCTGCTCTGCGGCCTGCATGAGCTGGCGTAAACGCCTGACTTCTGCATAAAAAAAGGAAAATCCCTCTGTGAGCGACTCATGGACCTGGAGGCAGGCAAACAGTCTGAAAAGTCGAGTGCGGAAATATGAGGCATCGACCGGTCCGCCTGCATACGCGAGACAGAGGTTCATGCCGACTGTCTTTAAAAACGTGCTCTTGCCTGCCATATTCGATCCAGTCAGCAGGGTGATCGCTCCGAGCGTATACATCTTGTAATCATTGCGTACTTTTTGCGTTAGCGGGATCAGAGGGTGCCCCAAGTGATGGGCCTCAAAAATGGCTCGCGTATCATGTGAGCTGTCTTGTGTCAGCTCAGGGAAAATATAGTCAGGATGTAAGTAAGCAAAGCTGGCCAAGGACGTCAGTGCTTCCAGCTCTGTCCAAGCGTCAACCCAGGATGGGAAGGCCGCTGCGCAGCGGCTCTGATAACGATCCGCGACAACAGCGAGCAAGAGATCCCAGGGAAGCACGAGATTGAGCGCAAGCCCAATCACAGGGTTCACGCGCAGACCGACTGCAGCCGCCAGCCAGCTGATTTTTGCGAGCAACGCTGACGGCAGCGTCTCTGCATGACGAAAAGGACTGCAAAGTTTTTCGAGGAGAGGAGTCCGCCAAAAGGAAGAGCGTTCAAGGTATAAGAGCACTTGCTTGAATTTTTTCAGTTCGTTGTAGAGCAGCATGACCGCTTCAAAGCTGTGCTGCAGTTTGGGCGCATTGTAAAAATATAATCCCATATATAGCGCCAATGAAAGCGGCCAATAGGCTGGAATGCGTCCTGAAAGATGCCCGATCAGCAGCACGCTATTCAGAAGCGCCAGCCCGATCGCAACAGGCAGCGTGCGGCGCAGAGAGCTTGCGGGAGTCTGCACTCGCAGCCAATGTAACAATTTTTCGCTGTCCAGGTGCTCACGTGAAACAAGACGACAATTCAGCAGCAGTTTATCGCGAAGACGAGCAAGCGGGACAAGCTCCTGAACGATTTGACGTCGCGCCTGAATGCGTTCAAGGTCGGGATGGGTATCAAGCAGCCAGTCGCGCAGGCGTTGGCTACCTCTGTACGAGACAGCGGTATCGATCAGATGATGCAGCGATCCAGGGCCGCTGATATTCAGGTCAATGTCAAAAGGATGTTCTTTGTCCTGTGAGACGTGTGCTGCTTCGGGGAGATGTTCCCAGTCCAGACGTATGCGGGCCAGGTGTGTGGATTTAATTTCTCGCCATATGTGATGACGGCGAATGATCTTCCCAATAGACGCATAGTACGATGCCTCAATTGTCAGCACAAGAATTGCTGCGGCAAGAGAGCGCCAGTCGGTCCAACAGGTCAGGATAATGCCGATAATTACGATCAGAGCCCTGTGTTTCGCAAAGCGTTCACGGTGTGCTTCCAGCCGATTGATGCGTCGCGTAATGCGTCGAATATGATTGTCTAATGCGCGCTGCCGGGTCTCAGAAGTCATTTTTGTTCTCTCATTCAGGTTTTCGTCAGCCTGGATATCATTTGGGATCTTCTGTTTGATGGAGACACTCGTCAATAGTCCCTGAAAGAGGCGTTACATGATTATTGAAAATCTGCAGGCGCGGAAATGTCAAGGGAATTTTACTCTGCTTCAGTGCAGATCCGCAGAGCAGGAACTGCGCTGAACTGCTGAGAAAAGGCGACAAAGGAACGCACAGAACCCATGGAACAATTAAAGCTCTATGACGCTGTCGAAGAGAGCTGCTTTCTCGAACGTCTCAACCGTTTTGTTATGCGATTGCGCAATGCGGAAGGACAAGAGTTTCAGGCGCATATTCCGAACCCCGGACGGATGGAGGAATTTTGCTTTAAAAATCAGCCTTTTTACGTTACAGCAGCTCAAAACGGGAAATATCCCTATAAAGTCATTGCAACCCGTTATCAGGGGAGTTACGTCTTCCTCGATACCATCAAGGTTAACCGCGTATTTGAAGAGTTGCTGCGCAGGAATCAGATTCCCTGCTTTCAGAATGTGAAGGATATCCGGCGGGAAGTCAGAGTCGCTGACTCGAAGTTTGACTTCAGTTTCAAACAGGCAGGACGACCGATCATCACGGAAATCAAATCCTGTACACTCTGTCATAACGGGCTGGCTATGTTTCCGGATGCCCCGACATTACGCGGACAGCGGCACATGACAAGCCTGGAACGTATTGCCGAAAAAGGAGACGTTGCCGCGCATCTTGTGTACCTGGTGCTTCATGCCGCTGCCAGGCGTTTTATCCCGAATGTTCATACAGATTTCGACTATGGGAAAATTTTTCTTAACGCTCAGCATGTTAGGTCTCATGCTTTCCGGCTGGAATTCTCGGGTCCGGCGACTGCAGAGCCAGGAAGTCTTCAAGAAATTCCCATCGATTTTTCTGCGCTAGAGACGCATTGCCGGGATAAGGGAAGCTATCTTTTACTGCTGGAAAATCCGAAGGCATTGACCATCAAAGTCGGACGATTGGGAGTCCGGCATTTTGAAAGCGGCTGGTATGTCTATGTCGGCTCGGCGATGAACGGGCTGAATTCGCGCTTGAGACGCCATCAACGCAAACGCAAGACCCTGCACTGGCACATCGATTACATCGCTTCTACTGCCATGAAGATCACAAAAATCTTTCCGATTCGGAAGGCAGAGAAACTCGAATCCTGGCTTGCCGGCAGATTGGCTGAGATCTGCGATGCGTCTGTGCCACAGTTCGGAGCATCCGATTTGCCAGAAGATTCGCATTTGTTCTATTTTCGTGAGACGCCGATGAAGAATCGCTGTTTTGTGGACATAATTTTTGACAGCCGGGTTCTCTGAAACAAGAGCATCTCCGGACTATCCGTGAGACTGCTGGAAATATCTGGTGACCATTGTTCTCATAGACGCCTCTTTTTTCTCGATATCACGTAAAAGGGCACATTGCCCGAGTGCACGGCTAAGGTTATGCGTCGGATAGGCCGGCGTATAATAGACATCGCCTTGCAGGTAATCATGCAGGAAGCGGATTGTCTGCTCAAAGACAATGACTTTAATTGAATCGATCAGGTAGTCGATATCAGCGTCTGTCAGAAAGGATTGAGCCTCCTTTAAGTAGCCTTCTGTCAGAGCTTCAAAACTTTTGAGATCGAAGTAGACCTCCTGAATATTTCGTGTTTCCTCGCCTGGTGGATTGGCGACCGTACGGAGACAATCGCCGTAATCGAAATGAATTAAACCATTTTTTACCGTATCCAGATCGATCAGGCAGATTCCGCAGTCGGTGTGACAATCAAAGAGAATATTGTTAATTTTCGGATCGTTGTGAACGACCCGCTCCTGTAATGTTCCATCCTTGAGCGCTGAAATCAGTAAGGGGGCAAGGGCCTCACGCTGCTTCAGCTGCCTGACAAGCTCGCACACGTCAGCTTCGTGCTTTCTTGCCTCAATTCTGCGATCTGAATGTGGGTTGTCAAGACTATGCAGGAAACGCTCGTAGTAGTTCGGGGTGTCGTGAAATCCCGGGAGAGTATCGTGGAGTCTTCCAGCGGGAATATCTGACACGATGCGTTGGAATTCTCCCAGGATTCGTCCGGCTTCCCGGGCGTGATGCGGACTCTGTACCGTGTCATATACTATATTATCAGGAATAAAATACGTGGTCCGCCAGTAGTCGCCGTTTTCGTCGAGGTAAGAGAACTGTCCGTCCTTTGTCGGTACAAGTTCCAGCGTGGCCCTTCGGTGAATCGGACGATCTTGCCGTAATTTTTCGCGAATATGTGTGGTGACCACGACCATATTCTCGATCACCTCTGCCGGTTCTGGAAAGACGTGTTGATTGATCTTCTGATGAATATAGGAGGAACTGCTGTCTCCATGAGTGATGATACTCCGGTAGCTTGTATTAATCAAACCTGTGCCAAATTTCTCAATTCGGACAATCTCTCCCGGAAGTTGAAACTGTGACGCAATATGATAAAGCATTTCAGTTGACATCGTAAATTTTTCCTCTTCATGTAAACGTCTAAGGTATCGAATTAAAGGGCTGTTACAGGATGAGAGACTCATGTTATTGCGTAAGGCAAATTGAACAAGAAAAAAGTTCGCAGCGCTGAAACATTGATGTAGGCGTGATGATTATTCGGAAATTTTTCAGATGAGAAGGCATCGCCCCGCCTGTTGATGAACACAGGGGCAGGTTTTCAGTAGTCAACCGCAATTTGTTTCAGAAGTTTTTTGTCGCACATCGCCTGCCCGACTCCAAGCACAACTGAGCTTAAGGGCTCATCGGCGACAGTCACAGGAAGACTTGTTTCCTGGTGGATCCGCAAATCAAGGTTTTTGAGCAGCGCACCGCCGCCGGTTAACACGATTCCGCGTTCCAGAATATCGCCTGCGACCTCCGGCGGTGTTTTTTCAAGGGTTTTCATCACGGCTTCCGTCACCGTTCGAATAGCAGATCCAAGCGCTTCCCGGATTTCTTTGCTGCTGATACGACAATGTCTCGGAACGCCAAGGGTCAGCTCACGACCGCGGACATCACCGACAGCTTCGACAGGAAGAGGCATGGCAGAACCGATGAGCTGCTTGATATGTTCGGCGGTCTTTATTCCGATGAGCAAGTTATGTTTTTGCCGAAAATGTCGTATGATTGCTTCGTCCATTCCATCACCTGCGCTTCGAACCGAAGAGCTGGCAATGATTGCCGACATGGCAATAATGGCGACATCGGTTGTGCCTCCGCCGATATCGACCACCATACTGGCAGTGTCCGAACGCACGGCGAGTCCAGCTCCGATCGCAGCAGCCATCGGTTCCAGAATGATTGTCACTTTCCGAGCGCCCGCTTGAAGCGCAGAATCAATGACGGCCTTTTTTTCCACGCTGGTAATACAGGAAGGAACGCCGATCACAATCTCCGGATGGAGAAAGCGACCCAGGCTTATAGCTGTTCGGATAAAATATTTGAGCATGACCGCCGTCATCGTGAAATCAGCAATCACACCATCTTTCAAAGGTCGAATGATTTGAATATGCTCAGGGGTTTTCCCCATCATGTCTTTTGCGCTCTGCCCAACTGCATCAATACTCTTGTATTTCTTGTTATAAGCAACAGCAGAAGGTTCGTTCAGGAGAATTCCCCGTTTCGGGACATAAATTAAGGTGTTTGCTGTTCCTAAATCAACAGCAATTTTGTGTGCCGCAGGTCGAAAAAAAGAGAGCATCGCCTTCTGCTTCCAATATGATTTCAGGTTCTTGACTGACAACATTTACGGTTACAGTCTGCCACGGATTTTGCACGGGTTTTAAGAGATGACGGCCTCGAGACAAAAACGTTTACGAAAAAAGAAGACTTTGTGTTAGTTGTGAGACAGGGAGGGAAAACGATGAGATGTTGTATCAGTGAATTCTGCTGTGAGCCTTAGTGATGCGGCATTGCGAGGCTCTTCAGGAGTTCTGCTTCAAGGCGGGGGAAAATCGCCTTGCGGCAGAAATGCTTCCTGACGGTCTCATGTCCCTTGAGAGCGAGTTCCATCCGATATTGCGGATCATTGAGGAGCCGACGGACTGCCTGTTCCAGTTGATCAAGATTTTGCGGATCGACCAGCAGGCCATTTTTTTCGTGGGTGATAATTTCCGGAATTCCCCCCACATTTGAGGCGATGACCGCGCATGAGGCAGTCATGTACTCAATGATGGCGATCCCGAACGCTTCACTGCTGGAATAAAGAATTCCTGCATCCTTATCGCGGAGGAATTCGTATGGATTGACTTTCCGCGCAGTGAAGAAGACGCGGCGTTGCATGCCCAGCTCGCGGCAGCGCTGTTGCAGAGATTTGAGTTCTGGCCCAAAACCTCCAATGTGTAATTCCCAAGAGAGCTTTTGGAGACGACTAAAGGCATGAAGGACTTTATCCACTTGCTTTCTTCTGCTGAGCTTCGCTAAAACAGCGAATTTCACAACCGGGTTTTGCGGAATATGCAGAGGGAGAAGTTCGACGGCATTATGGAACATGCGCAAATTGGGGCGTAAAAACTCCTGCCGGGAGAAATGATCAAAGAGACTTTGAGAAGGGACAAAAACTTTGTCAACACAATAGGAGTAGATCAGTCGTGTTTTAGCCGTCATCTTTAAATCGCCAAAGGATCCTAAGCGGTTGACATGTGCGATCCCTGCCATTTTTGCGGCAATCCCTGCTGTTCTGGTTTCTTTGGAGATGTTCGTAATAATCAGTTGCGTCTGTTCCGCCCGAAACAGTCTGACAAAACGAGCGATCGTGACAGGAGAAAAATCCATGCCAAAATTGAACGGAATGCAGTGTATGCCACGCTCCGCACATTCAGTCTCAAGCAGATCGCCCGGCCGACACACAATCGCAGCCCTATGCCCGCGTTGAAGGAGAAATGCCGTCAATTCAAGCATCCAGGTTTTCACGCCTCCCCAGCTTTTAGCTGAACTTATCAGCAAGAGATTCATCTGTTTCCCTGCCTCCCCGTTACGAAGCAATGCCTGCTGTTTTCCATTGTCATTATTCTTTTGGGCCATGATCCAGGGGATGCAGCATTTTACAACAAAAATTATCGTCTTTAACGGATAAATTTTCTTTGTTCCGGGCTTTCCCCTGTGTTTTTCCTTTACAAGCTCTTCTGTCCGTTAGTATATGGTTCTTTAAGTCAATGCTGCTAAGAGCGATAGCCTGATGATCAACGCTTTTCGAGCAGAGAATTCGGACACGGCCTGTTGTCGGAGAGCCTCTGCATACATGGAGGAGCCTAGCGTATGGTGTTCACGAGGATTGTAAAGGTTGAGTTGCCCGAATATGCAGAAGTCGGGAGAGGTTTTCATGTGGTGATGGAGACCGATGGTGAGGTCCCTTTTGCACAGGTTATTTTACGCCACGAAGACGGATGGGAATGGATCATCAAAGACGAGTATGTGCATCGTGAAAAAGCGGAAATCTACCGCTTTACGATTCCAGCAGAATCCTATCATTTCGGTACGGTGTATTTACAGATTGAAGGCTGCTGCCGTGAGGATATCAGTGCTGCCGGGCCGCAGGACTGGATTATCGAGCACCGCCAACTTCCGGTCAGAGAGAGCGTCTCCCAACAGGCATTTTCCGCGCAGCCGCAAGACGACGGAGCGGTGCCGGCTCCCGATGCAGAGCCTGAGGACTCCAGCGACGAGCAGCAGGAATCCCCCTCTCAATGCTGTGTTATGTCTGAAAACACGCCCAGTCCTGTTATATATTTCGGAATTCATAAGCATATGCATCAACCCTATTATGATACCATAGATAGAGACGCCTGGGACGAGGGAAAAGACGACATTTTTGGAGAGCGGGTGGGGCCCTACACGCGTTTCATTCCGGCAGCAGTGCGTCAGTATATTTCCGGCGGCCTGCCTCATGCCGGGCTTTCCACAAGCTGGTCGGGAACACTGATTGAACAGTTAAACCGCTGTGCGGAAACCGGTCGCGGTCATGGCGCTTTTGGAGCCTGGAAGGATGAGCTGCGGGATATGGCTCAAGCCAAAACAGCCTGCGGAAATCCCCGGATTGATTTTACTGCCTTCGGCCATTTCCATCCGTTGATGGCATTGATTCCAGAGCGGGATATTATCGGTCAAATCGAAATGCATCGTGACATTATCCGAGAAAATTTCGGTGTTGATGCTGCTGATATTTTATTTCCGCCGGAAACGGCATTTGCGCCCCATATGATTCCCGCGCTGAAAAAAGCCGGAGTCAATGCGGTTATTTACGATTCCATTCATCATTTTCGTGCCTGCAAAGACTATCCGTATTCCGGGACAGAGGAAGGGATGCTGGCTCCGAATCCAGCGGATCAAGAGAATCCGGCAGTCGGGGACTGGCTGCAGCTGCATTGCATCTGGGCTCCGGGTAAGATCTCTCCAACCCTGCTGAAACCTTGCATGCTGTCCTATACTGATCACAACGGCGTGCGTAGTGACATCATCGGCATTCCCGCAGAGCGTTATCTGGGAAACGAAGATGCTCGCGGTGGTTATGGTGCGTTGCAGTATGAGATGGTGATGGGACAGATTTACGATCAGATCGTTAAAAGCAACCGCTTTGACCCGGAACACCCACCTTTCTTTGTCCTGCATTCCGACGGTGATAATCACGGCGGCGGAGCAGAAAGTTACTATACGTGCAATACCGGGAGATTGGTGGAAATGTGTAAAACGGATCCACGTTTCCAACTGATTAGCATCAGAGACTATCTTGACAGATTCCCGGTTGATCCCGAAAATAGCGTCCATCTTGAACCCGGTTCCTGGGCCGGAGCTGATCATGGAGACCCCCAGTTTAGCAAATGGTTTTCTTTGGCAGAGCAGGAATATTCTCCTGACCTTAACAGTTGGGCCGTGTTGACGGCATTTCAGAATGCTGTTCATACGCTGGAAGATCTTCAAGACGGTGCAGAACTGCCGGCCTTGGTCAAACGGCTTCTGTATATGGCTGAAACCAGTTGTTACTGGTACTGGACTGGGCAGGAAGCATGGGATATTCAGGTCACGAATGCGGCAAACGAAGGGATCTCGATGCTGAGGCACGCGTTAGCTGAACGTGTTAAGAACAGCCTCGATCAAACTGGACCAACGATCTTTGTCCCATGGGTGCGCCCCACAAATCCGGGCGGAAAGACATGGGCTCCCCACGGCAATTTACGGGATGCTCCGCCGGAAGCCACCGTAACGACCTTTATTTATGATGTTTCCGGTGTCAAAAAAGCGCGCTTGTGTTGTTATGATGCCGACGGCAGCAATAAACGCTGGAGAACGCTGACGGACAAAGGCCCCTATCCTTCACGTACCAGCCCGAGTCTCATTGCCAACTGCTATCAGACGATTTTGCCGAGCGGATCCGGCGATATACGTTACTATGTCGAGGCGGAAGATCACAGGGGAAATCTCTCATGCAGTCCTGTCGGACGAATTTACATTCCCTGAGTCCTGTGGACGAGCCCTTGATCACAGTTCATAAGATCACGATACGTATCGCTGATCACTTGTCGTTCCACTCGACAGACTGGAAAATTCAGAAAGGGCAGCATTGGGGAATTATCGGGGCCACCGGCTCTGGAAAATCGACTCTGGCTGATGCTCTTTGCCGTAAAGTTCCTCTTGTTCAGGGGCGTATTCAATATTTTTTCAGTAAGGATAGGCAACACGGCCGGTCTTACCTCAAACCCGGGGAAATCCTTCGAGTTTCAGCAGAAGCGCATAAAGCATTGCTTTGTCGCCATGCCGCCTACCATCAGGCTCGCTGGCAAAGCTTCGAAGGGCAAGATGCTCCTGTCGTTTCAGAGCTTCTGACAGGGAAAAGCATCGAACACCGCTCCCCCTTTGAAGTCACGCCTTTAAGACGGCCTGAAGCGCTGTATCAACAGAGACGCGATAACGCTGTCAAGCTTCTGGGGATCGAATATCTGCTGGCTCGGAAGATTATTCATCTCTCCCACGGTGAGGCCCGTAAAGTGATGATTGCCAGAGCACTCATGCAATCACCCGAGCTGCTGATACTCGATGATCCGTTCAGTGGCCTGGATACTGCGTCAAGAAGCTTGTTACGGGAGGCCATCGAAGAGCTTTTCACATATAACGGTCTGCATATCTTGCTGCTGACATCCCGAAGCGATGAAATCCTTGAGGGCTTGACACATCTCCTCTGTGTCAAGGATTGCAGGGTGATGGCACAGGGCGAGAGAGCTTCAATTCCAAAGACGGATTTTCTGCGCTCCATGACGGCTCCACCTCAGTCCTCTTTCCCTGAACCTGAATTCAATTTTCCATCTCTCCCGCAAAAGCCGCGATCACAGCTTGATGGTCCTCTTGTCGAGATGAAGAAGGTTTCTGTTCACTACGGGCAGATTGAGGTGCTGCATCATATTGACTGGACAATGAATTCCGATGAACATTGGGCTGTGCTCGGGCATAACGGAGCCGGCAAAAGCACACTCTTGAGTCTGATTCTGGGGGACAATCCACAGGCCTACGCCAATGACCTGAAAATTCTCGGAATACAACGGGGGTCCGGCGAAAGTATCTGGGACCTGAAGCGGCAAATCGGCTGGCTCTCACCAGAGCTGCTTATCTACTATCACGGCCATACGACCTGCTATGCGGTGGTCTGTTCCGGTTTCCACGACTCTGTCGGTTTATATCGGCATCCCACTTCTGACCAACGCGCTGCCGCTGATACCTGGATTTCAGTTCTGGGCCTCGAGCGCATTCGTACACGTCCTTTGAGCGCAGTATCAGCCGGAGAACAGCGCATGGTTCTGTTAGCACGGGCTCTCGTAAAGGATCCCCGACTTGTCGTTCTGGACGAGCCCTGTCAGGGCCTTGACGCCGGACATCGAACGCAGATTCTCACTCTGCTGGACCGTCTCTGTGGACAAGGGGCGTTCAATATTATGTATGTGACTCATCATGTTACAGACATGCCTGACGCGGTCAGCCATGTCCTGGTTCTCAAACAGGGACGGGTTGCAGGCTGTGGTGTCCGTCATGAGATCCTGGGATCTCAGAGTCTTGATCCTCGACTGCCGTAGCACTTTATAATGAGAACACTTTTCTCTTGACCATTTCTTACAAGGAACACTATAAGCGGCGAACAGCAGGAAAGGCTTGATGACTCTTCTCTGTGTAAAGGATCTTATGGAAACCAAGATGAAACACGATGCATATTTCCTCGAAATGCGAGGAATCTCAAAATATTTTTCTCAGCTTATCGCCAATGATGCGATTGACCTGGCCGTCAAGCATGGTGAGGTCTTAGGGATTCTGGGGGAAAATGGAGCTGGGAAAACAACCCTGATGAATATCCTTTACGGCCTGTGTGAACCAGACCGGGGTGAGATTGTGATCAATGGACGCCCGATCAAAATTCACTCGCCGAAGCAGGCGATTGCTCATGGAATCGGAATGGTGCATCAGCACTTTATGCTGATCCCCACCCACACGGTTGTCGAAAATCTGGTTTTGGGTCTCGCCTCACAGAAAGGACGTCTGAAGTTGCAGCAAGCCGCTGCCGATATTCTTGATTTGTCAAAGCAGCTTGGCTTTCAGATCAATCCCTGGGCTTATGTCAAAGATCTGCCTGTTGGCGTTCAGCAAAAGGTAGAAATCCTGAAATCCATTTATCGTGACGCAAAGCTGTTGATTATGGATGAGCCGACTGCGGTGCTGACACCTCAGGAAAGCGCGGAAATGTTCAAAATTCTGCGTCATTTTGTCCAATCCGGAAATTCGGTAATTTTCATTAGCCACAAACTGCATGAAGTTATGGCAATCACCGATCGAATTACGGTGCTTCGGGATGGAAAACTGATCGGAACAGTGCATAGAAGAGAGACCGACGCCAACAAGCTGGCCCGGATGATGGTTGGCCGGGAGATTTCTTTCACGGTGCAAAAGAGTACAACGCCCCCTGCCAGGCAAACAGGTCTGCGGGTCGAGAACGTCTCTGTGAGTCATCGTCACGAAAAAGCGTTGTTGAAAGACCTTTCGTTTTCGATTCAATGCGGTGAAATCCTGGGGATTGCCGGAGTGAGCGGGAATGGACAGGAGGAATTGGCGAATGTCCTTTCCGGTCTGCTCAAGGCGGACTCAGGACAGATTTATGTCGGCGCGACAGAGATCAGCCGCTTGAGCGCACGAGACATTCACGAGTGCGGCGTTGGTTTTATCCCCTCGGATCGGCAGAAAACCGGCCTGATTCTGGAAATGTCGGTTCGTGAAAATCTCCTGTTGAAAAATTTTTACCATCCCCCGTATGCAAGCGGATATTTTATCAATCACGAAGCCACACTGAAAAACGCACAGAGTTTGATCGAGGATTATACGATCAAAGTCCCGTCTCCCGACTCAAAAGTCAAGAATCTTTCCGGCGGCCATCAGCAGAAAGTTGTCGTTGCGCGTGAGCTGTCGCTCGATCCGCAGCTTCTGATCGCATTTCAGCCGACGCGCGGACTGGATATCGGAGCGATCGAATATGTCCATCGCGTGATTATGGCATATCGGGATAAAGGAAAATCCGTTCTGCTGATTTCCACTGAACTTTCGGAAGTCTTCGGCTTATCAGATCGTATCGGGGTCTTGTATCAGGGACAGATTTTGAAAATATTTGATGCCGAGGAAGCCACGATTGAAGAGATCGGCCTTCTGATGGCGGGGGTAAGAGACTAAGGTATGGGATGTATTGCACGCATTAAAACAGTCATTCTCCGCAAAGACCAGTACAGGTTTTCGATGTGGCTCTATCCGATCAGCTCGATTCTGCTGGCCTTTATCTGTGGCGGCTTGATGCTGTTGCTGCTTAAACTGAATCCCTTGCAGATTTATAAAACCATGTTGCTGATGACCCTTAAGGACCCGTATTCGATCGGAGAAATTTTTGTCAAGGCGACCCCCTTGATGCTCAGCGCTCTGTCTTTTGCCTTTGCGTTTCATGCAGGTTTGTTTAATATCGGAGCTGACGGACAGCTCTATATGGGAGCATTGGCAGCGGTGCTCGTCTCGCTTAAATTTGCCGGCCTGGGCACGGCAGGAATTCTCGTATTGGCTTTTCTCCTAAGCGCCTTAGCAGGCGGGCTTTGGAGCGGATTGGCTGGCTGGCTGAAAGCCAAATTCAACGCAAATGAGATTATCATTACCATCATGCTCAATTATGTCGCCTTTCAAATTATTAATTTCATGGTCAATGGCCCGATTAAAGAGCAACTGGGGGCCTATCCGCAAAGCGATCCGATTCCGAAGCAGGCCTATATCCCTCTGATGTTTTCCCGCAGCCGCCTGCATTGGGGACTGGTGCTTGCCTTGCTCTTTGTTGCTGTATTTTATCTTCTCCTGATAAAGACGACGCTCGGCTTCAAAATCAGGGCTGTCGGTTTAAATGGAGAAGCCGCTGAATATGCGGGAATTCAGACAAAGCAGGTTTTGATCGTGACAATGCTGCTGACCGGTGTTTTTGCCGGTGTGGCCGGGTTTATCGAGATTAACGGAGTACAGCATATTCTCATTCAGGGCTTCTCACCGAATATCGGCGGAGAGGGGACGATTATCGCCCTGCTGGCGTACACAAATCCGATCGGAATCGTCCTGGCCTCCCTGTTCTTTGGTTTTTTAAAAGTCGGCGCAAATATTATTCAGCAGACCTCAAAGGTGCCGACAAGCGCGATTACCATGATCGAGGGCTTTGTCGTCATTTTTGTTCTGATCTCATATTATATTCAAGGAATGGTGGCGCAGCGCCAAAGCAAAAAGCTGACGGCGCGAACGCAAACCTCAACAGAGTAACGGTGTCGTCTGCGAAACGTGTAAAGAGTTTTTCATAGCTTCTGCATTTGAAGAAGGTTTTCACGCGTCTTGCGGACACGCGTCTTTAACGATATGTTTTTGGTCAATTTACTTGCCGCGGGCATCGGGCTGGCAGCACCTTTGTTGATCGCCGCACTGGGTGAGCTTTACGCTGAACGTTCGGGAGTGCTCAATATCGGTATCGAAGGCATGATGCTCGCCGGTGCCTGGGGAGGATTTGTGGCCGCTCATTTTACGAAAAATCTCTGCGTCGGTCTGCTTGCAGCAATTGCTGTCGGGCTTGTGCTCGCTCTGTTAAACGCCTTATTGACGATCAGCTTTAAGGTGAATCAGGTTGTGAGCGGAATCGCGATCAATATTTTGACTGCCGGGATGACGATGTATCTTTATCGAGTCATCTTCGGAATTCCTCTGCTGCCGATTACAATCAGTCCCTTTCAAAAGATTCCGCTGCCACTTCTCTCTCAAATTCCTTATTTAGGAGATATTTTCTTTAAGCATAACCTTATGGTCTATCTCGCAGGCGTACTCGTACTGCTTGCGTATTACATCTTGTATCACACATCATTCGGCCTGGAAATCCGCTCGGCCGGAGAGAAACCGGACGTGGTTGCTTCCGCCGGCTTAAATGTCTATCGTCTGCGCTATACCGGGATGTTAATCAGCGGGGCGATGGCCGGACTCGGCGGCGCTTTTTATTCGTTAGCCTATTTGAACGTGTTTACAAACAATATTATCAGCGGGCGCGGTTTTATCGCCTTTTCTGCGGTAATTTTCGGAGGATGGCATCCTGTGCGAATCATGATGGCGACCTTGATCTTCGGCATTGCCGATGCGCTCTCGACTCGGATACTGACCACTGGAATTACAATTATTCCATACGAACTCCTTTTAGCGTCTCCGTATGTCGTGACGATTTGTGCAACTCTCATGTTAAGCCGCAAATCTGTTGCTCCGGCGTCCTTGAGTATTCCGTATGAAAAAAAGTGATTTTTTTTCTTGTCGTTGTAAGATGGATACACTATGGAAGTCTTTCAGAGGACGTTAACAACGTATTCACCAATTCACCTAAGGAGGACATATATGAAATACTCTAACATTGTTGGGCCTGTTGTCATGTTTGTTTGTGTGATGTTGCTCGCAACGGCTGGAGCTGCTGATGCCAAGGCAACAAAAGATTATAAAGCTGTTCTTGTTCTGCCTGGTCCAATTAACGATCAGAGCTGGAATGCGACAAACTACAGTGGCTTGCTGGCGTGTAATGAACAGCTTGGCACAAACATCGAATATATTGAAAACGTTCAGCAATCTGATTTTGAATCCACCTTTCGAAATTATGGTGAGCGAGGCTACGATCTGGTGATTGCCGCTGGAACGCAGTTTGATAATGCCGCCGAAACGATTGCACCTTTGTATCCCGATACTCATTATTTGATCGTTAATGGCGCTAAAACAAATGGGAACAACCTGAGTGGCGTCACTATTCGCGAGTGGGAAAGCGGCTACCTTGCCGGTGTGTTGGCCGGTCTGTTGACTGAATCCGGCATTATCGGCGAAATGGGCGGCTTCCCCAATCCGTTGATGATCGATACACTTAATGGTGTCACTGCTGGTGCGAAAAGCGTCAACCCGAATTTTAAGAAGGCAATTCGAGCCTATGCAAATTCCTGGTCGGATATTGCCAAAGGCAAGGAAATCGGTGTTTCCATGATTGAAGGTGGGGCTGATGTCTTGTTTGCCTATGCGAATCAGGCTGGTTTAGGAACTCTCATGGCTGCTCAGGACGCCGGGAAAAAATTTATTGGTTTCGCCAGCAACCAAAACGCCACTGATCCGAAAATGATCCCCGGCAGTGTGATTTATAAATACGATCAGCTCTATCTCTTTGTCGTTGGTAAATTTATCAAAGGAGAGCTGAAAGCCGATGTGATAACGTCCGGCTTGAGTGAAGGCATTATCGATGTGATGTTCTCTGAGTCTGCAACACAGAACATGAAAGACGCTGTGGCAACAGCACGAGAGGGAATCGTGTCTGGAGACATTCTGAAACCGGAAGGCGAGGAATAAGCACTCAGGTCTGTCTGGGCTGAAGGCCCTTTGTATCACAGAAAAAAAGCCTCTGAATTGTTACTCAGAGGCTTTTTTGATCTGTGTGTAGCGTTAAGACGTTTGGAACTTCCCGTAGGTGTAATCATTATAATTGAGCACTTTTTCTTTGAAAATTTTGAACCGGTCGATACGCGATTTGTGCCGCATACGTCGTAGAGCCTTTTCCTCGATCTGACGGATACGCTCACGGGTGCAGGCGTAAATACGGCCAACTTCCTCCAGTGTAAAGCCCTCTTTGAGGCCGATATGATTCATCGTACGATAACGGGCCAGAATACAATTGAAGGCATAGCGTCGGTCGGTCAGTCCCGTCGGATTTGACCAGTATTGGCAGGATTGGTGATGGCAGTTATCTTTGGAAAACATTTCGATAATTTCATCTTCACTTAAAAACAGAATCTCATCACGAACCGCCCGGGAGCAGCCATAATAGATTTTCGTCCAGCCGGTACTGTCACGTTTTTTCAAGCGTTCCTTGTAACCAAAATTTATCGCAAACAGATCGACGTATAAATACGATGAGCTGTCACCCTTCAGGATTTTAAAAGGGAGCTTTTTGTCATTGGTCAGTTCGATTTTCTCGTCTCCGGAGAAGACAACGTTTTTATATTTTGAATGTTCGCCAACCGTCAAATGCTGAAGCTCGCCAGTTCTTTGAATGAGCATATGAGCCCTCATCCTCCCTCATTGTTTTTTTATTGCACTATTTTGCTAACTACCGGCTGGTTTTTAATCTGTTGTTTGAAGATATTGTTATAATAGCGTACAAACAGGAACGAAAGTCCAAGACAGATAAAACCGCTGAAAATTTCGAAAAGGATTTCGACGCCCAGATGTTTTCCAATATAACTGCCCAGCAATGTTCCCGTGACCAGCGCGATCAGCGGAATGACATAAACGACAACGGATGCCGTTAAGACGCTCTCATTTGGAATCGAGACCTGCACATACTGATCCACATCTGCTCCCAGATGATTGTTTGCTTCTACAAGTCGGATGCTTTTATCGATATCACAGGCGCAGCCGGCATGGCATTCTGCACAAGCGCTGCGTTTTTCAATTTCGACAATAACCGTCTTACCCTTTACTTTTGCGACTCGTCCTGTTTCGACAAGCATAACACGATCCCCTCCATTGCATTGTGCTTCATACAGTATATACCGCTTTGAAAAAAAAGCAAGCTTTAGAATAAAAAAAATAAAAAATTTGACACAGGACTGGTGGAGTGCCGGCAGATCATGCAGCACTCCACCAGTCCTGTGTCAGAGCAGCTGGATGGTGTTCATGGGGCATTTTTCCACGACAAGGTCAGAGGATGGGCAGATATCATGGTTGATGCAGGCGAGACTCCCTTGCATCGTAATGCCGTTTTCCACAGGACTGTTCTTAACGCAGAGGCGACAGCCGATGCATCCAACACTACATGCTTTTTTCACAGCCGGCCCTTTGTCGAGAGACTTGCAGAAGACAAACATCTTGTGGCTGACGGCATGCAGCTCGATTAAATTTCGAGGGCAGGCTTCGACGCAGTTGCCGCAGGCGGTGCATCGTTCGGCATCCACGACCGGAAGGTCGTTTTCATTCATCGTGATTGCGTCAAAGGGACATGAGGCCACGCAATCGGCATAGCCAAGGCAGCCATATTGACATTCTTTGCCGCCCCCGGCAATCATGACTGCGGCCCGGCAGTTTTCAACGCCGCGATATTCGGCATTTCTGACGCTTTCTTCACGACCGCCATGACAGAGCACAACGGCGATTTGCTTTTCGGTGTTGCTGCTTTCCACTCCCATAATTGAGGCGATTTTCTGAGCAGTTTCCGATCCTCCGGGAGCACAGCCATTAATTGGTGCTTCACCAGCCGCAACGTGCTCGGCAAAGGGCATGCAGCCAGGAAATCCGCACCCACCGCAGTTAACGCCGGGAAGCGCTTCATAGACCGCAGTGACACGCGGGTCTTCTTCAACGCGAAGCTTATTGTCGGCAACTGCCAATAATAAGGCAAATACACAACATAACGCTGCCATACTGACGATGGCTAACACAATACTCATCATAATGTTCTCTCCCCCCTTTAGATGATTCCGGCAAAGCCCATAAATGCCAACGACAAAATCCCGGCGGAAATCAAGGTAATTCCGGCTCCTTGAAGAGGAACGGGAACATCGGCCAGTTCCAGTTCTTCGCGAATGCCTGCCATAATGACTAATGACAAGGTAAAGCCGACTCCGGCTCCGAGGCCGAAAAAGAGATTTTTGACAAAGTCATATTCTCGCAGCACACTGAACAAGGCCAGTCCCAGAATGGCGCAGTTAGTCGTAATCAAAGGCAGGTAAATCCCAAGAGCCTGATATAGAGCCGGGGCCATCTTTTTGATGAACATCTCGACAAGCTGCACAAGTGACGCGATGACCAAAATAAAGGAGACATTCTGGAGAAAGGGGAGCTTGAGACCGATCAAAATGAAATGATTGATCAGCCAACTGATGATGGCAGTCAGGGTCATCACAAAGGTGACCGCCATCCCCATTCCAATCGCTGAATCGGTTTTATTTGATACGCCGATAAAGGGGCAGATTCCAAGAAAATAACTCAGGACAAAGTTATTTACCACCGCAGCTCCGATAAAAACAATAAAATATTCCATTATCCTTTTTCCCTCCCGACGATGTGATTGATAATACCCAGGCCGATGCCTAGCGACAGAAAGGCTCCTGCCGGCAGAATCATGATGAGCCAGGGTTTAAACCACGATCCTAAAATCCTCACGCCGAAGATCATACCTGAACCAAGTATTTCACGCACAATCCCCAGAGTCGTCAGTGTCGCAATAAAGCCGCAGCCCATCACCAATGCATCCAGGATCGATTTCAGGGGCGGATTTTTCGAGGCAAAGGCTTCCTGACGGCCCAGGATAATGCAGTTCACAACGATCAGCGGGACATACGGCCCTAACGCTTTGCTAATCGGAGGAAACAACGCCGCTAAAAAAAGTTCGGCAACGGTCACGAAGGTTGCGATAATCACTGTAAAGGTTGCAATTCGAACCTGGTTTGGCACGAGTTTACGGATGAGGGAGACAATAAAGCTTGATGAAATCAGAACAAAGGTTGTGGCCAGGCCCATGGCCAGGCCGTTGATGGCGGAGTTTGTGACCGCCAAAGTTGGACAAAGTCCGAGAAGCTGACGAAAGACCGGGTTTTCCGTCCAAAGTCCACGTTTAAACTCAGCAAGCACATCAAGTTGTTCCCGGCTTGAGGGTGTGCTGATTTCTGCTGCTGTATCTGGCATGTGAATTTCCCCCTTTTACTGAATTTCGTTCCCCACAACCTCCTGTAACGTCGAGAGGTGTTGGTTGATAATTGTCACCACGGCCGCCGATGAAATTGTGGCGCCGGTAATGGCCTGAATGTCATTCGGCTTGTCCGGAGTCACGTTTTTGACATAGCCGATATATTCCGGGTTTTCTGTTGCTTGCGCACTCTTCCTCTTTCCGGCATCGTCAGGAGCGGAGCCGCCCCGCATGGTATCGAGCCAGTTGGGCGTTAAGTTCACAAATTGCCCCTGAAAGCTCTCATACATAATTTTTGCGCCGAGTCCCGGCGTTTCTGATTGAGCAAGCACCCGCATTCCGAGCAGTTTCTGCAACGATGCATCAATTCCAACCATCATTTCGATGGGACCTTGAAATCCGGGTCCCGTTGCAACAAACGCGTAACCTGCGATATTATGCGTGTCTCTCAAGCCTTTATAGACACGGATCGCGTCTGAGTCGATTTGTTCGTAGCGTTTGGCGTCGGGCAGTACCTCAAAAATCGATTGCTCTAACTCTTCGAGTTTATGTTGTGCGATCATGGGTTTGGTAATTTTATACGATCCTGCCAGCACCAGACCGGCAAGCGAACCGACAAGAATCAAAACAACAAACATCTGTTTTACGACACTATTCATGATTTCGCCCTCATGCGTTCTCCGAAGACTTTCGGTTTTGTGTAACGGTTAATAAGCGGTGTCACGGCGTTCATCAAAAGGATCGAAAACATCACACCTTCCGGGACTCCACCGAAGAGACGAATAACGATCACCAGCAGCCCCGCCCCGATGCCGAACACCCAGCAGCCGACCGGCGTCACCGGTGAAGTCACCATGTCAGTAGCCATAAAAAAAGCTCCCAGCATAAGTCCTCCTGCTGTCAGATGAAAAAACGGATTCGGATATTTACTGCCGTCAATCAGCCAGAACAATGTTCCCAGGACGAAAACCGTTCCGAGGTATGCCGCCGGAGTGCGCCATTCGATATACTTTTTGTAGAGGAGATAGCCGCCCCCGATCAACACTGCAAGTGCAGACGCCTCTCCCAGACTGCCGCCCACGTTACCGATGAAAAGCTTGATCACCGCCGTCGTCTGCCCTTCCATCTTCATGAGGCCCAAAGGAGTGGCCGCAGACACTGCATCAGGACCTGCAGCATACGAAAAGGGAGCAACCCAGGTCGTCATATCAACAGGAAAGGTGGCCTGGAGAAACGCACGACCGACAAGGGCCGGGTTGAAAATGTTATACCCTAAGCCGCCAAAGACCTGTTTTCCGATCGCGATTGCGACAATGCTGCCGAGGGCTGCGGAAAACAGTGAAAGTCCGGGAGGCAAGACCAGTGCCAGAAGTATTCCGGTAATAACGGCACTCCAGTCACTTAAGGTGACAGGTTTTTGGCGCACCCGCTGAAAAACATATTCTGTGAGCACACACGAAGCGACACAGGTCACAAGTAACACAAGCGCCCGAACTCCGAAAAAAATGACCGAGGCAGCCATCGCCGGAATAAGCGCAAGGACCACTGTATACATAATTTGGGGGATCGAGTCCGTCGACTCGACATGTGGCGCTGATGAGATAACAAAGACGTGTTCTTCCATAAATTTTTGTGCTAAAACGCAAAACGCGGCACACGCTGCGCGTCACGTATCACGCTTTCGCGTTTTTTTTGAGGAAGTTAATTTTTTCGCGCGTTTCGCGCCCGAAGGACGGCTTTCCCGACCTTGATCCATTGCACCATCGGGCGTTTTGCCGGGCAGACATATACGCAGCATCCGCATTCCATACAGTCATTAACGTTATACGCCTCAATTTTATCAAACATGTCCCGTTCGATAAACGCTCCAAGTTTCGAGGGGATTAATCCCATCGGGCAGGCATGAACACATTTCCCGCAGCGGATACAGGCATGTGGCTGCATGTCATTGATTTCGGATTCGGTCAGAATTAAGAGGCCACCGCTGGCTTTAATCGTCGGCACGTCAAGCGTTGACTGCGCGATGCCCATCATCGGCCCTCCCATAATGACTTTTCTGGCATCCGGAGTCAGCCCTCCGCAGAATTCAATGATGTCCCGAATCGGCGTTCCTACGCGTACACGCACGTTCTGAGGGTTTTTGATGCCCTTGCCGGTTACTGTGACAATGCGTTCGATGACCGGCAGCCCATCCCGTACGGCTCGTGCGATGACAACGGTACCAGTCACATTATTGACCCCGACCCCAACATCCATCGGAAGCCCGCCCGCCGGGACTTCACGGTCAACGGCGGCCTTGATCAGCATTTTTTCCGCGCCCTGCGGATATTTGACGTCCAGCGCGATCACTGTGATCCGATCGCCTTGCGAGACCAGCCTGGACAGTGTCTCAATTGCCCGGGGCTTGTTCGCTTCGATGCCGATAAAGGCTTGTTGGGCGTTGGTGGCCCGCATAATCAGCTTGGTCCCGTAAATGATATCTTCCGGTGCCTCCAGCATCATGTGGTGATCTGATGTAAGGTACGGCTCACATTCAGCACCGTTAATCACAATTGTATCGATATGTTTATCTTTTGGAGGAGAGAGCTTAATATGAGTCGGAAAGCCTGCACCTCCCAAGCCCACCATTCCCGCATTTTTGACAGCGCGTTTAATCTCATCCGGTGAAAGATCGGTGGCGTCTTTCTGAGGGCCGGGAGGAGGAAGGGCCTGATCGCCATCGCTCGGGCTGATGACAATCGCGTTGACTTTTGCTCCGCCGGGATGCGGGCGAGCTTCTATTTTTTTTACTGTCCCGGAGACACTGGCATGAACCGGACTTGAGACAAACGATTGTGACTCTCCGATTTTTTGCCCTAATCGGACCTCATCCCGGACACTGACAAGAGGCTTGCACGGAGCGCCTATGTGTTGCTGCAACGGAATGACGATTTCCTTGGGAAGCGGCATGTTTATCGGCGCTTTGTCACTGGTCAGCTCCTTGTAGTAGTGTGGATGAATGCCTTGTTTAAATGTTTTTAGTTCCATTCACTTCCCGGCAGCGGGCGTCTGGTCGAAACCAGACGCTCGCTGTCCCTGACCTGCGTTAGGTTGAAAGGAAAACCCTGAAGAGCTTACGATTTTGCCGTCTGCATCGACGATCATTCCTTCAATATCACCCTGTGCTTCAATGAACTCTAAGCCATGCTGGGGTCCCATGATAAAGACAGCAGTTGCCATCGCATCAGCTTGCGCAGTAGTCGACGCAACGATTGTCACACTGCGACAGCCTCTCGCAGGGAATCCGTTTCGGGGGTCGAGCAGATGATGATAGCGAAGATTCTCCTGAAGAAAAAATCGTTCGTAATCCCCCGAAGTCGCTACAGCCATGTCTTGAAGCTCGATGACTGCCAGTATCCCCTCGTCCCGTGGATGCTTCACCCCGATACGCCAGGGACTCCCTTCGGCCTTGGCGCCGATGCAGCGAATATCACCTCCTGCATTGAGCAAAGCGCGCGTGATGCCATGCTGTTTCAGTACCTCGATCGCCCTATCAACGCTATATCCTTTTGCAATCCCCCCAATATCCAGCGAGCCGTGAGGATCGTCGAGAAAGACTTCGCCGTTCGGACGAATAGCAATCTGCAGTGTACTGATATGTGCGATGGCACTGTCGATAGCTCCGCGCAGCGGAATCTGCTCATGCTCAGTGCCGATTCCCCATAACTCCACCAACGGACCGATACGTATATCAAACAACCCGTCAGTCTGCCGCGCATACATAAGCGAGCGCTCCAGGACCTCTTTCACCTCATCACTCACCTGTACCGCTTTTTGGCCGGCGTATTGGTTGATGAGGCGGATTTGACTCCCCTCTTTGTCTCTGCTCATAAGGACTTCAATCCTTTGAATCTCGGCAAAGGCGGCTTCCATTGCCTTTTGCGCCTGCGCTTCATCAGCCGAGTTGATGATTAATTCGACAACAGTATTCAGCAGGAGTCTGGTCTGGCGGTGTGTGTGGACATCCGGCGCAAGGTGCCGTCGCCATCTCATTCCTGCGAACAGGACACCCACAATAAAGAAAACACAGGCAATGGATAGTTTTGTCCTTGAACGAACAAAGCGATTATGCATCAATGTGGTTCTTTAAGTTAAACGTCGTGAAGCCCTCTAAAGGTTTTCCTTTAGATAAAAAAAGCGTAGGATTAAAATGTGTGTTTGTGATGGTCTTGACTCTGCCATCTTTCGACACGCTTATTAAAAGCCTGAAATTTGTCAATTTTTCTTTTTGGATTTTTATGGTTCTCTCATCAGGGAAAAAACGGAAGAAGCGGGCAGGCGTGCGACAACTTTCTGAAAGGCAGTTTTAATAAAAAGAAATAATGCTTGACAGTTCTATCTGGACAGTGATGAAGTTTTTTCTCATATAGTTTTATATGTTCAATTTTTTGATACTCAGAATTCCAGAGAGAACGCCTGTTATTCAGGCGACGGATAGTAGATGATGCCCCATGAAAATACAGTGGAACATTACAGGTAAACTTATTCTGATGAATGCCTTCATCGTACTGGTGATTGGCGGTATTGTGCTTGTCGTGAATGTGTCCTTTCGCACTATTCATGATTCTCTTACGGATACGATTCATGAAGAGGTCAATCTGGTCATTCAAAACTCACAAGCTGGTCGGGAGCTTAACAACATTTTTATAGAACTCAGAGTCCGCGCCCGCTCTTTATATGGCGATGACAAGCAGCACGCAAATGACATTCAGGTCGTCCTGGATAATATCTCGAGCATCAGCGAGCAGGTGACCAGTGAGAAAATGCGACATTTTCTCACCCTGATTTCGGATGACCTGAGACTTTTGTTTGCAGAAAGAGAGTTGCTTCGTGATACCATCCGCCAATTGCAAGGTACGGAGGACCGTCTTTTTGAGTTACTCGATGAGTTGGAGCAAATCCTCTCTGAACACTCAATACTTTTCGCAATTGACGGGAAAGACTCGTTCGGGATCGATCAAATCAAATTGCTGCTCCCGGGCTACTGGGAAACGGTAGTCCGACTTGGAGGTGAATTAGAAGGTTTTATCCATTATTATGCCCACCATTATGAGCCGCATGACGATCAAGCAGGCCATAAGGGACAACATCAATTAATTATCGAGAAAAGACGGTCCACGTGGTCTCTGCTTTTTCAGGATCTCGAGAGTCGTTTTCGAACCTTACTCTCGTCCGAGAAGGACGTTGCCCTCTGTGGAGAGGAGTTAATTGCTACTTTAGAACGTTATAAACAGCATGCAACGGATCTTAACAAACAGTTTTTGAAACTCTACGCGAAAATGGACGATGTTCATGAGATACGGAATTCTCTTCAGGTCTTAATGACTGAGAGCGACAAACTTGCCACACAAGCAACGAGAAAAATTCAAAAAGATGTGCGTGGAATCATAAAGAAATCTCAGAGAATTATGCTGATTCTGACCTTAATAGTACTTATTGTCGTGATCATCGGCTGGTCTGTCACGCACTGGATGACACGCCCCTTAGTCGAATTGTCGAACGTGGCAGCTCGATTGGCTGCCGGCGATCTGGACTGTCAAATTTCAGACAGTCAAACCGACGATGAGATTGGGACCTTAGCCCGTGCGTTTAAAGATCTTATGGAGTATTTTCGTGAAATGGCCTACACCGCAAACGAAATTTCTCGTGGGAACCTCAGCCATGAAGTACGCCCTCGTTCTCCGAAAGATGCCTTTGGCAACGGATTTGAGCGGATGATCGGATACCTCATGGAGATCGGGGAGATCGCCGGAAATATTAGCAAAGGAGATCTCCGGAAGCAAGTAGAACTCCAATCAGCAAGAGACCAACTTGGTCGGAATTTCAGAGAAATGCAAAAGGCTCTGGGCCGCGTGATCGAAGGAATCCGTTCCGGAGCCGATTATTTATCGTCAATCAGTGCGGAGGTCCTGGATACGGCCACGAACAATGCCGGTGCGCTTAAACATATCGGCAACGCGGCTGATGTCACGTCGTCCGCAATGCTGCAAATGAAGGCCAGCGCCGAAGACGTGCATCTAAGTACAGAACTTTTGCGGTCATCGGTAGAGGAAACCAGCACTTCGATTTCAGAAATGACTTCATCGGTAAAGCATATTGCCGAAAATTCTCGTAAATTATCACGCTTTGCCGACACGACCGTCTCTACTGTCACGCAAATCGTGCAATCCCTGGAAACAGTGGCGGAGCAAGCAGAACATTCAAGATGGCTCTCCGAGGCAACAACACGCGACGCAGAATCTGGACGGCGTTCCATGGAACAGATGATTTCTGGAATGACGGCCATCTCAGAGGTGACCGAACACATCGCAGGCATTATCGCCAGCCTGGAAGCACGCTCTCTGGAAATCGGGACAATTCTTGATGTCATTAACGAAGTGGCAGAGCAGACATCGTTGCTGGCCTTAAATGCATCGATCATCGCGGCCCAGGCTGGCAGTCATGGCCGAGGCTTTGCTGTCGTTGCCGATGAAATTAAAGAGCTGGCTACACGAGTCGGCACCTCCACAAATGAGATTTCCAAGATTATCAAAGGCGTTCAAAAAGATTCTTCCGATGCCGCCAAAGTCATCGAGCTGGGGCGCCACGAAGTGAAAACCGGTGTCTGCATTGCAAATGAAGCCGGAGATGCGTTAAATAAAATTGGAGAAAGTGCGGAGCATTCTTCGGAGGTTGCCGCAGAAATCGCTGTGCTTGTCCGTCAGCAAAGCTCGTCCAGCAAGCATGTTGGCGATTCGGTGAAAGACATGGCTGAAATGATTTCAGAGATTAGCTATGCCACAGAGCAACAGGAAGGGAACTCCTCCCTGTTGCTGCAAATCGTCGAAAATATGGAACAGCTCGCCGAACAGGTCTTACGGGCGATGAAAGAACAACAAATAAGCACCCAGCATGTCACTGAATTCATGAGTGACGTCACCAGTTTAGTGGATCAGAATACGTCCACGGTTGAACGTCTCGCCACAACTGCTCATGAACTGGCAGAGCAGGCAGAGCATCTCAACAGGCAGGTGGAACATTTTCAGGTTCCCGGGCAGGTGCTGCCGCAAAACCATCTTCCGAAAGAACTTCCGGAAGAACTTCCGGGCTAGCAGCAGCAGTGTGGCCAGTGACTGGCAAGGTGCAGATTTCACGAGCAGACCCTGTTTCAATTATCTGGAATACAGATTTGTGCCTGTTATCCTCAGAATTTCCCCGAAATATACGCGATGATAGTCTTTGAGCGGATAATTGCTCTCAATTGAGGCATCGAGAAAATGTGCTGGTTTGAGATCGTCCCAATACATTGTACGGCATTCGACGATAAGTTCCGCTTCTTCGAACGCTGGAGCTGCGACCAACGAAGCCGCAGACGGAGTCAGGCTGGCTTCGGCAATTTTATCGCCATCACGTCCGGATGTGTTTCCCAGGAGCGCTAGAGCTTGTTTCTGAGATGCAGGAAAAGCACAGAGAGTGAAACTTTCGTACTGTTCCATAAACTCGAACGTATAGCGACCCGGTCGTACGACTACCTGCGCAAACGGCTTTTTCCACATTGTGCCAAAGCTGCCCCATCCGACGGTCATTGTGTTGAAATGCCCTGTTTCAAAATTTCCGCTTGTCAGTAAAAGCCAGCGGTTTGCCCAAAGATTGTGGGCTGATACGAGAAAATTTTCACTTGGTATAATCGTGCGTTCCATAAATTTACAGCCTCCTGAAGCCCTGAAGGTTCATTCCTGCTCTACAATTTTATACTATACAGAGATTGGCTTAGTCAGACCGTGTTTTCGTGTCAAGATGAATTTCAAAGAACGCTGAAACCTTCTGTATGAGCGGCGTTTTGCATGCAGGTCTCGCAAAAATTAGACAGAGAATGTCTAAGGTGGGATATTTTTTTCTTTACGGATAGGAAAAGTCCTGTTATGCGGTGGGTAGTGACAGACAGCGCAGTTACGAATAATTTTTGGAGCATCCGTTCAGAAGGATTGTTGATATGAAAGTTGTGTTTATGGGAACGCCGGACTTTGCGGTTCCGGCACTGCAGATTTTACTTGACCGACGCTACTCGCTCCAGGCTGTCGTAACGCAGCCGGATCGCCCGAAAGGCCGTGGACGTTCGACAGCGCCACCGCCGGTCAAGATCCTGGCCGAAGAGTATGGTCTCCTGGTCTTGCAGCCGGAAAGCGTTCGGCAAAAAGCTGTTATCGAGATTCTGAGGAGCTTGGCTCCTGATGTCATTCTTGTGGTGGCGTACGGGCAAATCCTTCCAGAGTCGATCCTCAATATTCCGGCTCTGGGCTGCATTAATATTCACGCCTCATTGTTGCCGAAATATCGAGGCGCCGCGCCGATCCACTGGGCGATTATCCGGGGAGAGAGCGAAACCGGCATCACGACCATGTTTATGGATAGCGGCATGGATACCGGCGACATATTGCTCAAACGTGCTTTGCCGATCGGACCGTATGATACGACTGGAAGCCTGCATAACAGCCTGAGCCACATGGGTGCTGAAGTGCTGATTGAGACCCTGAAACAGCTCGAAGCTGGAACGCTCAACCGTCTTCCTCAAAATGAAGAGCTTGCGACGTATGCGCCGATGCTGAAAAAGGAAGATGGTTTGATTGACTGGCGTGAGCCGGCAACAACCCTCCATCGAAAAATAAGAGGCTTATTTCCCTGGCCCGGCGCATATACATATTTTCAGGGGAAGATGCTGAAACTGCTTGAGGTCGTTCCTGGAGAAAAGACGCTTGCAGAAATTGGGGACTTCCGACCCGGAGAGGTGCTTGATGGCGACAGTGCCGACGGGCCAGTCATTGCTTGTGGTGAAGGCTGTCTGCGTATTGTACAAATCCAGCCCCAAAATAAAAAGGCGATGAAATGCAGCGATTTTTGTCGGGGCTATCATCTGATTACAGGCGCAAGGCTGGGGAACGAAGAACGTAAAAGTGAATGGTCCCGTACGACATGATCGTAATTCCGGAGCTCTGCCATGACAATCATGCCGCATTGTCTCCGGAAAAATTTTTTCAGGAGGATCGGATTATGAATTCAGTGAAAACCGCAGTATTGATGGCCGGACTTGCCGGCTTATTGATGGCCGTAGGAGGCGTTGTCGCCGGAGATAGTGGAATTGTGACGGCTTTTATCATTGCTTTGGGAATGAATTTTTTTTCGTATTGGTACAGTGATAAAATTGTGCTGAAAATGTACCGGGCAAAAGAAGTCTCGGCAAGCAGCGCTCCTGATCTCTATCGTCTGGTCGAACGGCTGACAAAGCAGGCAAATTTGCCGATGCCGAACGTCTATATCATACCAACGGAAAATCCGAATGCCTTTGCAACCGGGCGAAACCCGAAACATGCTGCTGTTGCAGTGACCTCCGGAATCATGCGTCTCTTAACGCAGGAAGAACTGGCTGGAGTGATCTCGCATGAACTCGGTCATGTCAAGCATCGTGACATCCTGGTATCTACGATTGCGGCGACCTTTGCGACAGCTGTATCTTTTCTGGCATCGATGGCGCGCTGGGCTGCAATTTTTGGCGGCGGGCGCGATGACGATGATGACGGCGGTGGAATTATTGGCCTGTTAGCTGCAACAATTCTGGCGCCGATTGCAGCAGCGATCATTCAGATGGCCATCTCCCGCTCTCGGGAGTTCATGGCAGATAAGGCCGGAGCTGAAATTAGTGGAGCGCCGCTGGCCTTAGCAAATGCGTTGAGCAAAATCAGCCGGGGAGTGGAAGCCCGTCCGCTTGCCGCAACACCCTCCCATAACGCGACAGCTCACATGTTTATCATGAAACCCTTTTCCGGCAGCAAAGGACTGATGTCGTTGTTTAGTACGCATCCTTCAACTGAGGAGCGTATCAGCCGTTTGCGAGCGATGGCTCACTAAAGTGTTTCTCTGGCGCTAATCCTTTAGAAATCAAAGGGTTGGAGAATATTTTTTCTTGACAGAGAATTCGCTGTGTGCTTATTCATACTTGATAACGGTCGAGCTGTGTCCGTTCAATATGCTTAACACAATAAGGAGAGAATCTGTTGTCCAGTCTGCCATAAAGAGTGGATAGCAGAACGCACAGTTATGGCGAATCAGGAAGCGCTTGCTCTGTTACAACAGGGTGCCGAGGCGTGGAACCAGTGGCGACAGGAGGAAGGCGCAGATCTGCGGGTCGATCTGCGGGAAGCCGATCTCAGCACAAGTAATTTAATTGAAATCGATTTTCGAAACGCCGATCTGCAAGGAGCGGATTTTCGAAATGCCAATCTCTGGGGGGCAGATTTTCGTGAGGCTCATCTGACCAACGCCAATCTCAGCGGGGCGAATTTGCGTTGGGCTGATTTACGTAATGCTGACCTCAGCGAAGCGGATTTGCAGGGGGCCAATCTCAGCGGAGTTAATTTGACGGATGCCAGCTTGTGCAGCGCAGACCTGCAAACCGTTGACCTGAGTAAAGCCGAGCTGGAACGAGCCGATTTGCGTGGAGTCAATCTGGCAAAAGCCAATCTTGGACGTTCAAATTTCAGTCGTGCCGATCTGAGTGGAGCGGATCTGAGCCATGCCGATCTGAGCCGGGCTGTTTTGGCTGGGGTGAACTTGAGTGAGGTCACATTAGGTAGTGTCAATCTGAGCTGTGCAGACCTCAGTGACGTTGATCTGAGCGATGTCGATCTGCGGGAAGCCGATCTCAGCCGTTCAAATTTGAGCGGGGCAAAACTCAGAAACAGCAATCTCTCTCTCGCCAATTTAAATAAAGCAAACTTAAATAATGCTGATTTGAATCAGGCTGTTCTCCGGGAGGCATTATTAGGCGAAGCGCTTCTCAATAATGCCATATTAAGCGGTGCGACACTTATGATGGCGAATCTGAGCAATGCTGAACTTTCCGGTGTGAATCTCAGTGCCGCCAATCTCAGCGGGGCTGATTTGAATGGCGCCAATCTCAGCGGGGCCGATCTTTGGGGTGCTTATCTCAACGGAGCCAATTTTAGCGGCGCGACCTTAAGCCACGTTGATCTGAGCGACGTCGATCTCAGCGATGTGATTCTTAACGGTACTGATCTCAGTGGAGCACATCTTGAGGGTGCTGATTTGAGCACAACCGTTCTTAAAGACAGTCTGCTTTGTAAAATTCATCTCTGCGGGGCGAATCTGCAAAATATCAGCTTGCATGGAGCCGACCTCAGTGGAGCTGATCTGAGCAAAGCTGACCTCAGTGGAGCTGATCTGAGCAAAGCTGACCTCAGTGGAGCAAATGTCAGTGCTACGAATTTGAGCGGAGCGAATTTACAAGGTGCTGAACTTGATAAAGCCGATCTGCGTTGGGTCAATCTGAGTGGGACCTGTATGCAAGGCACGAACCTCAGTCGTACAAATCTCAGCCGGGCCAATCTCAGTAACGCTGATTTGCAGGAGGTCGATCTCGAACGGGCGGATTTACAATGGGCCAATTTGAGTGCGGCACATCTGAAAGGCGCAAACTTGCGCGGCGCAGACCTCAGTCGAGCAGATTTATGGAACGCCAAATTGACTGGGGCTGATTTAAGCGGTTCGAATTTGGAAAAAGCCGATTTGCGCTGGGCGGAATTGGACAAAGCCAAGTTGCATGATGCCAACTTGAGCGCTGCCAACTTGAGTGAAGTCACGCTTCACGATGTCGATTTGAGTGACGTCAAGCTTAGCGAGGCGAATCTCAGCCGGGCCAAACTCTGCCGCGTAAATTTGAGCCGGGTCAATTTGCGCGGCATCAACCTGCGAAAAGCAGATTTGAAGGCGGCATTTCTCACAGGAGCCGATCTCAGCGATGCCGATTTAACGGACGCCCAACTCCAGGGAGCCTCGCTCAGCCGGGCCAACCTGCGTAACGCCTGTCTGCGTAAAGCAGATCTCAGTGAAGTAACGCTCAGCGGAGCGGATTTACGCGATAGTGACCTGAGCAATGCCATTCTGACAAAAGCCGGATTGAACGGCGTCAATCTAAACGGTGCGAAGCTCAGTGGTATGGATTTACGTCAAGTGGATTTACGTCAAGCCAATTTGAGCAAGGTCAATCTGCAAGAGACAAACTTATACGGATCCGATTTGACCGAAGTCATCCTCATCGAGGCGAACCTGACTGGAGCCAATTTGGGGAAAACCCGTTTAAGCGAAGTCGACCTCCGCTGGGTAAACATGAGCAATGCAAAGGCTGTTCAGGCTGATCTGCGCTGGTGCGATTTGAGCGCAGCCAACCTCACTGGGGCAGATTTGAGCGATTCGGATTTAAGTGGGGCAGATTTACGCTGGGTCAACCTGAAGCAAAGCAATCTTCAGGGCGTAGAGATGCGGAATGCCGATCTGAGACATGCGCGCTTGACGGAAACGAATCTATCGCAGACCGATCTTTCCGGAAGCCGGATTTACGGGATTTCCGCACTGAACGTTCGGACTGATGACGGAACCGGACAGCATAACCTGGAATTTGCACTGGAAGACGAGTGTCTCATTACACTGGATACCTTGAATGTGGCGCAATGGGTGTCCCTGCTGCTGTACGATCGAAAGATACGAGACAGCCATGATATCGGAATTAAGAACGCCGTGTTGATTCTGGGGTATTTTCTGCCGGCTCGTGAAGACGAGTTGAATGCGATCAGGACAGTTCTGCGTGAGCGCGGTTATTCACCGATTTCTGTGCTGTTTGAAGAGCCCGGAAGCCAAGTTGCGATTGAAATTGTTGCGCTACTGGCCAATATCGTCCATTTTATGCTGGTAGATTTCACCGATCCGGATCTGGTCTATCACGAAGTGTCCTGTTTTGCTGCTCAATCTCCGATCCCAATCCAGCCAATATCACTCATGGCGCTGGAAGAACCCACGCAGCTTACTCAGCTTCGCCGGAAACATGTGAGTGTCCAGGCACCCTTTTACTACATTGACATAAAAGAATTGACTGAAAATTTAGGCCCGCATGCCATTGAAGCGGTAGGGGCGAAAGCCGCGGACCTGGCCCGCGCTCAACTGCGTGCCCGGCGCAAACCGATTGTGTAATGACAATCTGTTATGATGAGATATTTTTCACATGTAGTTTGTGCAATCTGAAACGACATAGCTTCGTGTGAATTTATCTAAAAATATATGAATAGGTTTGACTTTTAAAGTTGACTTTACTTCTCACGATCTTATCGTGATGATAAGGAACAAACGTCACAGACATGTGACCTCAGCAAGAGACAATAATACACGCCATATGGTATGGTTATTAGAGAGAGGAAACACCATGACCACAACAGAATTGGTCTTCAGTGTACCAGAAGATATTCTCTATACGCTCAACGAAAGCAAAAATGAGTTTATCAAAAAAATGAAGTTGTATACGGCGATGGAACTCTATAAAATGCATAAGTTGTCAATGGGCAAAGCGTCAGAACTCGCCAATATGAATAAAATTGATTTTCTGTTTGAACTTGGGAAGTATGATATACCCGCTATCAGTTATGATACTGATGATTTTCAGAATGAAGTCGCAAGGATCATGACAACATGATCATCAGTGCCGATTCGTCTCCACTCATATCGCTTGCCCTCATAAACAAGTTGAGTGTCCTTGAACAACTATATCGGGAAATATGTGTGCCAACAGCTGTCTATGACGAAGTGAGCAGGAATGACAAGCCTTGTTCACAGGAATTAAAACAGTTTGTACAGGGAAAGATAACATGTGTCAAGAATACCATGGCTGTTGACCTCCTGTTAAGTGATATTGGAACAGGAGAAGCGGAGGCTATTGTCTTAGCCTTAGAACACCAGCCCGCGATGCTCTTGATTGATGATTTAAAAGCCAGGAAATTGGCAAAAATGAAAGGACTTAACATCATAGGAACCCTGGGCATCTTGTTACAGGCCAAAAGAGAAGGGGTGATCGGAGAAGTCAAACCACTTATTATTGAGTTGCTATCCAACAATATACGAATCGGTACAAAAATTATAGAAATCACCTTACAAGCTGCTCAGGAGTATGATATTTGAGCAATGACAGTGCATGCAGAAAAAATTTAGCGTCAAGACTAGAACAGAAGCACAAAAAATGTGATGAGGAAAAAATCACATGCAGTGTAAAGACCTGGCGGTAAATTTTTGAAGTCTTGACCACAGACCACACCTTGCGCAGCGCCATCAAAATCAGCGAGAAACGCGCACTGATGTTTGAAAGTATGGAAGAGGTACAGATCTACCCGACCAAACACGTTGAGCTGCCGACGCCAATACAGCCTGGTAACTGACCAGACTGGGCGGTATATGCTCGTTCAGCGCCTGCCAAATGGGGCGTATCCTCCGCACTGGGCGAGCCATCCTCCAGGAGCAGCAATTGTCGTTTGTGCGTCGGGCAAAAATCCCTTCTGACCTTGAGGGCCTTGTACACGAACTTGACATAATCCTGGCACGGCTTGATACGGCCTTGCAACAAGGGCGGAATGCTTTGATGGTGGGCAAAGGCGTCTTGAGTGACATTCTGAATGTCCGATAATATACATTATGTTAAGTTTGAAAAGAAAATCTGTCCCGTTTATCAGGGATGCAGATAGTGTAGTGCAGATGCAACAGCTTTTTTGGCAAGGGCGACCCCATTTGACATTTGTCGGTCATGTGGATAAATCTGCGCCATGCTGCTGACAAAGAGGTTCGAAATCGGCGTTTGAATATCCGGCACGCTGTGCCGATAGCCCGTATGGACGATCGGCTGGGCATATTGGGCGGTCCAAATTGCGCTGTGCTCGACAGCAGCCGGGCTAAAATGCGGAAACATTTTTTTGACGGCAGGCAGATAGCGCTCAATGAGCGCTTCTGCTTCCATCGCCAGGCGTGGATCGTCTCCGTCAACGTACGCAGAGATATATACAAGCGACTTGTGATTAAAATCACTTTTTCTGGCCCAGTTGCTTTGCTCGATGATACCGACAAAAGGAGTTTCTGTTTCAGTGACGTTGGTCCAATAAAATTCTGACAATGGACGATTTAGCGTCAGCACAAGGCATACGTTAGCCAAGAAGTCAATCGTCTGCAATGCGTTCTGATACACGTTCTCCTGCTCTGGCAACAATTCTGCAAGATCAGGTAATTGCGTGCATCCCAGTACGACATCTGTTGCAAAGCGACCTTCGGCGGTTTCAAGCGCTGTGACAACGCCCTCTCTCCCGATAAGTCTCTCGACTGCGTGTCCGGTATGAAGCTGATGTCCCCGATCGCGTAAATACTGTGCGATTGCCTCGAACATCCGTCCCATGCTTCCCTGTAAATACCCGAGTAATTCGTGGCCCTGTGAATTACGGGACCCTCCCCGGTCGATTAATTTCGACCATAACCACGCAGCAGAGACCCTCTCGGCGTGTTTGCCGAATTTTCCATGAAACAGTGGCGCCCAGACCACGTTATACACTCTCTGTCCGGCTGTTCTACAAATATAGTCCTTAGCCGATATATCATCCAGCTTACGCCAATCCTTCACGCTTTTCGCCTGTACGGTCATCCAGCCAAGGCGTAGACGATCGACAAACGGCAGGGGCGTAAAACGTAAAAGATCAATCGGCGAGGACAAGCGGTAGGGCTGCCTGAAATAATAGGCGCCTGTGGCGGCAGGCTGCCAGACGATCTCATCTTCCAGTCCCACATCCCGAATCAGCATTTGCAAATCCTGGTCACGCCGAAAAATGTGATGATAAAATTTTTCTACTGTAAAATTTTCCGTCCTGAAGCTTCCAGCCAGACCTCCCAGCGTTTTCTCTTTCTCCCAGACATGGATTATTGTGCTGTCTTCCCCTGTAGCTTCAAGCTGTTTCGCCAGGTAATAGGCGCTTGACATGCCACTGATTCCGGCCCCAATGATGTCGATTCGCGTGTGTCTCATAGCTTTTTGACTGGCAAAGAATAAAAAAACTTTGCGGCATTATGTGTCAATCAATTATGTGTTTAATATGCCCAACAATGCTGTCCTGGTAACGTTTCCAGGGGTATTTTTCGGCTTGTTGGCGGGCATGTTTGCCCATTCTCTTTAATTTCGATTGATTGTTATAACAATACAGCAAAGTATCGGCGATACTTTCAACGCTGTAGGGGGGAATAATAAACCCGTCAGTCTCATGGCGTACACAGTCTTTTGCTCCGGTTTGTTCGGTGATGATGACTGGGATTCCACAAGCCATAGCTTCAAGGACGACCAGACCAAAACCGTCTTCCAGTGAGGGTAGAATAAAGACGGAAGCTTCACGATATGCCTTAAACGGATCTGTGGTATGAGGACGGACGCTGATTGTCCGGCTCTGCTGAAGATGCCCATGAAGAAGTTCTTCCAAATTATCGACGAGATCCCCAATCAAAACGAGGTTAGCGTGCTGCAATTGAAGTTTCTGCCAGGCTTCAAGGAGATATTGGACTCCTTTACGTAAACATAATTGCCCGATATAGACAACTTTGAAAATTCCATCTTGTTCTATGATTGGCGCTGGTGTAAATACGTGAGTATCCACTCCCAGAGGTGTTAAGAGAATTCGTTGCTCGTCAATACCGTGTTCAAGCAAGCTCTCTTTCGTGAATTCCGATGTCACTGCAATATAGTCGGTTTCTTCGATTTCTTTGAGATGTTTTTTGAGAGTAAGGGAATGATAGGGAGCGTGAGGAATGTCGTGTTTTTTGTACTCATCGGCAAGCAGACGAGTGTAAGTGAGAGGATGAGAATTTGCACGTTCCAGGATGGTGATCATATCCAGACGTTTGGATTGCATAATTGACCACAAGGCGATATGATTCCAGCCATAAAACACTTTGGCGTGTTCACGCTCTAGTTGATGAGAAATCCACCAGTCAAAGAGATTATCCCTGAGTACGTACTTGTCTAGCCCGGTATATCGAGACAGTCGGAAGGTTATCCGTTCAAGAGTATAAAACGTTGTGACTTTTGAACGATCGATACCGTGACCATGATACTGCATAACCAAGGCACGTTGCAAAAGATGATGCCGATCAAGTCCCTCAGCAGTATTATAGCCATGATTTCCCATTCCTTCCCCAGGGATGCGAACGCCAATTGAAAATATAACACTCATTTCATGTCAGCCTTTTCTCTTCTTGTGGCACATGACGCAGTTCCCAGAGTTTTGCGTATTTCACTGCCACGCTAAATGCTGAAAGCAGACTCACAATCAAGCCACGGCCACCATCTCGAAAGCCTTGCTTGATGAGATATTTTTTAAAGAACGTAAAGAGCGTGTGCCCCAGGATGCCGGCAGCCGTGATCGAGCCCTGTTTATGCGAGGCCGCGATACTGGTATACGTATTAATCGTTTTAAGATGGTCTTCGATATTTTCGTAGGTATAATGATAGAGATCATGCTGCAAGCTTGCAGTCGTTCCCTCAACCTGAACCTTTTCATGCAGCATCTGTCCTGTCCAGCGGCCCTGCTGTTTATTAAAAAGGCGAAGTTTTTTATCAGGATACCAGCCGCAATGCCTGATCCAGGCTCCGAGATAGTAAGTGCGTCGCGGGATCATATACCCGGCGTGCGTCGGCCCGCATGTAAAAATCTCCTGAATTTCCGCTGCTAATCCAGTGGAAATGATTTCGTCAGCATCAATATTCAGCACCCAATCATGAAGACATCTTGCCGTCGCGATGTTTTTCTGCTCGACATAGCCGTGCCAGGGTTCCTGAAAAACGTGTTGGGTGTACTCGCGACAGATCTCAAGCGTTTGATCTGTACTCCCAGAGTCGACGACAACAATTTCATCCGCCCAAACAGCACTTTTGAGAGCAGCACGGATACGCGTCTCTTCATTACATGTGATGATTGTGACTGAAAGTTTCTGCCTTGCCATATTCTATGATGTGTTTCAATTGCCTAAACATAGTATCTTTTGTGAAATATTTATCAATAAAATTTTGACCGTTCCTGCCCATTCTTTCTCGCAGACCAGCATTGTGTAAAAGCCGAACAACGGCTTCCGCCAGGGCATTGACATCTCCTGCAGGTACAAGCAGCCCGTTCTGTTCGTGCAAGACCATCTCCGGGAGGCTGCTTATGTCAAAAGCGACAATCGCTTTTCCAGCGCTCATTGCTTCGAGAACCGCATGGGATGATCCTTCATGTAAGGAGGTGGAGACAAAGATATCAATGCTATGCAAAAAACTGTTAATATCCTCGGTAAAACCGACAAAGCGTACTTCTTGTTCAAGCCCGGCCTCTTTGACTATTCTTCGGATATATCCTTCAAGTGGCCCCTTGCCGGCAAGTAAGAGTATGAATTGTACTCCTTGTGTTTTTAGGTGCTGCGCAAGCTTGACAAGGTAGATATGCCCTTTTTGCCCGACAAAACGTCCGGCATTGCCGAGAACGATTTCAGCATTCCGTTTTGCGTACAAGGGTATAACATGGTGTTGCTTATACGCCTTCGGATCGAGACCATTGTACAGCACATGAATTTTTTTTTCTGGGATGAGTGCAGTAGTGTTTTGCAGCAATCTGCGTTTTACTTCTTGCGAATTGACGATGACACCGCTTAGAAAATAGCGAAATATCAGTCGATTCAGCCAGGAATTTTTGACCGGCAGCGCTGTCCCCCGACGATAAAAGACCTGTGGGCTGCCTGCCAGATAGGCTGCCAATCCGGCAATCTTCACATCTGATGGTAAATTCGCAAAAAGCACATCTATTCGAAAGTCTCGCAACAGTTGCATGACGCGCCGGACTTTACAGGGATGAAGAGCACTGAGGTTGCTCACCTGAATTTGGCGCAGCGTTAAGCCTGCCGAAGAGACCCGTTCTGCCAGTTCGCTTTTTACGTTCGTGATCACAAGCACAGAATAGCCCTGCTGTTTACACCAACATGCTGCGTGATAATGCCAGTGTTCGCCACCTCCCCAGACCTGACAACTGTTAAAAAAGCAGAGATTCTTCATGCCGTTGTCCTGCTCTTGTTCGGACTTATGCGCAGTAAGCTCAGGGCACTGTCATAGATCTCGTCAACAGAGATTTGTTCCAGACAACGGACGGTTGGGAAGCGACAGACATTCTTGACGCATGGACTGCAATCAAGCAATCTGTTGAGAACAAGCGTCTTCTCGGAATTAAAGGGACTCGTGCTTGCGGGATCAGCAGCCCCAAGCCAGGTTAAAAGCGGTGTTCCGACAGCGTTTGCCAGGTGCATCGGACCGGAATCGTTTGAAAGCACCAAATCGACGTCACGCAGCAACAGCGCCAGCTCTCGCAATGTCGTTTTCCCCGAATAATCAAGAATGCCTTCAGGCCGGGAGATCGCGTCTGTAATCGCTTTTACCCGCAGGCGTTCCACTGGACTGCCGCTGAAAACCACACAGCGTTTTTGACGCGGATTATCCAGGAAGCGTTTGCCCAGCTCGATCCATTTTTCTGCAGGAAGCCGCCGCGACTGCGCTTCAGAATTGACATTGAACAGAATATATTCTGTGTCCGGGTGCTTTGTCAAAAAGCGTGACTGCTTTTCTTCTTCAGAAAAGGGCAGACGTAAGGCAGAACAACGGTATTCTGAAAATGCGGGCAACTCTTTAGGAATATCTTTGTCAGACCAGCGAAGATCAGCCTGAACGACTCGGCAGAAATGTACCAAGAGATCGTAATAGAGTTGAGCTCTGAGAAGATCTGCTCTCGGGGCAATGCTGTGGGTGAGCAAGATCGAACGGGCCTCATGTCTATAGCCGATCCGATAGCGGCAACCGACTCCAAAACCGATAAATGCAGAGGAAAAGGAGGGAGCTAGAGTAAAAAAGACATCATAGCAGTGCTGGGCTTGCAGAGTGCGCCCGTATGAAAAGCCTCCAAACAGACCTTTCAGTCTGGATTTATGGAACAGATGAATTCTGGCAATTGCCGGATGGTATGCATAGAGCGCCTGAATGCTCTCTTTGGCAATAATATCCACCTGGCTGTACGGGAAAAAACGATGCAACGCTTCAAAAAAAGGGAGACTCATTACTGAGTCTCCCAGCCAGTTGGGAACTCTTATCAAGAATTTCATACTGGCGCGGCGTTTATGCCAATTCCTGCTCGAGTTCGTCACGGAATTGCTTGAGTTTTTTGACGCCTTCTGAAAAAGAATTCATGTCTTTACTGATATGCCGGGCATCAGGTGGCATCACATTGTCGAGGTACTGCTGAAATACTGAAAAATTTGTGTCATTTCGTGTCGTTCGAATGAGAAAATCCCGTAGACCGTGATATTTTTTTTCATTGAGAACGTCCTGAATCACACGTTGTTTTTCAGAGCTGCCTTCCATCCCCTCTTCAGCAGCAGAGGACGGTTGTCCCTGTTGCTTCTTAAATTCGCTTTTAAACTCACTGAGTTGGCTGACAAACGTGTCTTCTGAGTTTCCTGCCCTTACATGCTCAAAGATCGTTTCCTGAAGAACGCGAATCTGGTTTTTAAAGCTCCGCATATCGGACACATGCTCTTCTTCCCCGATCATTTTCCGACATAAAAAGCTCATGAATGAGAAATTCACATCTTCAAGCATTTCATGCAGTAAGGCCTCTTTCACTTTCGGCAGTTCGGCGTAGAAATGATTAACCAGGGTTTCTTTTTCCTTGCGAAGCACCTGAGATGCGGTTTTACATTTGGAAATATCCAGAAAATACCCCTCTTTGTCCTCGACCGGCATGCCGTAAATGTGTTGCAAGATCATGCTGAGTGTCTTGCGCAGCGAGTCGATTGAATCAACTTTTGTAGAATTATCAGGATAGAGAATGCGTTGAAGACGGTGAATCCCCTCGTATCCGTCGCGTTCGAAAATTGTTGTCAGCGTTTTCTGCACTCCGGGCATTGTGCGAAAAAATTGGGTGATGATGCGTTTCCCTTTCGCTTTGTCCTCAAGACTCAAATCTGCCATGCCATCCTCCCTTTTCAGCTGAGACGAGTAGTCTGCCATATTTCACATACAGCGTATAAAAACGATGTCTGATTTGTCAAGAGGAATCAATCTTGGCTGCATAAAAAGCCTAAAATTTCTGCTGCGATCAGTTCTCATGAGAATTTCCTTGACGAGTTTGATGCTCTTTCCTAATTCTGCACGAAAGGTCTCCGTGAAATAAGGGGAAAGAGATCGCTCGCTTCGGAAACGTATCAAGCTGAGGAGAAAAATATGTTATGAAAGCACAACGGATTTTAATCGCTGATGACGATGAAAAAGTCTTGGATTTGCTGCAATCAAGCCTGCAAAAATCAGGCTACGAAGTAGCGCTGGCGACAAATGGGGTGGATGCCCTGGAATTAGCGAAAAAAGAGAATCCTGACCTTATTTTGGCTGATGTCGCGATGCCGGAGATGGATGGTTTCGAACTCTGTCGGCATGTCCGGGAGAACTCCGCCATAGAGCATATCCCGTATATCTTTCTGACAGCAAAGAGCGAACTGCACGATAAAGTCAAGGGACTGAACCTCGGAGCTGATGACTATATATCCAAACCCTTCCATATTACGGAAGTGACAGCACGAATCAACGCGATCCTCCAACGAGTGACGCAGCTGTCGCAGCAGGCATCAGAGGCGGAAGACTCTGAACTGCAAGGGAACCTGAAGCAAATGCAGATGGCGGAACTGCTGCAGACTCTGGCGATGAGTCAGAAGAGCGGAGGACTCAAACTCGTAAACAGTTCACAGAAGATCGGGAAAATATTTTTTGAGCACGGCAACATTGTGCAGGCGTCACTTGATCGGCATAATGGGGAAGAGGCCGTCTACCGGATTCTTATGTGGGACGAAGGATTTTTTAGATTCGATTCGAGCGACAGCTCTCATGATCCTCCTATAGAAAAAAATATGAACAGTCTTCTGATGGAAGGCTTTGATCAGCGAGAAGAATGTCAAAAATACAGAAAGAATATGCCCTCGTTTTCACATTACGTCCATGTGCGTGATAAGGAGGGCGGGAAAGACCTGAAGCCAGCGTCAAAGAAAGTCTTTGATCTGATCGACGGGCAGAAAACGATCCAGCAGATCATAGACGACAGTCCATTAAATTACCTCTTAACAATTAAAATTCTTTATACCTTACTGAAAAAGAAAATTCTCGAAGCAAAAGCCCCGGACCTGCTCCAGCGCTCAGACGATGCAGATTTCGGAGAGCTGGCTCATGAATTATACAAGTAGGCGCTGTGTTTTCAGCACTGCGAACTTCCTTGAAGGACCGATAAGACGTTTGGCTCTCAACGGTTTTGAGATGAGGGTAAACGTCTTTTTCTTGTCATGTCGAACGTTCTGATGAAAGATCGAACTGTAGATGTTTCGGTCGTTATTCCAGTTTATAACGAAGAAACGAATGTCAGCCTTATTATTCCCGAGCTTAAGGATGCACTGCATGGGCTTGGGAAGAACTATGAAATTATTTTTGTCAACGACGGCAGCTCGGATAAGACCGAAGAGATTCTTGAGAGCGCGGCGGAACAGCACAAAGATATCCGCTTGATTACGCTGCGCCGGAATTTTGGACAGACTGCAGCAATGTCTGCCGGTTTTGATGCGGCTGTCGGTGATGTCATTATTCCGATGGACGGCGATCTGCAGAATGATCCAGCGGATATTCCCAAACTGTTACAAAAAATTGATGAGGGCTATGATGTGGTGAGCGGATGGCGTGTGAATCGCAAGGATAAGTACTGGACCCGGCGGCTTCCGTCCAACCTGGCAAATAAATTGATCTCACTGACGACCAACGTCCATCTTCATGATTATGGATGTACGCTGAAAGCCTACAAACGGATCGTGTTGCAGAGCATTGAGCTTTACGGCGAAATGCATCGCTTTATCCCGGCCCTTGCAAGTGTGATCGGCGTCAAAGTCGCTGAAGTTCCAGTCAACCACCGGGCCAGAACCCACGGAAACAGCAAATACGGCATTTCACGAACCTTACGAGTCGTGCTGGATCTCATGACGGTAAAGTTTTTGTTAAGTTACTCGACGCGGCCGATTCAAATCTTTGGACTGTCCGGGATCATTTCCATGCTGTTCTCCATTTTCATGGGGCTTGGAGTGATTTACTGGAGAATTCGCTACGATATGGTCATTGCAAATAATTCGTTTTTTTTACTGGCCGTATTATTTTTTCTGATTGGAGGACAGTTTATTGCGATGGGGCTTCTGGGAGAAGTGATTGTTCGTACGTATCATGAGGCACAAGGCAAACCGACGTATGTCATTTCCCGGACACGGAATCTGAGCCAGGGGCCTTTCCCGGACGATGCCGGAGATCTCTAGGCTATGCAGACGATTTCAGGCCTTGTTTCGATCGTCATCGTCAATCGTAACGGCGGGACATACCTTCCATCGTGTCTGAATGCTTTGGCAGAGCAAAGCTGTCGCCGGCTGGAAGTCATTCTTGTTGATAATGCTTCTCAGGACAACTCCTTTCAAGTAATAAGCGACTTTAGGAAGAAGCATCCGGAAGTCGCGTTACGCGTCATAAAAAATTCTGAAAACGTCGGGTTCTGCCGAGGAAACAATCAGGCAATGGCGGTCTCATCGGGAGAATTTATCCTGGCGCTCAATGCCGACGTCACACTGGAAGCAGAATTTGTAGCCGTACTTGTTGGTTGTATGAATTCTTTACCAAGCTGTGGACTTGCGACCGGAAAGCTGCTGAGTGCTGACAATCCGAAAACGCTCGACAGTGCCGGCATCAAGCTGTATAAGACGAGACGAACAGTCGATCGGGGCCAGCAGGAAGAGGACTGTGGGCAGTATGGAAAGCGCGAAGATGTCTTCGGAGGGTCGGGAGCGGCCTGTTTATACAGGCGCCGCATGCTTGAGGAGATTAAGTACGGGGATCATGAATATTTCGATGAATTATTCTTTGCCTACAAAGAAGATACCGATCTCGCATGGCGGGCACGTTTGCGTGGATGGCGCTGTGTCTACGATCCGGACGCGCGCGGACGGCATTTCAGGAACTGGGGGCGTGGAAAGCGGACACAGATTCCTCGATGGATCCGCTGTCACTCTCTGAAAAATCGCTACCTGATCTTGTTAAAAAATGAACGTCTTGAGAGTTTACGCTGCGGATTTTTTCATCTGCTCGGCTATGAAGTCCTCAGTATCCTGTATCTTCTTTTTCGCGAGCCGTACCTTTGGAAAGCGTTCTGGATGCTTTTTCAGTCCTTGCCGGAGGGCATACGAAAAAGAAGACTGACGCAAGCCGATGTACAGAGCAGCGTATGCAGAGAGTATGTTGTGCCCTGGCTGCGCTGAAGACAAGAAATCTTGAGGAAAGCATTTTTTTCAGTTGACTTCTCTGCCGCTCTTATTATGATAAAATATTTACAGAGAACTTCACACACATTCATATAATGCTCTAAGGACTCACCGCCTGGGCAACACGAACTAAAGAGTAAACAGTTATGTGCGGAATCGCAGGAACAATTAATTATTATGCCAAGCGTAAGGTCTCCAAAAACCTGCTGGAACAAATGGTGGCGACGCTCGAACATCGCGGACCAGACGATGTGGGCCTGTATGTCAAGGGGAATGTCGGACTCGGAGTCCGCCGGCTCAGCGTTATCGATTTAGAAAAGGGACATCAGCCGATCTCAAATAAAAATGAAACAATCTGGGTCGTGTATAACGGCGAAATTTATAATCATAAAGAACTACGACAGGACCTGGAACAAAAAGGTTATCTCTTTAAGACCCATACTGACACAGAAATTTTGGTGCATCTTTATGAAGACCAAGGGAAAGACATGGTGCACAAGCTCAACGGGATGTTTGCCTTTGCGATATGGGACACCAGGACGCGAACCCTGCTGCTTGCCAGAGATCGGGCCGGCATCAAGCCGCTCTATTATTATATCGGCCGTGATAAAATCGCGTTTGCCTCTGAGATCAAAGCTCTCCTGCAGGATAAAAGCATTTCACAGGAACTCGATCTTCAGGCGCTTCACGATTATTTTACGCTCCTCTATGTCCCTGGTCCTCAGAGCATGTTCAGTTCGATTAAAAAACTTCCTCCAGCCCATATGCTCGAGTATATTGACGGCGAACTCTCGATTCAGAAATATTGGACAATCCCTTTTGTGGCGGAAAAACCCGATCGGGAGCTGAGTTCAAAAGAAATTCAGCAATACGCGATCGACGTTCACGAACGCCTGCAAAGTGCCGTGCGCAAGCGCATGGTGAGTGATGTCCCTCTGGGGGCGTTTCTCAGCGGCGGGATCGATTCCAGCGCGATCGTCGCCTTAATGTCACAGGTGGCGGACACACAGGTCAAAACCTTTTCGATCGGATTTAAAAATGCCGGCTATTATGATGAACGCAAGTTTGCCCGTAAAATCGTCAAACAGTTTAATACGCAGCATCACGAATTCGAGGTTGAGCCTCGTGTCCTTGAAATTCTTCCGACTTTGGTGAAATCTTTTGACGAGCCTTTTGCCGATTCATCTGCGATTCCAAGCTATTATTTATCTGCAATGGCCAGGCAGCACGTGACGGTCTGTCTCTCAGGAACCGGAGGCGATGAATTGTTCGGAGGCTATCGGCGCTATCTGATCGAAACCCTTTTCAAACATTATCAGCGCTACCCAAAATCGATCCAGGGAATGGCGATGAACATGTCGAAGATGCTGCCAGCCTCTCGCAAATCAGCACTCAAGGAATATTTTTTATTATTAAAACGTTTTCTTTCCTGCCAGGAAGAGTCGTCTCCGATGCTGCGACATCTCAATATGATGTCCTGTTTCACTGACGATGCCAGAGAAGCCTTGTTTTCAGCACGTTTGACCGAAGCATTTCTGGAAATGCCGCATCCTTTGGAAATCCACTACAAAAAAACTGCTGACATGGACGATCTGGCACGAACCTTGTTTACCGATTTTCACAGCTACCTCCCCGACGACCTGCTGGTCAAAGAGGATCGTATGACAATGGCAGCTTCGCTGGAAGGCCGGCTTCCCTTTCTTGATCACGAATTTGTAGAATATGTTGCAGCAATCCCCTCAAGTTTGAAAGTGCGTAACCTGACGACAAAATATATCTTTAAGGAAGCAATGCGTCCGACCCTGCCCGCTTCTATTATCGATCGCCGTAAACACGGATTTGCCGTGCCGATTGGGGAATGGTTCAAACGTGAGCTCAAAGATTATGCGCACGACGTATTTCAGGATACAAAAACCGCCCAGCGCGGTTATTGCAACGCAGACTACAGTATAAAGCTGCTGAACGAACATCAGAAAGGCTTACAGGACAACAGTCCGCAGTTATGGGCGCTGCTGATGTTCGAACTATGGTGTAGAGAGTATTTGGATTGACAATCATGCTGCAAGAGTATCCTTATATCGACAGAGTACTTGAACAAGCGCTTGAAAATGGTTCAACTCCCGGGATCGCTCTCCTGGTGATCAAAAATCAGGACTGTGTGTATCGAAAAGCGTTCGGGCACGCTCAAATCTATCCCGAACGTCGACCCCTGAGTGTAGAGACGCTCTTTGATATTGCGTCTCTGACAAAAGTGATCGCCAGCACAACAGCGATCATGTTGCTTATCCAGGATCAAAAGATCTCGCTGGATGATCCCCTGACAAAATTCCTCCCCGAATTCCCCTGCGAGCAGATCAGCCTGCGCCAGGTTTTAACGCACTGCGCTGGGTTTACAGCCCATCTTCCCTTCTATGAATATGTTCAGGAAGCGGCGCAGGAACAGGGAGAGGAGCTTGACGATTTTATCGGCAGTTCCGAGGCAAAAAATCTCCTCATCCGCCTCATTTGCCAGACCGATCTCTTATATACTCCCGGCACGTTTACGAAATACAGCGATCTTGGTTTTCTTCTGCTGGGACAGGTCATTGAAAATATCAGTGGAGCCCCGCTGGATCGATTCTGTGATGACGCGATTTTTGGCCCTCTTGGCATGAAGAATACATTTTATCAAGCGCTTCATGGCAACAGGCGGACAGGAGATTTTGCCGCAACTGAATTCTGTGACTGGCGCCGCCGCGTCATCTGCGGTGAAGTGCATGATGAAAATGCCTGCATTATGGGTGGCGTCGCCGGGCATGCCGGACTCTTTTCGACGCTCGACGATCTTCAACGCTTTATGCTTCGTTTGATCGCCTGCTGGCATGGACAGGATGAATTTATTCGACAGGAGATCGTGACGACATTCTTCCGCCGTCAAGATCTGGTCAAGGACTCAACGCGCGCTCTCGGATGGGATACCCCTTCTCGGAATATGAGAGAAAAAGCCTCAGGCGGAACCCTTATTGCTGAGACGTCGATCGGCCACACCGGCTTCACCGGCACGTCGATCTGGTTCGATCCGACACGAGATATCACAATCGTTCTGCTCGCCAACCGGATTCACCCCTCACGACATAATACAACGTTTCTTAAGATGCGGCCGAGAATACACGATACGGTTGTCATTGCTCTTGATAAGCAGGGAAAATAGGAAAGGTCTGTGAGTCGTACAGATCATGAACTCTACAGGCAGGCAGCGGCTTGCCACGTGAATAGAGGCAGGTATGATGCAGAAAGTTCATTTGATGGGAATTTGCGGTATGGCAATGGGATCGCTGGCCGCGATGCTCAACGCTGAAGGCTGCGAGCTGCGAGGCTCTGATCAGCATGTGTATCCCCCCATGAGCGATCAATTGGCTGAACTGGGGATTGTGTATACCGAGGGTTTCCAGGGGGCAAATTTAGACTGGGGCCCAGACCTGGTGGTTGTGGGCAATGTCATCACTCGCCGCAACCCGGAAGCGCTTGCCTTACAGGAGCGCGGCCTGCCCTATACCTCGCTTCCCAAACTCATCGCTGAACGCTTCATTGGCGATCGTCACGCTGTCGTTGTCACCGGAACGCATGGCAAAACAACGACCAGTGGCCTGTTGGCCTGGGTTCTGAAACAGAGCGGCAGGGATCCCGCTTTTCTGGTCGGTGGCGTCCTGAAGAATTTCAATGCGAGCTATGGTCTCGGCAAAGGTAAGCACTTTGTGATCGAAGGCGATGAATATGATACTGCCTATTTTGATAAAGTGCCGAAATTCGTGCATTATCGGCCGACAAGCGGCCTGATCACCAGCATTGAATTCGATCATGCAGATATTTATGAGGATCTTTCCCGAATTAAGCAAGAGTTTGGGAAATTTGTCGATCTGATTCCAGAAGACGGCCTGCTGACAGCCTGTATTGACGATCCAAATGTCTGTGACGTCATTCAGGGAACAGACGTTCCGGTTCAGACCTACGGCTTCTCTCCGGCGGCAGAATGGACTCTTGATGACATTCATGTGGGAACGCCTTATACACGCTTTTGCATACGCCACAAGGGCAACATCTTTGGAACGTTCGAAACGCCGATGATTGGACGGCATAATCTTTTGAATATGCTCGGCGCAAGCGCCCTTTTGCACGGTCTCGGCCTTTCTCCTGAAGAAATCAGCACGGGGTTTCGAAGCTTTCAGGGAGTAACGCGCCGCCAGGAGCTGCGGGGGATTGTGAATGATATTGTCGTGCTTGACGACTTTGCTCATCATCCAACTGCCGTCAGGCTGACGATCGAAGCGGTCAGATCACACTATTTTGCCGAAACAGGCCGGATCGGACGCTTGTGGAGCGTCTTTGAACCGCGAAGCGCCACGAGCCGGCGCGATATTTTTCAGCAGGACTATGTGAAGGCTTTTTTAGCAAGTGATGCCGTGGTGATTGCTGCTGTCCATCTCCCGGAAAAAGCCCCGGAAGGTCATCGTTTTTCACCCACCAAACTGATCCGCCAGCTTCAGGAGCACAAGGTCAACGCTCGCCATATAGCTGATGTCGACAGCATTGTCGAAGATTTGGCAGAGAAGACCCGCCCGGGCGACGTTGTGCTAATTATGTCAAACGGCGGCTTCGGCGATATTCATCACAAGCTGCTTCACGCCCTTCAGAGTCAGGTCCTCTGAACGCCGCATATACTGAACTGAGACTGAACTGAGTAACGCAAGAACTCTGCGTAGGCTGGAAATCTTCCCCCATTTCCCTCGCGTTTAACGCCCAGGGTCGATACATCGCCCCAGAAAGAGGATGCTGCCGCTGTCGAGATCGAGGATCGCGTAAAGAAAAGGATGCTCTGCCCGAAATTCGGGAACCGGAGCAGGGTCCCGGACAGCAGTGACCCCGATGATGACCGCTGTAGCCGCTGCCGCTTCCGCGCCTTCTTCGGTCACGTCGATAAATGCCTCATGCAGAACGCTGGATAGACTAAGCTCTTCTGTTCCGTCAATGCCGGAAAAATTCGCCGTATTCGTAAAGGCCTGATTCATTCCCAAGGCTTTCAGGCTCTCTGAAAGTTCGACCGCGGTCTTTGCGCGAAATCGCGGGATCGCGATTTTTACCTCGCGCATTGCCAGAGCTTGCTGCCAGCGCTTCATCCTCTCCATTGTCAGACCTGATTCAAGCGCCGCCAAGCCATCTTGTGTCTTGGGAAGTACAAGCAGCATTCCCAGGGACCCTCCATCGTATGGGACTTGTAAGACTTGTGCATCTTCGCTTTCTCCATATTTGAAATTGCCCTGTTGTCGCATAAAAGCGGCCTTGACGTGTCTATCCTGCTGTACGTAAAAATTTTCTTCCCGGGTCTGATTTTTGTTAAATTCTTTTTCCCAGTTCCCTTTGAAATAAATTGCATTAGTAAGAATCAGACGTGTCAGCGCATTGATATTTCCGGGGGTGATAATATTGTGAATTTTTTCTTGAGTTTGTTCTACGACCCATTTGTTAATCCGTCGACAGCTTTCATCGGGATCTATCATGAAATCTGTCAGCATGACGGCGGCGTCATAATACTCGCTTGTCAGGTCCAGATACTCTTCAAGCAGTTCAGTCCCTTTTTGAAGCCAAAGGCTGTTCGCAAGACTCAGCGTAAGCTGTTTTTTGCTCATAAGGCGCTCGTTCAGCTCGGCAAACGCCGGGTGCAGGAGATCGCAGGGCAGATCGAAACCTAAAGCGTCGGCCATTTCGTGCGCGGTCTCTCCCCTTGCGCCGCCATAGGTCATGGACAACGCACTGGAAAGACTGTAAGGCGAGAAAAAGAGGTTTCCGTCAATGTGTTTCAATTGGGAGTATAACGCTAAGGCAAAGCTGTTGTTCCCCTCTACAAGCTGGTGTATGGCCTTGTCCGGCGTAATAGGCATTGCTTCGGCTTCCCGGACAGTCAAAAGGCCCCCATAGATAAAAATGAGCCCTGTAAAAAGATACCTCATCATACGCATTTTGTGTCCTCCTTCCATTGAAAAATATTCCGAGGGGTGTTCAGCAAACAGATCATATCTCCACAAGCGCATTTATCAAACAAAAACGATTTTCCCAGCATCAGAAGAAAAAGTATCACAGCAGGAAAGGCTCGTCAAGGAATATTTGAAGAACCTTGCTGATGGAGAATTGAAGAATCAGAGCAAGATACTTGACAATTTCAATGACTGCGCCGAATCATACTGATTGGCATGCTGGCTGGGGTCTGAGCGAAGCTGCAGTCGCCACTGCCATGTACGCGAAGTCCTGGCGATCATCAGTCGTGTTCATGCACTGGAAACGCCCGACGAAGTTGACGGAGAGCTTGTCTCAGGCGCTCCTCATTTTCTACCAGGGCGATCCGCAGATACCCTTCACCATCTTCGCCAAATCCGCGGCCCGGCGCAACGGCAACTTCAGCTTTTTGCAGACATTGCATTGCGAACTCAATCGACCCCATCTCGGCGTAAGGTTCCGGAATTTTTGCCCAGACAAACATGCCGGCTTTTGGTTTTTCGACGTCCCAGCCCATCTGGGCCAGCCCATCACACAGAAAATCCCGGCGTTGCTCATAGAGTGCAGCCTGAGCCTGCATATCTTCCTCACACTCTCGCAAGGCAATCACCGTCGCGATCTGAATCGCTTGAAAAATGCCATAGTCGTAATAGCCTTTTATCCCGGCAAGGAGCTGGATCATATCAGCATTTCCCGCCGCAAAGCCGATACGCCATCCTGCCATGTTATATCCTTTCGACATCGTGATGGTCTCCACCCCGATCTTTTTAGCTCCAGGGACCTGTAAAAAGCTGGGCGCGTGATAATCCTCAAAGGTGGTCAAGCCATACGCAAAATCGTGGATGAGGTAAAAGTCGAATTTTTGGGCTAATTTGACAATTTCTTCGAAAAATCCGATTTCGACCGTATGCGTGGTGGGATTATGCGGAAAGTTCAATATCACAATTTTAGGCTGCGGCGAGACGATGCGGCACATCTCAGAGATATTCCGCAGGAGAGCTTCGTCACCATCTTTCATCGAAACGCCGATCACATTCGCACCGGCGATGATAGGGCTGTAGATATGGATGGGAAAGGAGGGCGTCGGCGTCAACGCCACATCGCCAGGTCCCATCGTAGCCAGGCATAAGTGGCTGAAACCTTCTTTCGAGCCGAGCGTAGCGATCACTTCATTTTCGGGATTCAGAGAAACTCCCCAGTGCTTTTCATAGAACAGTGATAATTCTCGCCGCAGATTAAAAATGCCTTGTGAGGTTGAATAGCGCTGGTTACGTTTCAGCTTGGCGGCTTCGCAAAGCTTATCGACGATCAACGGCGGAGTCGGATCGTTCGGGTTACCCATGCCCAGATCAATAATGTCCACGCCCTTCCGGCGCAATTTCATTTTTAACGCATTGATTCGTCCAAATAAATAAGGCGGCAGCCGGTGCATTCTGGCTGAAGCCATTGATGGAATATCAACTTTAAGCAGCTCGTCGGATGAATACTCGTAGCGGTTGTCTTCTTTCTGACTCATAAGATCACGATTTCCCTGTAGTTGTTCCTGTAACGTATGATAATAGTTGCGGTGTATGAGGAGGCGCATTGCTCCCTGAGCAACGCAACACGTGGATAACTTTGTCAACAAAAATCTCTTGTGTGTATTGCGTGATGCAACTATCGTTGTTTCTTGTTGATGACTGACAACCCATTCATGTCTTCAAAATCAGATGCAGGTGTTTCCATGACCGTACAAGAACTGCAAGAACTGTATCACTTCGATGCGGAGATTATCCGCATCTGGACTGAACGCGAAAGCGAGGAATTACTCCCGATTCAAGCGCTGGCAATTCAGAAACATCGTATTCTGGAAGGGCAGGATCTCCTGGTATCGGCGCCAACATCTTCAGGAAAAACCTTTCTGGCTGAAATTGCAGCAATACACACCATTTTCAAGCGCCGGAAGGTGATCTATCTCTTGCCGCTGAAGGCGCTGGCTGAGGAGAAATATGCGGATTTTTCAGAAAAATATGAAGAGTTTGGTCTGAACGTGGTCATTTCCACTGGTGATCGTACGGAATGGGACACAGCGATCGAACGCGGCGATTTCCAGATTGCGGTGATGGTCTTTGAAAAAGCGAACCGCCTGCTGGTTCGAAACAAAAATTTTCTTGATCATTCCGGCTTGATTATTGTCGATGAAATCCAGATGACTGCCGATTTCTCGCGCGGCAGCAGTCTGGAAATGCTGTTGACCTCAATTCGTTATACTCGCGACCCAGCCTTGCAAGGGCCTGGAAAATTTTCCAGGCCTCATCCGCAGCTCATTGCTCTGTCCGCCGTGATTAGCGGTCTGAACCATTTCGACGAATGGCTCGGTCTCGATGTGCTGCTGTCCGACAGTCGTCCCGTGGAGCTGTACGAAGGCATTCTGCGGCCTGACGGCAGCTTTACGTCGCGCGCCTGTTTCTCAAAGCACGTCCGCACTGAACAGTTCACTCCCCTTCCTGATTATCAGCAGTCTCATTCCAGCTCGCCTGCGGATCAACGTGAATATCATGATAAGCGCCTTGAGCATTACGTCTCCTGTCTGCTGTCTCGCGGAGAACAAGTCTTGATCTTTCGAAAATGGAAGTGGCTGACCCGCACGAGCGCTTTGCGCCTGGCCCGGTATCTTCAGCTCCCGCCTGCATTGGAAGCGTTGGAAGCCCTGCAGAACATGGAGGATTCCATCTCAAAAGCAATGCTGCTGGAATCACTGCGACATGGTGTGGCGTTTCATAATGCCGATTTGGGGCGCGGCGAACGGCGCATTATCGAAGAATACTTTAAGACAAACGCGAGTAAAATTCGCGTGCTGTGCGCCACATCAACTCTGGCAATGGGCGTCAATCTACCGGTGAATACCGTGATTATCAACGATCTGGAAAAGCCGGATCCCTACGCTGAAATTTTTCAGGAAGTTCCGATTTCCCCGTCAGACTATAAAAACATGAGTGGACGGGCTGGTCGCCTGAAACATCGGGACGAAGGCCGTTCAATCATCTTTTCCGATACAGCGGCTGACGAGCGTATTCTCTGGCGTCACTATATCGAGGGACAGTTTCCACAGCTCAAGTCTCTGCTGGCAGACAGCCGGCTTCTTAATGAAAGCCTGTTCCTGACAGCAACTGGCCTCTGCCGCTCGCAGCAGGATCTGCATGAATTTATGAAACGCTCCTATGCCGGAACGCTGGTCTGGAATCAAGAACCGCAAGCCTTTGTACGCATGCAGCACGCAATCGAAGAAGCGCTTTCATATTGTATCGAGCACGAATTGATCGTTCGCAGCGAAGGGATACTGCACGTGACAGAAATCGGCCGAATTTGCGCAGCACAGGGCGTGTCTGTTGAGAGCTTCGTGCTGTTGAAACGCTTCTTTCAACACTGTGATCCCGAAGCCTGCGATGTCTGGGAATTCCTTTTTATTGCTGTCCACAACCGCGAGCTTGACGACCTGCATTTCCGGCTTGCCCAGACGGCTTACGAATCCGGAGAATACTGGAGAGTGTTGCGGGAAGTTCACGCAGGGAGCTGCGAGAGCCTCACGCAGTACTCCGAAGCTCTTCTCCAGAGCCGTTTTGAAGTGACGCGGCGGGTGAAAATGTCCTTGTTGCTGCTGGATTGGATCCAGGGCAAAAGCTTACATGAATTAGAGGTGAAATACGGACAGTTTTATCGCGATAAATCCTACAGCGGAGTGATTAGAAGTCTGGCTGAAAATGTTGCCTGGATCTTGCGGATCTTACAGGAGATCGCCGTCGCACGCGGCTTAAGGAGTGACGTCGTCGAACAACTGCACCGTCTTTCGAAAATGGTGCTTTTTGGAGTTGAGGATCGCGCTGTTGAGCTGGCGGAACTTTATGTGCCGGGTCTGACACGCGGCATGCTGATGCGACTGGCTGAGCATGGTTACACTCGCGAAGAGCATGTCCTGGAAGCGGATCTGGAAGAGTTGATGCGGGTGCTGCCGCGAGAGATCGCTTTTCGCGTGCAGGAGCGTGTGTATAAAAAATACCGCCGCACGGAAAGCCGCCGTCTGATGGATCAGAAATTACGTCTTGAACTCTTGGGTTACGACACGAAACGACTCAGCCGTATCTACTCTGCCTCAAATCTTACGGAGTTTCACGAGGCCCTGGTGCAACTCTTCCAAAGCCCGCAGGTCACACTGCTGTTACAGGATGTGGGTTCTACCTCGGAGGATTGGGGCAAAGATTATCTTCTGGAGGAAGAGCGAGGCCGAACCTTATTACGCATTCTGCCGCCGCAGCTTCACGAACTGAACGAGGACGATTGTGCCACCCTCTTCAGTCGCGGCATTCAGTACAACCCCACACGTTTTCTGCTGATCGGACGACCGGATTTCACAGAAGCGAGTTACAGGCTCGGGCAGCAATTCGCCAAAAGCTATCACAAGGAAGTTCTGCTCTATCCTGCCTATGAAATTTGCGAACGTTACGTTTTAGCGCTGGAAGGGACCGCAGATTTTGAGCTTTAAGAGCGAGATTCTGGCGCAGCATCTGTTTCACAGACAATGCCCAAACAGATGCTGCTGTGTGTCCTTGAACAAAGCGTGTGTTAGCCCTCGATGTCGATGATGACTTTGATGGCGCCGTCACGACGCTCATGAGCCACATTAAGCGCTTCCGTAACCTGACCCAAGCCGTAGCGATGGGTCACAAGAGGATCGATATTGATGCGTCCGCTGCTCACAAGCTGAATGGCATAGGGATAGACATTGGCATAGCGGAAGATGCCCATAATATCCAGCTCTTTATCGATGGCCTGCACGACAGGCATCGGGAAGCTGTCTTGTCCGGCCAGTCCGACCCACACAATGCGTCCACCGCGAGCTGCCAGAGCCACTGTCTGCTGTGTTGCAGGGATAGACCCGGCCGTTTCAAAGACCACGTCCATGCCAAATCCTTTTGTCAGTTCTTGAATGACCTCAACGGGATTCTCCCGAGCAACATTGACGACCTGAGTCGCTCCCATGCTTTGGGCCATCGTTAAGCGGAGATCTTCCAGATCCGCGACAATAATTTCTCCCGCACCAGCAGCTTTGGCCGCTAACAGTGTGACCAGTCCGATGGTCCCGGCACCAAGAATCATCACAGATTCACCGGCTTTGAGGCGGCTCCTGCGAACCGCATGCATCCCGACCGCCAATGGTTCCATGAGAGCGCCGTGATCGTAGGTCATATTCTCCGGCAGATGAAAGACAAAATCCGCCGGCCAGGCGACGTATTCCACATAGGCTCCGTGGATCGGCGGCGTTGCCATAAATGTAACGTCCGGGCAGAGATTATAACGCCCGCTTTTGCAATAGACACATTTCCGGCATGTGTAACCCGGTTCAATGGCAACCCGATCGCCGACTTTGAACTGTTTGACATTCTCAGACACGGCAACGATTTCACCAGCAGCTTCATGGCCTAAAATCATCGGTTTATCGACAATATACGAGCCGATTTTGCCATGTTTATAATAATGAACATCCGAGCCGCATACACCGACCGATTTCATTTTAATCAGTACGTCACCAGCCTTCATGTGCGGATATTCCACCTCTTCAACACGGACATCATCAATTCCGTGCATGACTGCCGCTTTGATCTTTTGCATTCGTTTTCCTCCTTGTTCTGAGTGGCACAGAGTTTCACGCAGCGTTGAAAGCTCTGCACCTTGTCTGGAGAAGCGTTGTTGTTTCGATGAAACTACGCTGGACATCCATATCTGGACTGAAGGATATGTATCTTTCGGCCGGATGTCGTCGTCAACTAAATTTTACTGTCTTACGCGTCTCTTTCCTGAATATTCCCCAGGATATTTTTCGAGCGCCTGTTTTTTGACCAAATATCGTACGTGACGGCCAGAGCAATAATTGCCCCTCTGATGATTTGCTGCAAATATGAGTTGACATTGGCAAGATTCATAATGTTATTCAGAAAGCCGACGATAAAGGCGCCGACAAGGGTTCCTCCTGCCGTTCCGATACCTCCGGAAAAACTGGTGCCGCCGATGATTGACGAGGTGAGGGCTTGAAATTCGAAGCCTACCGCTCCATTGGGCAGACCCGCATTGACCCGTGACATAAATAATACACCGGCCACACCGACAAAGACACCATTGATGATGAACGCGAGCATTTTATTTCGGGCGACATTGATTCCAGAGGCAACAGCGGCTTCCTCATTGCCTCCGATGGCATACAGTGAGCGTCCAAAAGGCGTGTGTTTCAGGATATACCAGGTAACAAGCAAAATAAGAGTCAGGAAGAGGATCGGGATGGGGATAAAGAAAAACGATCCCTGACCGACATTTGCATAAGCGCCAATTTGATAAATATTCTGGCCATTGGTATAAAATAAGGCTGCGCCCCTTGCCATCGCGAGCATTGCCAGCGTTGCAATAAACGGAGGTGCTTTCAGGCGCGTGACCATGATGCCGTTCATGAGATTGCAGAAAACCGCCACAAGAATCGCCACGACAAAGGCAATCGACATAGAGGCTGAAGATTTAAATACGGCAACCGAAAGCAGCCCCGATAATGCCAGTACAGAACTGCATGAGAGATCGAGCATACCGCAAATAATCAAGATTGTCTCACCAAAAGCTAAAATTGTCGTGACGGCAATCTGTCGCGACACGTTTGTCAGGTTCCCAGCAGATAAAAAATTTCTGTTAATCAGCGAACAGAGTACAAACAAGATAAAAAGCACGAAATAAATACTGTACTTTTTGCTGATACCGCTCCAGATCTGAGACAGATCTTTTGAATGATTCACGCCGCCGCCTCCTTTTTCTCAACACCGGTTGCCAACCTCATAATGGCTTCCTGACAAAAATCTTTACGTCTCAATTCGCCGGCAATCCTCCCTTTGGCCACGACGTAAATCCGATCGCACATACCCAGGAGTTCAGGTAATTCCGACGAGATCATCACAAGTCCTTTGCCCTCTTCTGCCAAGGCCGTCATCAGCTTGTAAATTTCATACTTTGCCCCGACATCGATCCCACGTGTCGGTTCATCGAGAATGAGAATCTTTGGATCACACACCGTCCATTTCGCGAGGACAATTTTCTGCTGATTGCCACCGCTTAATGCTTCGACCGTCGTGTCGTAGCCAGGGGTTTTCACCATCATTTTCCGACAGATATCATCAACTAAACGATTTTCGACCCTGGCGTGCAGTGTGCCCGTGTAAAAGAATTTTTTCAGACTGGCTAACGAGACATTCTCACGAACGCTTCTCACTGGGATAATCCCGTAACGCCGTCGGTCTTCGGAGAGCATGACCATGCCGGCCTCAATACTGTTCCTGACATTGTTCAGTTCAACCAGGCGCCCATCGATATACAGCTCACCACTGTCATGTTGGTCTAATCCGAAAAGGGCGCGTACAATTTCACTTCTACCAGCCCCCATCAGTCCGGCAAAACCGACAATTTCCCCCTGATGCACATTGAACTCGACATCATCAAAGAAGCCCTTCCGCGAAAAATTCCTGACTTCGAGAAGCGTTCTGCCTCGCGTCAAGTGTTTTTTCGGATAACTGTTGTCAAGCTTTCTGCCCACCATGAGAGCGATGACAGTATCAATATCAATATCTTCTTTGGCCCTTGTGTCCACCACAGCTCCATCGCGTAACACACTAATCTCGTCGGCGATCCGAAAGATCTCGTCCATTTTATGGGAGATATAAATGATACTGGTCTTTCTCTTTTTCAGCGTGGCAATTTTGTCAAATAAGCGATCGACCTCTTTATAGCTGATAGCTGACGTCGGCTCATCCATAATGATGATGCTGGAATTGCGGGAAATTGCTTTCACGATTTCCAGCATTTGTATATCAGATACGGATAAGTTTTTTAGCTGCGCAGTAGGCGAATACGGTAACGCTTCTTCTTCAAGTAAGGCCAGCGTTTTTGAACGAATGGCTTTCCAGTCGACCCGTTTGAAGGCTGTGGTCGGAAGTGCTCCGAGGAAGAGACTCTCTTCAACCGTCATTTCCGGGACAACGTTCAATTCCTGGAAGATCATCGAAATGCCGTATGCTCCGGCCTGGCGAGAGTCCTTAATCGTGACCTGCGTCCCATCAATATAAATTTCTCCTTTATCCGGCTGATACACACCATTGATAATTTTCATTAAGGTTGATTTTCCAGCGCCGTTCTCACCGCAAAGAACATGAACACTTCCTTCCTTGACAGAAAAATTGACATTACTGAGCGCTTTCACACCGGGAAAGGATTTCTCTATGCCGGAGACGCGTAATTTAACCTTGTTCATAATCAGCTATACGTCATTTTGACCTTGCAAAGACTGTGTGGCCTCGTTGACACACATCCTTCACAAGGTCCTCGTTGAGGCTTTATGAAGAACAGCGCGAATTGTCTTCACAGTTGGCTCGGTTGTTATGAATTCCGAATCCGTGCTCTCACAAAAGCATTATTGAATTGCTCCGGCTTTTTTGTGCAGTTCAAGATACTGATCGACGTTGTCTTTCGTCACCAGAGGATTGTCGATATCCACATCGATCTGTGTTTCCTCTCCGCTGAGTAATTTATCAACTGAGGATAAGAGCAATTCAGCCAGTGCATAGGCGCTCTGCAGACAGGTTGACGTCATAACCCCGTCCTTAATCAGCAAGACGGCCTCGGCCGTACCGTCGACTCCGTAAGACAGAATATTGGCGAATCTGGCATCGTGTTTAACGACTTCCAATGCTCCGGCAGCCATATTATCATTCATCGAGATAATTGCATCGATTTTATCATTGGCCTGAATCCAGTCTTCCATGAGACTCATTGCTTCATCTTTATTCCAGTTGGCAATCTGTTCGCCAACGATAGTCACATCAGGTCTTTTGTCGAAAAATTCAAGCTGCCAGCTTTTACGGCGCTCATCAGCATGGAAGTTACCTGGAGGGCCGTTGAGTACGACGACATTCGCGTTTTGCGGGATCTGTTTCAGAGCAGCGCGAGCGTTGACAGCAGCCTGTTCATACGGATCTGCATCAACTGATGAAGCCCCCTCAATGCCTGCGATCCTTGCGTTTGTCGTAATGCACACAATACCAGCATCGACGACTTTCTCAGCGTAAGGTCTCTGAGATTCCCCGTTATTCGGCTGAATAATAATGGCGTCGAACTTGTTGATGATGGCATTTTCAATCAAAGAATTCTGCTTATAATCATCAGCCTGTCCGTCAAAGATGGTCACCGAAATGTTCTCGTAGTGTTCAGCCTCGTCCTTAATGGCATTTGCCAGCCAGGCAGCGAAGGAATCCGCTTGTGCTCTGGCAATATACGCGACTTTATATTCTTCAGCCTGGGCGAACGTAGCTACGACAGATAACATCAGACATAATGTGAGCACTCTTTTCATCATGGCATCTCCTTATCGAATGATTTTGCATTTATCCTTTCACCTTCTGTTGTCAAACAGTCCTGCAACAGCCTGAAAGGATCATTCACACCTACACAGAGAGCAGACAGCTCCAGGTATCCGTTCTACGACAACAATATTTCACGTCCTGCCGGGAGAGTACAAGCCGACTTGCAAGCACGTCCCGTTTCCAATCATTCTCGCCTCCTCGTGTGTAAATTTTTCTGTTCACGTATAATCTGCGCAGCCGTCTCATGACGACCGCACGAGCTTCTGATAATTAATTCGGTTTCGAATTGCAGATCAAGAACGTCACTTTTTGCGGCTTGTTGAATACGCTTAACCAGGGGCTCTGCTGCAGCGTGCCCTGTTTGTTCCAAGGGCTGGCGAAGACCATGACCGGGGGATGAAGATATCTTCGCTAATACGCATAGAAGCGGCTGGGAAGAGAGAAAGATGCAAAAAGCGCGACACAGCTATCAAGAAACGAAGATGTACGCTGCAAGCCCATCACGATATGCTGCGGGGAAATTGTCTTGCGGCTTTTTTTCGTTCATGTTTCCTCTATAAGGAGCTTTCAAGCTCTTCCGCCAACAACACACAAGGCTCGATGCGTGCCCATCGCAGTGTTTCGCCATTCGTCTTGTAGGTGGCATTCACTTCTGCAGCCTCTTTTTCCGTCATATATTGACGAACGTTCTGGCTAAATTGACGCCCTCCTCCGTTGCCAGAATATAGTTGATAAAGGCACATCCCTTGTAATTCATCGATCCATTCCTGGATTTCGTCCAGGAGGAGAATGCGCGTATGATGCCGCAGGAGTTCACGTCGCAGCACATCGGCTTCCGTCATCTCGATCTTTCGTTCCGGATACTCACGGATTTTTTCCAAAGCCGCGTTCTCCGCCTCTTTGGCATGTTGTACGTATTCCTGAATGCGTTTCTCCAACTCTCTTAATTTATCCATAAAATTGCCTGCAGAGTACTGACGGCTGAAATGAGAACAGACGCGCCCTCTTCACGTCAAGATCATAACTATCAAGAAATCTGTAACAAGCTTTGCATAAGCTGCACTAAATTTTATGCTTGAGAGAAATGTCAAGTTGATTTCCCGGAGGGTATATCTTTTTTTCACGCAGTCCCTTTTCATCTTTTTAAGCGCGGATTGTCTTGTTCCCCAAAAGCCGATCGAGAGTGTTTGTGATGTTCTGAAAATTTTTCCGCCACACAATTTTATTGACCGATTTCGACAAAAGTAGATACTATGACGAAGGGATGACAGTGAAAGAACGTACGTATAGCTCCAGAGTTCTGAGACGGCCAGGAGAGCAAGAGACGTGAAGGGCCCTTTCGAAAGCTCTTACCACTCCTCTGCTTCATGACTCTGCAGAAAACTATCTTATGACCACAGGAATGTTTATCACCGATTTTGATGGTGTTGTCTGCGACAGTGTGACTGAATGTTTTTTAGTCACCTACAACGCCCGTGGCAAGTTGCGGAACTCTTCATTTGAACGAGTACGTGAGATTGAAACGCTTCCAGTTGAACAACGGCAGGAGTTTCGCCGTTTACGTGTCTATTTGAAAGGCGCTGAGGATTTTATTCCCCTGCTGATGTCAATGGAACAAGGCATCGACGTGAAAGATCAGGAAAGCTTTGATCGCTTTAAGGAATCTCTGCAAGCAGAACTCCCGGAGTTTCTTGCCGCATTTTATGCTGAACGCGATTTTCTCTTGCAGCACGAAAAAGAGCTTTGGCTGAGTTTGAATCCTCTCTTCGACAAAGTCGGCACTGCCTTTCAAGAACGAGAATCCTTTGAAAACCTGCGTGTGTTAACCACGAAACGCCAGATCGATGCCTGCGAAATTTTTAAATTCCAGGGGATCGATTTTCCCGAAGAGTACATCCTCTATGTCAAGGCTGCCGATAAGCCGCAGCGTCTTTCAGAACTGCTTGCAACGTATAAGGCGACGTGTGAAAAAAGTATCTATGTAGAAGATCAGGTGGATTTTCTCGTTGCGTCTCAAAAACAGAACATCGCCTCCTTTCTGACAGATTGGGGCTACGTTTCACCTGAACAGAGAGAACGTGCCGCACAGAACGGGATTCCGATGATCAGCCAGGACCGCTATTGTGAATTGTTGAGTCGCTTTTAGTCTCTCTATGGAAGGGACGTTGCTTTTTTAAAGCAGCTTCAGATATGTTCGATATTCGTCCTCTGAAACTGGCAGAACCGCAGGACAGTGCGCCGCGACCGAGGCTGCTTGCAGAGCGGCCTCCTGAACGCTGCCCCGGTCGGCATAGCGCCATTCCCGGTTTTTTCTCGGATCAATCCGGTCTGGTAACTCTCGAATAAAGGCCCGCACCTGATCCAGATCGATCAAAGGGCAATGATGATACTCGACTAACTCTCCCATTACGGCGCTTTCCATCTGTTCTTTATCGATTCTGTATACGTGGTGCTCGTCGAGCTGTCCAAAGGAAAACCAGGTGAGGATCGCCTCAGCAGGACGATGGCTCCATGTCATCGAGACATGGCTGCGTCGGCAGGCAAGGAAGCCGCTTCCGCGTTGTTTTGAAAAGCGCTGACAATCTTCCTGTGAGTGATGGCGGCTGAGCACCGTCTGGCAATAGCAATCTATCCCACGTCCGAGCATATCAAAAGCGACTCGCTCCCCATTGACATAGAGCTTTGCCCCTTTCCACTCTTTAATACACCGTAACATCTCCGGGAGAAGCCGTAACTGCTCTTTCCGGTAGATATTACGATAAATCATGATATTCCGTTCGTCAATCAGGCGTGTAAACCCCGGGTGAGTCTGTGAGAGTTCAACGGCCCGGGGAAAATGGATCGATGGACTGTGTTCGAACTCGGTAATAAGATACCATCCGCGATCAGCCCGTACTGGCTGCCCGTTATTGCTGGTCCGATACCACACAAAGAGAAGGATCCTTTAGGAGGACGGAAGAAAAGATGCAGCCCCTGTCAGGCGCCCATGCAGAAAATCCGGCAGTGTGTGCGTGAGACCTACTGCGGTTCTTCCTTATTCCGGCCAAACGGTGAAATCTGTCTGAGCCGCTCGATAATCGGCGGCAATTCCTGGAGAATATAGTCAATATCTTCATCTGTGTTAAAGCGGCTCAGGCTCAAACGGACGGACCCGTGTGAAAATGTAAACGGCACGCCCATTGCGCGCAGCACATGCGACGGCTCAAGCGATCCGGAGGTACAAGCCGAACCGGATGAGGCGGCAATCCCCTTCTCGCTTAACATGAGCAAGATCGCTTCACCTTCAACATATTTAAAGCTGATGTTCAAGGTATTTGGAGTACGCTCCGTTGGGTGGCCATTTACCGCTGAGTCGGAGATCGCTGCCAGCAGTTCGCGTTCCAGGCGATCGCGCATGGCTCTGACGCGCGTCAATTCATCGTTAAGCGCCTCCTGAGCCAACACAGCGGCCTTTCCCATCGCAATAATCGAGGCTGAGTTCTCAGTGCCCGGGCGTCGTCCGCGCTCCTGGTGTCCTCCGATCAATAAGGGCCGAAATTTTGTGCCACGTCGCACGTACAGAACTCCGATTCCCTTGGGTGCGTGAAATTTATGGCCTGAAATCGACAGCATATCAATACTATCCAGCGCCTGCATATCCAGAGGGATCTTTCCCGCAACCTGCACAGCATCAGTGTGAAAGACCGAACCATTCTCCTGAACCATTCTGCCGATCTTTTCGATCGGGAAAATCGTTCCGGTTTCATTGTTGGCATACATGATCGAAACGATTGCCGTATCTTCCTGCAAGGAATCGTACAATTCGTTCAGGTCGATCATGCCGTATCGATCAACAGGCAGCAAAGTGACACCGTAGCCCCGTTTTGAGAGCTGCTTACAATAGTTCAGAATTGCCGGATGCTCGACTTTCGTGGTGATCAGATGTCGTTTTTCAGGAGCCGACATCAAGGCGCTGTGGAGCGCCATGTTATCGCTTTCAGTACCACAGCTTGTGAAAATAATCTCTGTTGGATCGGCCCCAAGCAACGTGGCTATTTGTTCACGAGCTGTGCTAAGATTTTTTTTCACCGCTCCGCCAAACACATGCATACTGGAAGGATTCCCGTAATGCTCGTTTAAAAAGGGAAGCATTTCCTCGACAACTCGCTCGTCGACCTTTGTGGTTGCATTGTTGTCCACATATACCATCCGTTCTACCATGACATCACCTCCAGGTCGTCTTCCTGCATTACCACGATTTCAGCAGCCACCAACTCCCTCAGCTTTTCCTGAACGCCGAGTTTCAGCGTATATTCCGAGCTGGGGCATCCCGCACAGTGTCCACGTAACGCGACGATTACATTGTTCCCGTCAATGTCAATCAGCTCGATATCGCCACCGTCCTTTTGCAGTTCAGGACGTATTTCATTTTCCAGCGTTTCCTGAATTAAGGTAATTTTCTGAATATTCGTGAGACGCTTCCGGCGTTTCTTTTGGTCAAGCCGCACAGCGTCACGCTTTTTGTCCTCAAGGACCTCGGCAATGATATCCTCAATTTCCGCATGACACGCAGTGCAGCCGCCGCCGGCCTTGGTGTAGTGGGTGACTTGTTCGACTGTCGTCAAATGGTTTTCCTTTGCAACGCGTGCAATTTTCTTGTCAGTCACGCCAAAGCATTTACATACAATGCGGCCTTCATCCTCGTTATGATCTGTATACTCCTGGCCTCGATAGAGCGCGATTGCTTTTTCAAGCGCCTCGCGTCCCATGACCGAACAGTGCATTTTTTCTTCCGGCAATCCGCCCAGAAATTCTGCGATATCCTGATTCGAAATTTTGGAGGCTTCATCCAATGACAGACCTTTCACCATTTCCGTCAAGGCAGACGATGACGCGATTGCACTGCCACAGCCAAATGTCTCGAATTTTGCATCAACAATGTTTTCGTTGTCATCAAGCTTCAGATAAATTTTTAAGGCATCGCCACATGCAAGTGAACCGACTTCCGCCACTGTTGTGGCGTCTTCAATCGATCCGACATTGCGGGGATTGAAAAAATGTTCCCGCACTTTATCTGTATAATCCCACATATATTTACACCCTCAGATGTTTATACCGTGAAACACGGCGATTATTTCTTTTGAGGTGGTGTGCTTCACGGCCGGAAGTCAAGAGTGTCTCAGACACTCCCCATACGACCGGGAAATATCGGTCACTGCGAATTTTCATCTCACTGAATATATAATTCAGCGCTCTTTCTGAATGTCAAGAGCGTCTCTGCAAAATTATCGCTTGAAGCATAAAAAAAGGCAAGAATTCTCAAAATCCTTGCCTTTGATACGCATCTGCCAACACAAATTATTCGTTAGCCGGAGCGGCCTGTTCGATAAGCGTCTTAATCGCCAGGATTTCATCAACCGGAATAAACATTTCAGCTTCAAAATGTGACTTGACAAAGCGCCAGCTTGCTCCGATTCCAGGGCTGTCAACCGCGTCCACTTCGAAAGAAGGAAGCCCTGAAAACTCTTTTGCAGCAAGCCAAGAAAGGATTTTCGGCAGGGAAAGATACAGAAACATATTATTCTTTTCCGGGAGGCCGAACTGCTTCGGTCTATGCTCGGCTGCGATCTTTTTGCCTGAATCAAGCATCTCCATGATCGAAGACAGCTGATTTACTGCCTTCTCATCTCCAAAGGCAGCGACAGCATAGTCGCTGGTAACACCAAGCGGCAGAACAAATGTGTCGCCGAACAGAGTATCAAAAATCTTTTGTCCTTCCGGATCCGCAATCTTATCAGTGTTAAGATCCAACAGGTATTCCATCACTTCGCCGCTTTCAAGTGTCTGTGTGTCACCCAGCCTCATCTGAACATCAATCTCCGGGTCAGTGTAAGATCCCATGAAGGAGCTTAGCATATCCGGGTAGGCCTTAAAGACCTCTTTTGCTATGTCAGCATCTTTCAAGGAGATCACTTCCATCAGCCACGACTCGCTTGTGGGGCTCAGAGAAGCCATGGCAAAATCGCCGCCAAAGGCCTCAAAAGATTTTTCGAGCAATGCAAGCGTTTTCGTGACAGTGTCGTCATCCAGCGTGTCATTCACCGTCAGCAGCGTTTCGACAAAGCTAAGATACGCTTTCTGAAATTCCGGCGTTATTTCAATCGATCCACTCACTAAGAGCGCCGAGTCAGAGGGAAACACACCCAACAACTCAGATTTTGCAGGGACCTGTTTCTCCATAAACGCCGCAAGCGCACTCTCCTCCGCAGCAAATACGGCTTTGCTCAGACGCAGCCCAGCATCCTCAAGCTGTATCGCGAGTTCTAAGTCTGTGCACTGATTGAGCAAGGAAAAAAACATATCGATTTCAGATTCGACAACTCCCATCAGAGCTTCAGCCTGCGGCTGCTTCTCCTCTTCTGCACCTTGAGACATTTCCTGCTGCACGCCCATGAGGGCTTGCTGCTTGACCATGTCTATCATCGGTTGCATTGTGTGTAGAATTTTACTCAACGACAGCGACGCCGTAATTTGTCCTTTGACGACGGGAACGACTGAAAGCGCTGAACTGTCGGCATCGATTAATGATTTGATCACTGTCGCAGACTCCGGACTCTCTGATAAGACTCCGGCATTTTCCGTCGGGGCGATGCAAAGTGACGCCTGATTCGGCAGCACAAAATGATGGACGCCGTCAGTTTCTTCGCCGCCGCTCAGAGCTTGCGACAAGGCACCGAGGTAGTCGTCCTTGGACGTCAACGGCACAATTATGCCGAATGGAGCACTGCCGTATTTCATTGGGTTTAAGACCACCAGCGTATAATCACCGGCCTTATCCATGCCGGTCCATTCCGGATTGTTAAACAGCATATTTCCCACCATCATGGGATTAATCATTCCGCCAAAACCGGGCTGAAATTTATCAACCAATGCTGCAATCTTCGGGAGCAGGGCTTCCGGATTACTGATTTTTATGACAGCAAACACATCATCCTCAGGAGCCTGAGCATACGCAGGATGACTCAGGCCAAAAATCACTCCCATCATCACAAACAGCACGATCCGTGTCGCAATTCGGTGTCTTTGCATAAGATTCACTCCTCTGGTTAAGGTTCTATAGCTCTGTAACAGATATTTTTTACAATGTGACTAGCATATCAACGATCTTTATTATATGTTCCAGGATATGCCGTTGACAAGACGACAGGCTATAATACTTACGGCTTCCTGTCAAGCATTCTCGATCATTATTTTGCCCACACTCTCTGAGGACTCGCTGAGAATCTTTCCCACTAAATCATACGGAAGCGCTTCAGTGACGAGCACCTTCTCAAAGCGGCCCTGTTCTGTATTGCCCTCAGTGATATATACGACGCCGTCAATATCAGGGGCTTGGCCCTGCAGGCGCCCTTCAAGCAGTAAGTCACTTTCTCGCGACACTCCATCGATCAGCACGTTCTGTACGCTGCCGATAAGGCTCTGGTTCTTTTGCAGGGAAATCTCCTGCTGAATCCTCATGAGCTGCTGCCGGCGTTCCTGCGCGACCTCAGCAGGGATTTGCCCCGGCAGATCGCAGGCAGGAGTCCCCTCTTCATGAGAGTAGGCGAATACCCCCAGGCGATCGAAACGAGTGTCCCGCACAAAGTCTTCCAACTTCTGAAAGACAGCATCTGTTTCGCCCGGAAAACCGACAATCAGAGAGCTGCGTAAAACCAGCCCGGGAATTTCCCGGCGTAATTGTTCCAGCAAATGGCGTGTCTTTTGCTCTGAGACGCCACGGCGCATCGCGTGTAAGATCGAATCATCAATGTGCTGCAACGGCAAATCGATATACGAGCAAATATTTTCCCGCTCGGCCATAAGCTGCATCAGCGGCAGATCGAAGTTGCTCGGATACGCATACATCAGACGGATCCACTGCAGGCCTCTGATGTCGGAAAGGCGTTGCAGCAGCGGAACGATTAAGGGGGTCCCGCCCCGGTCGATTCCGTAAGAAGTTGTGTCCTGAGCAATGAGGAGAATCTCAGACGTTCCTGTCTCAACAAGAGCTGAAGCCTCGGAAAGTACCGATTGCATTGAACGGCTGCGCAGCGAGCCGCGAATGAGCGGAATCGCGCAGAAGGAACAGCGATAGCGGCAGCCCTCGGAAATTTTAAGATACACGCTGTGTCGCGCACCAAGCACTGTGCGGGGAACAGTGTGATCATAAAGATATTGAGAGGGCCTGTTCGCAAGCAGCGTCGCGGAAATACGCGAAGACGCCGTTCCATTCTCAAGCTGTCGACAGATACTGACAATATGGGGCACATCGTCTACTCCCATAAAAAAATCAACTTCAGGGAATTCCGCTGCGGCTTCATAGACATAACGTTGAGAAAAGCAGCCGGCCATAATCAGAAAACGGCAGCGAGCCGTATCTTTATATCGGGCAGCCTCCAAGGTCGTTTCAATGGCCTCTTCCTTGGCCTCCTGGATGAAACCACAGGTATTGACGATAATCAGCTCGGCCAGATCTTCCGGCACCAGAACATAACCGGCAGCGTGCAGAAGTCCAAGCATCACCTCGGTGTCGAGACGATTCTTGGGACAGCCTAAGCTCATGACGCCTACATTTTTCATAAACATCGCGCAGACATTCGTCTCGTCTCTTACGGCTTGTGGAACGTTTCCTCACATACAAGCTCGACGCTGTTCCCACACTTACACGAATGCCACACGGGAAGCTTGAGCACATGCCCTGGTGATTTTTGTAAAAGAGACAAGAGCAGCATTCTTGATAAAAAACGGCTCTGCGTTTACACACACGCAGAGCCGTCAAAAGACAATTTATCAGCAACGATCATCTAAAACCACGCCACAAGCATACTTTTTCCCCGTACGGTTTTGGCGTCTTCTTCGCCGGCTTTTGCCTGAATGCTCAGTGTCGTTTCGTTTTTTCCTTCGCTGTCAACGACAATGTAGCAGTAGGCATCCACCACTTTTGTCGAAATCTCAGCCGAAGCGTCTGCCTCGATCAATATCGTCTCAGTCAGTTCGCCGTCATTGCTTGCCACAACAGTAACTGTCCCGGGGCCTTTATTCTTGAGGCTCCATGTCACGAGATCGGCCTTGACAGAGCTGTCAAGCACCACTTCAATAAGGCGTTCTCCGAACGACCCGTCCAGGGTGGCGGCGCTGCCAGGATCCGAAGCCGCAGCCGTATGTTGGACCTGTAAAAATTTTACCGGTCCGGATTTATCGAATTGGCTCCAGCCTTCAAACTCTTTACTGCCTTTGCGCACCTGGCTTTTGACAAATTCCGGCAATTCATCGGCAACGGCGACAAAAGCTATGCTGAGAAGACTCAGCACAACGAGACACGACACACAGCATAACACTTTTTTCATAATAACACGCTCCCTTAGTTCATTAAATAAGGCTTTCATGTCAGTAACAGACCGGACCAATATCCCTCAACAGATTAAAAACAAGCGCTTTTCACGAAAGGTCAAGCTGACCTCGGTTCCGCGATCAAGCAGTGAGCCTTTTGCTGAATAATCGCTGATAGAGAGCTCACCCGGCCGGGTTTCGACCATATAGTCATTTGATGCGCCCTGATATTGGGCAAACTTTACCACCCCCTTTATCCCATCAGGCTGTTTCTCTGCCGTAATACGAATATCTTCCGGACGAATAACGAGCTGCGCCCGTTGTCCCACTTTCGGCAACTGAAAGCAGGGGACGGAAAGCTCCAGAGAATCGAGACGAACCTGTGCGAACTCGCCTTTAACGGCAATCACTTCGGTCTCCACGATATTTGCTTCACCGATGAAATCCGCCACAAAAGGATTTGCCGGCTGGGTATATAACTCTTGCGGGCCGCCTTTCTGCGAGATAACAGCGTTTGCCATGACAACAATCTCGTCAGAGATGGCCAGCGCTTCAGACTGATCGTGTGTCACATAGACCGATGTGATCCCCAGATCTTTTTGCAGATTACGGATTTCTCCGCGCATATGCTTTCGGAGCTTCGCATCCAGGTTCGACAGGGGCTCGTCAAAGAGCAGCACTTTCGGCTTCAGCACCAGAGCCCTGGCGACGGCAACCCGTTGCTGCTGTCCGCCGGAGAGCTCACTCGCTCCACGTTGCATCAGTCCTTCCAGGCCCACCATACGCACGGTTTCATTCACGGCCTCCTGAATGCGATCGTCCGCCCAGCGCATCACTCGCAGTCCGTACGCAATATTCTCATACACATTCATATGTGGAAAAAGCGCATAGGACTGAAACACCATCGTCATTTTACGTTCGTTCGGCGATAAATGAGTGACATCCGTTCCACCAAGATAAATATGCCCGGACGTCGGAGACTCCAAGCCGGCAATCATGCGCAGTATTGTTGTTTTTCCGCAGCCTGACGGTCCAAGCAGCGTCAACAGTTTTCCGTGCGGAATCTCCAGCGACACATTATTGACAGCAACAACTTTTCCAAAACGTTTCACAACGTTCTCAAGCTTGAGGTCCGCACGTGTTTCTTGTATCAGATCCATAGGCTTATATCCCTTTATACGAATCCCGATCTACGGTTATGAGATAGTTTGAGGCTTCCCGACGCCGGTCATTTTACGGACAATTGTATGCATCAGGACGATCGCTGCAATCATTGTGAAAATCATGAGCGTACAATATGCTGTAGCCAGCCCCAGTTTCCCGGCCTCAATTCGTCCTAAAATGACGGTAGTCGCCAATTTTGTCCGGGCGGTTACAAGAAAGATCACAGCGCTGATTGCCGTCATTGCCCGGACAAAAGAGAAGACGAGCCCTGAAAAAATCGCAGGTCGAATCAGCGGCAAGACGATTTTATGGAACGTTCGTAAATTGCTTGCTCCCAAGGTAATCGACGACTCTTCCAGTGAGCGATCGATTTGCTGCAGAGCAGCCATCGCTGAACGAATTCCCACCGGCATATTGCGGAAGATAAAGCAGATCACCAGAATTGATGCTGTGCCGGTAAACAGCAGCGGCGCTGTATTAAACGACATGACATATCCGATTCCGACGACAGTGCCGGGGATCGCAAAACTCAGCATCGATGTGAACTCAAAGATGTCTTTGCCGAAGAAATGATAGCGGCTGACAAGATATGCGATCAGCAATCCTACGATAGCAGTGAGCGGAGCCGAAAGAGCCGCCAGCTTGATCGTCGTCGTATACGACTCAAAGCCATCAACCAGGAAGCGTTTGTAATGCATCAGGGTCAGGGTGTTATTTACTCCCCAGAGCTTCACAAATCCTCCCAGAAACACTGATCCGTACAGACTTACGGTCAAGACTATCCAAAGGATTGACACGCCGACAAGGCTGTAGTCGAGCGTTTTCGGCAAAGGCAGCGCCGCCCGTCGAGCTGGTTTTCCAGTAATGGTTACATACGAACGTTTCCCGACCCAGTAGCGCTGCACCAGGAAGGTCGTCAGGGTAATCGAAAGCAGGACCAGCCCCAGACTTGCCGCCAAGACTTCATCATAGCGCCCAATGATTGCTAGATAGATTGAGGTCGAAAGCACATCAAAGTCGCCTCCGAGCAAAATCGGATTTGCGAAATCCGCCAGTGACTCGATCACCGAAATGAGAAATGCATTGGCGACACCGGGACGGATCAGCGGCCAGATCACTCGTCTTAATGTATACCAGCGATCCGCGCCCATTGTATAGCTCGCCTCTTCAAGTGTCGAGTCAAGAGAACGCACAACCCCCGATAAAATCAGATAGGCCATTGGGGCGAACGATAAGGTTTGGGCAAGCACAATGCCGGGAAAGCCAAAGATGAATGAACTGCGCACGTTGAATATTCCATAGCTCAAATATCCCGTGCGGCCCAGCATGAAAATAATGGCCAGCCCGATCACAAAGGGAGGCGTGATGATCGGCAGCAGTGAAAAACCCTGCATGAAACGTTTATAGCGAAAACGGGAGCGCTCGATAACCAGAGCAAAGGCCAGCCCGATCGCGGTTGACAGAAGGCCAACACTCGAGGCCATATACAGGCTGTTTTTTAAAATACGCCACGTGCTTGGATAGGCTTGCAGGGTGCTCAACAGATTCGCCGGCGCAAATCGTCCGTCTACAATGACACTGCGCCCCAACATGACGATCAAGGGGAAAACAATAAAGACGAGCAGCAGTGCTGAAATACTGAGAATCGAGCCGGAGATGAATGTGTCGCCCATAATGTAGCCCAGGCGTGAAAAACCCTGTGCCCAGAAAAGCAACAGTGTGAAAAACAAGAGCCAGGCTCCTGCCCCCAGGGGAATATCCGGACGCACAAATACAAACTGGATGATAAAAAGCAAGACTGCCAAAAAATTTACGGCAAACTGGAGAACGGGATATTTACGCACATTCCCCCGAATGGCTGAAATCACGCCATTTAAGAGAACAAGCAGCATCAACAGTCCCAGAACAGGCATCTCCCACAAAAACGCCCAGATGCCTGCTGAAAAATTACCATGCCGGAGAACGGCGAAAACACTTCCCTGCTGAGAGCTGAAGGGAAGAAATGAGAGCAGCAACAACGTGAGCACGCTTCCAAACAACATTGTCTGCCCTTTCTGATGCCCAAGACGAGTCAGCATGTCACAAGCCCTTCGTATGTCCCTGCTTTTCCGGTCGTTCCTTCTCTCCTGAGAGCAAAGAAAGCAGAAACGCCGGAAAAGCAGGTTGTTTATTTAACGAGGCAGTGTGAACACTTCACGGGTCCAGCGATCCGTGACGCGAACACCGTTTTCAGCAACCCAGTTGAAATCATAATCGACTGTCGCCACACTGTCAATTGGAATGGCAGATTCAGGGACTTTCGCAGTCATGTTGGTGGGAAGCTGATACGCGCCTATTGCTGCCTGAGTTTCTTGAGCCTCTGCGCTGACAACCCAATCCATGAATTGTTTGGCAATCTCTGGATGAGGAGCACCTTTCACCAGGTTTAATCCTCCGATTTCATAGCCGGTTCCGTCTTGCGGGGCGATCGCTGTGACCGGATATCCTTCTTCAATTTGATAGATTACATCGTGCAGGAAGACGATCGCAACAGCCAATTCGCCTCGTCCGGCCAGAATTCCGGGGGCTACGCCCGATTTGGTGTAATTCGCGATATTGGCATGCAGCGCTTTCATATATTCAAGACCAGCGTCTTCATCGACTTTTTTTCCTTCTGCTTCACCTGTACGGAAGACCTGGGTCGCCAGTGTGGTCAATGCTGTTCCCGAAGTATTTGGATTTGCAACTCCGATCAGGCCCTTCAGCTTTGGATTCAGCAAGTCTTCCCATCCTGTGGGAGTGGGGATGCCCATTTCTTTCAGCAGCGCTTCATTGGCTGAGAAACCGAGAATTCCGACATAGACCCCGATCACCTGGCAATCACCAAGAGGATCGCGAAAACGCGGGTCGAGTTCATCATAAATTGAAGGACAATAATTTTCAGTTAACCCTTCAAGAGCGGCAATTGAATGGGGATCAAGAGTTCCGCCCCACCAGACATCTGCCTGCGGATTGTCCTTTTCAGCTCGTAAGCGGGCAAGAGTTTCTCCTGATGACATTCTGATCCAGTCCACCTTCACACCCGTCGCCTTTTCAAATCCCTCAGCCAGCACTTCGATAGAACGCGGCTCCGCACTTCCATACAGGGTCAGCACCTTCTCCTCAGCAGCAAGTGGCAGACTCCCCAGAACGAGTAGAATCAGACAAATCCCAACAACTTTCTTCATGTAAATACCCTCCTTCAATACGTCAGCATAACGCGAAAAACATGAACGCAAGCACAGCACGGCTTCGTTTTTCCGACAATAATGAATGATGTCGGATACAGGCATGAGCGATCCGGCATCATTGCAACATTTCAGAAAAACTTGATTCTCAAACAGAGAAAAATACTTCCATAGTGTCAAGTTTTTTGTAAGCTTTTTGTTAAAATTTTGTCGGGAATTCTGTGAAGATGCTGGACAAAAGAAAACAATGGCATCAGGGATTTCCTTCCGATACAGTTCGGAATTTTGCTCTCTGGCAGACTGGCGCGAAATTTTCTCACGAAATCTATTTGACATATTCAGCCCTTCCGTATCTTTATGGACAAACGTTTTTAAAGCGGCACGACAGCCAGAGGCTCCTGCAACGCAATCGAATTACTTCCCCCAGGCAGGACCGGTCGTAAGACAGCCGATGGAGAAACGTAGCTTCCCCGAAGACAGTAAGTTATCCGAGAACAGGCCACGAACATTCTTCATTGTCGATGATTCTGGCCATGTTCAGCGTAATGACGACGTGTTCCAAATGCCGGGTATATCAGTCGAGAAGTGCTTTTGATGGCCTCCTGACTTGATCCACGCAGATCGGCAACGATATATGAACGAGACAAGGCACAGTGCGGCAGAGGTCCCTCCCAGCATCCTTATCGTCGACGATAAGGTGAGTAATCTTCATCTCTTGTCCAATATACTCTCAGAGAAGCGCTATCGGGTTCGGCCGGTATCCGACGGACAAACAGCGCTTTTGTCCGTTCGGAACGAAACTCCGGATCTTATTTTACTGGACATCAGCATGCCCGGTCTGTCTGGATTCGAGATCTGCGAACGCCTGAAATCTGATCAACAGTCGCGTGATATCCCGATTATTTTTATCAGTTCCAAAGACGAAGTCTTCGACAAAGTCAAAGCGTTTTCTCTCGGAGCTGTAGACTATATCACAAAGCCCTTTCACGTGGAAGAAGTGCTTGTCAGGATCAAGACGCATCTCCGTATCGGGGAGCTTCAGAAAAGACTCACCCAGAGTAACCAGTGTCTGCAACAAGAAATCGAAGAACGCCGGCAGGCTGAGGAAATTCTGAAAGCCGGTGAAGAACGCTATCGCCGGCTTGTCGAAGACTCACCCGATGCCATGATCGTTCATCATAACTGGACAATACGTTACGTCAATGCTGCCGCAGAGAAGCTGTTCGAGATCTACGGCCAGGCGGCCTGGCAGCAGAAAAACGTGCTGGACTGTATTCACAGGGACGATCATCAGTGCATCAGAGAGTACATTGACAACATTGAAAGCTCCGGTTCAGCGAGTCTCCCGCTGAAGGTCAGGCTGCTTCGACAAGATGACAGCATACTCTATAGCGAGCTGACCGCTGCTCCGATTGTGTATCATGCTCAGCCTGCCGTACAAACAATGTTCAGAGATATCAGCCCGAGAATCTATGCAGAAGAGCAATTGCACAAACTCAAAAAAGCGATTGAAACAACGGAGGTCGGCGTGACCATAACCGATCAGCATGGCCTCATTGAATATGTCAATCCGGCTGATGCTGCAATGCACGGCTATCGTGTGGAGGAGCTGCTCGGCGAACGTTCCAATCTTTTCAGTCCGGAAGAATTTCATCAAGAGCTTCCCGTGTCTGGTGATCATTTTCACAGCCCGTCCAACTGGAAACGAGAACGCATCAACGTGCGAAAAGACGGTACGCGCTTTCCGGTCAAGCTGATCTCAAATCCCCTTCTCGACCAGCAGGGCCGTATCTGCGGTCTGGTAACAGTCTGTGAAAATGTGACGGAATATCGGGCTGCGGAAAAACTTCTGCAGGAAAGTGAGCTTCGTTATCGCAGCATATTCGAAAACACGACCATCGGAATCTTTCAGGCCTCGCCCAAAGGAAGCTTTCTGACAGTCAACCCGGCGTTCTCCAGGCTCTTAGGCTATTCGTCGCCAGAAGACCTGATCAAGCAGGTGACGGATATCGCCGAACAGATCTATGTCGAAGCGCAGCATTGGCGAGATATTGTCGCGTTACTGACAACGACCGGAGAGCCGGTCAAGGCCGAAACCCGCTGTCGCTGCCGAGATGGCGGTGAAATTATCGTGAACCTGACTGTCTGGGCCGTTGAGACCATGAACGAACCTTCCCCTTACTTCGAGGGTTTCATTGAAGACATCAGCGAACGAACGCGTGTTGAACATGCTCTGAATACACGCGAACGCTATCTGGCAGCACTCGTACAAATTCAACGACGCCTTCTTGAGTTCGAAGGAGAACGCGTGTATGAAGAGATCCTGTGTCTTCTGGGACAAAGTTCTCATGCCTGCCGCGTGTCTTTTTTTGAGAACAGCTCCGATCGAGACGGGAAGATTGTCGCTGAACAACGCTGGTCCTGGCAGGATGAGACGCTTGAATCACTCGACAAAGAGAGCAGAGCACTCAGATTCCTTTATGCCGAGGCCCTCCCGGAGTGTTTTTTGTTATTAGATCAAGGCCAGACCATTTCACAGGATCGTGACGAGCTCCAGAAAACCGAACATTGTTTCTGGCAGGCACGGGGGACGTCATCTCTGCTCCTGCTGCCCGTGATGATCGGGGGCGTTTTTTACGGCCTTATCAGCCTGGAAGCCTGCCGGGAAGTCCGTGCCTGGGATCCCTCGGAGATTTCTTTGCTGCAAACAGCCGTAGCAGCCATCTCTCTTGCCAGAGAGCGGCAACTCTCAGAACAGCGCGTCCAACAGCATGCCGAGGCCCTTCAACAAGCCAACAAGGAACTCGCTGTGGCCCTGGAAGAGCTGAAAACCACTCAGGAAGAACGTGTTCTGTCAGAAAAGATGGCAGCCTTAGCGCAGTTAATTGCCGGCATCGCTCATGAAATCAACGCGCCTCTTGGCACGATCCGATCCGCGCTTGGGAAAATCGCCGACGTGTTGAGCCAGACTCTGGAGGAGCTTTCAGAGTTCTTTCGACATCTTTCGGAAAACACGACAAAAAGTTTTCTTGTGCTCTTACGAAGAGCGTTGCAGCAGCGTCCCGCAGTAAACGCAACGCAGCGGCGTCACATGCGGACGTCTGTGGTGGCCTTTTTGCAGAACCATCATATTCCTTCTGTCCAAGCATCTGCTGACCTGCTTGTGGACCTGGGAATCCATGATGATCTGGAATCACTGCTGCCTCTGCTGCGGGAAGCCGAATCCCAGAAAATGCTGCGTGTGGCCTATGAATTAGCAGAGCTAAGCGAAACTATTCGAGCCCTTTTTTACGACAGAACCAGCAGCTGAAGGAAAAGGAAGCGGACGAGCATGACCAGCCTTGAAAAAAGAATGTATTCATTCATTGACATGAACGCTGTCAGGGATCAATACTGACCCAAAAGACAGAGATCGTCCTTAGTGACGATCTTGTCTCCCTAGAATCGCTTGTGCGGAAGAGAGGGTGAGTCGACGACGAGGAGTCTTCTCAAGACAGAAGAAATTTTCCCATCTGAATCTCTCAGAAAAGGTATTTATGAGCGAGACCAGCAATACAGCCGATATCCAGAACAGCATCCTGATCGTCGATGATTTTCGTGATAACCTGCGTTTACTGTCAGGGCTCTTAACAGACGCCGGCTATATCGTCCGACCTGTGACAAGTGGAAAGCTTGCCCTGGCGTCAGCACGAACGACTCCGCCGGATTTAATCCTGCTGGATATTATGATGCCTGGCATGAGCGGCTACGAGGTCTGTCGGAAGTTAAAAGCCGATCGCGCTCTTCGTGCGATTCCGATTATTTTTATCAGTGCGCTGGACGGCATTGACGACAAAGTGAAAGCCTTCTCCTCAGGAGGAGTCGATTACATCACCAAACCCTTCCACGCAGCGGAAGTTCTGGCTCGTGTCAGCACACATCTCACGTTGCAGAGACTGCAGAATGAGCTTTCCGGGAAAAACCAGCGTCTTGAAGCAGAAATTCTCGAAAAGAAACGCGCAGAACATGCGTTACGTCAACGCAACTGGGAACTCTCCCAACTCGCCCAGATGAACGCCAGCCTGCAGGCATGCAGGGTAGAGAAAGACACCTATGATGTGTTGAAAACGATCTGCATCCAAATGTTCCATGCCGAATTCGGTTGTCTGTACCTCTTTGAGGATAATTCACTCAGCAGCTTCACGACTGCGATGAGTTGGGGAGATGCTGTTCCGGAGTTCGGAATTGCGGATGACCTGTATTGGGCAAATCCCCGCGGACAGATTCATACGATCGAGCAACACAGAACCCCACCCTTACATTTCTATATACAGCCGGCAGATGGACAGGAAGGTGGGAGCTGCTATGCGTTACGAAACGTTTCCGGCCAGGCGATGGGGGTCTTGTTTCTGGACTCTGACGATCAGGAGGAGGAAGCACAGTGGAGTGTGGAGCGCATTCAGGAGCAGGAGACACGACAACTTATCGTGAAGCGTGCTGTAGAGCAGTATTCGTTCTTCCTGGCGAATTTTCGTCTGCGCGACGCCTTAAAACTGGAAGCGATTCGAGATCCGCTGACCAGATTGTATAATCGGCGTTATATGGAAGAAGCGCTCCGGCGCGAGGTGCAGCGGGCAGAAAGATGCCACAGCTCCGTAGGAATTATTATGCTTGATGTCGATCACTTTAAACACGTGAACGATACCTATGGGCATGAAGCCGGCGATGTCGTGCTTCAGAAATTAGCGCAGCTCTTAAAAAAGAATATTCGCGGCGGGGATATTGCCTGTCGTTACGGCGGTGAAGAGTTTCTCCTGATTCTGCCTGATACAAAGCTCGAAGTGGCCGTCATACGTGCGCGGGAACTCTTAGATCGGAGCCGCCGATTTCAAATCGTCCACGAACATACGATCCTCTCGATCACCATCTCTTTCGGCGTGTCTGCCCTGCCCGAACATGGAAACGATAATCACAGCATTGTGAACGCTGCCGATGCCGCGCTCTATCATGCAAAACGTCAAGGTCGGAATCAAGTTGTCGTTGCACCTCTGAAGCAGAAGTATGATCGGACGATCGTCACACTCCCTGAGTATGTAAAGCCGGAAAACCTTTCTGCATTGCTTGAACGCTACGCACTTTTATGCCGCTATTGTGACAACTTTTTTGAGCAAGTCATCCAACACGACGCTGAACAGATGCAGTGCGCAAAAGGCTGTTGTTCCTGTTGTGTGCTGGAAACCGTTGCGCCGCTTGAAGCCTATATTATCAGCTCTTACCTTAAACAACATCCCTATGAACCTCTCTCTGTGCCTCAGGCCCAGCAGTGCGTGTTTCTTGAGCAGCAGGCATGTCGTATCTATCCGGCGCGTCCTATTATCTGCCGCACTCACGGACTCCCCATGCGCTACTCTGAGCAGCAGGCATACGATGTCTGCCCGCTTAATTTTCCCAACTGCGATCTGAAAGCGCTTCCTGATGAGCATATATTAGATGTTGAGCGCATTACAGACAATTTTATGCGTCTCAATTTAGCATTCTGCATGCTGATGCAGATCCAGGATGCGGCAGACCAGCGCATACCCCTTGCCGAGATCTTGCAGGAGGCGCGATCCTTTTCTGAAAAAGAAAAACGTTTTGATCTCGGACAAAGACAGCCTTGTCGCGTTGACGACAGGGCTCATGAGAGAAGATCCTGAATGCTGAGAGCGTCTTCAGGCGGAGAGGGAAAGCGTTCGGCGCTCCTCATCGCAATCGGCATGTTCGAGCGCGATCGCTCGAAACTGTGTCTCAAGGGCCAGAAACGCTTCCACAATCCGGGGATCGAAATGTGAGCCCTTCCCATTGACAATAATGCTGACAGCCTTTTCATGAGGATAAGGAGCTTTATACACGCGCTTGCTGATGAGCGCATCATAGACATCCACCAGAGCCATTAAACGCCCGGGCAGAGGGATCGCTTCTCCTGCAAGCTTTTCAGGATAGCCGCTGCCGTCCCATTTCTCATGATGGGTGTAGACGATTTCCACAGCAAGACGTAAAAAAGACGACTCGCCTATTTTTCGCTCTGCCGCCAGGATAGCATCCCGTCCATAAGTCACGTGCTTCTTCATTTCCTCAAATTCTTCAGGCCTCAGCTTGCCCGGTTTCATGAGAATCGTATCGGGAACCCCCACTTTTCCAATATCATGTAACGGCGCGGATTTATAGAGCAGATCAATCGTTGCGTCATCCAGAGACTGGCTGAAATCCGGAAATCTGCGCAGGTACTGTGCCAAAATCCTGATGTAATTTTGGGTACGTCGGATATGCCCTCCGGTTTCCGGATCGCGATATTCCGCTAATGTCGCCAGGCTTTCAAATGCCACTTCCTGCGTCAGCATCACTTCTTGCGTACGTTCCCGCACGAGGAACTCCAGGTGATCCCGATAGTGCTTGAGTTCCAGATGATTCCGCACTCTGCTTCTGATGATGGCGGGCTTCAGCGGTTTTGTGATATAATCGACAGCGCCTAACTCAAGACCTCTGGCTTCATTGCCTTCATTGTTTAATGCGGTGATAAAGATAATCGGGATCGACCGCGTCGTCTCGTCGGCTTTTAATTGACGGCAGACTTCGTAGCCGTTCATGTCGGGCATCATGATATCAAGCAGGATCAGATCAGGCAGGAGTTCTCTGGCAATTTCCAGGGCGGAACGTCCATTGATCGCAGAAAGCACATCATAGTCGTTCCCGAGAATCGCTGTCATGAGATCGATATTCATTTGCGTATCATCAACCACTAAAATCCGATCTTTAGAAATGTCGTTCATAAAATCCTCTTCGATCTTATCGCAAGACTGCTTCGCCCTTCAGACCGCCGGCTCATGAAATCCACGACTCGCTTAACAGATGCTCTCCACAAGGGCGTGTATGTCTTCGGGACCAAACACATAGTGCGCCCGGCAGAATTCGCATATTATCTCGCTGGCGTCAGCTTCCAGACTCATCTTGTTCAGCTCATCAGGACCGAGCGCGCTCAGGGCCTTTTTCATGCGCTGCTCGCTGCAGTGGCATTGCGATGAAAGCGGCATAGTCCCCAGGAGGGTGAACGGAATATCACGAAAGATCTCTGTCAACAAGCCTTCGGGATCGAGCCCCTGTTGTAAAAGCTCAGCCAGAGGAGGCAGCTTCTCGATCTGTCCGATGAGAGCTTCGATCTGCAGTTCATCAGCAGGGGGGAGCGACTGAATCAGGAAACCTCCAGCCGACGCCACCCTGCCGGAACTCTCGATAAAAACCCCTGTGCCTGTGGCGGATGGGATCTGTTCTGATTCTGCAAAGTAGTATGCCAGGTCCTCGGCGATTTCACTGCTGTGGAGCTGCACAACACCTTTATAGGGCTCTTTTAATCGCAAATCCTTTGTCACGGTCAGAAAACCGGCTTTGCCAAGTGCAGCCGCCACATCAAAGTTTCCCTGCCGCAGGGGAAGATCAAGCTGGGGCACAGCAACATAGCCTCGTACATGTCCCGCGCTGTCAGCTTCAACCAGAATCTTCCGCAATGGGCCGTTTCCTTCAAATTTGAGTGCGATGCGCTGTCCGTCCTGCAATAATGCGGACATCAAGGCCCCACCGGTCAAAGCGCGGGCAAGCGCCGCTGTTGCAGTCGGACTGGTCTCATGCCGCTCACAGATCTCGCGCACAAGCCCGCTTGTGACGCAGGTGAATGCCCTGATATGGCCCGTTGTTGTCATGGCACGAACAAGATAATCCTTCACACTACTCCCTCTCTCCCTCTGTTGGTCGTTTGGACTGTTCGCAGGTATTTGGACTGTTGCCAGAATCTTAAGACCGGCAGGAAATTCCTGCGCCTGCGAGCGCTGTGTCGCACAATACGCTGGATATGCCGGAGCAGGAATTTGTCACGAGCGCCCGTGTTTATTTGTCTTCTTCTGTGATGATGGTCTCTTCTTTTGCTTCAGTCTGAACGGCTTGTGCCGGCTGTGTTTTCACATTGTGTGCTTTCGGTCGGCTTTTCCCAAAAGATCCTCTGAAAATTTTGCCGCGTTTTGTGCGTTTATCACCTCGCCCCATGTCGTCACCTCCTTTCATAATAAGACTTGAATGTCCTCAACAGTTTCTCATCATGCAGGTCGGTATACGCGTGAATCGTGAGCACGTCAAGACTTTTCCCCAAAGAAAGTCCTGAGCCAGGCTGCCAAAGCCCTTATCACATGTCTCGGAATATGCAGGAATTCAACGCGCTCGAATTTTTGCAGAGGGACATTCAGGAAGAACTTGACAAGACTATGCTCCTCGGGCAGAATGTACCGTAACAGTTAGCAGGAATTCTTGCATATCTCTTTCAGGGGAAAAGAACAATGCGTCGAAACGATCTGTTGTATAATATCTTGCTTGGGGTGATTGCGTTGTCGCTCGTCGTGATTGCAACAGCGCTTATTATCCGGCCCGATTCGATTCAGGCTCAGAGCCGGGCTGATTTCTCAGATCTTAAACTCGCTTACACACGCGGCGGTTTTTTGCTCATGGATTCTGCGAGCGGTGAGATCTGGATGTATAGTTTTGGACGTCAACAGCCCGATTTTATCGGGACGCTCGAAAAAATCGGCAGTCCTTTGACACGTCGCTGAATCCTGAGGCCTATTTTTCACATTCCGACCTGTGAGAACGGCTGCCATGCCAACGCTTCTATGACACGAATACGCTATAATTCTCCGGTGATCCTGACTTTTTCACTGCTGTCAGTGACCATTCATCTGCTGAATCTCTTCATCCCGCACGTGACGCTCAATTTTTTTACGCTCAAGGCTTCTATGTCGCTGTCGAATCCTCTCGACTATTTCCCAATGTGCTCCTACGTGCTGGGACATGCCAACTGGGAACATCTCTTCGGCAATCTGACCTTTCTCTTATTGCTTGGTCCGATTCTGGAAGAAAAATACGGAAGTAAAGCGATGCTGTGTATGATTCTCCTGACAGCGATTTCGACCGCTTTGATCAGCGTATTTCTCTTTCATACTGCTGTGCTTGGAGCCAGCGGCATCGTCTTTATGCTGATCGTACTCGCGTCGATCGTGGATGTGAGAGCAGGCAGCATCCCGCTCAGCTTTGTGCTTGTGGTGGGACTGTTTATCGGACGCGAAGTACTGCAAAGCCTCCATCATGACGCGATTTCCCAGTTAGGACACATTGCCGGAGGCGCGGCAGGAGCATTTTTTGGCTTCAGTCATTCGCGCCGTTAATCCGGCGTTGGCCCGGCAGCGCTGCCAGACATCAGAAATTCTGAAGCACAAGCTCTGCCTGAAAGGTCTGGCTGAAGGCGCGGCAAAGCCGTGGCAAGATATCCTGAACATCGACTGAGTGCCCTGACAGCGCGGCAATGCTGGTCACACCATGACTGCTGATGCCGCACGGGATGATATGCTGAAAATGCGAAAGATCCGGGTCAACATTGAGGGCAAAGCCGTGACTGCTGATGCCTCGACGATTGACGCGAATCCCGATGGCAGCGATTTTTGCAAGGCCGCTGTCACTCTCAACCCAGACTCCGGGGTAGCCCTGACAGCGCTGCCCTCGAATTCCTGAATCCGTGAGTGTGAGGATCAGCATTTCTTCGACATCATGGACGTAGCGGTGTAAATCGATCCCCCGTCCCGTCCCAGGGCAATAGCGTTGTTTCAAATTGAGAATCGGATAGCCCACCAGTTGTCCCGGCCCATGATAGGTGATGTCACCGCCGCGATCGACAGTGTGAAAAGCGAAGCCCATGCGCGCCAGGACGTCTTGCCGCAGCAGCAGATGTTCCATTTTGCCGCGTTTTCCCATGGTATATGTCGGAGGGTGTTCCAAAAGCAGAAGCACATCAGTCAGATTCCGATCTTCTGCGCGTTCAGCCGCCAGAATGTGTTGGCGTTCCAGGGCCTGAAGATACTCTACTGTGCCCAGCCATTGTACCGCGATCATCTTGCACTCCTTCTCCAAATAAAGATGTACGCCTCGATGAAAAAGCCTGTCCCTGCTCATCAGGGAAGCGCTTCCTCACAAACTGAAGTGATCTGAAAGCGCTTTCTCGTCAATAAAAATTTTTAGCCCTCACGGGACACAGGCGGCGTTTTTCCTCTATGGCAGGCTGTTGCGGTTCATTGTGTTGATTAAATAGAGTACTCAAGCAGAAGAATACAGCCCATGACGAGAAACGCTGTCAGGGAGCAGACAGTCCTGAACCCACAGAGCAAAGCAAGATGAGCTACACTCTGAACGCAGCAAAGAATCTCAAAGCGAGATCCTTCGTCGTGAACTCCTCAGGATGACAGGGGGGCGTGGCCTCCTCGGAATGACATGGCATTGAGGATTTCTCAGGATGACACACATACACGGGACACAGGCGGCGTTTTCCCTCCATGGCAGGCTGTTCATTGTGTTGATGAACAGAGCGCGAAAGGGGGAGATGTCAATCTGTTTGAAAAAATCCTTGACAAGATGATGGTGATGATCGAAAAAATGAATTCTCAAGCAGAAGAAAGAGTTCTAAGTGTTATTCTGAATTTCTACAGGGAAGTGGAGCTGCCATGACGAGAGAGAAGATGATCAGTGAGGCTGAAAGAAGCAACAAGGGGAAAGGGACGGAGCAACATGATGCTCGGCACATAATAGACGGAGTGAGCAAAGGGACCAAAGTTAAGCTTATAACAATCTGTGCTCTTGCGGGCTTGGCGCTTGGGGTGGCCGGTTGCAAGGGGATGTCCACACATCCAGTTGGGGACAGGACGTCGGAGCGGGGGCATGCTGGCTCTGGCATTCCGATGTCGCCGCCGGCGCTCGCCGCATCGCATGATCATAACTACCCGGAGTCCTGTAGCCCGCACCATGACCACTATGGTCACTCCGGCGCCTGTGGATGCAGGCGCTGACGTGCCATGCTTTCACGATCTCCCTGATTTGTTTTTGTTGATAAGAAGAGCAAGCAGGGCGGCATAGGAGGGTCAGCTTTCTCAGCATAGCACATTCGCGCTTCCCGTCCGTAGGCTCAAAGGCTCTTTGCAGGCTTTTTTTCTTGACTCCCTGGCAGTCATGTGAACAATTTGGCACGCTATGTTCGCCTATCAAAAGAACCAGCGCTTTTTCGCGCAAATTGCACATGGCCTTGAACAGCTCGGTCTTGAAGAGCTGCATTCGCTGGGTGCACAAGATGCCAAAGCCGCTTATCGTGGCGTTTATTTTACAGCGGATCGTGCTGCGCTTTACCGGATCAATTACTGTTCCCGCTTGAGCACCCACATCCTGGCTCCTTTGTTGACCTTCGATTGTCACAGCGATCGATATCTCTATAAAACTGCGTTGAAGCTCGCCTGGCCGGAGATTCTCTCTGTCAGCACGACATTCGCGATTACTGCCAATGTGTCGAACAGTCGAATCCGGCACTCGCAATATGCTGCGCGGAAGTTGAAAGATGCCATTGTCGATCAATTCCGGGAGATATGCGGTGAGCGCCCGAATGTTGCCCCCAGGCACCCGGACGTGTGGCTGAACCTCTACATTCATAACAATAAAGCCACAATCAGCCTTGATACATCCGGCGGCTCGCTTCACCGCCGGGGGTATCGCCGCGAGTCGGTCAGCGCTCCGATGCAGGAGACGCTCGCGGCGGCCATCATACGACTCAGCGGCTGGCAGGGTGAGCAGCCCTTATATGACCCGATGTGCGGTTCCGGCTCACTCCTGGCTGAAGCCTGTATGGCGTATTGCAGGGTTCCGGCCGGCTATCTTCGACAACAGTTCGGCTTTGAGCACATGCCGGATTTCGATCACACGATCTGGAAATCCGTCAGACAGGAAAGCAACCGGCACATCCGTCCTCTTCCGCCCGGCTTGATCGGCGGTAGCGATCTGGATCACAGCGCCATTGAGGCTGCGCAGAAAAATTGTCGTCAGATTCCGGGAGGGACGCACATCGCGCTCCGCACACAGCGATTTCACGATCTACAGGCGCTTAAAGAGCGCACGATCGTTTGCAATCCTCCCTATGGTCTGCGCTTACAGCAGAGGAGCGTCACAAGACTGTTGCAGGAATTTGGGGACTTCTTAACGCTGCGCTGCCAAGGGTCAAACGCTTACATCTATCTTGGCAACGCATCGTTATTTACACAGATTCCGCTGCGGCCTTCCTGGAAAAAAGCTCTTCATAACGGCGGGCTGGAAGGTTTCCTGGCGAAATACAGCATTCGACAGAAGGGCAGGAGGCGTGTGAAGACCTTCTCTGCCCTTGACGTACTATGAGCGAGACAAGATCACAGGTGTATCATATTCAGACGAAGATCTCGGGACGCTATCTTGTGCAGGCGCCTCCCGGGAAAGGGCCATTCCCGCTTATTGTCGGCTTTCATGGCTATGGCGAAGATGCAGAAACACAGTTGTCAATGCTGAAGAACATTTCAGCGACTACAGGCTGGGTGTATTGTGCGATTCAGGCCCTGCATCCCTTTTATCTGCGTTCGAAAACGCTTGGGGCGTGCTGGATGACTTCCCAGGATCAGGAGCTTCGTATTCAGGAAAACATAGACTATGTCGATGCAGTTCTGGCCCGGCTTACACAGGACTTCCCTCTGAGCGCTACGCTCGTGTTTCACGGCTTTTCGCAGGGAACTGCCATGGCGTGCAGAGCCGCTGTTCTCGGCCACTATCAGCCGAGCAGCGTTCTCCTGCTTGGAAGCGGGATTCCTTCGGAATTGCACGAACTGACGCGAATGACGCGAATTCTGCTCGCGCGCGGTACACAGGACCGGCTGTATCCTTTCGAACAGTGGACAGATGATCGTGCGCGTCTTGAACAGTCGAACATTGAATTCAGGCTGTGTGTTTTTGATGGAGGACACAGTGGGACACCGGAATATTATGAGGCCGCCAGTACATTCCTGATGGATGGCATGAACGCCCACAGGCGCTGAAAGATCTTGGATCGACAGCCGGCGTATTTTTCCGTACTGAAACAACATTTTTACGCAGGAGCTTATATGCTGAAAGGTATTCGTGTCTATAATCTGTACCCCAAACTCGTCGGATCGATGACAGCCTGGATCGAACATTTCGATCGGATTCAGGCCATGAATTTCGACTGGATATACATCAATCCGATTCATTATCCGGGCTTTTCCGGATCAGATTATGCCGTAAAGAATCATTACCATTACCATCCCCTCTACGTCACAGGAACTCTGGATTTTGAGCATCCTGAAACGCATGTCGCAGCAGGGAATGCGCTGCTGAAAAAGGTCTGCCAGGAGGCTGAAAAACGCGGGATGAAGATCATGATGGATCTTGTGATTAATCATACTGCCCTTGATTCGCCTCTGGTCCAGGAGCATCCGGACTGGTATGTACGTGATCACGCCGGGAACGTCTGCCATCCCGGCGCAATGGATGGCCCCAATTGGGTGGAGTGGAAAGATTTGGCGAAAATCGATAATGCCCATTCCTGCGATCGCGGCAATCTCTGGGACTATTGGCTGAAAATGATGCGGTTTTACCTGGACCTTGGCGTGCAGGGGTTTCGATGCGACGCAGCCTATCATGTTCCAAAGGAACTGTGGCAGTTCCTTATTCCGCGCATCAAGGAGACCTCTCCCAATGCGCTCTTTCTGGGAGAAACCCTGGGCTGTCCGCCGAATCAGGTCATTGAGATCGCCGATGCAGGTTTTGATCTCATTTCCAACAGTTTTAAATGGTGGAATTTACAGGATGCATGGTTTCCGGATCAACTTCGTGAATTCAGTCGTCATGCTCCGTCAATCACCTTTCCGGAGAACCACGATACCATTCGCTGTGCTGAGGAATTCGGCGGGAACCGGGATCAGGCACTTTTACGCTATGAGCTGGGAGCCTATATTTGTTCCAGCATCTCGACGACAATCGGCTTTGAATACGGATTTCAGCGTCAGATCCACGTGCTGCATACCAATCCGTCCTGGTGGGAGCCGGTCCGCTATGACATCTCTAATGAGATCGCAAAGATTAATGCAACCAAGGCAGACTACGAGATCCTTCAAGAGGATCACTGGATTGAAATACGGCATCTGAACGACGGCCGTCTCTTCGGCTTTAGCAAAGAAAGCCGGAATGGCCGGGAAAAAATTCTGGTTCTGGCAAACCCTGACGCCAGCGAAACGCGGCTCGTCCGGCAGCCGGATATCTATGCGCTCATGGGCTCGACAACGGTAAAAGATATTTCCCGCAGCCGTCGTCTGGATCACGTCCCACCCTTGCTGGAACATGAACTTCATCCAGGTGACGTGAAAATACTCTACGCAGCGCGCTCAGCATAGGGCGACGCTGTGGAGAGAGGAGTCTCGTAGCTCTGTTGGAACCGTGCTGCGTCTCCTCTCATAAGGTCATGTGCGCGAGTTTCATGCCGATCATCACGGCCGCGGCCAGGATCACATAAACAAAATAGAGACGCAGCTTGCTCTCGTCCGCTTTGAGCCCAATGTGGGTTCCTGCAGATGTGCCGATCACTCCGCCGGCGACCATTGCGGCCAGCAGCATCAGCTGGATATTTCCGAGCCTGGCATTAATATACACGCCCATCATGGCTGAGATCCACACCAGCAGCAGGCTGGTGCCGGCGGCTTTGGCTGTTGGCTGGCCGATGAGATAGATCAGAACTGGCAGCAGAACCACCCCGCCTCCGATTCCCATCAGGCCGGTCAGAATTCCCACGAAAAGTCCCAGAAGAATTAACGGCACGACAGCCAGGCGCGGTTGAACGAGCGAGGAAAAATGGGCGTAAGGAGGGAAGGCAATGCCGGCAAGCAGGCCGACCTGCGGGCCTGTGTCTCCCCGCTGTCGCTTCCGGCGATAGTCATACACCATGAATCCGGCAGTCCAGAGCAGAATTCCCATAAACACCCAGAGTAAGACATATTGAACTGCGACGACCTCATGCCCGTGAATCCGAAGCGCAGGCAATTTTTTCAGACGCTCCAGCTGCGTACTGCCGGTCCAGACCCCGATGAGACTGCCGACAGCCATAAACGCGACAATTTTGACATCGATCGTGTTGCTTCCCCGGCGCGTGAATAAACCGAAACTGCTCGTGCACAGCATTGTGGCGAGGCTCGTCCCGACTGCGACAGACCCGGGCAGACCCAGAATGATCATCATTGCGGGGGTCATCAAAAATCCGCCGCCGACTCCAAAGACTCCGGTTAAAATCCCGATGCCTGCGGAAAGAAGAAATGCTTCGGCAAACAACATAACGCTCCTGTCGTCTTCAGTTCAGGTTAGAGTTCGTGTCAACAATGAGATTTTTTCCTGAAACCCAGCCTCTTGTCAATGAAAAAAGCGTCTTCGGGCTATAACGTCGTGAAATAATCTTTCAGAATCAGCAACGCAGCGCCCCTGGCAAAACCGTCCTGTTCCAGAGGATAATAGTGCAGCAGACATTGCGTTCCGGGCAGAAGGCGCGTTCCTGTCTCCTGATACAGATCGGGAATGATGGCGTCGCCATCTGGCCCGAAATCTGCGGTCAAGAGCAGATCAGGAATGTCGAGAACTTTCAGCAGGACCACAAGTCCCTGACCGAGATGTGCGGCAGCCTGCTGCACGATCGCGGCGGCTTCTGGTTGGCCTTGTTTTGCGAATGTGAAGAGTTCTGCGAGTCCTTTGCGGAGATCAGCTTCGGTTTCAGGAGGGGCCGGGCGCAGGACCTCTTTTACCTTACGGAGGTACTCGCGATACAGCAAGTGAGCGTTTACGACGGTTTCGAGACAACCGCGTTGTCCGCAGCGACAGCGTTTTCCGCGTCCTGCCACAGGCAGATGACTCAGCTCTCCTGCCATTTCGTGAGTTCCCCGAATCAGGTCTCCCTGATAAAAAATGCCGGTTCCGACTCCGTTGCGGAGTGAAATCAGCAGAAAATTCTGAAGCGAAAACGCTGGGCCGGCCCATTTAACATACATTGTGTAGGCCCGGATATTATTCTCAATCCTGACAGCGGTCTGCAAGCGGCTTTCCAGTGTTTTTGCAAGCGAGAAAAAAGGCGTATGGGCCCCGGAAGTCAGCCAGACAGGCAGCCCGATACCGATCCCCTGCAGGCGCTCTTCCTCTGAAAGATGCTGTTGTGCAAAGATCAGAGAACATTCTGCCAGAAATTCCACGAGCTGTTCAGCGTTCGGATGCTTTGGCGTTTGCCGCATCTGCTGTGCCACGATCGTATGCTTGAGATTTGTCATCACAAGGCGGGTCTGGGCTGCCGTTACATCAATGCCGATCGCCAGAGGATGTCGTTCCGCAAGATCGTATACGATCGGGTTTTTCCCTGTTGTTCCAGGTTGGGCGTTGACTCCGATGCTCTGGATGATTCCCTCTTTTTCAAGCCGGGCGACTGACTTTACAGCAGTTGCCCAGCTTATGCTTTCGCGTTCTGCCAATTCTTTTTTCGATAAGGCTCCGTATCGAGACAATAAGGTGATGATTCTTTTTTCACGTACTTTCATTGCCAGTTCCCTCCTGCGCCTGCATGTAATTTATAATATGTTATTTATATTGTATATTATAATATAAATACGTTATATATATAATATATTTATATTATAATATGTCAAGGGCAATGTATTAAAAAATTTTTGGCCTGTTTGCTCACGGCAGAAGCGCGTCAGCAGCATCGGTCAGATTGCCTGCGGATTGTTCATTCTTGATGCAGTATCGCTGCCCAGACATTTTCCTGTTGACATTTCAGGGGATTCAGCCCTATATTATGAGAAAGGCAGAACGCTTCAGCACAAACGGGCGACAATAACGAAAGCACATCGTTAGCCTGAAAATACCAAGAATTAACTAAATGAAAAAAAAGAGGTAAATAATGAATGCGCATGAAAAAATAAGCTACGTTGAATTTCCCTCAAAAAATTTGGAGATGAGCAAAAAATTCTTTGGTGACGTATTTGGCTGGTCCTTTGTTGATTATGGCCCTGAATATATCGCTTTTACCAACAAAGGGATAAATGGAGGGTTCTATAAATCCGACCTCAGTTCAAGGACTGATCAAGGAAGTGCGCTTATCGTTCTCTACAGCAATGAGTTAGAAACAACTTTATCAAAAATCGAAAAAGCTGGTGGAACAATCACCAAAGCAATATTCTCCTTTCCTGGCGGTCGCAGGTTTCATTTTGCCGACCCTAACGGCAATGAATACGGAGTCTGGACAGCATCACCTTAAAGACAGGACGGTTACGATGAAAGCATCTGATCCCCAAAAAGTGCAGGACCTGCTCAGCGATATTGAAGTCATTGATCCTGAAAAATATGACATACTGATGAAGTTACGCGATTTGGTATTTACCCATCATCCTGACACAAAAGAAAACGTGAAGTATGGTGGTATTATGTTTTCTCTGTCAGACGATTTTGGCGGAATCTTTGTCAGAAAAAAACATGTTTCTTTTGAATTTACTGCCGGCAATGAATTGAACGATCCAGACAAGTTTTTAGAAGGCACGGGGAAATATCGTCGCCACCTCAAACTGTATTCACAAGAAGATATAGACAGCAAAAAGCTTGCATATTATCTTCAGCAAATCAAGTAAGTTCAAAATATGAAAGGCATAACACGTTGTTCCATCGGATCGTATTAAACACGTCGCAGCATGTAACCTGAAAGGAGTGATTTCTCGCTATGTCAACAAAAAAGCGGAAAATTTTTGTGCTCGATACCAACGTTATTCTTCACGACAGTTCCTGCCTGCATAATTTTCAGGAAAACGATATTGTGCTCCCGATTACCGTGCTGGAAGAGCTCGATCAATTTAAAAAAGGGAATGCAACGATCAATTACCACGCCCGTGAATTTATCCGCACTCTGGACGCCTTAAGCCAAGACGCGCCGTTTGGCAAGGGCGCCACGATCGGAGCCGGTCATGGGAAGATTTTTATCGAGCTTGAACGGAAATTTCACCAGGATTTGGCCTTGAATTTTTCTCCTCAAAAAGCAGATCATCAGATCCTCAACATTGCCTATCATTATGCGCAAGAGTGCCCAGAGCGGCAGGTGATCCTGATCACGAAAGACGGAAATCTCCGGCTGAAAGCGCGCTCGGTCGGCTTAGTTTCAGAAGATTATACCAGCGATCAGGTGCAGGATATTTCCACGCTCTACACTGGCAGGCGCATTGAAGAAGAGGTGCAGACAGCACAGATCGATCAGATGTATCAAGCGCCTTATGAAATCCCCGCCAGTGTTCTCGCCTTTGACGAGCCCCTGCGGCCGCATGAGTTCATCATCATGCGAAACGGCAGAAAATCCGTACTTGCGACCTATGACCCCTTTACTGAGACAATAAAGCGGGTCGATAAAACTTCAGCCTATGGGATCACGCCGCGCAATGCCGAACAAAGCTTTGCCCTGCATGCCCTGCTTGACGATCAAATCCAGTTAGTGAGCCTTTCCGGAAAAGCCGGCACTGGCAAAACCCTGCTGGCGCTCGCAGCCGGTCTGGAACGGCGCAAGTCCTTCCGGCAGATATTCATGGCGCGTCCGGTTGTGCCGTTAAGCAACAAAGACCTCGGATTTCTGCCCGGAGATATCCAGTCCAAGCTCGAGCCCTATATGCAGCCACTCTACGATAATCTCAGCGTCATCCAGAGCGAATCCGACTCGAAACACCGCTGCGTGAAAGAATTTCTTGAAGAAGAAAAACTGCTCATCTCGCCATTATCGTACATTCGCGGCCGGAGTCTCGTCAAAGTGTATTTTATCGTCGATGAAGCTCAGAACCTGACCCCTCACGAAGTCAAGACGATTATCACACGCGCCGGGGAAGGGACAAAAATGGTTTTTACCGGTGACATTTTTCAAATCGACCATCCTTATCTGGACAGCCAATCGAACGGCTTGAGTTATTTAATCGAAAGAATGAAGGGGCAAAAGCTGTACGCCCATATCACCCTCGAAAAAGGTGAACGCTCAGAACTTGCAGAACTGGCCGGCAACCTTTTATAACTTGCAGACCTGCCGGACCACCATCATATCAGACGGTGGTCCGGCACAGCAGAAAAAAACTTCTCTCATGTCCGGATTCAGCCGCGCCCCGCGTCCTTCGTATGCCACTCTCCCTGACTGCGCTCCGCCCTATCCCACGATTCTCGATTTTCTGGACAAGCGCTTTCCGAAACTTGGGCGGGATGTCTGGCAGGCTCGCCTGGACCAGGGGAAAATTCGTGACGATCGTGGACAACTGATCGATCTTGATACGCCGTATCAGCCCGCATTACGTCTGTGCTATTTTCGCGAAGTCGACAAGGAACCCAGCATTCCCTTTCGGGAAAAAATCCTGTATCAGGATGAGCGCATCCTGATCGCTGATAAACCGCATTTTCTTCCAGTCACGCCGGCCGGACCGTATGTCAATGAATGCCTGCTGTATCGCCTCAGAGCTGATACCGGCCTTCAGGAGATCGTGCCGGTTCATCGCATTGATCGAGAAACCGCCGGCCTGGTCATGTTTTCAATCGACAGACGAACACGCGGACTCTATCATGAGCTCTTCAGCGCCGGTCATGCCCGGAAATGCTACGAAGCGATCGCAACACTGCCTGCTGAGCAGGATCGGGAGACCTGGCTTATTAAGAATCGGATCGTCGCAGGAGAACCCTGGTTCCGCGTGAAAGTGGCTGAGGGAGAAGTGAATGCCATTTCAAAGATCACCGTAATGCAGCGTAAAGGATCGATCGGACGGTTCCGCCTCGAGCCTCTGACCGGTAAGCAGCACCAACTGCGGCTGCACCTCAGTCTCATCGGGTCGCAGATACTGAACGACCGCTATTATCCGCACTTACAGCCAAAGCACGCTGACGATTTTGAGCATCCCTTACAATTACTGGCTCAAGAACTCTGTTTCCGCGATCCAGTCGCGAATAAGATGCGCGAATTCCAGAGCACACAGAGTCTCGAGTTCCCATAATTTTTCGCTATGCCGGCCTAAATAATGCTTGACCCTGATTGCTGTTCTGCATAAGAGACACATGATTTGTCCACGCAAAAATTTCGATCTCACAGGAGGAACGCTATGGCGAAAACAGTGCTGGTCCCAATTGCCGACGGGACAGAAGAAATTGAAGCGGTTTGCATCATTGATATTCTGCGGCGTGCAGGAGTAAAAGTGATTGTGGCGTCTGTGATGGACAGCCTGCAGGTCACGGCATCACGGGGCGTGAAACTTGTTGCCGACGCGTTGATTGGCGACTGCCTCGGAGAACAATACGATGCAATCGCCCTGCCCGGTGGCCTTCCAGGGGCCGAGCATTTGCGCGATTCAGAGGACTTGATCGCCTTATTACACGAACAGCAGGCAAAAAATAAGATTTATGCAGCGATCTGCGCTGCGCCGGCAGTGGTTCTTAACCATCACGGACTGATTGGCGAAAAACAGGCAACAGCGTATCCGGGATATGCTGAAAGTTTCAGCAATCAAGATGCGGTAGAGAAGCGAGTGGTCGTGGACGCTAATTGCATTAGCAGCCAGGGCCCGGGGACGGCAATTGAGTTTGCTCTGACTTTAGTCGAAATGCTGAAAGGCAAGGCGCAGGCGGCGAATGTGGCTGGCGCCCTGCTGGTCAGACACAGCTGAGCAGCAAGGTCTCGACGCTGCAAATCGCAGAGCCGTTGCGGCGTCAAGACGTTACAGCGACACGCACGGAACAGATCATGAACTACTTAAAAAAGCTCTTTTCACGAGGCAGAAAAGTCTGCCAGGACGAAACAGCTGATGCAGTGTTTATCTACACTCGCTGCGACACATGCCGTGAAACATTTCGAAATCGCATTGATAAACGCTATGATCTTGTCATGAGCTATGAAGACAACGGCCCTGCCTATCGTGTTCGCAAAGAACTGATCGGGGCGCGCTGCCGCAACAGGATCTCTCTCAACCTGGACTTTGATTCGCAAAAACGGCTGATCGCCAAATCCGCTGAAAATGGAAGCTTGATAACGCGTGAAGAGTTTGAGCAAAACGCTCAAAAGGACAACAGCCGGACCGACGAATAAGTCATGCCCTGGCAAGGATATGCCGCGCGATCTGAATCAGCTTCAGGAATCCGGGAGCATGGACTGTGTTCCTGATAAATGCGGCGGGCCGTTTCAAACGCTTTTGCTCGTTCCAGCACCGCCGCTGTAAATGCGTTTTGCGTTTTTTGTACGAGCGGGAAACGCTCCCAGGTCTGACAAGTGTTCTAGTCTTCGAATAAGGCCTCTACAAATTCTTCAGCATGAAACTCCCGCAGATCTTCGACCTGTTCGCCGATGCCGATAAAGGTCACCGGGATATTCATGTCATGGGCGATTCCGACAATAATACCACCCTTCGCCGTGCCGTCGAGCTTTGTGAGGACAAAGCCGGTGACTCCGACAGCTTCGTTGAACAATTTCGCCTGCGAGATCGCATTCTGGCCGGTGGTGGAATCAATCACCATCAAAATTTCATGGGGCGCACCAGGCATCTCGCGGGAAAGAATCCGTACCATCTTACGCAGCTCTTCCATGAGATTCTTTTTCGTATGTAAACGCCCGGCAGTATCGGCGATCATCACATCGACATGCCGAGACCGCGCGGCATGAACGGCATCAAACATCACAGCAGAAGGATCGGAGCCTGAAGCATGTTTCATCACGTCGCAGCCTGTGCGTTCCCCCCAAATCTCCAACTGCTCGATCGCAGCGGCCCGAAAAGTATCACCAGCCACGAGCAGGACTTTACGGCCCTGCGCAGTGAACTTGCCGGCCATTTTGCCGATCGTGGTGGTTTTACCGGTTCCGTTCACTCCAATGACTAAAATGACATAGGGCTTCTCCCGGCTGAGATCCAAACGTTTTTCGTGTCCTTCTAAAATTGCCAGAACCTCGCGTTTCAGATGAAATTTGATCTGAGACGCTTTCTGAAGTTCCCTGCGATCGACCTTTTCCCGCAAGCGCGCAATAATTTGCTGGGTTGTGCTGACGCCCATATCTGAAAGAATCAACAGCTCTTCAAGCTCTTCGATCAGCGTGTCATCGACACTCGTCCGGTTCGCCAGCAAGTCTTCAATCTTTCCGACAAGACTCATGTGGGTTTTGGACAGCCCTTCTTTTAAACGCTCGAAAAAGCTTTTTTCGTCGAGAATATCTTCAATGAGTTCCAGGAGAAGCTCCTGCTCGGAAGCTTCGGGCAAGGCCATAGGCGTCTGCGCATCCTCTGCATGTTCTGTCCGCTCAAGATCCTGGATTGCTTTTTTAAGACTTTTACGACATGCTTTCAGGGCCTGGCGGGCCTGTGATGCCTCAGCTGACCCGGAAAATTTTTCCACAACGCGGCCATAGGCTTCGATCGCCCGCTGGCGTTCTCCGCGCTGCATATAGCATTGTCCTTGCAGCCAGGCAACATGTGCGCTGTGCGCCTCGTCATCCCTGCCGAATTCCGCCGCTTCTTTCAGATGGTTTGCGGCCTGATTCAAACGATTCTCATGAAGATACATACGTCCAAGAGCGGCGTGTAATTTGCCGGCCGGAAATTTTTTCTTCGCATATTTCAAGCCCTTGCGATACGCATCGATCGCCTCCTTTCCGTTCCCAAGCTCTTCACACAAACTTCCGATACGCAGCAGACTCGCGGCTTTTGCACTGCTGTCCCTGACAAATTTCAGATAGTGCTCTTCATAGTCACGGGCCTGTTCATATTGCCGCAGTGCAGAAGCAGCCCCGGCCAAAACCTGTAGCAAGCGTTGGCGGCTTGCATCAGGAAGCTCTGAAAACACGATACCTTTTCTCGCAGAATCGAGCGCTTCCTGTGTATGATGCTGACGATATTGCAGTTCGCTGAGATTCACCAGCACATCCAACGCGTCTGCTGTCTGCTCATCCTGATAGGCTGAAGCGGCTTTTTCATAATAGATCAGAGCCTGTCCGTCCTGCTCTAAACTCTTGCAGATATGTCCGAGTGAGTGATACACGCTTCTGAGACGCGCTTGCTGTGCGCCCCCTTTCAGGGCTGCCTCAAAAAACCCCTTTGCCGCAGCTGCTTCCTGTTTATGCTCCAGGAGAATCTGTCCTGTTAACACATTCGCATCAAAGCGTTGTGATGCTTGCAGTGACGGACTCTGGCCGACACGCTGAAGAAATGGCAGGGCCCGGTCCTGCTCCCCAATCTCGTAGAGGAGTTTCCCAATCATCAGCCCCGCAGCATCCTGCTGTGTCGAGCGCCGTTCAATCGCCTGTTCGTAATGATCGATCGCTCGCTGGAGAAACTCTGAGCCGAATTTTTCCTTCTCATCTGTCCATTCGCGTGTACGCCAGAGCTGATCATTGGCCTGACCCAAAGCAAAATGTACTTCCGGGCGCTTCTGAAAATCAGGAAAGTCCCGGATGATTCTCCGCAAGTCGTCTCTGGCGTATTCATAGTGTTTTCGCTGCAGATCTAAGAGCGCCATGCCGTAGAGCGCATCTGCAGTAGATGACGCTGGGCTTTTCAAATCGATTGCCTGCTGAAAATAGTGCTGCGCTTCATCATACTGTTGTTGATCAAAGAAGGTCCAGGCCAGCCTGGCCAGCGGCTCAGGGTCCTGAGCGTTCTTCCGGATTGTTTTCAAGAGTTTTTTCTGTTCCCGTGTCACTTTTATTCGTGCCATGATATCCCGTGTGTCGCTAAGAGGGTTGACGGTTTATAGACTGTCAGCAATATAGAGTAACTCTATCCTCTTATGATTTCAAACAAAATGTTTTCAAGAAAAAAATGCAAACAGTGTGAGAAAATTCTTGAACAACAGCACGGTTTGAATAATCTTGACACAGTGCCGGCGTTTTTAAGATCCAGATTGCATTGCAGGTCACTGCAGGAACGCCTGTCACTATGCGGAAGAATATTTTTGCGATTCATCCTGGCTTTAAGGAGAACACAGCTATGCAGTATATGCGATTATCTTTTTCATGGCTGATCGTCATCACGATGATGGTAACTTCTGTTCCCGTGGCGGTCCAGTCGACGATGGCTCAAGCTGACCCTGAAGCACTCGGACAGACAGTAGCAGACAAAGAAGACGCCCTTCCGCCTCTGGATGCACCGGCAAGAAACTACCTCTTTGTGCACGACACGTCCAAAAATATGCGCCGGAAAAAGCGTATTGCCATGATGCAGGATACAATTCGGACTGTCCTTTCAGACCTGCCTCAGACGTCCCGAGCTGGCTTGCAGGCTTTTGGTCATCGGTTTTCGCTTGACGGCCCTGATTTTTGTTCAGACAGCGAAATCATTCTCCCCTTTGATCCTATTAACATGAATAAAGAGGACTTTGACACGCAGCTGAATCTGCTCTCCAAGCCGAAGCTCGGCGGGGGCGCTCCGGTAGGAATGGCCTTGCGTCAGGGCTTTGACGCCGTGAAGGATTTTGAAGAACCCAAAGAAATCTTCTTTAACATGGTCGATTTGCAGGAGTGCCCCAACGAGCAGACGCTTTCCGCAATTTATTCGGCGTGTACGATCGACGATCTCCATCTCACTCTCATTGGCATCGGCTTAAAGCGTGATTATCAGACACTTCAGGATGCGAAAGTAGAACAATTAGGCTGTGTCGATCTTATCAATGTCACGACCCCTGAAGACGGAGAAAACCTGCCTGCCAGACTCTTGACCCGCTTCTCCCTCCAGTTCAGGAACGCAGAAGGAGAACTCCTTGATCCTCAGCCAGGAGACAAACTGCATTTCAGGCTGTCGCGGCAGTACGACGATGGCGAAATCGAGCTTGTCAAAGAAAAATATAAAGACTCTGGCATGAGAGGCTCTTCCCTGGAAACCGTCGGTCTCGAAGAAGGGAAGTATTTGCTGGACCTTGAGTATCAGGGGCAGCAACTCCGTTTTCAAAAAGCTGTTGCTGTGAGCGAGAAGCACGAGACGCGTGAGATACTTCAGTTGGGGAGGATGCTGGTCGAAGTCACGGACTTCAGCGGCAAGCCGCTCGAATCTTCGCTCATTGACGATCTGCAGATCACCCTCTTTGATGCCGGTTCTCCGATCCGAAGCGTCAGAGAGCAGGATGAAGCGGAATTCGATCTCCTGCCGGGAAATCAGTACACGATTATGGTGCGTTATACACTGGGCGGGGCCCCCCAGACGGTTGAATCCACAGGCATGGTGACGATTCGGGAGGGGAACCATAAACATGTCGCTATTCCTCTTCCTCTTGGCTCGATTTCCGGTCGAATTATCGACATGCACGGTCAGCCGGACTCAGGGGTTACAGTGTTTTTGAAGACGGAAGACGGCCAGCTTCCTGGAAAATCCATGCTGACCGGCAGCGACGGTCGCTACAGCTTTCACGATCTCGCCGATGGTGTCTATCAGCTTTGTCTGAAAAAAGCCGGATACAAAGACGATCTGCATTCAATCGTCGTTGTCGGCGGACGAAAAAAGCAGATTGACGATTTCGCCCTGTTTCGCGGGATTGAAATCCAGGTCAACAGCGTTTCCGGCAAGATCGTTGATGATGCGGACGTGAGACTCATCGACAAACAATCCGGAGAGCGCATTGCTGTGATCCAACAGGCAAACATCTATCGGAATGCCCAGGAAATTCAGCCTGGGGAATATGCGATTGAAGTGTCTCGAGAGGGCTACCAAACTGCATTTCAGGAGATTAGCTATACAGACACTCCTCCTTTTGCGGATGTCCCTTTTGACCTGGCATATTATGTCACTCTCTCAGGAACTGTCACGAATGCCAGGCAAGACGCTGTGCCAGGGGCGCAGCTCGAATTCGAGTCGCAACACTCCTCGCCGGTCTTGCAAGACGGACAGAAGGCCATGCTCACGTCTGCAGACGGCAGATTTCACGCGAAGCTCCTGGTGTCTGACAACGCGATGGAGCACATGCGCGTTGTCTGGTATGACAACTATAATCAACGCTACAGCAAGGATATCGAGTTTTCCCTGCCTGAAGATCCACAAGACCTCGATCTTGGCAGGATCGCATTGCCGATAAACTTTTTGCAACTGTCCCTGAGCAATATTCTTGGTGAGCCCATAAACGCCACTTTGCTGCTTTTGACGCATCAGCAAAGCGGGCAAACCGGCATCCATGTGCATCGTAAGGATCAGGGACAGTATGAAAGTGCAGCGCTTCTGGACGGTGATTACAATTTACGTGTGATGAAACGGGGCTATCAAAATGTTGAACATCAGTTCTCGATCCGGGGCGGAGAGATTCAGCATGCAGCCCTGGTGTTGAGAAATTATGTGACCATCAGAGGAACAATTGTCGACGGACAGCAGAACAGAGTCGCCACTGCACTCATCTCTCTTGATGAAAAGAATTGCGAGCTGACAGCGCCCCAGCCGATCGTAACAGGAAAAGACGGACGCTTCCAGACGACCGTCCTTGTCAGAAATCCAGGCAGCGTGGGAATAGATATTTCCTGGAAAAGCCCTGAAAGCGGCAAGCAATACAGGATGTCCCGCGACTTCGAATTGTCTGCGTCCCCAGCCGGAGAGTTAAGCCCCTATGATTTAGGCAGCTATGAGCTCCCCGCGAATTTCATACGTGTCGAAGTTCATGACGTCTTCGGACATGGCCTGCCTGGTGTGGAGGTGCAGTTTATTTCGCGACATGGAGACAAAACCCCTGCGATCGAATTAGGCAACGGCGTATACGAAAGCCTGGATCTCTATGATGGATATTATAATATTGCATTAACGAAAGACGGATACAAGGAGAATATTCTTCTCTCCGATGTCTCTGTTGGTGAAAATAGCCGTGATATTGACGCAGGGCCAATACGATTAGCCCACTATGCGACGATTACCGGCACAGTATTGAACGGACGATCCGAAGGGATGCCGAATATCGAAATCTTCTTTGCAGGGCAGTCAAGCGAACAGCTCGAAAGCTGCCGAACCGGTCGGCATGGAAAGTTTTCCACCACCCTTCTTGTCACTGGCCCTGGGAAAGAGCATTGGAAAGCCGTCTGGGACGAGGACGATGTGTTTAGCAAATCCGGAGTGCTCACGCTTCCGGCACGGCCTCATGATGTCCTGAATATTGGAGAGGTTCGTCTTCCTGTGAACTTTGTTTCCATTCCACTCCAGGACGTTCGGGGAAAAATATTATCTGAAACAGCACTGACGGTGAGTGCCCAAAACGTATCAGAAGACGACATGCAGCCGGTGTTTACGACTGAAGAGCTCGAACCCGGCTTGTATCAGATCCAGAATTTGCCGGACGGAGATTACCGTGTCACGTTTAAAAAGCCTGGCTATGAGTCGGGGCGCTTCATTGACTTCCGTGTCAAAGGAGGAGAGCATCTTCGACAGCCTCCTGTTCAATTAGGGTACTATGTAGACGTCAGCGGGCACACGATCAACGGAAAAGGCGAAGCCGTTCCTAAAGCAATGATTCATTTCAAGGCCCTGCACAGCCAGCTTGAAGAACCAGCAGAAGACGCGCCTGATGAACAGGAGAGCGTCGCGCGTGAGGTGGCTCTCCCCCAAGATAGCATTTTGACTGATCAGCAGGGCCGATTCAGCGCACGTCTCCTCGTGACCTCTCCTGGCATCGAAGAACTTGACGGAAATTGGGACGGACAATTTGAGTCTGCCTTTCAGCTCGACCTCTCAGACGGTCCGGGAAGACAGGAGACAACGCTGAAACTGCCGATCAATTTCATTACAGTAATGCTTAAAGATATTCGCGGCGAGCCGTTGCGCGCAGCTCGTGTGACTCTTGAATCTCAAAACCATAAGCACGTACATCAACTGGAAGAAATAGAAGCAGGCACGTACCAGAGTGCGGGGCTCCCTGATGGAAGTTATTATGTCCAGGTAAGCAAAGAGCAATACCAGCCACGCTCGACCTTGTTGAGTCTCCAGGAAGGAGAAAGCCGCACTGTTGAGTTTCGCCTGAATCACTATGTCATTGTAAAAGGACAAATTCTGGACGGCAAACAGGAAGGAATTTCAGCGGCAGTCGTGAGTTTTGCCAATTTGAAAACTGAAACGAATGAGAAAATATTCTCTGGAACAGATGGAGTCTTTGAGACCAGAGTACTTGTCAGAGAGCTGGGGCGCGAGTCCGGAGAGATTTCCTGGGACGGCAAGAACGGCAGTTATCAGCTCCCTTTTCTTGTCGAGCTTCCGCCAGGCCCCGGCGAAATCGTTCTGCCAAAAGAACAGACGGTGTTACCGATAAATTATGTAACTGTGGAAGTCAAAAGCGTTGCCGCGACAGGAATCGCCGGAGCAACCGTATATCTTGTCAAGCAGGCGGATCAACAGACGATTGAAGCCCGCGACAATAAAAACGGGAATTATACCGGGGAGGAAATCCCGGACGGCGTGTATGATATCACAGTGAAAAAAGAGAAGTACCAGAGCGTCACAATCAAGGATGTTCGCCTGGAAGGGGGAGTGTATAAAAACGATCTCTCCGTCCCTTCTTTTTCTCATTATATCAGTCTGAGCGGCCTTGTGGTGAATGGCAAGCGCCAGGGAGTTGCGGACGCGATCGTGTCAATACCCGATCCCAAGGGCGTTCAAAACGTGGAAGATTTTATCACGCGTGACGATGGCAGTTTCACCCTTCATGCTCTTGTGACCGATGTCAGTACTGAGACCCTGGAAGTCGTCTGGAACGAGACATATCGCACGAGTGTGCAGTTAAAACCTCCCCTGCTTCCCGAAGACCTGCAATTGAAGGAAATCCGTTTGCCGATCAATTTTGCGTCTGTCAAAATTCAGGACATCTACGGTGCGGCGCTCTCAGGTGTGAATGTGACTTTTGCCAGAAAGCATACGGATATGCCCGGCGATCCTGCTCTGGAGATTTCCGATCTCAGCGGTCTCGAAACATCAGCATCACTGTTTTTCTCTGGAAATGAGATTGCGGAAGGGGTCTATGAAAGTCCTGAACTTCCGGATAACGACTATCTGATCATTGCGACAAAGCAGGGCTACGTACAGGATCATTATCCCCAGATTTCCGTCAGATCGGGCATGAATGTGTCATCAAAACCGCTTTTACTCCCGCATCTCATTACCATAAAAGGCCGAGTTATCGATGGGAAGGGCGATGGAGTCCAGGGCGCGTCGATCGTCATCGCTGAAAACAGTAGTCAACGCAGTCGCAGTCACCTGGAAAGTGATGCTGCAGGGTATTTTTCAGAGCGTTTGCTGATTACAGGACGCGGACCAGAATTTATACGCATCTTGAAAGGGAGCAGCGCTGAGCAGCAGGAAAAACGTTTTGTCACGGAACAGGAGTTCACTCCTCTCAAAAAACCCGGCGAACAGGAATTTGGAACATCACGTCTGCCTGTCAATTTTATCCCAATCCGTGTAAGCGATGTCAACGGAAAAGCGATTGAAGACGCGATCATCACGATATATGAATCAGGCGCCGGGAGGTTTGACGCGCGCGCGCGCTTCCCGGTTGTATATCGCGGTGACGGCAAGTATGAGGCCGGCTATCTGGCTGACGGGGACTATACGATATCCGCCGCAAAAGACGGCTATGAAACTCAGGAAAGCAGTCTCAGCGTCTCTGCCGGTGAAGTGGCGGCAGAAGTTCCGTTTATTCTGCCACATTATGTCACCGTGAAAGGCATTGTCACAATGGGAAAGGGCGACGGCGTGCCGGATGCTGTCCTTGAATTCGCGCAAGAAAACAGCCGTCTGCTCCCAGTAAGGGCTTCTCAGGAAGATCGGCACTCGCCATCGTCCATCATCACTGACATTGACGGTCAATTTACAGCAAAGCTCCTGATTATTCAATCTGGAGCACAGCAGGTCGACGCCAGATGGAATGATGTGTATGCCAAACAATTTTCATTCCCTTTGCCGGAGTCGCCTGATCCCGATTACAGGCTTCCCGAAGAAATTCGTCTTCCTGTCAATTTTGTCCCGTTCAGAGTCACGAACATTCTCCAGCAAGGCCTGACCGACGTTGATATCACGCTGCGGCCAATGGAGAATCTGGACAGCAGTCCACTGCTCGCCTCGCCCCTCGGCGAAGGGCATTACGAAGCTCGCGAATTGATGGATGGCACGTATATGATGACTGTGCAGAAAGATGGATATCAGGAAGTCACCGGGAATTTTTCAGTCAAGGATGGCGTACAAAGTCCGGAACAACACTTTGCTTTGCCGCATTATGTCAGTATCGCCGGCAAAGTCGTTAATGGAAAGGGACAGGGAGTCCCGGGGGCAGAGCTGCGGTTAAAAGGCCTGAACAGCAGCTCTTTGGCTCCGGAAAACGTCGTGGAAAGCAGACAGGACGGGAGCTTTCTCCTCGATGTACTGGTCACCGGATCAAGCTCAGGCACGCTTGAAGAACATTTAGAAATTCTCTGGAATGATGGCTCTTCGAATGAAGGGCTGAATTTTTCGGTAAGTCACAGTTTTTTGCTGCCGACCAGCCCCAGACGTATCGACTTAGGGGCCTTGTCATTACCGGCGAATTTCTTTCCCGTGCAAGTCGAAGATGTCTCTGGAAAAAACTTATCTGCTGCAACGGTGACATTTATTGATCAGGACAACAGAGAGTTTCCGGCAAAAGAGCTGTCGGATGGCTATTACGAAGGCCAAAACCTTCCGGACGGCCTCTATTCCGTGCGTGTTGTCAAAGAAGGCTATCAGTCCGACCAGAGTGACGCGATTCACATTGACAGCAGTTCTGCAAACACGGACACTGAGCCAGTGACGGACTTGAGCTTTCAGCTGCCCTACTATGTCGAAATCCGGGGGACAAGCGTCAATGGAAAGGGACAAATCCTCGACTCAGGGGTGAGCTTGAGTCTGGCAGGCCGCAATAGTCGACTGCTTGAAGAGTCCGTCCGTTTTGATCAGGACGGAACCTTTCGGGCAAAGCTTCTTGTCACACGCATGGGAAAAGAGCAGCTTCGGCTTTCCTGGGAAGGAAGTCATGGCGTTCACTCCCGAGACCTGTCTTTCGAGCTTCCGGAAGCCCCGCAGCTGCTTGATGTGCAACGGCAGAGTCTCCCTGTGAATTTTATTCCGGTGGAGGTAAAAGACTTACAAGGGCATGGACTCTCTGATGCCAGCGTTCAACTTTATCATGTGGAAAGCGAACGCATGATGAAGGCAACTGACATGGGACATGGGCAATATGAAGGCCAGGATCTCCCGGACGGCTCGTATGAGATTTCTGCGACAAAAGAGGGCTACAAAGCCTCCAGGCATGTGATGGTTACGGTAAAAGGCGGAGTTGTCAGCGAGAAACGGGGCTTTCTGCTGAGTCACTATGTCGATATTGTCGGGATTGCCACGAATGGAAATGGAGAGGGGGTCAGTGATCCGGTGATCATGGTTGAAGAACTGCGAAGCGAGGTTGTCCAGGCGAATTCAGAGGTTTCTGGAGAGTTTGCGCTCAGACTGGAAGTACAGGAAGTCGGAAACGAGCAAATTGTGCTGGACTGGAAGCATGAATACCGCTTACCATTTCTTTTTAAGCTTCCTGAGCAGCCTGGGATAAAAAATCTTGGAGAAATTCGCCTCCCGATCAATTTTGTCTCAATCTTTGCTGATGATATTTCCGGAAGCACGCTGAGTGATGCGGCTGTCGTCGTGGAGGACGCTCAAAGCGGCTTCAGGCAAAGCTTCAAAACTGATGTAAACGGATTTTGCCGAACCGATGAACTCCCGAATGGAGAATATCTTATCAGCGTGAGTAAAAAAGGGTATCAGACCGCCTCTCAAAAGATTCAGTTGTATGACGGGCGCAATGTGACGCTTCGTTTTGCATTGCCCCATTATGTCCTGGTCCAAGGACACGTGATCGACATTATGAAGAACCCTGTGGGAAATGCGGATATCGTCTTTGAAGAATTTTTTGATGAAAACTATCAAAAAATCAGAACAGTCAGCGATCCGGAAAGCGGGCAGTTCTCCCAACAGCTTCTTATCGATGATCCCGCCTTTCTGGAACGTCAAAAAGGGCATTTTTCCATCATACAAGGCGATTTGAGACAAGATGTCCTGTTCAAGATACCGCCCCATCCTGATCAGGTCTTCTCTTATAAAACTCTGCTCTTTCCCGTTACCTATCTGAATGGAAAAGTGGTCGATACCGACATTCCGACAATCCCGATCGCAGATGCCCGGGTTGTCGTGACAGCGATTAACGGTCCATTTGCTGGTACGCCACGAAACAGCCGGAATACAAAGGAGAATGCCGCGTTCTCTGAGCTCATCACGGATTCGTTAGGAGAATTCTGTCTCAGCCATCTGGCGCTCGGAGAATATAAAATCAGCATTCACAAAGACGGCTATGCGGTCTACGAAGATTTTATCCGTATTTCCAGCTTGCTGCAGGAGCAGGAATTTGCGTTGCGAAAAGCTGAATGAGAGACAGAACAGACCCGCAGTCCCCTGACAATACAACCAGAACGTAGACACATTTTACACGAAAAAGGAGAAAACACGTTATGAAACGAGTACGTTATGCTGTCGTTATGATGATCGTCATCATGAGTCTGCTCCCGCTTTACAGTTCAGCCGAATGGGTCGAGAACAAGGATTTCCCACTGATCGGCGATCCGAACGCCCAGAAAGGAGGACGCTTACGCTATGCGATCATTTCGTATCCGGCAACTTTCCGTCTGCACGGGCCGAGTTCTAATACGACCTTTATCAATTTGATGTCGAGCCTGGTGTATCAAACCCTGATCGACATTCATCCCAATACGATGGAGTTTATCCCGGGTCTGGCTGAAGCCTGGGAGATTCAGGACGATAATAGCACATTCCTGTTTCGCATCAATCCCAAGGCTCAATGGGAAGATGGTCAGCCTGTGAGTCCGGAAGATGTTGTGTTCTCCTACGAACTTGTCATCGATCCGGAAACGAAAGATCCCTATTCTGCTGATCTCTTTGGGCGCCTGTTCGAAAAGCCGGAAATTGTCGATGAATATACGGTCAAATTCAAGGCCAAAACGCTGCATTGGCGCAATTTTATGTTTTGCGGCGCCAATTTGCCGATTCTTCCGGCTCACACTTTTCGAGGGAAAAACTATCTCCAGGATTTTAACTGGAAACTCCCGAACGGCTCGGGACCGTATAAACTCGAGAGTTTCAGGAAAGGTCGCAATATCGTGTTTAAACGTCGCGATGACTTCTGGGCAAACGATGAACGCGAACATATCGGTGTCTATAATTTCGATCGGATCAAATTCAGTGTCGTGCGGGATCGGAATTTAATATATGAAAAATTTAAAAAGGGTGAATTCGACTACTATATCGTCTCTGTTGCCAGGAAATGGGTCGAAGAAATGGACTTTGACAAAATTCAGAAAGGCTGGATCCAAAAACGGAAAATATTTACGTCTCAACCGAACGGGGTCTACGGCCTGGCTCTGAACATGCGCCAGTTCCCTTTTGACGATCTGAGGGTTCGCAAAGCGCTGAATTATCTGTATAACCGTCCCTTATTCACGGAGAAGCTCTTCTTTAACGAATATGTCGAGATGCATTCCTATTTTCCGGGAGGGCCTTACGAAAATCCGCGCAACGAGCGCATCGGCTACGACCCTGAAAAAGCGCAATCACTTCTGGCGGAAGCCGGCTGGACCGAGCGAAACGCGCAGGGAATTCTGGAAAAAGATGGGCAGCCGTTTGTCGTGACGGCGCTGTACGGCGACGAGGCCAGTGAGCGTCATTTAACCATTTTCCAGGAAGACCTTCGAAAAGCCGGAATCGAACTGAAGCTCAAACGTGTCGATTACTCGACCATGTATAAACTGATCGATGAGCGGAATTTCCATATGGCCAACATGGCGTGGAATGCGTTGCTGTTTCCCAACCCGGAATCGAGCTATCATTCGAAATACGCCGACATCAATCAGACCAATAACATCACTGGCATCACCAACCCGAAAATCGATACCATTCTGGACGCATATCCCGAAATGTTCGAAAAAACCGAACGGATCGAAGCTCTTCGCGAACTCGACGGCCTGATCTATCAGGAACATCCATATATCCTGAACTGGTATGCGCCGTTCACACGTGTCTTATACTGGAATCGCTTCGGAATGCCGGAATGTTACTTCAGCAGATTCGGTGGCAGCGACAGCATCCTGTCTACCTGGTGGTTTGATCCGCAGAAACAGGCACAACTGGATGACGCAATGAAAACGGGAAGCGCCCTTGAGGTCGGCACTGTCGATGTATTTCCATGGGATGCGCAGGAATAAGACAGCATGACAGCATATTTTATCAGACGATTTCTGCTGATGATCCCGACCTTTATCGGGATCACATTGTTAAGTTTTGTGATCATGCATATTGTGCCTGGGGGACCGATCGAACAGGCCATCCAAGACATACGCATGGGAGGACATTCTGCAGAAAGCGGCAGCAGCGCTACGGATTTTATGAGTTCCACGCTCACCAGCGATGCCATCGAACAGATGCGCAAAGACTATGGCTTTGATAAGCCGCTTCTCTTGCGCTACGCGCAATGGCTCTGGAAGATAGTGCAGCTTGATTTTGGAACGTCGTATTTGTATGGAGACCCGGTTTGGGACGTCATTAAATCGCGACTGCCGATTTCAATCTATTTCGGTTCGATCGGCTTCATCCTGACCTATCTTGTCTGCATTCCGCTCGGAATCATGAAAGCCGTAAAGCACAAACACTGGCTTGATACCCTGACGAGCATCCTTGTCTTCATCGGCTATGCCACCCCTGGATTTGCGCTGGGAATCGTCTTGCTCGTGCTCTTTGGGGGCGGAAGTTTCTGGGATGTCTTTCCATTAGGCGGATTTGTCTCTGATGAGTTCCCGGATTTGACATTGTGGGGAAAAGCATGGGATCTTGTCCGGCATACTTTTCTGCCGGGGATTTGCTATATGATCTCGTCCTTTGCCACGTTAACGATCCTGATGAAAAATTCTCTCCTGGAGAATCTAAACCAGGAGTATATCGTGACAGCCTTTGCAAAAGGGCTCCCCGGCAAGATCGTGGTCTATAAACATGCCTTACGGAACTCTCTGATTCCTCTGGCAACGGGATTCGGACATTTTATTTCCATTATTCTGGCGGGATCCTTTTTGATTGAAAAAGTCTTCAATATCGACGGCATGGGATTACTTGCTTACACAGCGATTATCGATCGCGACTATCCGGTCGCTCTTGGAATTTTGGTCATATCAAGCTTTCTGGGCCTGCTCGGAAATATTCTCTCTGATATGTGCTATGTCCTGATCGATCCACGCATTGAATTTCGTTAACACAGATGACTGAACTGTCACAAAAACGCTTCCGAAAATTTAAACGTATTAAACGAGGATACTATTCTCTGCTGTTGATCAGCGTGTGTTACCTCCTCTCCTTTGGCATGGAATTTATCGCCAGTAATAAGGCGATCTTAGTGAGCTATGAAGGCCACTACTATTTTCCCACCTTCACATATATTCCGGAAACACGCTTTGGAGGAAACAGCTCGGCGGATACGGAATATCGCCGTCTACAGCGTCGGTTTCGGGACGAGGACAGCGATAATTATGTGTTGATGCCTCCCATCCCTTACGGTCCGAATGAATCGCTGCGAGACCTGCCCGGGTATCCGCCAAACCGTCCGTCCTGGGCGCATCCGCTTGGGACGGACGATCGCGGTCGCGATGTCCTGGTGCGGCTGCTTTACGGTTTTCGTATTTCCATGAGCTTTGCGCTACAGGTCACTGCGCTGAGCCTTGTCCTGGGGATAGTCATCGGCGCTCTTCAGGGCTATTATGGAGGGCGCTTTGATATCGTCGTCCAGCGCCTTATCGAGATCTGGTCAACGATCCCGACTCTCTATTTATTGATCATCATTACGTCGATCTTTGAGCCCAATTATTATTGGTTGATCAGCATTTTAACTCTGTTTGGATGGATGGGCATGACGTATTATGTACGAGGCGAAATGTATCGAGAGAAGTCGAAAGACTACGTTCAGGCGGCAAAAGCCCTTGGAGCCAGCGACATGAGAATTATTTTCAAACACATTCTGCCAAATTCGCTGATTCCAATCATCACGCTGACCCCTTTTGCCCTGGTCGGCAATATTTTTGCGTTAACTGCGCTCGATTTTCTCGGTTTCGGCCTGCCTGCGCCGACCCCGAGCTGGGGAGAGCTGATGAGTCAGGGCACGGCAAACATCTATTCGTACTGGCTTTCCCTTTCTCCGATCGGCGCACTGTTTATGACGCTTTTGCTTGTCACGTTTATCGGAGAGGCGATCCGTGAGGCTTTTGATCCAAAAACCCTCAACTCTCTGATTCATCAGTAACCTGGCTCACTCATGCTGTCACGCCGCAATGCACTACGGTAGTAACACACACATCCTCGATAAGCGACGTTGTTGTTGTGCGCTAACTACGCGTTATAAAAAATTTTTTTCTTGACCAGAGCAGAACATGCACGTAAAAGGGATATGTCTCAGTTGCTGTTGAAAAATCTGCTGTATTGTAATGAGCTATGCTGGCGGGCTGTCTCGTCTCCCTCAGACTCGCACGCGCAGACAAGGGAAATTTATGCCTGGAAAAAGACAGCGCATCATTATAGGATTATGCACGATATTGCTGGCAGGGGCCGGAGCGTTCAGCGCAGAACGAGCGGCTTCTTCAGAAACCATGTATTTACTCACTCAAGCCAATAATGCCTTTGCCTGGGATCTTTACGACCAGCTTCGTCTGACAGAAGGAAACCTGTTTTTCTCCCCATACAGCATTTCATCTGCCCTGGCCATGACTTACGCCGGTGCACGAGGCAACACGGAGAAGCAGATCGCAGAGACCCTGCATTTTACGCTCGGGCAGGATGCATTACATCCTGCGTTTTACGAGCTGAACAGACACATTGCCACGCTCGGGCAGGACCACGCGAACATTTTGCAGATCGCCAATTCACTGTGGGTTGAACGGGGACTCCAGCTTCTGCAGGCCTTTGCTGAAACGGGACAGGAATACTATAACTCCAATCTGTTCCAAGTCGATTTCAGCAACGCAGCAGAAGCATGCCGGACGGAAATTAATAAATGGGTTGCGGAGCATACCGAACAGAAAGTGACGGAATTGCTCCATAAAGGCGATGTCACTCGAGACACAAGTCTCGTTCTGACGAATGCGGTGTACTTTAAGGCGGACTGGCTTACTCCTTTTGATGAAAAAGACACGACGAACGGCGATTTCTGGATTGCTCCGGATACACGCATCTCTCTTCCCATGATGCGCCTCAAAAGTGATTTTGAATATGCTGAGGATGCCTTCGGGCAAATCGCTGTCCTTCCCTATGTCGGGGAAAAACTGTACATGATTCTTGCGCTTCCCTGGGCCAAAGACGGATTAACGGCGCTGGAAGCCGGGCTTGACAGCAAGACGATTGACAGGTGGATCGAAAAACTTATGCCCCGGAAGCTCAATCTGACTCTGCCGCAATTCACGATGCGCTCCAGATTGTCGTTAATAGAGATACTGAGAGAAATGGGCGTGACGGACACATCGAATTTTTCCGGGATGACGACGCCTCCGCTCCCACTGGCCGACATCGTTCATGAAGCCTTTATCGATGTCAATGAGCATGGCACTGAAGCGGCGGCAGCCACAGCAGTATCTCTGGGGAGATCACTTCCACGCTATGTGGAGTTTCACGCAGATCACCCGTTTCTGTATTTCATCTACGATTCAACGTCCAAAAGTATTCTGTTTATAGGGCGTGTCAGTGATCCCTCAGCCTGACTTTCCAGAGTTCAAAGGGGCGAATCCCCTCGCCCCACATTTCAATCCGCCACATAAGGATCTTGAATTAACGCGCATGTTGTTCGGCGTAGTCGTAAATTCTCTGAATTTTCGCGTCTGAACGTCCGCCCGGTGTGTATTCCACTAATCCTGCCATTCATATCCAAGCGTTTCCAAATGTTTTTTGATAATCTCTTTGAGTTCGGCTGCATTCGGATCGCAACCGACATCAGAAAGAGAGATGGCTCACACAAGAACAGAATTGTTGTTGACAAAAACGTTAAGCGTGTGGCTGACGTGTCTGCTGATACAAAAACAATATTATCAGCGCGGAGGGGGAGGCATGAAAATTACACATGTGGCGATCTGGACAGAACAACTCGAAAGACTGAAAGATTTTTATGTACGCTATTTCAAAGCAACGGCCGGCGAGAAATATGTCAATCCCGACAAAGGTTTTGCATCGTATTTTATGACGTTTCAGGGAGAAACAACTCTTGAGTTGATGAGCAGCACGAATTTGCACGCACGTGCTGAAGACAAATCCGTGTATGTCGTCGGGCTGGCTCATCTGGCCTTCGGCCTTGAGGACGAAAAGGCTGTCGATGAGCAGATCCGCCGTTTGCAACAGGATGGATATGCACTAATAAGCGCTCCGCGCAGAACTGGTGACGGTTATTATGAAAGCGCCGTTCTTGATCCGGATGGGAATATTATTGAAATCACATGTTGAGTGAGGGGTCACTACCTATTTTACTCCTGTACTTAGTCGCTCAGCGGCATTTTCTTGCCGGCATGACAGCAGGCTCAGTGAAAAGCTAGACGGAAACGGAGATGGAGACGATCAGACGTTGTCATTCTGAGCCTATACTTGTCATTCTGAGTCTCTGTCTGTCATTCTGACCATATTTGTCATTCTGAACGCAGCGAAGAATCTCAACTGCGGGAGATCCTTTGTCGTAGGCTCCTCAGGATGACAAAAAGGACGTTGTCATTCTAAGCCTGTACTTGTCATTCTGACCATATTTGTCATTCTGAGCGCAGCGAAGAATCTCAACTGCAGGAGATCCTTCGTCGCAGGCTCCTCAGGATGACAGGAGGGTCTCCCCCCCCCCTGCGAAGCTGTCTCAGGTCTTTCCTCATAAGCGTCCTGGAGATATTCTGCCGCTGTACAGTAATTTTCCTTGACAAGATATTGCAAAAAACCTGCGATCATCTTCAGAGAAGCATTCTCTCTGCCAGGAGAAAGGGCTGCCGTCATTGTATCTTCTGCTGAATACGGCCTTCTTTACACACGATAATTCTCACCAGACAGGGATCAGGACACACAGGAAAAATGTTCTCTGTGTTCCCTCGTCTCCAGGGTGACGATGGAGAAAAGATCATGCAGAAAAAAATCGTACTCATCGGCGCAGGAAGCTCCACCTTCGGCTTTGGAGTCTTAGGGGATATTTTTCGAAGCGAGATTCTGCCGGGCTGCACGATTGTTTTACACGATATCAACGCAGAACGGCTCAACAGCGTGAAACGCGTTGGCGCCCAATATCTCCAGGACCATAGCCTGCCATACGGATTGACAGCGACAACATCACGGGAAGAAGCCCTGCAGGGCGCTGACTTTTGCATCATTTCAATCGAAGTCGGAGATCGTTTTGTTCTCTGGGAGCAAGATTGGCGTATCCCGCAGCAGTACGGCAACAGGCAGGTCTATGGCGAAAACGGAGGACCGGGAGGCCTCTTTCATTCGCTCAGAATTATTCCGCCGATCCTGGAAGTTTGCGCTGATATTGACCGCATTTGTCCTGATGCACATGTGTTTAGCCTGAGCAACCCCATGAGTCGAATCTGTCTGGCAGTGAGCAGGAAATATCCCGATCTGAAATTTACAGGACTCTGCCATGAGATCGCCCATCTTCCAGAGACCCTGGAAGCAATATTAGGAAGACCGTTCTCAGAGATGGACAGCAAATCCGGCGGGCTTAACCATTTTACCGTATTGCTTGAAGTCAAAGAAAAAGCCGGCACTAAGGATCTCTATCCTGAACTGCGCAGTAATGTCTTATCATATCTTGAAACACTGCCAGAACTGACTGATCTGCTTAGAGAATGGAACAACAACGCTCCAAAAGCACAATTCAAAGGACGCAAATGGTCAGACCGTCATCTTATAAAAGCTGTTTTTGAAAAATTCGGCTATCTTCCAGTGACCGTAGACAGCCATTTTGGAGAATATATCCAATGGGCGCAAGACCTTGTTGATCACTGGAGTATCATCGATTTTTATGGGTGGTATAAAGACTGGTCTTACACGCACGAGGCAGTCATCAGCCCCACAGGCAGCGAAGGCCATGAGCGCGTTATTCCGATTATCGAAGGTATTCTCACGGATTCACAGCATGAGGAATTGGCAGTAAACCTGTTAAATAAAGGATTTATTGAAAACCTCAGCAAGGATGTTGTCGTTGAAGTGCCCGCCATTATCGACAAAAGTGGAGTACACGGCATTACACTCGGTGCAGCGCCCAAAGGCATTAGCGGCTTATGGAATAATCAGGTTCCGGCCCACGACTTGACTGTTGAAGCTGCTCTCAACGGATCCCGTGAACTGGCGTTGCAGGCCCTGCTGGTCGACCCGACGGTGGACAGTCTGAAAGGAGCCGAAGGAATGCTGGATACGATATTAGCACTGCAGAAAGAGTATCTGGGCTATATCAAATAGAGCAGAACTGCCGGCGAGCCCTGGAGAATCTGCATGATCGTGCCCAGGCTTGGCAAGATGCTGATTCTGTTTTAAAAGGTTATGAACGCTGTGAACTGCTTGCCGACACTGCTGTTGCGAGGCTGACAGCTGTTTCTTATGCAACAGTCTGAAATAAAATTACGCAATGTTTCTTGACAACATTTCTGTTGCATGGAAGATGGAAGTTTCAGTGTTGTAAACCTGTATGCAGCACCAACAAGTCGCATGTCCTGAGAGAGCGAACAGAACGTCTGAAAAGATCAACAAGGAGAAGCGATATGAAAAAAATTCTGTTGTGTCTGGTATGCGTCGCCTCACTGTCGTCATTCGCCTGGTCGGATGTCACCATTGAGTTTATTCAGTGGTGGGCAGCAGAACTCCCTGAAGGATCGTTTCGAGAATTGATGGATGAATTTGAGCTGAGGAATCCGGGGATCATGGTCGAACTGATTAGCGGACCGTATGCAAACACCCGGGATCAAATCGTGACTGGAGCGGCAACAGGAACGCTCAGCGATGTTGTCGGGTTAGACGGCGCATGGGTAAACGATTTAGCAAAACAGGGAGCCATTGCCCCCCTTGACGAGCTGATGGCTTCGAGCAATTTTGACGCCGATCAGCTTGCTGCACGCATCAAGCTTGACGGCAAGAGCTATATGTTTCCGGTTGCTTCCTTTGTTTACCCTGTCTTTATCAATCTCGACATGTTTAAGGCTGCAGACATTGAGAAGCTGCCGAGCAACAGAAGCGAATTTTTTGAGGCCGCAAAAAAGTTGACGGACGCATCGAAGAATCAATATGGCTGGGTCCTGCCACTTTCCCTCCAAGCTCCTAACGGTGTCCAGAATGATATTATGTCATGGGTATGGGCTTCCGGTGCGAGCATGCTCAAAGATGGCAAAGCTGATCTGACAAATAATGACGTGATCAGTGTCTTGAACTTTGTTAAAAAGATGTATAACAACGGCGTGATTTCTCCTGGAAGCTTTGTCAAGAAAGAAATGGATAAGGTCGAGGAATTTGTGAATGGCCGTATTGGCATGATGATTAGTTCACTCGCGCACATCAACCTGACCCGCGAGCGAAACCCGGAGTTGAACTTCACGATTTCTGCCCTCCCGGCTGCTGACGGTTATGATGGTAAAAGAGGCCTGCCGTATGCAGCTTGGGGCATTGGCATCAGTGAAAGCAGCGAGCAGAAAGAAGAGGCCTGGAAACTGATTTGCTTTTTGATGAGCCCTGAAATCAACAGTAAGCTTGTCTCTCTTGCCAATGCCTTCCCTGGCAATGTCAGGGCGAAGCCTGATTTTGTTGCTTCCGATGCGTTGTTTGAGAAAGCATTTGAAATTTTTCAAACAGGCTATCTTGCCAACGAATTCGTAGGACTCCCCGTTGCTGAGGAATTGATGAGAATGTTTGATGAAGAAATTCAGAAAATGCTCGACGGCAAACAGAGTCCTGAAGAAGCTGCCGCCGCCGCACAGGTGAAATGGGACGCTGAATTTTAAGATGGAAGTATTCTGAGAGAAAACGCGGCGCAGTACTGCTATCCTGTTGCGTCGCTTTTGTCAATATCGCAGGAGAGAGCTTACAAAAGCTGTTTATATCATGCAACCATCCCCTCCGTTGATCCCATATAAGGCCCGGCGCACGATCGCGCCCTATCTGTATCTGTCGCCGACACTGTTTCTTTTGGCGATGCTCATGGTGCTGCCGATGTTCATTGTTATCCGCTATTCCCTGATGGATAAGGTCATCATGAATACACATCCGGTCTTCGTCGGTTTTCAGAATTATACGACGCTCATCGCAGACGAGACCTTCAGAATTTCTGTGGGGAATACACTGTATTTTACCGTTATGAGCGTTGTGTTCCACTTACTGATTGGATTGACTCTTGCCCTGCTGCTCAATTCAAAGCTTATTCACGGCCGCGTCAGAAGTATTCTGCGGGTATTTTATATTATGCCCTGGGTGTTTACGGCAAGCATTATTGCTGTCATCTGGAGGTTAATGCTGGATCCTGCTGGAATCATCAATTATATTTTAACGACCCTGCACATCACAGCGACTAATATTGAATGGCTTTCATCATCGAACACTGCGCTCTATGCTGTGACATTTATCAATATCTGGGCCGGTTATCCGTTTTATATGGTCAGCCTTCTCGCAGGGCTTCAGGGCGTACCTCTGGAACTGTACGAGGCTGCAGTGATCGATGGGGCCACTGACATCCAGCGATTCCAATATATCACGATTCCTCAGCTCTTGCCAATCATTATCAGCATCTCGATGCTTGACTTCATCTGGACCATGCAAGTCTTCCCTCTTATCTGGATGACAACAGGAGGTGGTCCTATCCATGCCACTGAAATGCTGAGTACGTTTACCTATAAACTTGCGTTCACAAAATATAAATTTTCACTGGCCTCTGCAAGCGCCATAATCGTGCTTCTTTTATCGTTGACTGTCGCAGTATTCTACGTCAGGCACCAAACAACGAGAGACTAAGCTATGACGACGAACAAACACAGACAGAAAATTCTTGGTATTGTGATCTATATCGGGCTGACAATCGGACTGGTGTATGCGTGTTTTCCAGTGCTGTGGATGCTTTCCTGTTCGATAAAGTCCAACACAGAGATTTTTTCCCTGCCTCCAAGCATCATCCCGAAAGTCATCACCCTGAAAGCATACCACGCTATTTTCGACAGCTCGGAGAAGCTGAGATTTTTCGTAAACAGCTACTTTGTGGCGTTTGTCGTCACCCTTCTCACCCTGCTGGTGTCGATTCTGGCTGGATACGGTTTCAGCCGCTATCACTTCAGACTCAAGAAACCATTGAATCTCTTTGTCATCAGCACACAGTCGGTTCCGCGGATAACCCTGATGATTCCATATTTCGGCCTTGTCGTGGCATTGAAGATGTACGACAGCTATTTTGCCCTCATTTTTACGTACATGGTGTTCACGTTGCCCTATGCGATTCTCATGATGACCGGCTATTTTAATACATTGCCCAAAGAGCTGGACGAAGCAGTGATGGTTGACGGAGGATCGAGTTTGTCTGCCTTGTGGCAGGTTCTTGTGCCCGTATCGATTCCCGGCATCGTGGCAACCGGCGTGTATACCTTTTTGCTGTGCTGGAACGAATTTTTGTTCGCGCTGACGCTCACAAAAACGACAAAAATGCGAACGGTTCCGATCGGAATTCAGCAGCTCATGGGACAGCATGCCTATGAATGGAATGAAATGATGGCCATGAGTTTCCTGGGGTCACTACCTATTTTACTCCTGTACTTAGTCGCTCAGCGGCATTTTCTTGCCGGCATGACAGCAGGCTCAGTGAAAAGCTAGAAGGAAATTGCAGGAGATCCTTCGTCGCAGGCTCCTCAGAATGACAAAATATAAAAAACTCCCGCGAGCTCGTCCCTTGTATTCAAGGATCAAAAGTCATTAAGGGAGCAAAGACGATGTGCATCCATCACCAGTCGGGAAAATTTCCGATTATCATATCGCCACCAGTGCCCACAACCGCGTATTTCAGGATGCAATGACGCGGAACAGCGGCGATAACTATTCTGAGGCGCGCGCGCTGTGTCAGATCTCGCAACGTGTCGCGAAAACGACAGTCACAGCAGACATCATTGCATGGACCTGAGACAGGCGCTGCGAGAAGCGCTGCGTTTACTGTTCACACTCGACTCGCACGTACTGACGGCAGCGTGGACATCTCTGTACGTTTCGACGCTGGCAGTGCTTCTTGCGTCATTCATCGGGATCCCGGTCGGATTTTTACTTGGAATCCACCGATTCAAAGGTCGGGAGGTTCTGCTTACCGTATTCAATATCCTGATGGCGCTGCCCACAGTTGTCATCGGTCTGCTGGGTTACGCGCTCATCTCCCGGCAGGGGCCGTTCGGCAGCTTGCAGCTTTTGTTCACGCCGGCGGCCATGATTTTTGGACAATCTGTTCTGGCAGGTCCGATTATAATCGTTCTTACGCAGACTGCAGTTCAGGCAACAGACCCCCGGGTCCGGCGCACAGCGATTGTGCTGGGAGCCAGCAGACTGCAGGCCGCGCTGCTGATGATGCAAGAAGCGCGATATGCGCTGATCGCGTCGATTGTCGCAGGCTTTGGCCGAGTGATCGGTGAAGTCGGGACTGCGATGATGCTTGGCGGAAACATTAAGGGCTACACCCGGACTCTTTCCACAGCTATCGCCCTTGAGACCAGCAAGGGCGAGTTCAGCTTCGGCCTGGCGCTTGGGATCGTACTGATGAGTATCGCTTCAGGAGTCAACATGCTCCTGCGGATTCTCCAGCAGAAACGCGCATAAAGATATGCAGTCGCGCAAGACCAGCATGCGAAGAGGAGCGCTGATAACTCCGGTTTTTGAGATCTCTACTCTCAGCAAACGTTACAACGGGCAGACCGTGCTCGATATTCAGCGACTTGTCCTGCTGCCTCAAAACATCTATTGTTTTTACGGTCCCAACGGAGCAGGAAAAACCACACTCTTCGAAATACTCGTAGGGCTCAACACGCCGACAACAGGGCGCCTGCTCTTTCACGGCCAGGAAATCTTTCCCGGAAATCAGGGCCGCGCAGCCCTTCGTCAACAGGTCACCCTGGTGCAGCAGGATCCGCTACTGTTCAACACCAGCGTCGAACGAAACGTCGATTATGGATTGCGCATACGCAAACATGATAAAGCATTTCGTGAGGCTCGAGTCGAAGAATGTCTGGAACTTGTCGGCTTGAAGGGGTTTCAAAAACGAAAAGCCCGGCATCTGTCCGGTGGAGAGACACAGCGGGCAGCCATTGCCCGCGCGCTGTCAATTCATCCGACCGTGCTGTTTCTCGATGAATTCTCGGCCAGCGTGGATGAAAAACACCGGAGTCGGCTTGAAGGGATTATCCAGAAAATTCGGGAACGCCTGGGCACGACCGTTATTTTCACAACACACTATCGCGAACAGGCCGATCGTGTGGCCGATGAGCTTATCCATCTTGTTCACGGCCGAATTCAAAGCCCTTAGTGCTTTTGGGCAATGATAAGCAACTCTTCTCCCAAGCCCAGTTTTGCCATAAGCTTATTGAAAACGACCTCTTTCGATACGATCCAGTGCATCATATCTTTTGAAGGGTCCAATTCCTGCGGACTCATATAGATGTCTCTCGGCGCAGCAGCAAAAAATTTCGAGAAGAGGTTGAATATCTGCACAACATAACTGCTGCAACTCAAATCCTTTGTCGAACGTGTCACAATCTTCAAGCCGTGATGTTTCAAGACCATTTCAAGTGTCTTTGCGGTGTAATGCGCGACATGATACGGAAGCGTGAGATGAAACCACCGCTCTTTCTCGATCCGGGCATGCAGCCCGTTAAAATTAGGGACAGTCAGACACAGAATCCCATCCTCTTTCAGAAGGCGACAGCATGCTCGAATAAATGTTCCGGGCGTAGAAACATGCTCAAGAACATGCCGCATCGAAAGAACATCGAAAGAACGCTCCGGCAGGTCCAGCGCTTCAAGATAGCCGTGATGGACCGGAAGCTGCAATCGTTTGCGAACGTAACGGCAGGTTGCTCTGGAAGGATCGACGCCTTGCACATCCCAACCGCGTTCTTGTGCAAGTTCCATAAAAATTCCGATGCCAATGCCGACATCCAGAATTGTTCCGGATCTTTTATGTTGTTCGATGCAGGCTAAGGTTCGTTGATGAAAAACCAGTTCCTGCGGCTTGCGCTCAACCAGCCGCTGAAAATATGCATGGTCATAGACGTCGTCAATATGCGCCTCACTCTTTGAGGACGATGATGCTGTCTGGACAAGACGGCAGTGCAGGCACTCGCGAACCAGATAGTCCTGAACGGAAAAGCGGATCTTAAAGTGCTGTCCGTTGCAAAAAATACATGCTGGCGGGCGTATCCTATCTTCCATAAAACTCCCGTCTGCGCTTCTTTTTCAGCGCAGCTTCTTTGGCAATGAGGGAAGAACAGCAATATTTTCTTTGAAAATTGTTTGACATGCTGAAAACGAAGCATGACTTTGTCAAGGAACATCACTCGTGTTTTAATCATAGTATCTTTTATGCAGAGTCAGTACCTGTATGATCGCTCGTATAGTGCGTAATGTTGTGTCGTTGCTGACAGGCCATCTTGTGTCAAAAATCTTCTCCCTGCTGTGCATCATTGTGCTGGCAAAAGAGCTTGGGGTAGACGGCTTCGGAACATATGGCGCGATCACAGCCAGTCTGACACTCTTTGCAACATTCGCGGACAGCGGTTTGCTGCCTCTTGTGATCCGCGAAGTCTCGCAAAATCATGAGCAGCGCACTGAGATCTTTGTGCATGCGTTTGTGTTGAGAATGCTGTTGGCATCTGTGTTTTACGCCGCGTTCTGTCTGGGGGGAACGTTGTATTTTGCTAATACGTTTTCCCCAGCGTTCATGATGGGGGCCGGGCTTTTTTTATTCCCGGAAACGATTCGGAAGCTCGGCATTTCCATGCTTTCAGGCATCGAGCGCATGGAGATTGTGGCTGGTCTTGAAATTCTGGGCAGTGTTGTGCGTTACCTGCCTCTGCTCGCAGCCATCCTGCTCGGGCTGCCGCTCCGCAGCGCGTTCCTCCTGTTTGTCTTTGCCTGGGGGGTTCCGGCTCTTGTCTGGCTTTTCACGGTAAGGCGCTACTGTGGACGACGGCTTCCGGGTACAATAGAGTTCGCCAGACTGCGCAGCCTGCTCTACGAGGCCTATCCTTTCGGCGCCATGTCGATTCTCGCAATGATTTACTTTAAAGCCGATATCTTAATGCTGAATCACATGCAGGGTTCCGGCGCTGTCGGTTTGTATGAAGCCGCCTGGAAATTCATTGAAGCATCGATGTTTGTTCCCGTCAGTCTGGTTAACGTCTTACTGCCGGTCATGTCGAGAACCTTTCATGAAGACAGAGATTCATATACCACGATATATATACATGCTGCTCGAATCCTGACACTGAGTGTTTTTCCGATCATACTCACAGCCTCGTTATTCAGGAACGAGATCATTCTGCTGGTCTATACTCAGGACTATCTGCCGGCAGCCTCAGTGCTGGGCCTGTTACTGTGGTCTCTTTTTGTCATTTTCCTGAATGCTCCGCTGGGCAGTGTGATTGCGAGTTCAAAACACATGCATGCGTTTTTGCCTTTTGCCGTCGGGAACACGCTTGTCAATATCGCGCTGAATGCGCTTCTGATTCCGAAATACAGCGTTACTGGCGCTGGCGCTGCGACCCTGATGACCGAATGCCTGAGCTTCATCATTCATCTGCATTTTATCAAAAAAATCACAGGAACGGCTGCGCCGCTCATCACGCTTACGGGGAAGCTCCTTCTCCTCGGAATCGTTTCCTGGCTGACAGGATATTTCAGCATCTCAAGCGCGATCTTTCCTCTTAACATACTGCCGATGCTGGGAGTCTATGCTCTCGCTGTTTTTTTTCTGAAATTGTTCGACCGGCAGGACCAGCAGGTCTGTCGTGAATTCCTTCAAAAAATTGCCGTAAAGTTTTCGGCAGGAGCATGCTGATGAAAAAAATTTTAGTTATTTCGGGTGATATACTCCCATATCCGGGATTTCCGACCACAGGCGCCGGACTAAGGGCATGGGGCATCGGAAAGGGACTTGAAGCAAAAGGGCATACAGTCGTCCTGGCGATGCCCCACATGATAACCCAGCGCTTTGAGCAGATTCCGGCATCCCTGTCCGAACTCTTCTACACGCCGAAGCAACTCATGGCTTTTATCAGGAAGCATCGGCCTGATGTCGTTGTGTTGCAGCATTGGCGCCTGGCTGATTTGCTGGATGAGTCCTTTGACCTGCCGCTTGTCATCGATTTTCACGGGCCGCTTTTGCTGGAGACACAATTCCAGGAGAATCCGATGCTGAATCGCTTAGGTCAGGAAAAAATTGCAGCCCTTCAGAAAGCAGATTTTTTCACCTGCGCCGGGGAAATACAACGGCACTATTTTTTTCCGTGGCTTATGATGGCCGGCTGCAATCTCCGGGAGGATCTTATTCAAGTCGTTCCGGTCTCGCTTTCGCCTGATCTGCCCAGGCATCACTCACAAGACGAAGAGGCCTTTGTCTATGGCGGCGTCTTTCTGCCCTGGCAGGATCCCGTTTCCGGCTTGTTGACTCTTGTTGAACGGCTGGAGGCCAGGCAGCAGGGAATACTGAAATTTTTCGGTGGGAAGCATCCACTCGTGACGCTTCCCACTGGGAAATTTGAGAACCTTCGCAGGACGCTCGAAAAAAGTTCACGGGTGCAGTTGCGGCCGATGGTTCCAAGGGAGCAGTTAATCCAGGTATACTGCCGTTCGCATGTTGCAGTCGATCTCATGCAGCGTAATGCTGAGCGCGAACTTGCGTTCACCACGCGGACTGTTGAGTACCTGTGGTGCGGTTTGCCGGTCATTTATAACGACTATGCTGAATTGTCAGGCTATATAGCGCGTTATGACGCCGGCTGGACACTCGATCCAGACAATAATAGCGGATTGCGTGACGTGATTGATGAGATTCTGGGGTCGCCGGAACTTGTCGCAACAAAAGCGCAGAATGCGCAAACACTTGTCAAAGAGTGCTTGACTTGGGAGAAGACGATTGCCCCCCTTGATGAATTTTGCCGGAATCCACAGCAACGTACTAAAGGCAAAGCACTTCTCGACGCGGCTTCTGCCACAAATTTCAGGAAAGTACAGGACATTTTTCATAAAATCCAGTTTCACGTACAACACGAAGGAGTCCTGGAAACGGCAAAACAGGCCTGGAACAAGTTGCTGAGATAAGCTTTTCCACGTCATTCTGCGCCTGTACTTGTCATTCTGACCATATTTGTCATTCTGAGCGCAGCGAAGAATCTCAATGTGGGAGATCCTTCGTCGCAGGCTCCTCAGGATGACAAAATATAAAGAACTCAGGATGACAAGAAGTACATTCGCGTGACACACATTTATCGTAATCGCAGTTTGACAGAATCCGCTCTTATACGTCTTATACGTAGCAGGGCTTTTGGAAACAGATGTATCACAATAATCGCCAGCATGCTGACATGAGGAGCAGAACAAGATCTAAGGAGTGTTCAATGCCTGTCGTGCCCAGAGCTTTTCCCGGATTTTCTCACGTATATCGCTATCGCCGCTACATTTGGAAAAATGCCTGGAATGATATTCGTTATCGCTACGCAGGCACAAGTATGGGCATGTTTTGGAATGTGCTTCATCCTCTTGTCGAGATCCTGATTTATACGCTGGTGTTTTCATGGATTTTCCCGGCGCGTGCGCGTGGAAGATCATATCGCTTGTATCTGATAATGGGCATCTTGCTCTGGAGATGCTTTTCAGAGCTGATTCAGCGCGGCAGCAGCAGTCTTGCAGAACACAGCCGCTATTTAAAACGGCTTAATATCCCTCCGGAAGTGTTTATTGCCAAGTCTGCACTCAGTGCTACGCTGATACTCATACTATACGTTGTTCTCTTTGTGCCGATCAGCGCCCTGGCAGGAAATCCAATCCACTGGAAGCTCGTGTTCCTGCCCGTATTTTTGGTACTGCTCCAGGGTCTGGCATTTGGGATAACGTTGTCATCGGCAAATCTCCAGGTCCTTTTTCCAGATACAAAAGAATTCATTTCAGCTGTCATGCCCTTATGGCGCTGGACATTACCACTTATCTATCCTGAGACAGTACTTCCTGAAGGCCTTCGCGCCTGGCTTTTTCTGAACCCCCCGTATCTGTTTATTCAATCGATTCGCCGTTTAGTCCTGGAAGGGGAATTCCCCGGCGTGTTTGAAGGAACGGGGATGATCTTGTGGCTCGTGATTGCAGCAGGCATTGGCGTGATCGTGAATCAACAACTCCGGGTAGATGTGAAAGATACAGTATGAATGACGACCTTGTATTGCGTGCAGAGAAGATCGGGAAATGTTTTAAAATCTATGCGAGTCCCTGGGATCGCCTCAAGGAATGGGTTTCTCCAGGTCGGAAAGTCTGTCATCACGACTTCTGGGCGCTCAAAGATCTTTCTTTTGAACTGCGCCGCGGTGAATTTCTGGGAATTATGGGCCAAAACGGCGCGGGAAAAAGTACACTGCTCAAGATTCTCACAGGGGTCCTCCATCCGACAACCGGCTCCTGTCAGCTCAAGGGAAGGCTGCTTTCCATGCTGGAATTGGGCATGGATTTTCATCCGCAGATCAGCGGGCGCGAAAATATTGTCCGGACGGCTGAACTGCTGGGATTTCCAGACGGCTGCGCTCAGGCGCGGCTGGAACAAATTTACGAATTTTCGGAACTGGGCGACTTTTTCGATCGCCCGGTACGGCTCTATTCCACAGGAATGCGAGCACGCCTGGCCTTTTCACTTTTTACATTTCTGGAGAGCGATCTGCTGATTTTGGATGAAGTTCTTGCGGTCGGCGACATTTTCTTCAGACAGAAGTGTTATGCGCGCCTGGAAGAATTAATCGCTCAGGGCCTGACAATTATCATGAGCACTCATTCAATAGAAGCTGTTCGACAGTTTTGCGATTCCATGCTTCTGCTCGATAAAGGCCAGCTCCTGCATAAGGGCGAAGTTGCGCAGGGAATCCAAAAATATATTCATATAAGAAATATGGCAAGAAGCAGGCCAGTCACGACAGCAGCGGTTGAGGACCTGGGCAGTCCCAGATCACGTTCAGAGAATGATTTTGCATGGCCTGAGAAGGAGATTCTGACGCCCGGCCACTGCCCGGAGAGCGATTGGGCGCGGCTGATCAGATTTGCAGTCTGTAACAAAAATGGGACAAGCTGCGCGAATTTTGTGCAGGGCGATCAGGCCTGTTTTTATTGTGAGTTCCAGCTGAAGCATACGATTGGAATCCCTATTCCCCGCATTATCATCACGAATCAATTTAATGTCGTAATTCATGCCAAAAGTTTTTATTCCAAAGAGGACAGTCCGAATCAGGTCTGTCAAGGGGATTATCTCCGATTCTGCCGCAAAATCACATTAGCTCTGGCAGCTGGTGAGTATATCTTCGGTTTTGCCCTGAAGACCGTAGAGAGTGATGCCAGGGACAGCCGGACAGCCTCATCTGCCACGAACACGTCTTCTCAAAAGCAGCGTCTGCTTTGGCGTGACGAGCAAGTGGGAGCCTTCAGCATCGCGCCCCGGGCCTGGAACTGGGAAAAACGTATGCATGGAGGCCTCTGCGATCTGCCCGGCGCGGGCCGTATTCAAGTCGTCCCCAATACGCTCTGCAGCTCATCCTGTTGATTTCTTTTACGTCTGGTATCCAGCCTCTTTTTAAACAATTATACGCGTCTACAGTTCATAAAAAGACGATCTGCCGGAAAGTTTTACAGTTCTAAGCCCTTCTTATTTTCTCTGCAGGCCGGCATCTTTTGGAAGATGCCGGCCTGAAAATTCTTATCATCGTATGATTATGGCTCTTATCGCGTATATCGACAAGATTTCAGCTAAGGAAAGTCTCCGATGGCACGGACCTTGCTATTCAAGACAGAACGATATGCGTCATTCAGAGAGCTCGTGTCTTTGAAGAAGGCGCGGCAGCATTCATGACGAGTGCTGATCTGAAAACTCTTCGGGCAGCATTAAGGCTGAGCTGCAAGCATGAGCGATTCAGGAAAACAGTCGGCGGCCTGGAGAAAACCTAAAATAAAAGGAGGAATAGTATGAAAAGACTTCTGTTTTTAAGTTTGATGCTGAGTCTTCTGTGCTTAGCGTCACCCATCAGCTCTTTTGCAATCACAGTCCAAATCGGAGATGTTGACGGTTTTGGCATTCCCGCGACCGATATTGCCACACACGCTCAAGTTGAAGGGACTTGTGGAGATGGCCTTGCTCCGCATTGCGGAAGCATAGGAAGCAAGTCCGAGGGCAGGCAATGGTGGGTAGCGGATCTGGCTCCAAATGGCGGTGATAATGGGATCCTGGAACCCGGGGATCTTCTGCTGGATATGTATGGAAAGTCGGGGGGACTTCCTGATAGGAGAACGACAGCGTGGGATGTCTTTGACTTTCGTGAGCCTGAAGAAAAATCCGCAGAAGCTGAAAGCACGGGCTCAAATTATACTGATGTTGCCATATCAAAATTTTTTGGATTCTATTATGCCAATGATCCCAATCACCCTGATCCTGAGCCACTGGACGTAGGGATTGATGCCGATTTCAAGTTTGTCTTTGACGTTGATGAAAACGATCCGGATTATGGGCACGATCACTATTTCAGCATCGTCTATGGCGATTATGATGTTGGCGAGATGGAAATTTATATAGCAGGACAAGCAATTCCTCTTATTGCCAACCAGGATGTTCAGATCAATGGCAAAGAAGCAAACGGCTATATTGGTCTGGCATACGCCTTGATTCCCTGGAGCGAGCTGGAAGATGGTGAAGTCACCGTAAATATCTATGCGCCGAATGAACCCTATGTTGCATTTGATGTTGCTGGTATAGCTCCTCAACCAGGCTTTCCCGGGATTACAAATGATTTTGATCTTCCGGTGCTTGGTGTGGCTAAGGCAGCGTCATCAGTGGTCCCGCAGGCAGATGATTATATCGTGGTCTATGATATTGTGGTGGAGAACCTGGGGGATGT
>PDSJ01000042.1 GCA_002748425.1 candidate division KSB3 bacterium | reverse complement strand
CATCAGCAGATGGAAAATATGAAAGCGACAACAATGGATAAACTGCAGAAACGACAGGCCACCGCATCAAGCCATCTCGACCAGTTGGAGCAGGATATTTCCCAGCTGCGGGCACAGATTGAAGAGTCGTACTATCTGAACCAGCGTCTGCGAGAGCAGAACAAGGAATTACAGGCTGCCATCTCCAATGTTGCCGAGCAGGAATCTGCCAAGCGGGAAGAGGCATTTCAGGCTCTGCTCGCTGAACAGCAGGCAAAGGATGTGAAAATACAGCAGATGCTTAAAAAGCAACAGGAGAATGTCAACGCCATTCAGAAAGCCCGCGTTCGTGAACTGGAACGTAAGGCAAAAGAGGCAAAACTTGCGGCACAACTGGCGCAGCAGCGCAAAAACGCGGTGAAAAAAGGAGGTTCAACGGAGCATGATGATTCAAAAGCTATCTATGCGACGCATAAAAAGGTAAAGCGTACCCAGACACATAAATCTGTGAGTCAGCCGCTAAAAGAAGAGACAACTCAACCAACAGCCGCACCGCAACACCCGATCAAAACAGTAAAGAGAGTTACGCCCACAGCAGCAACGGTAAAAACAGAACCAAAAGCACCATCTGCTCCCGTCGCCGTCCAGCCGAAGCCCTCCACCGCGCCATCCGGTAATCAAACGGATAACCAGATGGCAAAAGGAAAAAGCCTGCTAAAGCAGAAAAGATATCAGCAGGCATTGGATATCTTTGAAGATATTGCCCTGAATAAAACCGCAAAAGATCGTGTTGCCGCACGGTTTATGATGGGAGAGTGTCAATTTGCCCTGAAACAGTATGATCTGGCAGTAGTAAACTACCAGAATGTGGTGGCCAGAAATCCTGATAACGCCATTGCTCCGCAGGCTCTGATACGGCAGGCGGAGGCCTTTGAGAAAATGGCTGATAAAGAGACCGCCAAGCTGGTCTACTCCAAGGTTATCAAAAATTATGGCGGCTCCCCACAAGCTGCTGCGGCAAAAGAACAGTTGAAAAAACTGTAGACGTATTGGGGCTGTATCTTGAAAAGCCGCCTTGATCTGCTTCTTGTTACCAAAGGATTTGCCAAAGATGCTGAAACCGCCAGAAGGGTGATTGGCGCCGGAGAGGTCTATATTAATGAGCGTATTATCGATAAGGCGGGCGCTGTTGTCGATGATACAGCAACTATTCGGCTTAAGGAGAAATCTCCTTTTGTCTCTCGAGGGGGCGTAAAACTGGAAGGAGCGATCTCGGCTTTTGCTCTTGAGGTAGAGGGGAAAACCTGCCTTGATATTGGCGCTTCCACCGGTGGCTTTACCGACTGTCTGCTGCAGCATGGTGCAAAGAGAGTTTTTGCTGTTGATGTCGCCTACGGTCAACTGGCATGGAGACTGCGGCAGGATGAACGGGTTGTGGTTATTGAGCGTTATAATGCGAGACGGCTGGAGCGTAAGGATCTTGACTATACGACAATAGATCTTGCGGTAACCGATGTCTCTTTTATCTCTCTTACCAGGATTCTGCCTGCGATGATTGGGGTATTTACCGGCTTTGTTCATATTGTCGCCCTGATAAAACCTCAATATGAACTCCCCTATACCGATATTCCTGCAGGCGGCGTTGTGCTTGATGAGAAACTGCACCAAAAGGCGCAACAGAAGATTATCCGCTTTATCGATGACTGGAACGAACCGCAAATTTATAACAGAGGGATTATCCCCTCTCCTCTTCCCGGCCCAAAAGGAAACAGGGAGTTTCTTATCCATATCACATCATAGAGAAAAAATATGTATAGAAGAAATAAAACCACAGCTCTTTTACTGATAGCTGCCCTGTTTACGCCTTTTTTCGCACTCTCTCAGGTGCAGGCGCAGCAGTTCTCGCTGCTTTTTACCAATAATCTCAAAGGCGAATATCAGCCTTCCGGCTGACGCGGCAATCGGCTGGGCGGTCTGTCCGGCAAATCCCGTTATATCTCTCTTGCAAAAGAGGACGCCCGGGAAAAAGGTCTTGCCACCCTGCTGGTCGATGCCGGCAATATCTTTTTTAAACACAGCAGCAGAAATACTGGCAGCAGGGAGATCTCCCACATTGCCGCAAGCGGTATTGCCCAGGCATATCATCTTCTCGGCTATGAAGCGGTTGGACTGTCGGCAAACGATCTGGCTGGCGGCAGTAAACTCTTTGCGCAAAAAGAGTTTGCCCAGCTGCCCATTATCAGCTGTAATATAGAAACAGCCGATCATCAGCAGGCCTTTCCCGGGTATATACTCAAGGAAATTGCCGGGATTAAGATAGGAATCATCGGTATTACCGGAGGGAAATCTCCTGAGGGTTCTGATCTTATCATTACCGACTGGAGAGAAGCGCTGCATACCCAGCTGACTGCACTGGAAAAGCAGAGTGATTTTCTGCTGCTCCTCTCAAGCCTG